>CANPTT010000001.1 GCA_947577065.1 uncultured Pseudoflavonifractor sp.
GGAACAGGATAGGGCAGACGATATGATTCCGAATGACCTTGCACAGCTCCAGCCCGTCCATCCCTGGCATATTGATGTCCAGAAGGATGAGGTTTGGCTTTGCAGTCAGCTTCGCCAGGGCTTCATCGCTGCTGTTGGCCACGGAAACCATATAGCCGTGATCCTGCAAATGGGTAGAAAGCAGTTCGGTCAGCATCGGTTCGTCATCCACGATCAAAATTCTGTATGCCATGGGAACACCCCCAGTCTTTTTTATCCTATAGGGAGAAAGTCAAAATTCGGTCAAGAATAAAACTCAATGGCATATTTCAATTATATACTGTGGAGCGTCAAGTATCAATTGTACAAATAAGGCCCCTTAAAATTAGTTTTACGTTGATAAGGAAGCATTCAAATTCATTCGTGGTCGATTCTCTGCTTCATGTTGCTGCCCAGCAGTTTATCGTTGACAGCCTGGGCGAAATCATGGCTTTCATACAGCAGAAAGCAAAGTAGTTTTTCTGAACTTGTCCCCTTACGAACAACCCCCGGTTGTGGGTTCGATTCCCACCATCAGCTCCAGAAAAGGAAACCCGGAACCATAACGGTTCCGGGCTTCCTCTTTCTATTGCAGTCTCTTACCGATCGTCTTTTTTCACATCCACATACTTTTTGAGATAGTCAAATATTTCATTGGAAAGGTTCTTATTCTCAACGACTTGAATGCACATATCAATATCCGCAGTATAAAAATTTTCCCGAATACTTGTCAGGTACTCCTTTAGCGCGGCCAATTCTGTCACCAGGTAATTGTTCTTACGCACAAACCACTTGCACAAAAAATTGCACTTCCGCCCGTCGCAGCTCTTGCCCTGGGCGCATTGAACCACGACTTTTGTTTTTCCCCCGGGCTTCGCCTCCAGCGTGATCCCCGAGATATGCTTGCAGTGGTCAGCTTTTGTGGCCGTGGTTTGCAGCATTAGCACATCCACTGTCAAGGTCAATTTTTCCTCTATTCTCTTTGACCCAAATTTTCTTTTATTTTTTAAAATATATTGTGTATCTATGCTGCATTTATCCGTGATCAAATGAGAGATCCAGTGAAATCTGGACACCTCATTCAGGCTGGTCAGGTTGTGATCCAGAACTACTTTTGAGATCCGGTATCTGCTCATATCCAGCAGATCGCTCAACCGCAGAAGTATCTTGATCAATCGCATATTGATCTTTCCTTCCCCGGCCGGCTTTTCTAAATATACGTCTTCCACATCGTAGCAATGCGCTTCGGATACCTGCGCTATATTTTCCCTCATGGCAGGCTCCAAAAACGACAGCTCGCTAAATTTCCGGATCTCATTGGCGCTGTCCTTTGCGTGGCTCCCACGGGCCTTCTGCTCAAAAAAATTATCTATCCGCTGATACGTTTCATACAGATCCTTTTTGGTTGCCCGAATTCCCGCGTCCAAATTAAATTTGTTAAAGATCCCGGTAAATATTTCATCCGCCTCGGTATCCGTTCCCGCGTAGAATTTCTCAGGCTCCGGAAGGGTGACCATGGAAATATCATGGAGATAACAGGCCGCAAACAGGATAAAATAATCAATTTTCTTCAGTTCAAAAAAGGAGACCGCATGAAGCCAGCGTATGCACAGCCGGATCAGCATCACTGCGTGTTCCTGGTTGTGCAGGGTATAAAAATGCAGATACTTTGAACCATTTTTCCACGTGTCGCAGCAATACTTGTGGATTTGAATGAGCTGGTCAATTCTACACGGGTCACAGACAAAAACCTTGTATGCCTCCAAAACCTGTAAAAGGGAATAATCCACCGTACGCCTATAGTCATCCTGTATATACTCGCCATAGTCCTGCCAAAACCTTTGCAGCGAAAAATCTGTGTTTCGCAGCGCCGCCAATATGCGTACCTCAGCGTACTGGATGGGCTCCTTGCTGTGCTTCGCAAAAACAAACTGGTCGTCCATTTCAAATTCAAACAGGTAAGAAAAGAGCCCGTTGACCAGCATTCTGGAAAGTGCCTCTACATTGCCGGGGATCCGCTTCGCCCAGGCATAGAGCCAATCCAGCCCCAGCATCTCAAACATTTCCTTTGCCGTCTTATCGCACAAAAGAGGAAATTTCTCCCACCTTTTCTCCTGGGCCTGCAGCAGCAGCACGTGATAGCGCTCCCGCAAAAGGCGGCGGAGCGTTCGATATGGATCGACAGGACCATATTCCCCCGTTCCATCCAGGTAAGGCTGGCAGGCTGCTCGGATATAGGCGTGCTCTGTGCATTCTCCGTACAGGACGGTCATCAATTCGTTGATCGCATCCGCCAGGCGTCCTATTTCATCGTCCTCGTCTATACAACGTTTGAGAACGAACGGGATCACCGACGCAAGCGTGTCATCGGTATACTTCTCATAAAATTCCTTTTTGTCCTCTTGCTCTCTGAGCGCAATATCCTTAAGCAGCTGCTCCCTTTGCTCCGAAATATCGCCGCTGGCCCGGTAATACAAAATGTTCTTTCTATAGGAAAAAAACTTTTTGTACCGGATCAGTTTTCTCAAGTACACCCGCTCATCCGGCTTATTTTGGACCCGCTTGATCTCACTTTCCACCAAGCTAAAAATTGCCTCCACCCTGCTTTTCATCATCTTGGCCTCATCGTCCGAAAAGGCGGTGCGGATGTCGAGGCTGATGTTGGAGGTCTCCCGGCTCAAGCCGTGTATGTAGCGCTCCGCGTTATTTTTCGTGGCTTCGATAATTTCGGAAAAATAGCTTTTGGAGTCTGACCCTGATTGCCGCTCCGGCCTATGGACCTGAATGCCGAAACACCCAGGCTCCTGATAACAAAAATCCTGCGGAAGACTGAGCTCCTCCGATCCCCTTCCCCTCTCCAGCAGCTCCTTCTCCGAGCGCTGAATATTTTTGTTCAGCTCCTGGATCATCTCATAAAACAGTTCATGATCCAGTTTGTTGTTTTTCCCATTTGTAAAAATGACAGAGTCGTCCACATAGAATACGGCCTCTCCCGGAAATACCCGCTCATACTCATCCGCGATCATGGTCATCAACAGATTGGCAAAGAAATAAGTATGGGGCAAGCCCTGCGGGAGCCCTTTGGCATAGGAGCAGGAGGAGGCTTCCACCGGTTCGGCCTGAAGATACCACTCCCGCTCCACATCCTTCAGCTCGCACAGCCGAAAAATAAGCAGCTTCCGCAAAAGGATCGGAATGACCTTGTCATTTTTCCATGTCAGAGGGATCTTCTCCATAATGTAATTGTACAGCATTTGCGGATGTACCGACGGGAAAAAATTCTTTAGGTCCAAGGTGACTTCATACCGATATTGCTTGGTTTCCCCGGCTTTGTAAAGTATGTCGTTCGCCTTGGCCGTATATTGCTGGTACTGCGTCTGCCAGCGCTTGAAAAGCTCTCTGCCGTTATACGAGATCCGATTTCCAAAAAAATTCGAGGGGATCAGTCTGCTCAGCTCAGACGGGATCAACTCTCCCTTTTCATTCTGATTGTATACCAAGATCTGCAGCATAGATATGATCGCGATCTGATCGATCAATTTTGCGGTATGGATCGGCCGAAAAATGTCCTGCCCATTTTTATACTTTTTGGGTTTGAAGTAGACGGTGACCTCAAAATAGTCCGCACTGTCGTCCAGGATCGTCTTCAATCTCCGTTGGACCCGCTTAACGGTCCGCTCCATTACCGTGCGGTCAAAAACATCTCCAAGCGCCGCCAACAATTTGGTATCCTCCTTATCCAGCAGATCCTTTTCTTGGATATAGGAATTTACCGTATAGATCGCCAAAAAAATATTTTCTTTGCTACACAGGCGCTTTCTCAGGTCCATTTTCCTTCCCCTCCCCACTCTTTCCGGCAACCATAGACAAAAAGCTTTTTGTGATCTCCTTCATATCCCTATCCAACGCAGAGTAAAAAAAGCTGGCCGTCCACCCGGAAAAACAGATGGTCACAATATTTTTCCCCTGCTCCACTCCTCTGAGCGACACTTCCTCGCAAAAAGACCCTTCCCCAGTCAGCCCACACCGAAAAAAGTCATCAATGGAAAAGGATACCCGCTCCGCCTGCGCCGGGTGGCTCGCGATCCACCGGCTGATATCCTCGCTCTGCTTCAGCCTTTCCACAAATTCATACAACCGCCTTTGCTTCTCTCCCGCCCGACGCAAAAACCGTTGAAAGTTCAAATCCTTCTGCACCAAAAAAGCCGTATGATAGCGATAGGCGTCATCCCCGGCGCTGAGGTAAAAGGAAAATGCTTCAATATACCTCTGGACGTCTTCCCTGCTGTAAAAATCTTTGCTGAAAAAGTCCTCTAAAACAGCTTTCAGCGCAGCCTCATATTTTTTTGAAGAAGGAGCATCTTTTGTCACGGCCAACAGCCTCTTTTCTCCCTTTTATTTTTATATATTGCCATTTTTTGACCTATGGTATAAAATAGCAGCAAGCGCTTCTTTCCCTTTATATATCTTTTAATATGTTATCACAAATGAAAATGCTGACATTTTTTTGTCCTTTTCGGCATTTTCTTATCCCCGATAATTTAATGACAGGAGGACAGGTCCGTGAGAAAGAAAGAGATACGGCCGCTGAGTCCAGAGGATCAGGAGTATGTGAGGAACTTCCTGCAAATCAACGACCCTTTGATCCGCCGGGTAGTCGCTCGCTACATGCATCCCAACACGCCCGCAGAATTTGAGGACCTGCTCCAAAATACCTATGAGGCCATCTGTCGACAGCTGGACGTCTTTAAAACTTGCGAGAACCCGGAGCCGCTCCTTCGGACCATTGCCATGCGCCAAGTTTGGGCCACCAACCGGAAGCACAGGCCCACCGTCCCTCTTCTGGATACCGTATCCGCTCCCACAGAGGACCGGGGCCTGGATGAACTTTTACCCACCTCCACTCCCGCCGCTGATCGGGAGCTGTTCGAGGCCGTCTATGTACGCAGGGAAACCCTGGTGGAGCTGGCCGCCGAAAAGGGCTGCAAGCCCACCACAATGCACCAGCGGGCCAAACGGGCCAGGGACCACCTGAGAAAAGAATTGGAGAAAATCGGAATGTGAGTGTCAGGTTTTGACGGCTCATATTATATCATAATCAGGAGGGTTACATAGATGTTTCAGCAGGACGGCAGACCCAAAACCGGCGCCGACGCTAAATTTAAAGAACATCTTCATCAAAAATCAGCGCAGGAGCTGAGAGCAGAGCTGGACATGATTTTTGAAGAGGAGGCGAGAACAGGGGTAAATGCGGACCCGGCACTTGTCGCGGAGTATTTTACCGCCATAGAAACCATAGAGCCTGATGACAATGTTCAAATCCCCGGCGATTTTGAAACGTCGTGGGCCATTTTTCAAAAGAATCATCCGGAGCTATTTCCTAAAAAAGAGACAAAAACCCGAAAAAGGACCCTTCAGCCATTTCGCTTGGTGGAGGCCGCTGTCCTGGTGGGCGTCCTTCTGGTCTTCTCCGCCTCCGCGTTCCGCTGGCCTGATTACCTGGTCCGCTGGGGACAGGGAAAGCTCCATCTGATCCCGACCTCGGGGGTGATGGAGCTGGCAGAACCCAACGAAGAGGGATTTACCTCCATGGAGGACGCTCTGGCCGCCATCGGAGCCGATGACCTGTCCATCCCCACTTGGATCCCGGAGGAACTTGAGATCCAAACGATCTCGGTCCAAGTGACACCTGCTTTTTCCCAAGCGGTAGCACTCTACACAGCTGAGGATTCTAATGTAGTCCTGCGTATCTCCCACTACCATGATGAGGGAGATATGCCTGATGCTTCCTTTGAAATGAACGAAGGTGAAGACCCCAGCGTATACATCAAAAATGAAGTAGAGCATATTCTTATTCATAATTTTGAGCAGCTTCAAGCCATATGGATAAGCGGCAATGATTACTGCAGTATTTCGGGTAATATCTCCACAAAGGAAATGAAAAGGATGATCGATTCCATATACGGAGGTTAACAAATATGAAAAAAATGATTTCCGCCTTTTTGGCGGTTGTGATGCTGTGCGGCTCCCTCACCTGCTCGGCAGTGGAGCCCCGGGCCAGCAGATATTTTTCCATCCTCACTGCCGTTATTACCCCTCAGGGGGGCAACAAAATGGCGGTCTCCTATTCTGTGACAGCCACCGGCTCCATGACGAAATTAGGTGCTTACAGCATTCGGTTGGAGGAAGAGGTTGGCAATGACAATTGGATCACCTCTACCACTGTTTATGGAAGCAAAAACCCCAGCTTCTATGCCTATGATACTGTTTCCCATGCTGGTTCATATACCTTCACCGGCATACCCGGGGTCAAATATCGGGCCGTTCTGGTGGCTTACGCCTCCAACAGCTCCGGCTCGGAGTACAGCAATGAGATCGTCTCTTCCGGCAAGGTCTGCCGGTAAAAAGCGCTTGAAAAACGGACCGCCGCGGAGTGTTTCCGCGGTGGTCTTTTTCTGCCCGCAAAGGCGGGTGGACGACTCCCCGGCGGCATACCTCCCTTTCCCGCTCTCCCTTTCTTTCATTGCGCTTTGATAAAAAATGGCTTATAATAAAGTCTACAGAAAGGATGATACCCATATGCTTCTTCACCTTCTCGCCGTGGGCGATGTAGTGGGGCAGGGCGGGCTGGAGTTTTTGAGCCGCCATCTGCGCAGTCTAAAAAAACTCCACAATGTGGACTTTACCGTCGTCAACGGGGAAAATGCCTCGGGGGTGGGGCTCACCCCCGAGCAGGCCCAGACCATCCTGGACGCCGGGGCCGACGTCATCACCTTGGGCAACCATACCTGGAACCGCATACAGATCAAGGATCTTTTGGACGAAAACCCCTATATCCTTCGGCCCGCCAACTATCCCCAGCGCCTTCCCGGCCGGGGCTTTGGGGTCTACGACGGGCCCAGGGGCCTGCGCATCGGGGTCATGAACCTCATCGGGCGGCTGGAGCTTCCCCCCCATAACGACAGCCCCTTTACCACCGCCGACAGGCTTCTGAAGGAGGCCGGCGCAGACATCGTGGCGGTGGACTTTCACGCCGAGGCCACCAGTGAAAAGGGGGCCATGGGCTGGTATCTGGACGGGCGGGTCCAGGCGGTGTGGGGGACCCATACCCACGTACCTACGGCGGACTGCCAGATCCTGCCCCAGGGGACCGGCTTTGTCACCGACCTGGGCATGACGGGCCCTGCCCAATCCGTTCTGGGCATCCGCCCGGAGCAGTCGGTCAACCTGTTTTTAGGCGGCCTTCCCCAGCGGTATGAAGAGGCGGAAGGTCCCTGCAAGCTGAACGCCGTCCTCTTTGCCATCGACCCGGCGTCGGGGAAATGCATATCCGCCGAACGGGTGGATATTCAGGATTAAGGAGGTCTCTCATGCTTCACATCTTACACGCCGCCGACCTTCACCTGGACGCGCCCTTTGCCGCCCTGACCGCGGAGCAGGCCCGGCAGCGGCGCGCGGAGCAGCGGCTTTTACTGGACAAGCTGGCCGACGCCGCCCTGGAGCGAGGGGCGGACCTGGTGCTCCTGGCCGGGGACCTTCTGGATTCGTCCCAGACCTACCGGGAGACCGCCCAGGCTCTGGCCGCCGCCCTGGGGCGTATCCCCGCCCCGGTGGTCATCGCCCCGGGCAATCACGATTTCTATGGTGCCGGCTCCCTCTACGCCGCCCCCATCTGGCCCAAAAACGTGCTTATTTTTCGGGAGGGCGGCGTTCAGAGGGTGGAGTTGCCCCAAGTGACCCTCTACGGCTCCGCCTTTACCGGCCCGTTCCGGGACGCCTCCCCCCTGGCCGGATTTCAGGCCCCGACGGGGGACAAGCCCTCCGTCATGGTCTGTCATGCCGACGTGGATGGCACGGGCCGCTACGGCCCCACCCCCCGGACCGACATCGCCCGGAGCGGCCTCACCTATCTGGCCCTGGGGCATATCCACGCCTGCTCGGGACTGCAAAGGGAGGGCAATACGTACTGGGCCTATCCCGGCTGTACCGAGGGCCGGGGCTTTGACGAGCTGGGGGACAAGGGGGCCCTGTGGGTCACCATTGGGGATGACGACGCCGTGACGGCGGAGCTCCTTCCCCTGTGCCGCCGCCGCTATGAACGCATAGAGTGCGACCTGACCGGGAAGGACCCCCGTCAGGCCGTGGCCGACGCCCTGACCCGGGGAGACCGGGAGGATGTGTGCCGTCTGGTCCTCACCGGGGAGTCGGAGGGCGTGGACCTACCCGCCCTTCTGCAAACCGCCGCCCCCTACCGCTGGGCGGTGACGGTCCGGGACCACACCCGGATCCCTCAGGACCTCTGGGGCCGTGAGGCGGAGGACAGCCTCACCGGGCTTTTCCTGCGGGATATGCGCCGCCGCATCGACGCCGCCGATGGAGAGGAACGGGCCATCCTGGAGAAAGCGGTGCGGTTTGGACTCACCGCCCTGGAGAACGGGGAGGACACGCCATGAAGATCATTGAGATGACTGCCACCTTTGGGAAGCTCCATAAGGCCACCCTCCGTCCGGGGCCTGGGCTCACCCTTATCACAGCTCCCAACGAGGGGGGCAAATCCACCTGGGCGGCCTTCCTTCGGGCCATGCTCTACGGCTTTCCCGCCCGTGACCGGGACAGGGGGGGCTATCTGGCCGAGAAAAACCGCTACCAGCCCTGGTCCGGCGCCCCCATGGAGGGCACGCTGGTCATGGAGTGGCAGGGCCGCCGCCTCACCCTTTCCCGCGGTCCCAAAGGGGCCGCCGCCTGGGGGGCCTTTTCCGCGGTCTGGACCGCCACCGGAGAGACCGTCCCCGGCCTTACAGCCGAAAACTGCGGAGAGACCCTTTTGGGCGTCTCCCGGGATGTCTTTGAGCGCACCGCCTTTGTAGGTCAGGGGGAGATCGCTCTCTCCCCCAGCGGGGATCTGGAGAAGCGGGTGGCGGCATTGGCTACCTCCGGAGAGGAGGACGTGTCCTACTCCCAGGTGGAGCGGAGATTGAAGGACTGGCTCAACCGGCGGAAGGTCAACAGCCGGGTGGGGCTGATCCCTGAGCTGGAGGGGGAGCTGGCTGTCGTTGAGGAGGCCCTTGCCCGCCAGGGGTCCCTCCTCCGCCAGGCCCAGGAGGCCCGGCAGGAGAAGGAGGCTTTGGAGGCCCGGAGGATCCAACTGGAGACCCAGCTCCAGGCCCACTCCGCCGCCGACGCCGCCCGGCAGGCCCAGCAGCACGGGCAGGCCCAGGAGGACTATGAGACCGCCCTGGCCGAGCTGCAGGCCATCCAAAAAACCGCCCAGGCCCTGCCAGACACGGAGGAGCTGCGGCGGGCCCAGGGGGATCTGAGCTACCTCAACACCCTTGCCGCCAACCTGAAATTGGCGGAGAGAGCGGTTCCTGAGGCCGAGGAGAAGCTGGCGGCGTCGGAAAGGGCCATCCGTTCCGATCCCCTTTTTGGAAATTTGGACGCCGCTCAGGCCGCCGCCAGGGCCCAGCGGGATCACGACGAGCTGGAACGGCTGGAGCGGAAAGGGCCCTCTCCTCTCCTCCTTCTCCTGGCGCCCCTACTGGTCTCTGTGGGGCTCACCGCCCACGCCTATCTCCGGCCCCGGGACATGCTGACCTCCCTTCCCTGGTGGTCCGGCCTTGCGCTTGTCCTTCCCACCCTCTGGGGCGCGGCGCTTTTGATCCTGCTGCCCCTGCTTTTCCGGACCCGGAACCGAAAAAGGAAGGCCGCCGGCCTTCTTCTGCGCTACAACGCCCAAAACTCCCAGGATATTCTGGAAAGGGCCCGGGAATACGGCAGACGCCACACCCTGGCCCAGGAGGCCCAGCGGGAGCTCCAGGCCACGCGGAGCGAGCTTGCCAGGCTCACCGCTCAGAAGGAGGAGCTCACAGCCCAGCTTCTGGGCTTTGTCCACCCCTTTGCCGGGGAGGTCACCGATCTCTTCGGGGTCTCGGCCGCCCTCTCCCGGGCTTTGCAGCAGGGAGAGCGCTACAGCCTTGCCAAGGCGAAGACTCAGGCCGCCCAGCGGCTCCTCTCCGCGCTCCCCTCTCCCAAGGCGGGGGAGGAGCGTTCCCCTCTTGCCCCCGCTCCCCAGGGAGACCCCGGTCTTTTATCCCAAGAGCTGGGGATGGTCAACGCCGATCTTCGCCGGGCCAGCGACGCCGCCGCCCGGCTGGAGGGGGAGCTGCGGTCCCTGGGGGACCCGGCGGAGCTGGAGGCCCGGCGGGGACAGCTTTTGGAGCAGCTGGAGCTGCGGCGGGGGGAGTACGGGGCCATCGCCGCCGCCATGGAAAGCCTGAAAAACGCCGATTCCCTTCTGCGGGAGCGGTTCTCCCCCGCCGTCAATGAGAGAGCGGGGACCTATCTTGCCGCCCTCACGGGAGGGAAGTATGACAGGGCTTCCCTCACCCGTCAATTTCAGGCCGTGGCCCAGGAGAGCGGGGAGAACGCTCCCCGGCAGGACCTGAGCCTTTCCGGGGGAGCCGCCCAGCAGCTCTACCTGGCGGTGCGGCTTGCCATGTGCGATATGGCGCTTCCTCAGGGGGACCCCTGCCCCATCCTGCTGGACGACGTCCTGGACGCCTTTGACGACCGGCGGGCCGGCTTTGCGCTGGAGTGCCTTCTTGAGACGGCAGAGAGGCGTCAGGTCCTTCTTTTCTCCTGCCACAGTCGGGAAAAAACCATGCTGGCCGGAAGAAAAGTCACGCTTTGTGAAGGCTAGCTGTGCATCGGGTACAAAGCGTCGGCCTTCCCCGGAGAGTTTTCCGTCCCCCGGTTGCATTTCTCCCCTGATTGGGCTATAATAACAAAATCAAACTTTTTCCAACGGAGTTGATCCCATGTCCGATGAAATCATCCATTCAGACGAAAATCAAACGCCTGAACAGACGCCCCAGGAAAAAAAGAGTTCCCCCAAACTGGACCTCTACTACTGGACCCAGGCGCTGGTCATGGTGCTGATCCTTTTGATCCTGATCTGCACGTTGGTGGGCCGGGTCATCGGAGTGGTGGGCTCCTCCATGGTCCCCACCCTTCACGACGGAGATATGCTCCTGCTCCAGTCCCTGGGCTACACGCCCAAGCAGGGGGATGTGGTGGTCCTCCGCAAGCCCGGCTTCCCCGCCCCTCCCCAGGATACCGCCCCCATCGTCAAGCGGGTCATCGCCGTGGGCGGACAGCATGTGCGGGTGGACTACGACGCCGGGGCGGTCTACGTGGACGGCGTCGCCCTTGACGAACCCTATATTCTGGAGCATATGACGGACCACTACTCTCCGGAGATGAACGTGCTGGATGTCACCGTCCCCCAAGGCTCCATCTATGTCTTGGGCGACAACCGCAACCACTCCTCTGATAGCCGCCATGAGGCCCTGGGCACGGTGGATTGCCGATATGTGCTGGGCCGGGTGCTGGGCGTGATCTGGCCCCTCAGCGATTTTGGAACGGTGGACTAAATAAGAAAAAGGGACCATCCCAAAGCCTGGGATGATCCCTTTTTTATTCCCTTTTTCCGAAGCCTTAGAAATACTTCTTGACCCCGTCGGAGGCCAGTGCGGTGTCGGCGCTGATGGTAACGGTAAACTTAATGCCGTTCTTCTCGCCAAAATCGTTGAGCCAGTCCAGGAAATGCTCCACCTGAGGATCCTCAGCGGAGACATTGACAAGCTTTGTCAGGCTCTCCACAAACACCTGGGTAATGTCGTAGTTTCCGGCGTGGAGACCGCTGATAAAGCCCTTGAGCATATCGAAGCTGGCCAGGGCGTACTCCTTCGCCTCGATCAGCCGGATCTGGTAATGAATGTCGTAGGTCAGCTTAGAACCGTGCTCGATGCACACCACGCTGCCTGCCTCATTTTTGGCCGCGGCGTTGATCAGCTCGATCATCTGCTTGGTCTTGCCCGTTCCCTTGACCCCCATGATGACACGTACCATGATGAATCACTCCTTTACGTTGTCCACCGGACAAAATCCTCCGGTCTATGGATGTATCTTACCATCTTTCCGGCAAGATTGCAACCGCCTTTTGCAGAGATTTAGCTTTCCAGCCGCTTCTCCAGCTCGGCCTTCTGCTTCTCGTACCCGGGCTTGCCCAGCAGGGCATACATATTGTTCTTGTACGCCTCCACCCCCGGCTGGTCGAAGGGATTGACCCCCAACAGATAGCCGGAGACGCCGCAGGCAAACTCGAAAAAGTAGATCAGCGCGCCCAGACTTCTGGCGTCCCGGGCGGGGACGGTGAGAAGAATATTGGGCACTCCGCCGTCCACATGGGCCAGGGTCACACCCTGGAGGGCCCGCTCGGCCACAAAGGCCATGGACTTGCCGGACAGGAAGTTGAGCCCGTCCACATTCTCCGGGTCGTCGGGAATGGTGAGCTGGGTGTGGGCCGTGTCGAAGCGGACCACCGTCTCGAACATGAGCCGCTCGCCCTGCTGGATGAACTGGCCCATGGAGTGGAGGTCGGCGGTAAATTCCACGCTGGCGGGGAAAAGGCCCTTGCCGTCCTTTCCCTCACTCTCGCCGTAGAGCTGCTTCCACCACTCGGCAAAGAAGCGGAACGCAGGCTCATACCCGGCCAGGATCTCCACCCGCTTACCGCTTTCATAGAGGGCGTGACGGGCGGCGGCATACTGCCAGGCTGGGTTGTCCATTCCGGGTTTGCTGAGAAGCTCCATCTCCTCCCGCGCGCCGGCCATCAGGGCCTCGATATCCAGGCCGGCGGCGGCGATGGGAAGCAGACCCACGGCAGTGAGCACACTGTAGCGACCGCCCACGTTATCGGGCACCACGAACTCCTGGTAGCCCTCCTTGTCGGCAAGACCCTTCAGGGCCCCCCGCTTGGCGTCGGTGGTGGCGTAGATGCGCTCCCGGGCTCCGTCCTTGCCATACTTCTCCTCCAGCAGGGCCTTGAAGATCCGGAAGGCGATGGCGGGCTCAGTGGTGGTGCCCGATTTAGAGATAACGTTGACCGAGAAGTCCACATCCTTTACAAGGTCGATGACCTCGTTGAGGCCGTCGGCGGAGAGCCCGTTGCCCGCAAAGTAGATGGCGGTGCCCTCCCCCCGGGTCAGATTGAAATTGTTGGAGGTCAACGTCTCAATGACCGCCCGGGCGCCCAGATAGCTTCCGCCGATGCCAATGACCACCAGGGCCTTGGAATCGGAGCGGATCTTTTGGGCGGCCTTCTGGATGCGGGCGAACTCTTCCTTGTCATAGTCGGCGGGGAGACGGACCCAGCCCAGGAAATCGCTGCCGGCTCCGGTCCCGTTCAGCACATGGTCGTGGGCCTTCTCCAGGCCCTTCTCCTCTCCGGTGCGCCAGCCCGTAGGCAGGAAGGGAGTGACGTTGGATAGATCCAGGTGAAGCATATCAATGACCTCCTAAGTAAATTCTTTGGGTTGGTTATAGTATACACCAACTGAGAAATTTTGGAAAGGATTTTATGGACATTTTACCGGGATTTGTGGGCCCACCCTGCTCTCTTTACCCGGCAAAAGAAAGGGCCGCCCGGGAGCGGTATCCCCGGGGGCCCTTTTCTTTGCGCTTATTCCGCCTTGGAGATATCGGTGCCGAAGTACTTTATGGACAGCTCACCAAGGGTCCCATCCTCCGCAAGCTCGGCCAGGGCCTTGTTGATCTCCTCCCGAAGGGCGGCGGCGTCCTCCCCCTTCCTGAGAGGGATGGCCACGCTGTCGGCCTTGTCGGCCAGGCAGGCGATCTTCAGGTCGGCTTCGGGATGCTGGGCCATGTAATCGTAATAGGTCACCTCAGCGTTGAGGGTGGCGTCGATACGGCCCGAATAGAGAAGCTCAAAGGTGGCGGCCAGGTCGTCCACCCCCGTCACCTCCGCCCCGTAGGAACGGGCGGTCTCCGCATAGGTGGAGGAGATGGTATTGGCGGTCTTCTTGCCGCTGAGGTCCTCCATCCCGGTGATCGTGTCGTTATCCCCCTTCACGATGACTGCCATCCGGTTATAGGCATAGGGATCGGAGAAGTCGTACTTCTCCGATCGGTCGGGGGTGACGTCCACCCCGTTGACCATGATATCATAGCGCCCTGCGTCCAGTCCGGCCAGCAGACCCTCCCACTCCCCCTCCACAAAGGTGGCGGTGACTCCCAGCTTTTCGGCAATGGCCTTGGCCACCTCGGTGTCATAGCCCACCAGCTCGCCGCTCTCATCGTGGTAGGTCCAGGGGGCCCAAGTGCCCTCCATGGCCACCACGATCTCCCCCTTGGCCCGGATCCGGGCCAGAACGTCGCCATCCTGACCGGTCGTCTCAGGGGCCGGATCCCCGCCGCAGGCGGACAGCACGGTAAGCAGTACGGCTCCGCTCAGAGCCGTGGCGATCTTCTTTTTCATCTTATTTTTCCTCCTTACGCTCGATATTGCGGAGAAAGGCTTTCACCCGCTCCTCCCTGGGCGCTTCAAAGAACTCACGGGCGGGTCCGCTCTCCAGCACCACGCCATCCTCCATAAATATCACCTTTGTGGATACGTTTCGGGCAAAATTCATCTCGTGGGTCACCACCAGCATGGTCATCCCCTCCTCCGCCAAAGCCCGCATAACGGAGAGGACCTCCCCAATGAGCTCGGGGTCCAGGGCGGAGGTGGGCTCGTCAAAGTAGATGATCTCCGGGTCGGTGGCCAGGGCCCGGGCGATCGCCACCCGCTGCTGCTGCCCTCCGGAGAGCTGGCTGGGATAATGGTTTTTCCGGTCCAGCATCCCCACCCTGTCCAGGGCCCTCTCCGCTTTGGCGACCGCCTCTTCCTTCGGCATCCTCCGGGCGGTGACAAGCCCCTCGGTCACGTTCTCCAGGGCCGTCTTGTTGAGAAACAGGTTGTAGTTCTGGAATACAAAAGCGGTCTTTTTCCGTAGGCGCAAAATATCCTTCTTGCCTATGTGGGCCAAATCAAAATCCTCACCGTCGAAGGTGAGAGTCCCGGCGTCCGCCCGCTCCAGGAAGTTCACACACCGCAGAAGGGTGGTCTTGCCCGAGCCGCTGGGACCCAGGATGGCCACCACGTCCCCTTGCTCCACCGTGAGGTCAATGCCCTTCAGGACCTCCAAGGTCCCAAAGCGCTTGGTCACTGCCTTCACCTCCAGGGTCACTTACACCGCCCCCTTTCTCTCATAGGCAGAAAGCTTTTTTTCTCCCCAGCTCTGGAGTCGGGTCAGAACCGTGCAGAACATGAGGTAGATAAAGGCGGTCTCCAAATAGAGGGCCAGGGGCTCATAATAGAGGGCGTTGAGCTGCTTGGTCGCCATCATCATCTCCGCCACCGTCACCACAGAGGCCAGAGAGGTGTCCTTCACCATGGCGATCAGGGAGTTGGCGAGAGAGGGGAATGCGGTGCGCATAGCCTGGGGCAGCACCACCCGGCGGATGATCTGGAGGTAGCTCATGCCCACACAGTATCCCGCCTCCATCTGACCCGCCGGGACCGACTCCAACGCCGCCCGGATGATCTCGGCGGCATAGGCTCCCTCGTTGACGGAGAACACCGCCACCGCCGCCGGAAAGGGATCGATGACCACCCCCACGTGGGGCAGGCCAAAAAACACCACAAAAAGCTGGACCAGCAAGGGGGTGCCCCGGATGACCCAGATGTACAGCCGGCAAAGCTGCCTGAGGCCCCGGATCCCGGCAAACTGGATCAGAGCCACCGCCACGGCGATGACCATCGCCAGAGAGAAGGAGATGGCCGTCAGGGGGATGGTTCGCACCAGACCGGGTATAAGTATTTTGGGAAACGATTCGATCAGGATGGTCACAACGCGGGAATCCAACACAGAGAGGCTCTTCCTTTCCGTACTTAATATAGGCGGCAGGGCTAAGAAATGCCCTACTAAATTAGTATATATTATAATACCTTATATTCTCCGAAATGTCAAAGTCCTCCTGCCATGGAAGGCGTTTTTCTATAAAAACATCCCGGAATCCTTGGATTCCGGGATGTTTTTTGTCTGGATGCTACAATCAGCCGCCGAAAACCTTGATCAGGAAGCCCGCGGCAATGGCGGAGCCGATGACTCCCGCCACGTTGGGACCCATGGCGTGCATCAGCAGGAAGTTGTTGGGATCGGCCTCCCGGCCCACATCCTGGCTCACCCGGGCCGCCATGGGGACGGCGGACACGCCTGCGGAGCCGATGAGGGGATTGATCTTGCCGCCGGAGAGCTTATACATGAGCTTGCCTACCAACAGGCCGCCCACCGTGGAGAACATGAAGGCCACAACGCCCAGCACCACGATCTTGATGGTCTCAAGAGACAGGAACCGGGAGGCCACGGTGGTGGCGCCCACAGAGATGCCCAGGAACAAGGTCACAATGTTCATCAGGGCGTTCTGGGCGGTGTCGCTGAGCCGGTCGGTGACCCCCGTCTCCTTCAGCAGGTTGCCGAACATGAGGCAGCCGATGAGGGGGGCGGTGGAGGGGATGAGCAGGATCACGAACACGGCTACCACGATGGGGAAGATGATCTTCTCCGTCTTGGACACCGCCCGGGCCTGCTCCATCTTCACCTTCCGCTCCTTCTCCGTGGTCAAAGCCCGCATGAGGGGCTTCTGGATCATGGGAATGAGAGCCATATAGGAGTAAGCCGCGATGGCGATGGGGCCTAAGAGGTGCGGCGCCAATAATGACGTGGTCAAGATAGCCGTCGGCCCGTCGGCGCCACCGATGATACCGATGGAGCCGGCCTCCGGCCCGGTGAAGCCCAGCATGATGGCCGCAAAGAAGGCCAGGAACACACCCAGCTGGGCGGCGGCGCCCAACAGCAGAGACGAGGGCCTTGCGATCAGCGGGCCGAAGTCGGTCATGGCGCCGATACCGATGAAGATGAGACAGGGATAGAGACCTGCCTTTACCCCGATATAGAGGATGTCCAGCAGTCCGCCGTGGTGGGCGATGTCGGTGAAGGACACCTTCTCCAAAAGCTCAGGCTCCTGGAGAGTCCCCTGCTCTATCAGTACCAGGGCCTTTGTGAGCTGCTCCTGGACCGTCATACCCTCCGTACCGTCCACGCCGGCGGAGACCAGCAGGGCATTGATATACTCCTCCTCCGTCATGGCCCGGTCCTCCTCTACATTATAGAGGCAGATCTGGTTGGCGGCGTCATAGGGAGCGTTATAAATGTAGGCGTCCCACATCTCCATATGGTACAGCCCGCCCCCGGGAATGTTGGTGAGCAGGGCGCCAAAGGCGATGCCCACCAGCAGCAGAGGCTCAAATTTCTTGTGAATGCCCAGGTAGAGCAGGACGCAGGCTACGGCGATCATAATGAGATTCTTCCAGCCGCCTGCGGCGAAGAATCCGGCGAAGCCGGAGTCCTGCACCAGCCCTCCCAGGGTCCCTAAAATATCCATGCAGTAAGCCCTCCCTTACGCCAGAACGATGAGGGGGGAGCCGGTCTCCACGGTGGAGCCCTTCTGGGCCACGATCTGGGCCACGGTGCCGGCCTTGGGAGCCAGGATCTCGTTCTCCATCTTCATGGCCTCCAGCACCACCAGCAGCTGGCCCTCCTTCACGGCCTGGCCCTGGGCCACCTCCACCCGCAGGACAGTGCCGGGCATGGGGGCGGCCACGGTCTCGCCGGCGGCGGTGACAGCGGCGGCAGCGGGAGCCGCGGCAGGGGCAGCAGCAGGAGCGGCAGGAGCCGCAGCAGGGGCAGGGGCGGCGGGAGCAGGAGCGTACGCCTCATACTCGTCCACCAGCATAGCCTTTCCGGCCTCTACCTCCACTTCGTAGGTGCGGCCGTTCAGGGTCACTTTATATTTCATCTTATTTGACCTCCTTGATGGACTTGAAACGCAGCTCGTTGAGCGGCTTGCCCATTTTGTCCGCCACGATGGCCATAACCATGGCGGCCTCCTTGTCCGGTACGTCGAAGAGTTTCACCTCTCCGGCAGTGCCGGGGGCGGCGGGGATGTCCGCCTTGGGGGCGGGGGCGGGAGCCGCTGTAGAAGCGGCGGCAGGTGCGGCCTTCTTTGCGGTCATGACCTTACCCATGATCAGGATGGCGCACATGAGCAGCACCAGCCCAATGAAAACCACACCATAGCCCAGAATTGCGGTGATGACCGCGTCTGTAACAGGCATTTTCATTCCGCCACCCCCTTACGCTTCCTCGATGGTATAGGTGGCCACGTTCTCCTCCTTGGCCTTCCGGTCCTTCAGGAACTTCATGGCCTGGTCGGGGAAGCAGATATAGCTCATCAGATCCTCCTCGCTTCGGGCAAGGTCTCCCAGGGCCTCCTTGGCCTTCTGGAACTCCTCCCCGGTGCGCTTGGCGTCCTCGATGCGGCAGTCGGTGGGCTGTCCCCCCGCTCCCAGGATCTTGTCCTGGAGCTCCTGGCTCACAGGGCCGGGAGCGATGCCGTACTCACCCTTGAAGTAATTCTTGATCTCGTTGGAGATCTGCTTGTACCGCTCGCCCATCAGGACATTGACCACCGCCTGGTTGCCCACCATCTGACTCAGGGGGGTGACCAGGGGTGGATAGCCCAGATCCTTCCGGACGCTGGGGATCTCCGCCAGAGCCTCGTCGAACTTGTCCATGGCCCCCATATCCTTCAGGTTGGCGATCATGTTGGAGAGCATTCCACCGGGGACCTTGTACACCAGGGCCTGGGCGTCGGTGCCCATGCTCTTGGGCGAGAGCGTGCCGTCGTCGATATACTTCTGCTTCACGGGCTTGAAGAAGTCGTTGACCTTGTTGATCACGTCCTCCTTCAGATCCATGGGATAGCCATACTGCTGGAGAGCGTAGTAAAGGCTCTCGGTGGCGGGCTGGCTGGTACCGTTGGAGAAGCAGGAGGTAGCGGTGTCGATCACGTCCACCCCGGACTCGATGGCCTTCAGAATGGTCATATAAGCCATGCCGGTGGTGCAGTGGGTGTGGAGGATGATGGGCATTTCTCCGATGGCGTCCTTGATGCCCTTGATGAGACCCTCGGCCTCAAAGGGGCTCATGGTGCCCGCCATATCCTTCAGGCAGATGGTGTCAAAGCCCATATTCTTGAGCTCCTTGCACATCTCCACATACTTCTCCACGGTGTGGACCGGGCTCTGGGTATAGGAGATACAGCCCGAGGCCACAGTCTTGCCGGTGGCGTACTTTTTGGTGGCCTCCAGGGCGGTGGTGATGTTGCGGAAGTCGTTGAGGGCATCGAAGATACGGATGACGTCAATACCGTTCTTGATGGAGAGCTCTACAAACTTCTCCACCACATCGTCGTGGTAGTGCTTATAGCCCAGCAGGTTCTGGCCCCGGAGCAGCATCTGGAGCCGGGTGTTGGGCATATTCTTGCGGATATTCCGGAGCCGCTCCCAGGGATCCTCCCCCAGGTAGCGCAGGCAGGAATCAAAGGTGGCGCCGCCCCAGCACTCTACGGAGTAGTAGCCCGCCTTGTCCATGGTGGACAGGATGTCGGCATAGTCGGCATAGGGCAGGCGGGTAGCCATCAGAGACTGGTTGGCGTCCCGAAGGACCGTCTCGGTAAACTGGACTTTTTTCATGTTATCCCTCCGTTATTTCTCTCGGAGCCCTTTTTACGCCTTGGGACCGGCTTCCACCAGAGCCTTGCCGGCGTCGTTGGTGGTGTATTTGGCAAAGTTCTTGACGAACCGCCCCGCCAGGTCTTTGGCCTTCTCCTCCCACTGGGAGGGATCGGCGTAGGTGTCCCGAGGATCCAGAATGCCGCTGTCCACTCCGGGCAGAGCGGTAGGCACGGCAAAGTTGAAGTAGGGGATGGTCTTGGTCTCGGCCTTGGCGATGGAGCCGTCCAGGATGGCGTCGATGATGCCCCGGGTATCCTTGATGGAGATCCGCTTGCCGGTGCCGTTCCAGCCGGTGTTCACCAGGTAGGCCTTGGCGCCGGACTTCTCCATCTTCTTCACCAGCTCCTCGCCGTACTTGGTGGGGTGCAGCTCCAGGAAGGCCTGGCCGAAGCAGGCGGAGAAGGTGGGGGTGGGCTCGGTGATGCCCCGCTCGGTGCCGGCCAGCTTGGAGGTGAAGCCGGACAGGAAGTAGTACTGGGTCTGCTCCGGGGTCAGGATGGACACGGGGGGCAGCACGCCGAAGGCGTCGGCGGACAGGAAGATCACGTTCTTGGCGGCGGGACCGCGGGAGATGGGCTTTACGATCTTCTCGATGTGGTCGATGGGGTAGCTGACGCGGGTGTTCTCGGTGACGGACTTGTCAGCGAAGTCGATCTTGCCCTCGGCGTCCACGGTGACGTTCTCCAGCAGGGCGTTGCGCTTGATGGCGTTGTAGATGTCGGGCTCGGCGTCCTTGTCCAGGTTGATGACCTTGGCGTAGCAGCCGCCCTCGAAGTTGAACACGCCCTCGTCGTCCCAGCCGTGCTCGTCGTCGCCGATGAGCAGCCGCTTGGGGTCGGTGGACAGGGTGGTCTTGCCGGTGCCGGAGAGGCCGAAGAAGATGGCGGTATTCTCGCCGTTCATGTCGGTGTTGGCCGAGCAGTGCATGGAGGCGATGCCCTTCAGGGGCAGGTAGTAGTTCATCATGGAGAACATGCCCTTCTTCATCTCGCCGCCGTACCAGGTGTTCAGAATGACCTGCTCCCGGCTGGTGATGTTGAAGACAACGGCGGTCTCGGAGTTGAGACCCAGCTCCTTGTAGTTCTCCACCTTGGCCTTGGAGGCGTTGTAGACTACAAAATCGGGTTTAAAATTGGCCAGCTCCTCCGCGGTGGGCTGGATGAACATATTCTTGATAAAGTGGGCCTGCCAAGCCACCTCCACGATGAAGCGGACGGCCATGCGGGTATCGTGGTTGGCGCCGCAGAAGGCGTCCACTACATAGAGCTTCTTGCCGGAGAGCTCCTTCAGGGCGATGGCCTTCACGGCCTCCCAGGTCTCCTTGGAGGCCGGGTGGTTGTCGTTGGGATATTCCTCAGAGGTCCACCACACAGTGTTTTTGGAGTTTTCATCCATGACAATGAACTTGTCCTTGGGAGAACGGCCGGTGTAGATACCGGTCATCACGTTGACAGCGCCCAGCTCGCTGACCTGGCCCTTGTCAAACCCCGTGAGGGAAGGGTCCGTCTCCGCCTCGAAGAGCTGTTCATAAGAGGGGTTGTAGACGATCTCCTTGATCCCACTGATACCCAGCTTTTCCAGTCCGTAAGTTTCCATAGATAGTTCCTCCTTAATAAGAATATACATATTGAGGCAGCGCTTACCCCGCTGCCGGGGACGCGCGGGTCCAAACAGGTATTCTGGGCAAAGGTCCCTCCCTGCCCAGTATATAGTATAGCACATCTTGTCAAGGGCTTCCAGCCTTTTTTGTCGTTTTTTTCACAATTTTTCTCTCCTCTCCCCTTTTCTTGACAACCCCGCCGGCAAACAGTACAATGGGGCTGAGAAAGCAGCCCTCCATCCTATGTGTAAAAGGAGCCTTTGTCATGGATATCGCCCAGGAATCTCTGGCCCTCCACCGAAAATGGAAGGGCAAGCTGGCTATCACACCCACCGTCCCTGTCGCCGCCAGACAGGATCTCTCCCTGGCCTACACCCCCGGAGTGGCCCAGCCCTGTCTGGAGATCCAGCGGGACCCCGCCCAGAGTTATGAGCTGACTCTCCGCCACAACCTCTGCGCCGTCATCACCGACGGCTCCGCCGTTCTGGGGCTGGGGGACATCGGCCCCGAGGCCGGGATGCCCGTCATGGAGGGCAAGTGCGTTTTGTTCAAGGCCTTCGGCGGGGTGGACGCCATCCCCCTGTGCGTCAAGACCAAGGATGTGGACGAATTTGTCAACACGGTGTACCTTCTCTCCGGCTCCTTTGGCGGCGTCAACCTGGAGGACATTGCCGCCCCCCGGTGCTTTGAGATCGAGAAGAGGCTGAAGGAGCGGTGTGATATCCCCATCTTTCATGACGACCAGCACGGTACCGCCATCGTAGTGGCCGCCGCCGTGCGCAACGCCCTGAAGGTCACGGGAAAGCGGATCGAGGATATCCGCGCCGTCTTCTCCGGGGCGGGAGCGGCGGGGACCGCCATCTTCAAGCTGCTGTGGTCCATGGGCCTGCGCCACGCCACCCTCTGTGACATCCACGGAGTGGTCCACCCCGGACGGCCCGACCTGGAGGCCGACCCCTATCTCAACGAGCTGGCCCAGATGACCCGCCCCGTCGTCCGGGGCGGGCTGAAGGAGGCCATGGTGGGAGCCGACCTTTTTGTGGGGGTCTCGGCCCCTTCTCTGGTGACGGAGGAGATGGTCAAGACCATGGCGGGGGATCCCATCCTCTTTGCTATGGCAAACCCCACCCCCGAGATCATGCCCGACGCCGCCAAGGCCGCGGGGGCCGCTGTGGTGGGTACCGGCCGCAGCGATTTTCCCAACCAGATCAATAACCTTCTGGCCTTCCCCGGCGTCTTCCGGGGCGCCTTTGACGTCCGGGCCAGAGAGATCAACGAGGAGATGAAGCTGGCGGCGGCAGAGGCCCTGGCCGGGCTCGTCACCCCGGAAGAGCTCTCCCCTGCGCACATCATCCCCGACCCGCTGGACCCCAAGGTGGTCCCCACTGTGGCCCGGGCCGTGGCCCAGGCCGCCAGAAGGACGGGGGCCGCCCGGCTCTGAGACCATGCTCCGCAAAGCGCCGAAGGGACAGGCGGACCGGCGAAACGGCCGGTCTCTGCCTTCCTTTAAGAAAGGGGGAGTTTGCATGAGCGACTACCGTATCGAGCACGATTCCATGGGGCAGGTCCCCGTTCCCGCCGACCGCTACTGGGGCGCCCAGACCCAGAGAAGCCGCCGGAATTTTAAGATCGGAGGCGAGACAATGCCTTCGGAGATCGTTCACGCCTTCGGGATCCTGAAAAGGGCGGCGGCCATCGCCAACCAAAAGCTGGGCCGACTGGATGACGTCAGATACCAGGCCATTTGCGCCGCCGCCGACGAGGTGGCCGCGGGCAAGCTGGACGATCACTTTCCGCTGGTGGTGTGGCAGACCGGCTCAGGGACCCAGACCAACATGAACGCGAACGAGGTCATCGCCCACCGGGGCAACGACATCATCGGACGCCCCCTTCTCCACCCCAACGACCATGTAAATATGTCCCAAAGCTCCAACGACACCTTCCCCTCCGCCATGCATATCGCGGCGGCTCTGACGCTGACAAACCGTCTGCTTCCGGCGCTGGAGGAGCTGTGCGCCACCCTTCGGCGGCTGGAGGAGGAGAATGCCGACGTAGTGAAATCGGGCCGCACCCACCTTCAGGACGCGGTGCCCATCACCCTGGGCCAGGAGATCAGCGGCTGGCGCTCCTCCCTGGAGGAGGACCGGGAAATGCTGAAAAAGGCCCTCCCCGGCCTCTATGCTCTCGCTCTGGGCGGCACCGCGGTGGGGACAGGACTCAACGCGCCCAAGGGCTTTGCCCAGGAGGCGGCAAAGGCGGTCGCTGAACTGACCGGGCTCCCCTTTCTCACCGCCCCCAACAAATTTCACTCCCTCACCAGCCGCAGCGAGCTGGTCTTTTCCCACGGGGCCCTGAAAGCCCTGGCGGGGGACCTGATGAAGATCGCCAACGACGTGCGGTGGCTGGCCTCGGGGCCCCGGTGCGGTCTGGGAGAGATCTCTATCCCCGCCAACGAACCCGGTTCCTCCATTATGCCGGGTAAGGTGAACCCCACCCAATGCGAGGCCGTGACCATGGCGGCAGTCCAGGTCATGGGCAACGACGCCGCCATCGGCTTTGCCGCCAGCCAGGGAAACTTTGAGCTCAATGTATTTCTCCCTGTCATCGCCTACAACTTTTTACAATCCGCAGGGCTTCTGGCCGACTGTATGGCCTCCTTTGATAAAAACTGCCTGACCGGGCTTACAGCCAACCGGGAAAAATGTCTGGAAAATCTCCACCGCTCCCTGATGCTCGTCACCGCCCTCAACCCATACATCGGCTATGAGAGGGCGGCCCAGACCGCCCAGCTCGCCCACCGGGAGGGGCTCTCCCTCCGGGACGCCTGCGTCCGGTTGGGCTTTTTGACTCCGGAGGAATTCGACCGGGTATTTCACCCGGAGGAAATGGTCAAATAAGAGCCCCCGCGGGCGACGCCCTCCCCACGTATGGGCCCGGCCCGCTTTCAGCCTTTGCCGGCACGATAAAAAGCCCCCGGGACAGACCAAGAGCGGTCTGTCCCGGGGGCTTTTCCTTTCCTTGGAGCGTTTACGCCACCAGGAAGAATTTGATAAGGAACAGGGCGGAAATGACGTAGGTCAGCACGGACACATCCCTGGCCTTTCCGGAGAACACCTTGATGACCGTGTAGGAAATGAGTCCCAGACCGATGGCGTGGCCGATGGAACTGGACACGGGCATGGCGATAAGCATAAGGGCCACGGGGACCATCTGATCCATGTCGCCGAAGTCCACATTCTTCAGGCCCATGACCATCAGCACGCCCACATAGATAAGAGCGGCGGAGGTGGCGGCAGCGGGAATGATGGCGGCGATGGGGGCAATGAAGATGCAGGCCAGGAACAGGATGCCGGTGGTAAGGGCGGTGAGGCCGGTACGACCGCCGGCTTCCACGCCGGAGGCGGACTCTACGAAGGTGGTAACGGTGGAGGTACCGGTGCAGGCGCCGGCCACCGTACCGATGGCGTCGGCCAGAAGGGCCTCCTTCATGTTGGGCATGTTGCCGTCCTTGTCCACCATACCGGCACGGGAGGCGGTGCCCACCAGGGTACCGATGGTGTCGAACATATCGATCATGCAGAAGGTGATGATCAAGGTGACAATGGTGAAAGCGCCCAACTGGAGGAAGCCCTGGAAGTTGAATTTGAAAAGGGTGGTCTCCACCATGTCGGCGAAGGGGGGCAGGAAGGAGGCGCCGGACAGGGAGGCAAAGGGATTCTGGCCCAGCACGGCGAAGGAGCCGGCCCAGTAGAGGACGGAGGCACACAGCATCCCTAGCAGCACCGCACCCTTTACCCCCTTCTTTGCCAGCAGGACGATGACGAAGAGGCCCACGAACATGGTGACCACGTTGAGGACCATGGCGTTATAGCCCAAACCCATGGATTTCTGGGCCACGGCGGGAGTGAGGGCGCCGAAGAAGTCACGCATGACGAAGAAGGGACCGCCGGTCTCGGAGTACACCCCGGCGTTGGAGCCCAGGCCGATGTTCATCAGCATGAGGCCGATGGCGGGGGCGATGCCCAGACGGACCCCCAGAGGAATGGCCTCCACGATCTTCTCCCGGATGTTGAGAAGGGAGAGGATGACAAAAATAATACCCTCCAGCAGGATGATGACAAGAGCGGCCTGGAAGGAGGCGACGTATGTCATTCCTGTGAGGGCGGCGATGTTGGTGACAACGATGGCAAAGAAGCTGTTCAGACCCATACCGGGAGCCAGGGCAAAGGGTTTGTTGGCGGCGAAGGCCATAACGAACATAGCCAGGGCGGAAGCCAGACAGGTGGCGAGGAACACACCGTTCCAAAGATTCTGTCCCTCGGCGCCGAAGCCGGTGAGCAGATTGGGGTTCAGGGCGATGATGTAGGCCATCGTCATGAAGGTGGTCAGTCCCGCCACGATCTCAGTCCTGACTGTGGTGCCGTTTTCTTTGAGCTTAAAGAGCTTTTCCATTTTTACCCCTCCATTTTTCCTTCGGCATAACAAGGCAAGGGCAAAAACGGCAATAAAAAGACCGGCATGGAGACCACACACAAAGGTCTCCGCGTCTATTATCGCTCGGTAGTTGCCGGATAGGCCGTCAGTAGAAACTTGGGGACCATTTCACCCCAATTATACCGAAAGTATTGAGTTGCAATTACACTTTACCATATCCCATCGCAAATTTCTATTGTGGGTTTTGACAAGAAGCGCAAAACTTCGACAGAAAGAATCGTATAATACAGTCACCCATTTGCCTGTTCTCCCTCTTTATGATATAGTAAATAGATCCTCAATCTCTCCATTTTTATCCAAACGGGAGGAATCGGCATGAAGGTACATGATTTTGCCAAACGCTTGGGCCTGCCCGCCAGCAAGGTCCGCTATTATGACCACTCAGGACTGATCCGAGGCAAGCGGCAGAAGGGCAACAACTATCGGGACCTCTCCCAGGAGGACGCCCTAAGCATCTATCACGTCAATATGCTCCGAAGCTTCGACATGGGCGTGCAGGAGGCGCTGGAGGCCCAGCAGCAGGAGCTTTCCGTCATCAACGGATGGGTGGAGGGCCATGCCGGAGAACTGGAACGCCTGGTGACCTGGCAGGAGATGCGCCTTCAGCGGCTGCGGGAGATGCAGGCTTACTTCTCTATGATCCAGGACCAGAAGGAACGGCTGGGACTCAATTATGTGGATGACAGCTTCAACGTCTGGAACTTTGGAAAAACCGCCCCCCCCACCCCCGCGGAATACGACGCCATTGAGCTTCTGGTCCGAAACATGCCCTTTTCCTACATCGCCATCCGGGTCTCCCGGGAAAGCCTGCTCTCCCCCGGAAATGAGCTGGACGTCAGCATCGGGCTGGGTATTCTGGAGCAAAACCGATCCAAGCTGGGTCTGGAGCTGCCCCCCGAGATCTCCCGGTCCCCCGGAGGTCCCAAGGTCAATCTGCTGATGGAGCTGCACGACCCCTTCTCCATGACCAAAATGGACATCGCCCCCCTGTTGGAGGAGATGCGCCGCCGTAAGCTGGTCCCCCAGGCCGATCTGGTGGGACGGATCTTTATCAGTTATATGAAGGGGAGCTCCTTTGTCCACGGCGTAGCTTTGGGCTTTTTTGCGGAGGACGGCTGAGAATTCTCCTTGACCTGAAAGCTGCTTTCAGGTTTATACTTGTCTTAGATTGTTTGGCAATTGCCAAACAAAAACAAGTGTAAGGAGAGAAAGCATATGAAAAAACGCATCACAGCCCTTGCGCTGGCCGCTGCCATGGTCATGGGCACGGTCGCTCTGGCGGCCGGGACGGAGAAGACCATCTCTGTCACGACCATGGACATGACCATCAACGGCCAGGCCGTCACCCCCACCAAGTCCAACGGCGAGGCCGCCGAGGTGTTCGCCTATGACGGCGCCACCTATGTCCCCCTGCGCTACCTCAGCGAGCTGCTGGGCATCCAGGTGGAGTGGGACAAGGATTCCCCCAACACCGCCAAGCTGGTCAACATGCCCATGAAGTATACCGGCACCTCGGTGGGCATGCAGGGCCCTGTCACCGTTGAGATGACCGTTATGGATGGTAAGATCACCAACGTAGAGGTCACCCAGAGCAAGGAGACCGCCTACCTGGCCGATGTGGCTATGGAGCGGATCCCTGCCCAGATGGTGGAGCACCAGACCACCACCGTGGATACCGTCACCGGCGCCACCATGGCCTCCAACGCCATCATGCGGGCCGCCTCCGCAGCCGCCAAGGCCGCCGGCCTGGACGCCAACGAGCTGAAGGCCAACGCCTATCACGCTCAGCCCGGCGCGGCTGAGACCTGGAGCACCGACGTCCTGGTCATCGGCGGCGGCGGCGCGGGCCTTTCCGCCGCCATCTCTGCGGCCCAGAACGGCGCCAAGGTCACCCTGATCGAAAAGAGCTCCTTCCTGGGCGGCAATACCTTCATGGCCGGCGGCGCTTTCAATGCCGTGGACCCCGAGGCCCAGGCTACCCGGATCCTGAGCCAGTCCGAGAAGAACACTCTGGACAGCTATCTGAAGCTGACCAAGGAGGACAAGGACCTCCACTTCGACCTGTTCCCCGAGTGGGCTCCCGTCCTGGAGCAGCTTCAGAAGGAGATCAAGGCTTTCTATGCCGCAAACCAGGGCAAGACTCCCGAGAAGGATATGCCCGGCTTTGACTCCATCTCCCTGCATATGTGGCACATCTACACCGGCGGCCTGCGCCAGATGGCCGACGGAAGCTGGACTGCCTCTAACATCGCCCTGGCCCGCACCCTGGCCGAGGGAGCTTTGGACGCCTATGAGTGGACCGGCACCCTGGGTACGGTGAAGACCGCCTCCCGTGCCGGCGCCCCCCTGTCCACCGTGCTGGGCGCCATGTGGCAGCGCACCCACACCCACCCCACCAAGGAGACCCGTATTCTGGACCTGAAGAACGCCGCCGAGAAGGAGGGCGTGGTCATCTACACCGAGACCGCCGGTACCGAGCTCATCACCAAGGACGGCAAGGTGGTCGGCGCCAAGGCCCAGAAGGCTGACGGCACCCCCATCACCATCAACACCGCCAAGGGCGTGGTCCTGGCCTGCGGCGGCTACTGCGCCAACCCCGCTATGGTCAAGGAGTACGATAAGTACTGGGGCGACAACCTCTCCGCCACCACCCTCAGCACCAATGCCGGCACCAACACCGGCGACGGCATCAAGATGGCCATGGCCATCGGCGCCGACACCGTGGACCTGGGCGTGTCTCAGATGATGCCCTCCTCCTCCCCTCTGAAGGGCACCATGACCGACGGCATCTGGGCCGACGCCGCTGAGCAGCTGTGGATCGGCGCTGACGGCAAGCGGTTCGTGGATGAGTACGCCGAGCGCGACGTACTTGCCAAAGCCTCTATGGAGCAGCCCAACGGCATCTTCTACATCATCTACGCCGGCAGCGCCATGCGCGAAGGCAAGGACAAGTGCCAGGGCACCAGCTACACTGCCGGCGGCATGGGCGGCACCGTCCAGGCTATGGTAGAGGGCGGTCACATCTGGTACGGCAAGGACCTGAAGGAGCTGGCCGAGGCCACCAAGACCCCCGCCGGCGGCGCCACCTCCTCCTTCACCGAGGAGCAGCTGCGCACCGTCATCGAGCAGTACAACAGCTATGTGGAGGCCCAGAACGATCCCGACTTCCACAAGGGCAACCTGAAGGGCTACATCGACCTGGAGTACATTGAGAGCCACGATGATGTGGGCATCTGCATCAGCCCCCGGAAAGCCTCCCTGCACCACACCATGGGCGGCGTGAAGATCAACACGGAGGCCGAGGTCATCAATACCGACGGCAAAACCATCCCCGGCCTGTGGGCCGCGGGCGAGGTGACCGGCGGCGTCCACGCGGGCAACCGTCTGGGCGGTAACGCCATTGCCGATATCTTTACCTTCGGCCAGATCGCCGGCAAGAGCGCTGCCGGCAAATAAACACCACCCTGCTGTGTAACAAAAAAGGCCCGGCGGAAATCTTTCCGCCGGGCCTTTTCTTACTCTATGATCCTTTTTCTTCCCTGTGTACGCTCCAAACACTGAAGAGGATACACGCCAGCAGCAGTCCCGTATAGACCGCCACCACCGCCATGCCGGACTGGATATCCCCCGTCCTCTCCGCCGCAAAGCCCACCAGAGACGGAGTCAGGATCCCTCCCGCGCTCCCGGTGAGGATCATGACGCTGTTGCCCAGGTCGTTGCCCTTGATGTACTCGCTGCCGAAGGCGAAGGCGGTGGGGTAGATGGTCGCCATAAAAAGTCCTGCACCTGTCAGCCCCAAAATGACAGCACCCGGCGCGCGGCTGAAAAACATAAAGAGAAAGAAGGAGAAAAAACCGATCCCGTCCAGCACCAGCAGCTTGTTCCGGGAGACCTTCCCCGTGACGGCGGCTCCGACCATGCGCCCCAGAAAGATGACCAGCCACAGAAGACTGTTCATCATCTGCGCATGGTCGGCGTCCAAAATGCCCACATCCTGAAAATAGGTGACCAGCCAGCCGGTGATGGCATACTCGGTGGACATGTAAAAGAAGAGGATCATCGTCCCCAGCCAGAAACGTTTCACCTTTAAAAAGCTCAGATCCAGTCCCTTCTTCTCCGTTTGCCCTCCGCACTCCTCGGGCAGGGACATCTTAGCGTAGACCAAGGTCTGACACAGGCACAGGAGAAACAGCAACCCCGTCATGACCCGCCAGCCACTCTCCCCTCTCCACGCGGAACAGAGCACCAACAGCAGCGGAGACAGCAGCGCCCCCACCGCAAAGGCTCCGTGGAGCAGGTTAAAACCCCGGGTCGCCTTTTCCCCCGGCAGGGTAGACACCATGGTATTGGAAAAATTGGCGTTGCTCCCCCGGGCGACCCCCAGCATAAGACAGGCCGCCAGCAAAACTCCGGGAGAGCCCAGGCCGCTGGTAAAGATCAGATAGCCCACCGCCATCCACACCGCCGTAGTGAGAATGGTCCTTCTCCTGCCCAAATATGCCGGTAAAAACCCGGTGAGCAGCACGGCCGCCAAATTTCCCACCGACTGACAGGAGAGCAGGAGTCCCTGAAAATCGTAGCTGAAGCCATGGGCCTGCCGCAAAAGGGGCAGCAGAGAGCCCAAAGACTGGCTGGCCGCGCCGCTGACAAAAAAGGTGAACAAGACATTCCGCAGCAGACGATCCTGACGCCGCTGCTCGGTTTCTTCTATCCTCATACTCCTCACAGCCCCCCCTCAGAGCCCGCTTTCCTCCTCCATCTCTTCTTTTCCCATACCGAACACACTGACCAGGATGGCCCCCAGCAGCAGAACGATCCCCCCCGCCACCAGAAGCATTCCGGAACGGATCTCTCCCGTCCTCTCGGCCACAAAGCCCACCAGGGCGGGGGTAACGGTACCCCCCACCGCCCCGATAAAGTTCATGGCCCCACACCCCAGGTCGCTCCCCTTGATGCAGTCGCTTCCAAAAGCGAACGCGGTGGGGTACAGGGTCGCCATAAAGGCGCCCACCCCCATCAGTCCTGTCACCACCGCCCAGGGAGCCGTGGCCGAGATCATCCACAGATAACAGACCAGCAGGCCCAGCACATCCACCAGCAGAATGGTGTTTCGGGACACCCTGCCCGTCAGCAGAGCCCCCAGGATACGCCCGGCAAACATAAGCAGCCACAACAGGCTGCTCATCAGCTGAGCAAGCTGCTGGTTCAGCACTCCCGCATCCTGAAAGTAAGTGACCAGCCAGCCCATAATGGTGTACTCCACCGACAGGTAGAAAAAGATCATCAGGGTCCCCAGCCAAAACCGGCGGCTGCGCAGAAAGCTCCAATCCGCCCCTCTCACGCCACCCTCGTCCGGCTCCGGCGGTAGTGGCATCCGGGCATATATGGCCATCTGTCCCAGGCACAGAACACACAGAAACCCCGTCATGACCCGCCAGCCCTCTGCCGGCCACAGGCCGGTGCACAGCGTCAGGGCCAGCGGCGTCAAAAAAGCTCCGACGGCATAGCTGCCGTGGAGCAGATTGAAGCCTCGGGTAGCCCTCTCCCCAGGGAGAGTGGAGATCACCGTATTGGCAAAATTGGCGATCCCGCCCCCGGACGCTCCCTCCAAAAGGCAGACCACCGCCAGTAGGCCCACTCCCCCCAGGCCGCTGGACAGAACCAGATAGCTCGCCACCGCCCAGGAGGTCATAAGCAGGATCCCCCGCCGCCGCCCCAGATACAACACCAGAAGCCCCGAGCCAAGCATAGCGGCCAGATTGCCCACTGAGCGGCTTGACAGAAGCATCCCCGCCGCCTCGTAGCTCAGGCCATAGACCTGCCGCAGGTGGGGAAGCAGCGCCCCAAACAGAGAGGTCCACCCACTGAGAAAATAGGCCAGAAGCATGCTGCGCAGAAGCCGGTCTTCCCGATCAAAGCCTTGTCTTTTTGATTCCATCTCATATCCTCTTTTATCCAAAATAACGGTCCGTCATTTGACCCGGTCGGTCTGTTTCTCCTTGGGCATATGATCCCGGATCCAATCCCAGACCTCCTCCCCTTCCTTCTCTCCCGCCTCGCCGGGCAGCAAATATGCCTGCCGGGGGCTGACATACAGGCACAGCGAATGGGAAAGCCGCACCGCGGCATACATCTGCTGCCAGCTGAGCGTCATCCTCTCCTTGCCCTGCTCGGCCATCACGCCCTCCTCCCGGAGGCGGACCGTATAGGCGATGGGAGCGTTCGCATCTCCCAGTCCCTTCCCCCAGACCTTTACCGAGAGAAAAAAGTTGGTAAAATAGGCCATCGGAAGTCCCAGCCCGATCGCCAGCAGCACCGTCCCCAGCAGCCACGCTCCCTGGATCTTGTGGGCCTGGGTGTAGCACAGGGCAGAAAATCCCCCAAAGGCCAGTGCAAAGGCCAGAGGTCCCCGCCACCGCTTCTGGCGGCACATGGCGTCATAAAACGCGAACTCCCGAAATACGGTTGGAGTGATCCGGACGGGGATCAGCAGTTCCTTTTTTGGCATCGGCAGGGCCTCCTTCTTTGGCATCTTAATAGATGTACCATTTTGTTGGGATTTTTTCAAGACCTCCTCCCTCTTTTTGCTGATTTGTACAAAAACAAACGCTAATTTTCTACTAGTATACTAGTAGACGTTTTGGAGGGGGTATGGTATGATAGGTACATCAGCAAAACCCCGTACATAGGCTCTATCCATCACTAAGAGACTAACCAGTATGGCATTATGCTGGTGCTCAACTGCGGCATTGGTCTGTTGACTCCCCCTGTGGGCTCGGTCCTCTTCATCGGCTCAGCTGTGGCTAAGAGGCCCATGGAAAAGGTGGTCAAGGCCACGCTGCCATTCTACCTCTGTATGATCGTAGCGCTGTTGCTGGTAAGCTTCGTGCCCAAAATCAGCCTGTTTATTCCTGAGCTACTGGGCGGCTATACCTCCACGGCAATTCCTGTCTGGGCGCCCCTGCCCTGACGGAAAGGAGAGATTTTCAATGAAAATGACCTGGCGCTGGTACGGCGAGGGCAATGACCAGATCAAGCTCAGCGACGTCAAGCAGATCCCCGGTGTGGAGGGCATCGTCTGGGCCCTACACGACAAGCTGCCCGGTGAGGTCTGGCAGCCTGACGAGATCGCCGCCGTAAAAAAGCAACTGGACCAATATGGCTTCAATATGGACGTGGTGGAGAGTGTCAATGTCCACGACGACATTAAGATCGGCCTCCCCTCCCGGGATGGGTATATCGAAGCCTATAAGCAGACCCTCCGCAACCTGGCCCCCTTCGGGGTAAAGGTAGTCACCTACAATTTTATGCCCATCTTCGACTGGACCCGCACAGATCTCTTCCACCCCGTGGGAGACGGCTCCACCGCCCTCTATTATGAGAAGGAAAAGATCCAGCAGGACTATAAAGAGATGGCAAACTATATCCTGGAAAACCTCCACGGCCTCACCTTCCCCGGCTGGGAGCCGGAGCGGATGGCTAAGCTGGATGAGCTGTTTGAAAAATATAGGCCGGTGACCAAGGAGAAGCTGTGGGAAAACCTGAAGTACTTCCTGGACGCCCTGATGCCCACCTGCCACGAAACGGGGATCAAGATGGCCATTCACATGGACGATCCCCCCTGGGATATCTTCGGCATTCCTCGGCTGTTGGTGGACAAGGACTCCATCCACCACTTCCTGAAGATGGTAGACGACCCCTACAACTGCCTGTGTCTCTGCTCCGGTTCTTTGGGGGCCAACCCCAAAAACGATGTCCCCGACATTATCCGCTCCTGCTGCGACCGCATCGCCTTTGCCCACATCCGCAATGTCAAGCACTTCCCCAACGGCGACTTCTCCGAGGCCAGCCACCGGGACTGTGACGGCGACACCGGGATCCTGGAGATCATGCGGGCCTATCATGACTGCGGCTTCGACGGCTACATTCGCCCCGACCACGGCCGTCATCTGTGGGGCGAGGGCCCCGGCACAGTGCGCCCCGGCTACGGTCTCTATGACCGGGCCCTGGGCATCATGTATATGTGGGGCTGTTGGGATATGCTGGAGCGGGAAGCGGAAAAGCGCTGAGGAGGAACATTATGAAACTGAATTACGCTGGCATTCAGAACAGGACCGCCTGGGAACAGGCGGAGGTGAAGCTTCCCTCCTTTGACTGGAAGGAAATGGCCGCCGAGACAGAAAAGGCCCCCACCTGGGTCCACTTTGGCGCAGGCAACATTTTTCGGGGGTTTATTGCCGTTCTCCAGCAGCGGCTCTTAGAGCAGGGTCTGACGAAGGGCGGTATTGTGGCCGCCGACACTTTTGACTACGGCATCATTGACCGCATCTATGCCCCCTTTGATTCCATGACCCTTATGGTGAGCCTGCTCCCCGACGGGTCCATGCGCAAGGAGGTGGTTGCCTCCATCGCCAAGGGGCTTCGGGCTGGCGCCGCCTATCCCCAGGATATGGAGCAGCTCAAGGCCATCTTCCGCAGTCCCTCCCTTCAGATGGCGAGCTTTACCATCACGGAGAAGGGCTATGCGCTGAAGAACATCCAGGGGGAGTTCTTCCCCTTTGTCCAGGCCGACTTTGAGGGCGGTCCCTCCCAATGCTCTCACGCCATGAGCATGGTGACCTCCCTTCTTCTGGAGCGGTATAACGCCGCAGGCACTCCCATCGCCGTGGTCAGCATGGACAACTGCTCCCACAACGGAGAAAAGCTGAGGTCCAGCATCCTCACCGTGGCCGAGAAATGGCTGGAAAAGGGCTTTGTAGATGCCGACTTTGTCCAATGGGTACAGGATGAGACCAAGGTCTCCTTCCCCTGGTCCATGATCGACAAGATCACCCCCCGGCCCGCCAAGGTAGTGGAAGAGGCTCTGGCTGCCGCCGGCATTGAGGACATGACCCCCATCATTACGGAAAAAAACACCTTTATCGCCCCCTTTGTCAACGCTGAGGCTCCCCAGTACCTTGTCATAGAGGACCGTTTTCCCAACGGACGCCCCCCGCTGGAACGGGCGGGAGTCTACATGACCGACCGGGATACCGTCAATAATACGGAAAAGATGAAGGTCACCACCTGTCTCAATCCCCTCCACACAGCCCTGGCGGTATATGGGTGTTTGCTGGGCTATGACTCCATCGCCGCCGAGATGAAGGATCCGGAGCTTGTCGCCCTTATCGAAAGGATCGGCTACCTTGAGGGCATCCCCGTAGTGGTAGACCCCAAGATCCTCTCCCCCATGGACTTTATCCATGAGGTCATTGATCAGAGGCTGCCCAATCCCTTTATCCCAGACGCGCCCCAACGCATCGCCACCGACACCAGCCAAAAGGTGGCCATCCGCTATGGAGAGACCATCAAGAGCTATCTCTCCCGCCCCGACCTGGACCCCGCCCAGCTCACCTACATCCCCCTGGCAATTGCCGGGTGGCTGCGGTATCTGCTGGCGGTGGACGATGAGGGCAGGAGCATGGAGTGCAGCTCCGATCCCATGCTGGATACCCTCCAGGCCCAGCTTAGCGGAGTAAGACTGGGCGAGCCGGACAGCACGGCGGGCAAGCTTGCCCCCATTCTCTCCAACCCGGCTATTTTCGGAGTAGACTTGACAGCAGCGGGCCTAGGTGGCAAAATAGAGGCGTTCCTGAAGGAGATGCTTACCGGCCCCGGCGCGGTCCGCTCTACCCTCAAGAAACACCTTGCCTGAGCCTCTCAGCGCCCCACGCTGACACGCTCTGTACACGGAAGATGGAACACATCCAGGAGGCAGTAACCTATGCAGCTTTCCCAGCGTCAAACCCGAGAGTCAGGGCGGGACTATGCCCTGCGCACCATCAAGGAAAATATCGTCTCCCTGGACCTGGCCCCCGGCAGTCCCATCAGTGAAAACGAGCTGGCAGCGGAGCTGGGTCTCAGCCGCACCCCCGTGCGGGAGGCCCTCATTGAGCTGGCCAAGGTAAAGATCGTGGAGATCACCCCCCAGAAAAAGAGCCTGGTGGCCCCCATTGACTATGAGCTGGTGGAGGAATCCCGCTTTATGCGCAACGTCCTGGAGTGCGCCGTTGTCGAGCTGGCATGTGAAATGGCGGACGCTCAGGACATCCAGCGGCTGCGGGAAAATATCCAGCTTCAAAATTTCTATCTGGACAACTTCAACCCCCAGCAGATCATGGCTCTGGACAATGATTTTCATCGGACCCTCTTTGAGATCGCCCGGAAAAGCCAGGTCTACCAGCTGATAAACACCATCTCCATCCATTTTGACCGGGTCCGGAGTATGGCCCTGTCCTCGGTAAAGGACATCAAGATCGTCCAGGATCACGCCCAGATCACAGACGCCATTGCCCTGGCCGACGCCTCCCAGGCCCGCCGTCTCATGGAAAAGCATCTGGCCCGCTATAAATTTGACGCCGCCGCCGTGCGGCAGCAATATCCCCAGTATTTCAGCGATCAAAGTTAAAGCCAGGGGTGCGGACGGCTCCAGCCGCCCGCACCCCCCTTTTTAGAAAGGAGCCGTCTGTATGGACATTCCCCAAAAGGGCCAGCGCTGGGTCGACCACAGCGACACCCTTCCCCAAATGGCCGATAAAGGGATCACCCGCCGGATACTGGCCTACTCCGACACGCTGATGTGTGTGGAAAACACCTTCTGTGAGGGAGCTGTAGGCGCCCTCCACAGCCACCCTCACACCCAGATCACCTATGTGGTGTCGGGAGCCTTCTCCTTTACCATCGCCGGAGAGACCCGCACCGTTCGGGCCGGCGACGCCCTCCTAAAGGAGGACGGAGTAGAGCACGGCTGCGTCTGTCTGGAGGCGGGAGTCCTGCTGGATATCTTTCATCCCATGCGGAAGGATCTTATATAAGTCAAAGAGCTCCGCCGGTCAAGGCTTGACCGGCGGAGCTTTTTAATAGGAGGGATAAGACAACGGGAGTCCGCCGGTCCGGCGGACTCCCGTTGCAGCTGATCACTTACTCCCTATGGCCTGCCCCTCCACCCAGATCTCCACCTGGGCCTCAGGCGTCCATCTTGAGAGTGTAGCGGCAATGGCCGACGCATGGCGGGAATCCTCCGCTCCCTCCAGCCAGCTCCCGCTCAGATCCACGATATAGCGGTCCTTCTCCTTGGTGAGAGACAACAAGACCGTCCCCTCGGGACAGACGGGTCGCAGCTCCCCGCTCTCCGGCCCTGCCAGAAGCGCTTGGATCGCTGCGGCGGCCGGATCGTCCCCTATGGCAAGCGAGAGAGTCCGCTCCTCCGGAGCAAGGCCGTTGACGCCCGGGAACCAAAGCTGGACCTCCAACTCACGTTCCCCACCTGTCCCGTTTTCCAGCAGAAAGTCATTGGGCCTTAGCACCAGATCCCGAAAGGGTCTGGGGCGGCCCTCCACCGTCAGGTAGACCCGCCCCACCTCCGGCAGTTGACACAGCGTCAACACGATGCACCCATCCGCCAGAGAGAGGTCGGCTCCAGACAGTCCGCCATATGCCTCGGACAGATCTATCATCAGCAGGTCCCCCTCCAGCCGCCAGCTTTTCACCGCGGCGCCCCGGGGAAAGGGACCGGCAAGCTCCGGGTCTTCCGGGCCGGAGAAGAGCATGGACAGAAGGGGTCCCACTCCCTCCTCCTCAGGCAGGGAACGGTATTCCGGGGTCAGGGCGGAGCCCAGCTCCCCATTCTCCCGCGCCAGAAACCAGACCGCTACCCTTCCCTCTGACGGACCCTTCCCCGCCGTTCCCGGCACACAGGCGGTACAGAGCAGAAGCAGGAAAAGCCCCAGAGCCGTCAATCTTCTTCTCATGTCCTCCCCCCCTCTCCACACAGGGGAAAGGAGACCACAAACCGGGATCCCTCCGGAGTCCTTCTCTGGACGGTCACATCCCCGCCGTGACGACGAGCGGTATCCTGCACAATGGACAGCCCAAGTCCCGTACCTCCCGCCGCCCGTGAGCGGGCCTTATCCACCCGGTAGAAGCGGTCGAAAACCTTGTCGATGTCCTCCTCGGGGATCCCTACCCCCGTATCCTCCACCATAATGACTACCTTACCGCCCCAGTCCTGGGCATACAGCTCCACCCGGCCACCGGGGAGGTTATACTTGATACCGTTTTCCACCAGATTGAACAGGATCTGGTACAGGTCGTCCCGTGTGATCCTGACCATCAATCCCTCGGGCACATCCAGCCTGAGCTGGACCTCCGCCGCCCTGGCCAGAGGCTCCAGCATATGCTCCACCCGCTGGGCCACTCCCGCCACCTCCACAGGCTCCGCCGTCACAGGGGCAGCGGCGTCCAGCCGGGTGAGAGTGAGCAGATGCTCAGTAATGCGCTGAAGCCGGGCAGCCTCGTCCCCAATATCTCCCACAAATTCCTGGACCGTCTCCGGATCGATAGAGTCATTTTGCAAAATGGAGTCGGTCAGCAAACGAATGGAGCTTAAAGGGGTTTTCAGCTCATGGGAGGCGTCGGAGACAAACCGCCGCCGGACCTCCTCTGTGGTCTGGAGTCGATCTGTCAGGGCATTAAATTCCCCTGCCAGACGGCTCAGCTCATCCTTTCCTCTCATCCTCACACGGTGGCTGTACTCTCCCTCCCGGACGGTGCGTATAGCCCGCAGGAGCTGCCCCAACCGCCGGGTGAGAGCCTGAGAAAAGATGAGCGACAAGGTGGTCGCCACCACCGCGATAACAAGAGAGATCGTCCACAGGGTCTGCTGGATCCCTACCAAAAGCTGGCCCTGCTCGGCGTCATACTCATCCACATATACCGCCCCAAGCGTCATCCCCCGGTAGGTCACCGGGATGGCGGCTCTGCTGTGAAACGCCCCGGCGGTATAGTCGGAGCAGAACTCATCCCGCCCCTGAAGGGCCTGGGCTACCTCATAAAGAAGGGCATACCGCCCCACCGAGCCCGAGGCCGGAGAGGTGTCGTAGAGCACCACCCCGGAAGGGTCGGTGACCATGACCCGGCTCAGCCCCGTGTCGCCCAGGACCTCCATGACCCGGCCCACCCCCTCCCGGTTCAATCCCTCGGGCCCCGCCAGGGCGGAGGCCACTACGGAAGCCTGACTTTGAAGAGAGGTCTGCTTGGACTTGAAAACCATATCCTGAGACACCAGGACAGGATAGGTATTCAGCAGCACCAGGACCGCGGCGATGATGACCAGATAGGTCAGGACATATTTCGTACGGAGGCTCTGCCAAAAAGACGTGGGCTGGGTGACAACAGGTTCCATTGGACAGACCTCCTTTCTCAGACATTAAAGGATCTCGCAGCCGCCCTCAGTCTTTTCCTCTCAGATAATATCCCACGCCCCACTTGGTAAGGATGTATTCCGGATTGGCCGGGTCCATCTCCAGCTTTTCCCTCAGCCGCCGGACATGGACGTCTACCGTGCGGTAGTCTCCTATGTATTCATAGCCCCAGACCACGTTCAAAAGATTCTCCCGGGAATATACCCGGCCCGGATGCCCCATAAAAAGCTCCATCAGGTCAAATTCCTTGGCGGTAAGCTCCACTCTTTCCCCATCTTTCCAAGCTGTGCGCTCATCCGGGTCCAAGACGATGTGTCCCGCCGCAAGCCGCCCCCCCGCCTCCTGCTGGGTCATTCCCGCCCGGCGGAGGAGAGCCCGGATGCGGGCCTTCAGCTCCAAAATATTGAAGGGCTTGGTAATGTAATCGTCCGCTCCGCTCTCAAAGCCGATGAGCTTATCTGCATCCTCCCCCTTGGCGGTAAGAATGATGATAGGGACATTGGAAAACTCCCGGATGCGCATACATGCCTGAAGTCCGTCGATCTTCGGCATCATCAGGTCCAGAATGATCAGGTCAAAGCTGCCGCTCCGGGCCAGCTCCACGGCAGACTGGCCATCATAGCCCACCTCCACCTGGTAGCCCTCGCTCTCCAGATTGAATTTGATACCCTTGACCAGCACCCGCTCGTCATCTACCACCAATATTTTCATTTTTCGTCCTCCGTCGTGATGTATTCCACCAGCCCCGCCAGGGTCTCCTCCCCGATCCCCTTCACCCGGGTGATCTCCTCGGGAAATCGGTACGGCCCATTGGCCTCCCGGTCCGCGACAATGTCTGCCGCCCGCTTTTCCCCGATCCCCGGCAGAGTCTGAAGGGTCTGGGCGTCGGCTGTGTTGATGTTCACCTTTTCCGGCTCCCTCTCCTCTTTGGTCTCCAAGGCCGGCTCTTCCTCGGCGGGGGCAAGGACCGTGGTTCCCTCCAACCGCCGCTGAGTCTCTACCCGCAGGGGTTCCGCCACCCTGCCGCCCCGCAGAAACCATCCCGCGGTAAAGGCCAAAAACACAGTGGAAAGCAACAGGATGGCCCCCTCCCACTTGGAAAGTTTCATCATTTTGTAAGCTCCTTTCCCGTTGCGTCCCGGCCCCCAGTCTGGTATACTAATAAGAGTATACCATAAACAACAGGAGTTTCCTATGAAAAAATACACTTCCCCCCTGGCTTTTTTTACCCTTCTCTGCCTGACGGCGGTATTGCTCCGCCCTGCCGCCCTGGCCAGCGAGCCCGCCGCGGCGGTCCCCTTCTCCTCAGTAAACGCCACCGCCGCCATTTTGGTGGACGCAGACTACGACGAGGTCCTCTATGAGCTGGCCGCCGATGAGCTGCGCTATCCCGCCTCCATCACCAAGGTGATGACGGGTCTCCTCGCCATCGAGGCAGTGGAACGGGGAGAGCTTTTTATGGACACGGTGGTGACCCTGGGTGACGATCTGTACATCGGCATCGGCGAGGGTGGGTCCACCCAGGGACTGAAAACGGGAGAGATGCTCACCGTTCGGGACCTTTTGAACTGTGCCCTGATCCCCTCGGCCAACGAGGCGTGCAATGCTTTGGCCTCGGCGGTGTCGGGCAGCATCCCCGCCTTTGTGGATCTGATGAACCGGCGTGCGGCGGAGCTTGGCATGGCCAACACCCACTTCACCAACACCCACGGCTACCATGACAGCTCCCACTACACCACCGCCCGGGACATTTCCCGCATGTGTCTGGAGGCCATGAAGCATCCCGACTTTCGGGAGATCGTCTCCTCGGTGAGCTATACCGTCCCCGCCACCAACATGAGTGACAAAAGGGAGCTCCACGACACCAATGCCCTGGTCTCCAACTTCCGAACCGGAGAAAACCGGCTGCTCTACCGATACGCCGTAGGCATCAAAACCGGCTCCACTCCCGAGGCGGGCTACTGCCTGGCTTCCGCCGCCGAAAAAAACGGGCGGATGATGATCGCCGTAGTGCTCGGGGGCACCTATTGGAAGGTCGACGGGGAGTTTGTGGACCACAATTATTTTACCGAGAGCAAAGCCCTTTTGGAGCATGGCTTCAACGACTTCTCCCGCAAGACGGTGCTCAGCCAGATCGAGCCTATCGACACTATCCCCGTAAAGCTGTGCGCCCAGCAGGACTATGTCACCGTCCAGCCTGCCGCGGGACTGGAGGCCACTCTCTCCAACGACCTGGATCCAACCCTTTTTGAGCGGACCGTCACCCTGCCCGAGGTTTTGGAGGCCCCCATCCAGCAGGGACAGATCCTGGGGTCCATCTCCATCTCCTATGGCGGTCGGGACTTCGGCTCCGTAGATCTGATCGCCGCCACCTCTCTGGAGCGGTCCCAGTGGCTGGCCGTGATCGATCAGATCCAGCGGTTGTTCAGCAAGCTGTGGGTCAAGCTGCTCCTGCTGGCAGTGATCCTGGTGGTGCTGGTCTTTTCCCTCCGCCGGGCCATCTTTGGCCCCAGCCGTCCCCGCCGAAACCACGGCAGCGACAGACGCGGGCACGGGCGTACATACAGCGGAACATACCGGGGACGGAGACGATAACAGGAAAAGAAAAAGCTAAGGGTCGAATGGGAAACGCTTGTATCTCCCATCTTCACCCTTAGCTTTTTTTCATCTCATGCTCCAAAAGCCATCGCTTCCGCTCCACCCCTCCGGCATACCCGGTCAGACTGCCGTCCGCTCCCAACACCCGGTGACAGGGGATCAGGATGGAGATCGGGTTGCGGCCCACCGCACTCCCCACCGCCCGTGGGGCGCTTCCCAACTGCCGGGCCAGCGCGCCATAGGTGACTGTCCGGCCCCAGGGGATCTCTCCCAACAGGCTCCATACCCGCCGCTGGAATGCCGTCCCCTCCGGGGCCAGAGCGGGAGGCGGGCCGGGGTCCTCTCCGGCGAAATAGCGCTCCAGCCAGTACCGGGCGGCCGGAAACACCGGGGCTTCCCCCCTCCGCACCAAGTGGGCGGGACCGCCGAAATATCGCTGTCCCTCCAGCCACAGCCCGGCGAGGACCTCCCCCTCCCCCGCCAGGGTCAGCCTGCCCACAGGGGAGAGATATTCCGTATAAAGCCAGTCTCCACTCTTCACAGGATCTGCTTCAGCGCCTGGGCCAGCTGATCGGGGCAGGAGGTGGGCTTGCTGCCGCAGCAGATGCCGTCCAACCTCCTGATTACCTCCTCCACCTTCATTCCCTCCACCAGCCTGCCAATGCCCTGAAGATTTCCGTGGCAGCCGCCCATGACCTGGAAGGACTTGACAACGCCGTCCTCCACCTCGATAGTCATCTGCTGGGAGCAAGTCCCCTTGGGCTGATAGTTGATCGTCATATACGCCACTCCCTTTCTGTTTTTTTCATCATATCACAGCGGCAAAGAATTGGCAAGGTCCCTCCTCAAGCCGCCCTTGTCCTCTCAGGAAAGCAGATCGGGACCCGGAAGGTCCATTTGGCGCTTACGCTCGGAGGAGTGGGTCAGCATCCGCTCCAGCGCTGCCTCGTCCCCTGCCGCGATCACATCCCGGTATGCCTTCAGATGCTCCAAAAGGGTATCCAGACACGCGGTGAGGGCGGGACCGTTGCCTGAGAAAAGCTGGGTCCACAACGCCACATCCAGCGCCGCCACCCGGGTGCAGCCCCGGAAGGAGCTCCCCTCATAGCCCTTGCAGGTAAAAAGGCTCTCATCATCACAGACGCTCACCGCGATGACGTGCATCATCTGACTGGTGTAGGCGATGATGGCGTCGTGCCGGGCGGGGGTGGTGCTCACCACATCCCGGCAGCCCAGATGGACCGCCATCCGCTCCAACAGCTCCACGTTTTCCGGGCGGCTGTCCTCCCGGGGAGTGATAATGTAATGGGCCCCCCGGAACATGTCCTTCAGGGCATGCTCGATGCCGGAAAACTCCGTGCCCGCCATGGGGTGGCTGCCGATAAAATCCACCGTCCGGGGCAGTACCTTGGAGGCCTCCATAATGGCCCCCTTGATCCCGCACACGTCGGTGACCAGGCTCCCCGGCTTAAAATCATCCCGGTGCTGAGAGAGAAAAGTCACGATATCCTCAGGGTTGATGCACAGGAAGGTCACATCGGCCTGCCGAATGGCGGCGGTCACGTCCAGGGTGGCCTCGTCCCCCACGGCGTGGCGGAGCGCATACTCCACCGTGGCCTGTCTCCGGGCTACCCCCACCACTTTATAGTCCTCAAATCCCTTCAGGGCCAAGGCCAAGGACCCGCCGATAAGTCCAAGCCCCACGATAGCGACGGTTTTGTCCTTCATCAAAAGCACCTCCTATTCCACGGAAAGAAGGGATCCCATTTCATGGTCTCTTCCCTGTCTTTCAAATCTCTCTCCCCACACATTGCGCCACGGTGGCGGCCTTATCCATCAACGCCTCAAACTGGGCAGGGGTAATGGACTGCTGCCCATCGCACAGAGCGTGGACAGGGTCGTTGTGGACCTCGATAATAAGGCCATCGCACCCGGCGGCTATGGCGGCAAGGCTCATCCGCTCCACCATCCATGCCTGGCCGCAGGCGTGAGAGGGATCCACCACCACAGGCAGATGACTCTGCCGTTTCACTGCCAGCACCGCCGACAGGTCCAGGGTATTTCGGGTGAAGGTCTCAAAGGTCCGCACTCCCCGCTCGCAGAGGATCACGTTGGGATTGCCCCCCGCCAGGACATACTCCGCCGACATGAGCCACTCCTCAATGGTGGCGCTGAGTCCTCGCTTCAGAAGAATGGGCTTGCGGAGCCTTCCCAGCCGTTTCAAAAGGTCAAAATTCTGCATATTCCGGGCTCCCACCTGGATCACATCCACATGCTGGGCGAAATAGTCCACATCATCGGTGTTCATGATCTCAGTGACCACGGGAAGACCGGTAACGGCACGGGCCTTCTCCAACAGGTCCAGGCCGCTGTAGCCCATACCCTGAAAGGCATAGGGGCTTGTCCGGGGCTTGAAAGCTCCTCCCCGAAGGGCCTGGGCTCCCGTTCCCTTCACCGCCTTGGCGACGCCGGTGATCTGCTCCTCGCTCTCCACTGAGCAGGGCCCCGCCACCACCAGCAGCTTTCTGCCGCCCACGGTGACGCCGGGAGCCAATTCCACCACCGTGTCATCAGGATGGTACTTCCGGTTGGCCTTCTTATAGGGTTCGGATACCCGCATGACCCGCTCGACCCCGGGCAGGGACTCCATCTTTTCGGTATCGATGCCGGCGGCGTTTCCCTCCGCGCCCAGAATCGTGGTCTCGGAACCCTTGGAGATCATGACCTTTACGCCGCTTCTCTCCATCTCCTGAACCGCGCGGTCCAGCTCCTGACGGGTAAAACCAGGCTTCATGATAACGACCATAACGTATCTCCCCTTTCTACTCACATAAAAAAGCGGCGGCCCAAGGCGGGCCGCCGCGCTGTGTCTCACCTTCGGCAGGTCCTGCATGGGCATCAAAAAAGGCCGCTATCGCAATAGCGGTAATAGGAGCTATACCCATGTCCGTTTTGTCTGCCCATATAAGGCACCTACTTTCTACGGCACACTTTAGCACGTTTTGGTATGAAAGTCAAGAGGGAAATTTCTTGAAATTTCAGAGAAATGTGGTATGATATAGAAAACCGATTTCTTTACTCTGTTTTCCACAAGGAGGGACCGGCCTATGAAAATATCCACCAAAGGGCGCTATGCTCTCCGGCTCATGCTGGACATTGCCTTAGTGGGAGGGAAAGCCCCGGTATCCCTCCGGGATGTGGCCCAACGGCAGGATATCTCCGACAAATATCTGGAGCAGATCATCACCCCCCTGAGTCGGGCGGGTCTGGTCCGCAGCGTCCGGGGGGCGGGGGGCGGCTATCTGCTGACCAAGTCCCCGGAGGAATATACCGTGGGAGAGATCCTGCGGGTACTGGAGGGCAGTCTGGCCCCTGTGAGCTGCGCCCAGGACAAGCTCTGCTGCGGCAGGGCGGAGCAGTGTGTGACCCAGGAGGTCTGGGCGGAGATCGCGGCAGCGGTGTCCGCCGTGGTGGACCACATCACCTTGGCAGACCTGGTGAGGCGGTATGGTGAAAAGGCGGAGAGCTGAGCTTCTCTGCCGCAGCAACGGCTAAGCTTTTTGTCAAGAGAACACAAGCGTACCCCGGCGGCTTCTCTATAGGCCCGCCGGGGTTTTGTTTTTTTTGAACTTTTGTGGGGTGAGATAAAATAAGCGAGATGTGGTCGGTGATGCCCTTTGGCGGATGGACGACAGCATCCATCTCCCTGCGCGGATGTGGAGGTTATTCTTTGATGCGCCAAAGAATAAGGAATCAATAAAATGGAGTTCCCCTTTTCCCCCTATCCAAACCACCACTTTACCGCCCAGGCTGCCGCCAGGAAAGCGGCTATATCGGCGCAGAGAGCTGCCGGGATGGCATAGCGGGTCTTTTTGATCCCCGCCGCCCCAAAGTAGACGGCCACGGTGTAGAAGGTGGTCTCAGTACACCCCAGCATCACCGCCGCCGTGCGGCCCACCGTAGAATCGGGACCGTAGGTGGAGATGAGCTCCGCCCCCACCCCCAGGGCGGCGTTACCGCTGACCGGACGGATGAGGAGAAGGCCCACCGTCTCTGGGGGCACCCCCAGTCCGGTGAGGAGGGGAGACAACAGCTCCCCCAGGGCCTCCAGCACTCCAGAGGCCCTCAGCATATACACCGCCGTCAGCAGCGCCACCATGGCGGGTACGATCTTCACCAGCACACCCAATCCCTCTCCCGCCCCCTGGACAAGAGCGTCGTACACATCCACCCGCTTCGCCATGCCCCACAGGGCCACAGCGGCGATGGTAAAGGGCACCACCATCTGAAAAAACAAAGTCATACCTTTCTCCTTCTCCATATCCGGCCCATGAGCTTTGCCGCCAGTATCCCCACCGCCACCGAAACGGCCGAGGCCAGCCACACCGCCGGCAAGATATCAAATGGAGCGGCGCACCCTGCCGCCAGACGCACCGACGCCACCGTAGTGGGGATGAGTTGAATGGATGCGGTGTTGCACACCACCAGCATGCACAAGCTGTCTGAAGCTACCCCCGGCGTTTTTCGAGCCATCCGCCGGGCCGCCTGGATACCCAGCGGAGTGGCGGCGTTGCCCAGCCCCAGCAGGTTGGCGGAGACGTTGGCGGACACCGCGTCCATGGTCTCCCTGTCCCGTTTGAAGTCAGGGTAAAGGCGGCACAGGACGGGCCGCAAAAGCCGGGAGAGCAGCTCTGCCAGCCCCGAGCGCTTCATCACCTCCATGACCCCCATCCAAAGGCACATGATCCCCGCCATGGTGAGGCACAGCTCCACCGCCCCGGCAGCCCCCTCCACCGCTCCGGCGGCCACGGCGGCGCCGTTGCCCGCCCACAGGCCGTAGAGCACCGACACCGCCACCATCCCCGTCCAGATCACCGACATTGCCATCCCTGTCCACCCCTTTCTCCCCCACTTTATGCGGGACAGGCCGGAGGTATGTCCCACAATTTTTCTCGACAAGATCCGCTTGACAGCGACTAAAAATCCTTTATAATGGAAATTGTAGCAATAACTGGAATTTTCGGGAATTTTTGCAAATTCAAAAAAGGAGAATGGGCCTATGAAATCGACCGGGATCGTAAGAAAGGTGGATGAGCTGGGGCGGATCGTACTGCCCATCGAGCTGCGGCGGACCCTGGACATCGATGAGAAGGACGCGCTGGAGATCTATGTGGACGGCTCCTCGGTGATCCTGCGGAAGTATGAGCCCTCCTGCGTATTCTGCGGGGACGCGGGGGATGTGCTCACCTACAAGGGCAAGAATATCTGCCGGGCCTGTCTGCGGGAGATGTCTCAACTTCCATAACAACGAGAAAAGCACAAGGGCTCTGCCGGTTTGGCAGAGCCCTTTTTCTATGTGTTTCTATGTAAGCCGGGCAAGATGGACCAGGGACCCGCCCCTACCCCTCCAGCGCAGCGGCGTACAGCTCATTTCGGGAAAGGCCCAACTCCTTGGCGGCCTGCCTTACCGCATCCTTTCGGGAGAGGCCCTGCTCCAAAAGAATATGGACCCGCTCCAGTCCGTCCTCCAGTGTAAAATCCTCCTCCGCCCAGAAGGGGGCACCCTCCACGACCAGAACAAATTCCCCTCTGGGGGGCTCGGCTTTATAGCGCTCCGCCGCCTGGCCCAAGGTAGTCCGGATGACCTCCTCATGGAGCTTGGTCAGCTCCCGGCACAGGGAGACCCGGCGCTCGGCCCCAAAGGCGGCCGAGAGGTCGGAAAGGGTGGCCGTCAGTTTGTGGGGTGCCTCATAAAAGAGCATCGTCCGCTCCTCTCCCGCCAAGGTCTCCAACCGGGCCCGGCGGTTTTTTCGGTTCATGGGCAGAAACCCCTCAAAAACAAAACGGGCCGTGGGGAGACCGGAGACCGCCAGGGCCGTGACAAGGGCACAGGGGCCTGGGATAGACACCACCGGCACATCATTTGCCGCGCACAGGGCCACCAAGTCCTCTCCGGGGTCTGAGATCGCGGGGGTCCCCGCATCGGTACAGAGGGCGCAGCTCTCCCCTGAGAGCAGCCGGCTGAGCACTTGTTGGCCCGCCTCGCCGGTGTTGTGGCGGTAGTAGCTCATAAGGGGTTTTTTCAGTTCCAGGTGATTGAGCAGCTTCAAGGTCACCCTTGTGTCCTCGGCCGCAATAAAGTCCACCCGTGCAAAGGTCTCCGCCGCCCGGCGGGAGATATCCCCCAGGTTACCGATGGGGGTGGGGACAAGATAGAGGGTTCCGGCCATAGGCAAAACCTCCTTCAAATTCAAATACGATCGGGGAGAATGGTCAGCCCCGGACGGCCTCCCTTCACCCCTTCTACGAGCACGGCGTAAGGAGGTCTGTCCCCCCTGCCCCGGCAAAATTGGAGCCGCTTGGGCTCCAGCCCCGCCACACGCAGGCCGGTCAGCAGGTCCACCAGCCGCTCCGGGGAGTGGACCAGGGCAAAGCGGCCCTTGGGCCTCAAGGCCCTCGCCGCTACGGCGCACACAGTCTGTAGGGTACAGCCCTCCATCCGCCCCGGCCCCCCCTCGGCCCCGGAGCCCCTGGGATACCAGGGGGGATTGGATACCACCAGGTCCATCCCCGTCGGAAGGGCGGTCGTCCCCAGGTCCCCCTCCAGGATCTCCCCCGCCAGAGCGTTCTCCGCCAAATTCCGCCGGGCCAGGGCTGCGGCCGCGGGGTCCAGCTCCACCCCGATCAGGGAAAGGTCCGTCCCCCTCCCGGCGCAGAGCAACAGCAGCAGCCCTGCCCCGCAGCCCAGATCCAGCACCCGTTCTCCATCCCTCAGGGTGCAGAATTCCCCCAGGGCCAGGGAGTCGGCCCCCAGGGGAAAGCAGTCCTCCGTCCAGCGGTAGGAGTAGGGGCCCAGCTGTTCCATATGCTTCATTCCCCTCCCCCCTTTGAGGACATTATACAAAAAAAGTAGGGGGTTGGCAAGGGCGGGGTGGGGGTGTATCATGGAGGGGAAATCTGTCTGGGAGGGATCTTCATGTCATTTCGAGAGATGCGCCGATTCCGCCAACAGCTCTCCCGGGAGGAGTGCGAGGCCATTTTGGCCGAAAGCTCCTCCGGGGTGCTGGCGGTGACGGGGGACGGAAACTGGCCCTACGCCGTGCCCCTGAGCTACGCCTACAGGGACGGAAAGCTCCTGTTCCACTGCGCCGTGGAGGGCCATAAGCTGGACGCCCTTCGCCGGGAGCCCAGGGCCTCCTTCTGCGTCATCCAGAAGGATCAGGTGGTCCCCGACAAGTTTACCACCTACTACCGCAGCGTGATCGCCTTCGGCACAGTCCATATCCTGGAGCCCTCCCAGGACCTGGAGCCCGCCGCCCGGGCCCTGACCGACAAATACTGTCCCCAGGAGACCCCACAGGCGGTGGAGAAGGAGATCGCCGGCGCCCTCCACCGCATGTGTATCCTGGAGATGACCGTGGCGCACATGACGGGCAAGCAGGCCAGGGAGCTGGTGCAGGAACACCGGTCATAAGAAAGGGCGCGCTGCAGTTTGCAGCGCGCCCGTTGGTCTTTACGGGACATGTTTTCCCCGGTCGAGCAAAGCAATACCTTTACCATATAGTTAAGGATATGCATATAGATCGTATTTTTGGATATCCCCAACAGCCCTGCCACCGCTACCACGGAATCCTTGATCTGGAAGATCCCCCGGTTATACAGCGCCTCCACAATAAGTTTATTCCGGTTGGAGGGCAAAATACTGCTGTCCCCCAGCACCCGCAGCCGTTCCTCCTCCAAGGCGGTGCGGATCAGATCCAGGGTGTCCTGCGCAAAGGATTCTGAGATACTGCTCCCCGTGGCAGCGGGATAACTGGGAGAAAAGGCGGTGAAGAAGTCTGCCAGCGAGGTATTCAGATACATATTGATGCACAAAAGCCCAATGATTCTGCGGTTCTCCCCCTGAATGGCGATGGTAGTAGACTTCAGCGGTTCCCCTTTTTTATTTCGGCTGAAATACACGATATGCCCCTCATGCCCCTGGTTGATCTCATCCAGCATCTTCAGAGCCAGATCCGTAATGGGCGCCCCCACGGTCCGCCCGGTGTGGTGACCGTTGTGGATACACACCACCGAATGCTCATAATCCTCCAGAGAATGAAGCACCAGCTCAAAACAGTCGGACAGATAGGCTGCCAGCCCCTCCAGCACCGGAATATAGGAGCGTAGGATCTCCCGATCCAAATGGGTCAGCTTCATCGTTGTCCACCCGCCTTTGATACACTTTTGTTCAGTATTTTTATTATAGCATGTTGCCGAAAAAAAGAAAAGTGAAATTTATTTCATCTTTCTCAGGCCTCCGCTGGCGAGTTTTACAAAAGATAAAATATATTTTTGTATATATCTCCAAATCTTCCGAATAAATAAAATTTATTTTATTGCTCTATTGACAGCTTCCGGCCAGCCTGCTAAAATGCAGGTATCCAAACGAATGAAATATATTTCATTCACGACAGGAGGAATTTATATGTTGGAGTACATCAGCACCGACAACGCTCCCGCAGCCATCGGTCCCTACTCTCAGGCCGTAAAGGCGGGTGGATTTCTTTTCCTCTCCGGCACCATGCCCATCGACCCGGCCACCGGAGCTCTGGTGGAAAAGGACATCACATGTCAAGCCAGACAGATCATGAAGAATATCAACGCTATTCTGTCCCAGGCCGGATATTCCCAGGCCGATGTGGTAAAGACCACCTGTTTCTTGGCCGACATGGGTGATTTCGCCGCCTTCAACGAAGTTTACGGCAGCTATTTCACCTCAAGGCCCGCCCGCTCCTGCGTGGCGGTGAAGGATCTTCCCAAGGGAGCCCTGGCAGAGGTGGAAGTGGTTGCGGTCCACTGATCTGCCCATTATAATAGAGGAGGAATTGAACATGGCAAAGATCTCTGTTCCCCACATTGTCACCGGTTTTGGCGGCAAGGAAAACATCGCCCAGGCAGCCCACTGCGCCACCCGTCTGCGGGTGACCCCCAAGGACAGGTCCAAGGTGGACATAGAGGCCCTAAAGAATGTGGACGGCGTTCTCTCCGTCATCGATGGCGCCACCCAGATCCAGGTGGTCATCGGCGCCGAGGTGTCCAATGTGTACCGGGAGTTCATCAAGCTCACCGGCGTGACCGAGGAGGCCGCCATTGATGAGAACCTGGATCTGAAGGATGAGCTTAAGGCCAAGAAGGGCGGTCTGCTGACTCGTTTCTTCGAGACCGTGGCCAAGATCTTCAATCCCATCGTTCCCGCCCTGGCCGGCTGTGGCATCCTGTCTGCCGGCATTATGGTGGCCATGGCCTTTGGCGCCTCCACCTCCAGCCCCACCTTCTCCCACATCGTCACCATCTCTATGGCCGTCTTTACCTTCATCCCCTTCCTGCTGGCCTCCTCCACGGCCAAGGTGTTCAAGATGAATGAGTATGTGGCCCTCACCATATGCGCTGCCATGATGGCTCCCGCTTGGGCCAATCTGCTCACCGCCGGGACCACCAGCACCACCTTCCTGGGGATCTCCTTCCGGGTGATCAATTACAGCTCCTCGGTGCTTCCCATCGTGTGTGCCATCATTCTGGCCTCCTACATTGAGAAGGGTCTGGATAAGATCATCCCCGGCGCTCTGAAGATCATTCTGGTCCCCGCCCTTACCATTATCATCACCACCCCCGTCGTACTGATGACCGTAGGCCCCCTGACCTACGCGATCGGCGAGGCTCTGGCCAACGGCGTCAACTGGCTCTTTGCCAACGGCGGCTGGATCGCCGGACTGGTTTACGGCGGCATCTACTCCGCCATGGTGGTACTGGGCATCCACCACGGCATGGTGCCCGTGCTGACCCAGATGATCTCCACCAACGGCTTCAACTACGTCTCCCCCACCTCGGGCAGCGCCAACATGGGCCAGGCCGGCGCCGCCTTCGGCGTCTGGCTCAAATCCAAGGATAAGAAGCTCCGTGCCAATGCCGCCAGCGCCTGTATCGCCGCCTGCACCGGCATTACCGAGCCTGTGATCTACGGCGTCAACGTTCCTCAGGGCAAGACCTTCTTCTTCGGCATGGCCGGCGGCGCTGTGGGCGGCGCCGTGGCCGGGATCCTCCGGCTGAAGGCTTACGCCATGGGTGGTCCCTCCTTCCTCAGCTTCGGCATGTTCATGGGCGGTGAAGCTCCCTTCGTGAACTGCGGCTTGGTCATGGTCTGCTTTGTCATCGCCTTCGTCGTGGCCGCCGCCCTGACCTATCTGTTCTGGAAGCCCAACGAGAAATAAGTCCAAACCTTCAAAACCCATAACCGATAAGGGGAGCCTGAACGCTCCCCTTATCGGTCTATTAAGAAGGGAGGCACATCTCATGAAAGAAAAGATGATCCCCGCTTTTGCCAAGGCCGAAGGCGGCCTGTTTACTGCGGTGGAAAAAGCTGATGTGGGCGACTGTTATCAGGAGATGGAAAAGCAGGGCGTGGCCCTGATGGGCTGGGCGGACCCCTTTATGCCCGACCACTCTATGCCGGCCCATGTGGAGCAGGCCTACGTGGACGCTCTGCGGGACCGGAGCGCACCCCATTACACCGCCCCCATCGGCAGTGCCGCGCTGAAGGAACGGCTGGCGGAAAAGCTTGCCCGCTTCAACGGTCTCCAGGTGGATCCCCAGCGCAATATCCTCATCACCCCAGGCTCTGACAGCGGGCTTTATTTCGCCATTCTCCCCTTTATCCATCCGGGGGATGAGGTGCTCATACCCGCCCCCAGCTATCCCAACAATTTTCTGGACGTGGAGATCATGGGCGGCGTGCCGGTCCCGGTGGAGCTCCATCGGGATACCGGTTATCAGCTGGAGATCTCCGCGCTGGAGGAAAAGATCTCTTCCAAAACCCGCATGATCCTGCTGACCCATCCCAACAACCCTACCACCACGGTCTATGACCGCGCCTCTCTGGAGGGGCTGCGGGACCTGTGCGTCAAGCATGACCTGATCCTGGTGTGCGACCAGGCCTTTGAGGACTATACCTTTGGCGCCGAGCTAATTACCCCGGCGGCTCTGAACGGCATGTTTGACCGGACCGTAACGGTGTTCTCCTTCTCCAAGGGCATGGGGCTCAGCGGTCTGCGGGTCGGATACCTTGTGTGCTGCGACAGGATCATGGACGCCATGTTTGCCAACGCGGTGGGCGTCATAGGCGCCACCTCCACCCCCGCGCAAAAAGCCGTTCTGGCCGCACTGGAGCAGCCGGAGTTTATGGCGGAGTTTGATCGCGCTTACGACTTCCGTCGTCATAAAGCCTATGAGATCCTCAACTCCATCCCCGGAGTCAGCTGCGACCTGCCCGCCTCCGGTTTTCTGTGCTGGGTGAACGTATCCGCCCTGGGTCCCTCCGCCGACATCGTCGCCTATCTTGTCAAAAAGGCCAAGGTAGCAGTAAACGATGGAGCCAACTATGGCCCCGGCGGCCAGGGGCACCTGCGGATCGTCCTGGGCGTCTATCGGGACGACCAGCGGGTGGTGGACGCCTTGGAGCGCATCCGCGCCGCTCTTTTGGAATACCCCCGGCAGTGATCTCACATGAAAGGAGACCCCCTATGGAATCCGCATTGAAGCCCTTTCCCAAAAATTTTCTCTGGGGCGGCGCCACCGCCGCCAACCAGGTGGAGGGCGCCTGGAACGAAGACGGCAAGGGCCCCGACCTGGCCGACGCCATGGTAGCCGGCAGCCACTCCACCCCCCGGAAGATCACCCTTGATATCGATGAATCCAAATACTTTTATCCCAGCCATCAGGGAGCCGATCACTATCACCGCTATAAAGAAGATATCGCCCTCTTTGCCGAGATGGGCTTCAAGGTTTACCGCCTATCCATCTGCTGGAGCCGGATCTTCCCCCTGGGCACGGAGACCCGGCCCAACGAGGCCGGTCTCCGGTTCTATGACAACATCTTTGCCGAGCTGAAAAAGTATCACATTGAGCCCCTGGTCACCATTTACCACAATGAGATGCCGCTGAACCTGGTCACCGAGATCAACGGCTGGGCAGACCGCCGGTGCATTGACTGCTATCTGAAATTTGCCGAGACCCTCTTCCGGCGATACAAAGGGATCGTAAAATACTGGATCCCCTTCAACGAGATCAACGACCTGACCACCGGGGTGGGGAACTGGAACCATGGCGGCCTGCTCAACCCCGGGACCATCGACTTCTCCCATCAGGAGGATGACCCCAACAAGCGCTACGCCGCCCTCCACAACCAATTCGTGGCCAGCGCCAAAGCAGTGCTCCTGGGCAAGGAGATCGACCCCGGCTTCCAGTTCGGTACCATGATCTGCCACATCACCGTCTATCCCCTGACCTGCCGTCCGGAGGACGTCCTTCTTACCCAGCAGGAGGATCAACTGCGCAACCGTTTCTCCGGCGACGTTCAGGTAAAGGGAGAGTATCCCTACTATATGGAACGGTACTTCGCCCGCAACGGCATTTCCTTCCCTGTGGAGCCGGGGGATCTGGACGTGATCCGCCGGGGTCATGTGGATTTCTATACCTTCAGCTACTATATGACAAACTGTGTCACCACCCAAAAGGACGCGGCCCAGGTCTCCGGCAACATCATGGGCGGAGCCAAGAACCCCTATCTGAAGGCCACCGACTGGAACTGGCAGATCGACCCGGTAGGGCTGCGTTATACCCTCAACCACATCTATGACCGGTACCATGTGCCCATTATGATCACCGAAAACGGCATTGGCGCCCGGGACACCTTTGAAGACGGAAAGATCCACGACCCCTACCGCATCGAATATCTAAAGCAGCACATTGAGCAGATGCGTCTTGCCATTGACGACGGGGTAGACCTGATCGGATATACCCCCTGGACCGCCATTGACGTGGTCAGCGTCTCCACCGGCGAGATGGGCAAGCGTTACGGCTTTATCTATGTGGACTGCGACGACAACGGCCAGGGCACCATGGAGCGCTACCGGAAGGATTCCTTCTTCTGGTACCAAAAGGTCATCGCCACCAACGGTGAAGACCTGGAAGAGCCCTGATCCTGCGTTTTCTCCTTTTCTCACACAGAACGCGCCCGCAAAGCGGGAGCAGAAAGAAAGCGGAGCGGCCAACCCGGGACGGGTTGGCCGCTCTCTCTTTACGCTGTATACACCGCCCCACGCATTCCGCAGAGCGCTCTCCCGCTTTATGCCGCCTGGTCCAGCTGGCGGACCGATTTGTGGGCGATGGGCTTCCACTCCACCTTCTGGAACAGAGCCGCCACCGAGATGGGTATGTAAGTCAGCATGAACAAGGGGAACAGGGGCAGGAAGCAAAGCTTCCGCACCGCGGAGGCCCGGATATTTCCCCACTCGCTGAGAACGGTGAGAGCCCCGTAGAGGAAAAAGCCCCCGTAGAAGCTCAGAAAGCTCTGGATCAGAAAGTCCCCCGTCAGGGAGAGGACATGTTTCACCAGGTAGGCCGGGGCGGACAGGCAGGCCAGGGCCACCACGATCTGAAGGGCTCCCCCCAGCACGGTGAGGAGTACCCCAGGGGTGACGGTGAGCAGGATGTCATAGCACCCCAGACCCCTCCGGCCCCCCCGGAACATCCCCTTGATGAGGGCGGGACCATACTTCCGATCCACCTGATAAAAACCCTTGGACCACCGCAGTCGCTGATCCCAGGACTGACGGAAGGCGGTGGGCTGTTCGTCGTAGATGACGGCGGCGTCACAGTAGCCGATCCTCCGCCCCCGGGCGGCGCACTCGGCGGAAAACTGGATATCCTCGGTGAGCAGATGATAGGGCCAGCCCCCTTTCTCCCGCAGATAGTCAGCGGAGATAAGGAACCCAGTGCCCGACACATGGCAGTTGGTGCCCAGCGCCATCCGGGCGGAGTTGACGAACCGGGCCTCCCGCAAAAACCAGATGGAATACCCTGCTGTGATCCAGTTCTGCCCAAAATTCTTGGAGTTGCGGTATCCCGTCACCGCCACATAGTCCCCCCGGTCAAAGGTCCGGTTCATCTCCGCGACAAAGTTGGGATCTACGATATTATCCGCATCAAAGATAAAATAGCCCTCATACCGGCTCTCCAGGCCATCCTCAGAGAGCTTCTTCAACAAATAGTCCAGAGCGTAGCCCTTTCCCACGTGGATATGGTCAAAGCGGCGGTAGACCCTGGCCCCGGCGGCCTGGGCCGCCCCTGCGGTATCGTCGGAACAGTTGTCGGCTACCACGTATATATCCAGCAACTCCGCCGGATAATGCTGCTTTTTCAGACTTGCGATCAGTTCTCCAATGACCCCCTGCTCATTCCGGGCGGAGATCAGCACGGCGTATTTCCGCAGCCGAGAGGGCTGCCGACAGTCCCTCCAATGCCGGCGAAGCAAACCCAGGACCAGGTAGACCATCTGATATGAATAAAGCACCGTGATAAGCGCGGCAACGACAAAGTTAAAGGTCTCTACAAACTGGAGCAGCTTCATACCCGGAAGCCCTCCCTTCTCTCTAAATTTAACCCAATTTTAGCACAGTGGCCCCACTTTGCAAGGGGTTTGGACGAAATTTAAGACGATGTTAAGAAAATCTTCACAAGAGCCAAAAAGGCTATAAAAAAATGTCCCTCTCCGCAGAGAGGGACATTTTTATGTAAACCTTATGGGCCGGGAGAAAAAAGCTAACCGAGGCTTTCCCGCCCCCGCCTCTTCTTTTCTATCCCTTCCCCTTCGCCCTTTCCCGGTACTCTCCCGGTGTGAGCCCTGTCGTCTTTTTAAATAGTCGGCTGAAATACTTCACATCATGGATCCCAACCGCCTCGGCAACATCCGCGATCCTCAGCCTTCCCTCCTCCAGCAGGACCTTGGCCGCCTCCATCCGCTCCGCCGTGATGTACTCCCGCAGGGACACCCCCATCTCCTTCTGGAAGGCGCCACTGAGATAGTTGGGATTCACGTTGGCGTACCGGGCCACGTCGGTGAGGGCAAGGTCCTCAACGTAGTGGAGCTTGATGTAGTACACCGCCCGGAGCATCAGATCCTGATAAGGCCCCTGCTCCCGGACCATGGCGCACAGCCTTTTCAGCACCGGCCACAGCCCCTCCACGCACTCCTTGAGGCGCAGATAGCTCCCCGGGTCGCACAGCTCCTCCAGGTCCACCCCAGTCACCCCCCGGGCGGTGCAGCGCAGCTCCAGCATATGCTTGCAGTAAGAGAGGGCGTCCCGGAGCAGGGTCCAGCGATAGGACCCCTTCACCGTTTTCAGGAAAAGGGACCTAAGCCGCTTTTCGCACAGGGCCTCATCCCCCTCGTCCAGGGCCTCCTGGAGCTGATAGCACTCCCCAATAACGACCCGGTAGTCCGCCCCGTTGCGGTTTCGATCCACCCAGTCTTGGGTGAGGACCCGGGGTTCCATCAGGAAGAAGGAAAGGTCGTTCAGCTTCCGGGTCTGGAGATACCCCTCCCGAATGCCGGTATAGCCGTGGAGCTCATCGGACAGGGCGGTGACGTTGCAGTAACGGGTATCCCCCTGGAAGATCTCCTTCTCATATATCTTCTGGCCCAGAGCGTTAATCTCCCCCGCCAACTCTTTCGGGGAGCATTTAGGGGCTGCTCTGGGGGAGAAAAGGACGGCCATCTGCTTGATATCCTCCTCCAGTACCATGAATACATTGGCCAGGTATCCTTTCTCTTCCAGCTTATCCTCCACAGAAAGCCGCCAGGAGTCGTAGATCTTTTGCAGGTAATCTCCGGCTTCCCAGCCATAGACCCCATAGTAGATCGTTTTCTTGATGCCGGACAGGCAGAACCAAAACCGCTCCTGCACAAAGTCAAACTTGATCTGCCACATATCCAGATGCCGCCGCATGGTCTTTTCCGGGTTACTGCTCAGGCACTCGTTCATAGCCATGGTATAGAAATACCCGGCATAGGCATACAGCTCCCGGATCTCCGCCTTTTCGGAATCGCTTCCAAAATAGGGGGCATGTGGCATATCTCTCCTCTCCTTTACTCCTGCTAAATCGAAAGATATATTCCTGCAATTTTATTATGCCAAAATATCCTTTACTCGCAAAGTAGACTTTTTACAGAAACCATGAAATTTGTCTCCCTTGTCAATTTTATCACACACTTTTTATAATTGGAATAGCACTCGACTCTATTTTTCTGAAAGGCACTAAAAGGAGGAATTATTATGAAAAAGAGACTTACCGCCTTGTCCCTGGCCGCTCTGATGGTCATGGGAACTGTGGCCATGGCAGCCGGAGTGGAGAAAACCATCTCCGTGACCCCCATGGACATGACCCTGAACGACAAGGCCGTCACCCCCACCAAGTCCGACGGCACCCCCGCTGAGGTCTTTGCCTATGAGGGAGCCACCTACGCTCCCCTACGCTACCTCAGCGAGCTCACAGGCATTACCGTGGAGTGGGACAAAAACGCTCCCAACACCGCCAAGCTGTCTACCGTCACCAATTACACCTATGCCGACACTATCGCCTGGGACGGAGAGTATGACGTAGTGGTGGTGGGCTTCGGCGGTTCTGGCGCCGTAGCCTCCAAGACTGCAGCCGATGAGGGAGCCCGTGTCCTTCTGGTAGAGAAGGCTCCCGAAGGACAGGAGGGCGGCAACACCCGTGTCTGCGGCCAGATGTTCGTCTATGGTGCTGAGGATGAGGAGGGTACCTACGAGTACTATCAGGCTCTGGCCGGCGGCCATCATATTCCCGAGGCCCTGCTCCGGGTCTACACCAAGAACATTGCTCATATGTACGATGTGATGGAAGACCTGACTGGTATTCCCAAGAGCGAGTACCATGACTGGACGGGCAGCCGTCTGGGCTATATGTCCCCCGAATACCCCGAATTTCCCAGTGCGGACAAGATCAGTCTGAACGCCCTCCACGAGGGTTACAGCGATGGCTACCTGTGGCAGACTCTCCGGGGCCTGGTTATTGACCGTGCCGACAAGATCGACGTGTGGTTTGAATCTCCCGCCAGCCACCTCATTCAGGACCCCGTCACCAAGACTATTCTGGGCGTCCAGGTGGAGCGGGACGGCAAGACTCTGAACATCCGGGCCACCAACGGTGTCATCATGTGCTGCGGCGGCTTTGAGAACAATGCCGAGATGGTGTCCAACTATCTTGGTTTGGCCGACTTTGGTGTGATCGGCGGCCTTTACAACACCGGTGACGGCATTCGTATGGCCCAAGAGGTGGGTGCCGATCTGTGGCACATGGAGGCCTATGAGGGCATCGGTTCTGCCCTTGCCGGCACCAGTGTTTCCGTCCCCGACGACCAGCACGCCATTGTTCCCCGTCTGGGCAACGGCGCCACCATCGTGGTAGCCGGCGACGGCAGCCGCTTCTTCAACGAGGCGGAGGCTCCCCGTCACGGCCATGTCCGTATGGGCGACGTTTGGGTCAATGTCCGTCGGCCTCTGAAGTCCTATATCATCTGTACCGCCGAAGTTTTTGACGCTGCCAAAGCTTCCGGCCAGATCCCTGACAGCGCTCTGAACGTACAGCACGCCTCTTCTATCAAGGAGTTGGCCAAGCTCATTGATGTAGACGCCGATACTCTTGAGACCACGGTCAAGAACTTCAATAGCTATGCCAAGAACGGTTATGACCCTGAGTGCGGCCGTACCGCCGAGAGCATGACCGCCATTACCGGCAGCAGCTTTTACGCCATTGAGGCCAACGCCAACATCCTCAACACCCAGGGCGGCCCCCGCCGAAACGAGAACGCCGAGGTTCTGGGTCTGGACGGCAAGCCCATCCCCCACCTCTATTCCGCCGGTGAGTTGGGCGGCATTACCGCCTTCCAGTATCAGGGCGGCGGCAACATCGCCGAGTGCGTCATCTTCGGTCAGATCGCCGGCAAGAACGCCGCCGCGGCCAAGGAGGCCCTGCCCGCCTACCAGGTCCGCACCGCCGTTGCCTCTCCTCTAACCTATACCCCCGGCAAGTCCTCCGATCTGGGCGGCAATGGCCCTGACGTGGCCCTGTCCGTCGGTGAGTACCTGGGCGTGAGCCACAATGGCATGGGGGGCGGCCTCACCGTTAAAGTCACGATGGAGGGCGGCAAGATCACCAAGGTAGAGATCGTCAAGCACAACGAGACCCCCGGTATCTCCGATCCCGCTCGGGAGCAGCTCCCCGACGCCATCGTGAAGGCCGGCTCCACCGAGGTGGACAACGTCTCCGGCGCCACTATCACCTCCAAGGCCATCAAGGAGGCCGTCTCCGATGCCCTGTCCCAGGTAAAATAACGCGTATTCCTTCTCTCCTTATACAAAGCGAGGGCGGCAGGCTGATCCCCTGCCGCCCTCGCGCTTTTCTGTTTTTACCGCCGCTCTCCGCTCATGGTCTGGGCCACGATATCCTCCATGATCTCATAGCTCATCTGTCCCGTGAGATACCCAAAAACGTTCCCCTCCCGGTCGATCATAAAGGTGGTGGGGAAGGAGCGGATCCCATAGCCGTAAAACAGGCTCCAATCCGTATCCATCAGCACCGGGTAGGTGTACTCATTCTCCTCCAGGAAGGCGGTGATGTCCTCCACCGTCCCCTCCCGGTCCATCTCCGGCCCGGCCACCCCCAGCACGATGAGGGCGTCCTCCCCCTCCCGGCTGTAGCTGTCGTAGAGCTGCTGGATCTCGGGCATCTCCGCCTTGCAGGGGGGACACCAGGTGGCCCAGAAGTTCAGGAAAATGGTCTTTCCCTTATAGTCGGCCAGGGAGTGGGTATTCCCAAACTGATCCTCCAGGGTAAAATCCAGGGCTGGGATGGCGTCGGGATCCACCGTCTCCTCCGGCTGGGGCTCAGAGCTCTCCTCGGGAATCGGACTCTCCGCGCTCTCCGCTGAGGGATCTGGAGCCGCGGTGGGCTCCGGCTCCGCGGCGGGCGGCTCTGTCACCTCCGGGTCCGCCTCCGGAGTTGGCTCCGGGCTCTCGCTGACTTCAGGGATCTCCGTCCCCTCCGGGGAGGGCTGGGGCAGACCGGTGGGGGTGACCTCCACCGCCGCCGAGGGGGTGGGCTCCGGTCCGGACAGCCCGGACAGCCACCCCGACATCCTGTCCATTCCCCCGGTGATCATCAGCAGACCCATCAGGATCATCAGGACCCCGCCGATCTTTACCGTATACTGCACCACCCTCCTGTGGGTCTTGAAGAAGGCCAGCAGGCCGGTGGTGAACACCCCCACCGCCAGGAAGGGCAGTACGAAGCCCAGGGTATACACCCCGATCAGGGCCATCCCCGCCCACCGGGCGGTGGCCGAGGCCGCCATCAGCAGTACGCTGGTCATGGCCGGCCCCACGCAGGGGGTCCAGGCAAAGCTGAAGGTAAAGCCCATGACCAACGCGGTCACCGGGGACATGGTCCATTTATCCATCCGGAAGGGCAGCCGCCGCTCCCGGCTCAGGGTCTGGGAGGTCCCAAACACCCCCAACTGATAAAGGCCGAACAGCATCACCAGCGCCCCACCGATCCGGGAAAACCAGACCTGATACCGCTGGAAAAAGGCTCCCAGGGCCGTAGCCCCCAGCCCCAGCAGCACAAAGGCAAAGCTGACCCCCACCACAAAGAAAAGGGTGTGGAGCATCACTTTTTTCCGGTCATACCGGATGACTCCGTCCTCCCCCCGGACTCCGGTCCCCCCGGAGAGATACCCGATATAGAGGGGAAGCAGCGGCAGTACGCAGGGAGAAAAAAAGCTCAAGATCCCCTGAAAAAACACCGTCACCGCCGATACGCTCACATTCACGTCAAAGCCCAAAAAATCAACTCCATCCCTTTTTCTTTTATTTTACCACCGCACAGCGGTCAATTCCATGGTACCGGAACCGCTCCACCGCCGCCTGGTCCACCACTTCCCCGCAGACCAGGATGGGCACCGCCGGGGGGCAGCTCACCGCCGGGGCGGCGCACACCCGCCCCAGGCACTCCTCCACAGGCCGCTCCTCCTGGGGGGAGAGCATAGCCTGCCGGATGGACATGACCCGCTTCCCCCGGGTCGGAGCAGGGGCGGCTACAGGCTCCCCGGACAGGGGCCTCCCGCAGGCAAAGGCGTCTGCCAGCTTTTGAAGATCCTCCCCATCCGTATTTCCGGAGGCCATCAGCACCACATAGTCCCGGTCGGCAAACTCAGGCTCCACCCCTCCCACCCGGAGAAGGTCCCCAAGTTCGTCTCCCCTCCAGCCCGAGGCGGCGGCGTCCACCGTCAGCTTCAAGGGTTCCTCCCCCCAGAGCCTCCAGCCCTGTTGGATCAGTTCGGCTTTCCCCTTCGCAAGCCCTTCGGCCACCGCCCGGATCCTCCCCGGCCCCTCCCCCGCCAGCCAACCGTTGCAGGCGTCCAGGGAGGCCAAGGTCAGGTAGGAGGGGCTGGTGGAGCCAAACAGCCCCATAGCCCCTTTGGCCCGCTCCGCCATGCCCTTGGGGGCGCTTTGGGAAATGTGGAGATAGGCCCCCCCCGTCAGCACGGGCAGGGTCTTGTGGGCTGAATCACAGCACAGGTCCGCCCCCAGATCCAAGGGATGGCAGGGCTTTCCCAGAAAATGGAGGTAGGCCCCGTGGGCGTTGTCCACCACCAGCGGGATACCCCGTCGGTGACAGATCTCCCCCAAAGCGGCAATGTCCGCCACCTCTCCCAGATAGTCCGGGGATGTTATGTAAACCGCAAAGGGGGGCCTTTCCATAGCGGAGAGAGCCCTTTCCAGCCCCTCCGGGGTGATGGGACAGCTGCACAGGCTCCGCCCCTCCCCCTCCGGCCACAGCCACTCCACCTCCAGGTCCAGCAGAGCGGCGGCGTAGAGAAAACTCTTGTGGGCGTTCCGCCCCGCCAACACCGTCGGGGCGCTCCCGGCAGGCCGGTTCTGCAGCGCCAGAGTCAGCATGGCCCGAATACACTGGCTGGAGCCTTCCGTAGAGTAGAGGGTCCGCCCGGAACCAAAAAGCCGCCCCGCGTTCTCCTCGCTCCGGGCGATGATCCCCTCCGCCTCATAGAGGGCGTCGGCCCCCTCTACCTCAGTGATGTCCCAGTCCTCGCAGCCCAAGGGTCCCATCCCCTTGTGCCCCGGCATATGGAAGCGGGACATGCCCTCCCGCTGGTATCCCCGCAGAAAATCCAGGATGGGGGTCTCCATCACTCCTCCTCCAAGGTCCGGGCGGCCTCCAAGGCGATGGCGCACTCCATCCGCTTCCGGAACAGCTCACAGCCCTGCTCATAGACCCCGTTCACCGACCCGGTGGCGTGGTAGGCGTTGGCCGCGCAGCCCCCGGAGCAATAGAGCCGGGCCCAGCAGTCCCGGCACTGGGGCCGGGTATAGACGTTGCAGGCCGCAAACTGCCCCTGGACCTGGGGGGCGGTGACTCCCTGCCACACGTCTCCCAGCTTGAACCTCTCCTCCCCCACGAACTGGTGGCAGGGGTACAGGTCCCCCCAGGGGGTGACGGCCATGTACTCGGTCCCGGAACCGCATCCGGAGATCCGCTTGTAGACGCAGGGCCCCCCGGTAAGGTCGATCATGTAATGGTAGAAGGTGAAGGGCCGTCCCTCCTTCCTCCTCTGCGCCATGAGCCGGGCCAGCTTCTCATACTGGTCCATCACAACGACCATATCCTCCTTGGTGAGGGCGGAGGGGTCGTCAGGCGCGCAAACCACCGGCTCCATGGAAAGCTCTGTGAATCCCAGCTCCAGCATGGCCTTGATGTCCTCCAGGAAGTCGGGATTATGATGGGTAAAGGTCCCCCGCATATAGTACCCCTTGCCTCCCCGGGCCTCTACCAGCTTCTGGAACTTGGGCACGATCTTTTCCCAACTGCCCTGCCCGGCATAGTCCACCCGGAATCGGTCGTGGACCTCCTTCCGCCCATCGAGAGACAGCACCACATTGTGCATTTCCTTATTGGCAAACTCGATCACGTCGTCGTCGATAAGTACCCCGTTGGTGGTGAGGGTAAAGCGGAAATTCTTTCCCCGCTCCTTCTCCACGCTCCGGGCATAGCGGACCAGGTCCTTCACCACCTGCCAGTTCATCAGGGGCTCCCCGCCGAAAAAGTCCACCTCCAGATTCCGCCGGGTCCCGGAGTGGTCCATGAGAAAGTCCAGAGCCTGCTTTCCCACCTCGAAGGACATGACCGCCCGGTCCCCGTGGTACTTGCCCTGGCTGGCAAAGCAGTAGGAGCAGTTGAGGTTGCAGGTGTGGGCCACGTGGAGACACAGAGCCTTGACGACCCCCGCGGAGCGCTCCTTCAGTTCTCCCGCCAAGGGTTCAAAGGTATCCCGGGCAAAGAGCTTGCCCTGGTCCCTCAAAGCCTCGATCTCGTCGCAGCACTGCTCCAGCTCCTCCCTGGTGACCGCAGGGTCCCCGGCATACTTTTCCAGCACGGCGGGAACGATCTCCCCCCGGTCCTTGCCCTCGTCATAAAGCCCGATCACGTCATAGGCCGCCTCGTCCACCACGTGGACCGAGCCGGAGTGGGTATCAATGACAATGTTCATCCCGTTCAGAGTATAGCGGTGTATCATGGTACATCCCTCATTTCTATAGGCAGAAAAATGCCGCCGAAACCGGCGGCATTTTCAGGCTTGAACTTCTTACTTGCGAACGCTCTCGCACTGCTGATTGGCGATGCCGCAGCTGGTCTTGCAGGCGGACTGGCAAGAGGTCTGACACTCGCCGCAGCCGCCGGTCTTGGCGCTGTCGCAGAGATTCCGGGTCTCCAGAGTCTGGATGTGCTTCATGGGGCTTCCCCCTCCTTATAGTGAAAAGTTGGTTGTATTGTACCGCAAATCGCTATTTTTGTCAATATAAAACGGCGTCTTACAGCACGCTGTCCCTCTCTTCCGTTCCGGCACAGAGAAGCGTCACCAGCAAAGCCTGCTGACAGCCCTTATAGGCCCCCTCCTCCCGGAAGCGCTCCTCCAGAGAATGGATATGGGGATCATAGTCCCCATCCCCCAGACAGACCGCGGGAAGTCCGGCCTCGATGGCCCGGTTGCAGTTGGTGCAGCCGTCAGGATACCGGTTTGGCTCGGCACAGCCCAAATAGCGAGAGGCGGCCACGGCGGCCTCTACGATGGGGGAATGGTCATCCTGGAGCCCGGCGGGCACATCGCACAGATATTCGCACTCATACGTGATGGCGTCCTTTCCCCAGAACCGCGTCTCCTCCCGGCACGCCTCCTCAATGGCGGAAAATATCTTCTCCCGCAGCTTCTCCAGCTCCTCCGGAGTGTTGGAGCGGAAATTGACCACCATCTTGGCCTCCTGGGGGATCACATGGACCGAGGAGGGCCCTCCCGCATGAAGACAGGTGACGGCGTAAGTGGTCTTTGGGTCCTTGGGGACCTCCAGAACAGAGATCTTCGCGGCAGCCCGGGCGGCGGCATGGAGGGGATTTGCCACCTCCCCAAAGGCGATATAGGCGTGTCCCCCCTTGCCCCGGAAGGTGATCTCCGCCGTCTGGATCCCAGTAGCCCGGTAGATGACCCCCCTGTAGCCATCCCCGTCAATGGAAACGCTGGCCTCCAGTTCAGGGTGATGGTTTACATAATATTTCATCCCCCGGAGCGCCCCCATGCCTTCCTCCTGGACAGTGCCCACCACATGGATGTCCCCCTTTGTCCGAATGCCTGCAACGTTCAGCGCCCGGACGACGGACAGGGCGGTAACGCAGCCTCTGGTGTCATCCACGATGCCGGGGCAGTGGATCCAGCCGTCCTCCCGGGTGATCTTCAGTTGGGTATCCATGGAAAACACCGTATCCATGTGCCCCTCTAAAAGGACAGTCCTTCCGCCTCCGGTCCCCCGGCGCAGGCCCACACAGTTGCCATATTCGTCAATATGGCAGTCCTCCAGCCCTTCCGCCTTGAACATCTCCAAAAGCCGCCGGGCCTTTTTCTCCTCATGAAAGGTCGGCGCGGGGATCAGCGCCAGTTCCATCTGGCGTTGTATGATCTCCTCCTGATCCGCCTCCATAAAGGAGAGAGCCTTCTGGATCCGGGGCGCGGATGTAAGGTCGTCCAGAGCTTTTTGGACCTGCTGGGAAACCTGATAGGACATGGAAAATACCCCCTTTTCGGTTTTCAGTTTTTTTATTATACCGTCTTTTTTTTATTTTTTCAACGCTTCGCTACGAATTTCCTTTTTCGGAAATTCATCCGGGGCCGATTGACAATGGTGGTGAAAACTGTTATAATTTTGGTGCTTCAAAAGCGCCTTTTATGCTCATGGTGACCATATATCTTATAAATAAGAATAGGACAAAGCTATGAGAACTGATTCCATGACCGGGGACCGCATTCCTTCTGAACGCTATGTCCTGGGCATCGGCGCAGCCAACATCGATATGATGGGCCGCAGCGGTCTGCCCCTGGTCATGGAGGATTCCAATCCCGGGATCATTGGCACCAGCGTGGGGGGAGTGACCCACAACGTCTGCGCCAATGCCGCCCGACTGGGGCTTGAGGTAAAGCTCATCACCGCCTTGGGCAGCGATATCCACGCCGGAGAGATCCGGCGGGACTGTCTGGAGATGGGGATCGACCCTTCCCACTCCATGGTGGTACCCGATCACGGCTCCTCTGTGTACCTCTCACTTCACAATGACATGGGGGAGATGGCCCTTGCCGTGTCCGACATGCGTGTGCTCCAGCACCTGAGTGTGGATTTTCTGAAAAAAAAGCAGGAGATCATTGCCGGGGCTGGGGCCATTATGATGGACACCGGCCTTCCCGAGGACGTCCTTCTTTATGTGACTCAAACATATGGGGAGCGCATCCCCATTTTTGTAGATCCGGTGAGCTGTACATACGCCCGAAAGCTGTCCGGATCCCTGGCGGGCTATCACACCATTAAGCCCAACCGCTTTGAGCTGGAAGAGCTCACCGGGATGAGCCTATCCGGCGGCCTGGAGTCTGCCTGCGGGCATTTGATCGATCGGGGCACGGCGCGAGTGGTAGTAAGTCTGGGTCGAGACGGCAGTTTTTCCTTGGACCGGACCGGCACCGCCGTGCGTGTCCGGGGCGAGCCTCTGGACTCCATCGCCAACGCCACCGGGGCGGGAGACGCCTTTATGGGTGGACTTTTATATGCCAGCGTCCACGGTCTTCCCCCAGAGGAGACCCTGCTCTTTGCCTCAGGAGTCGCCCGGTTGGCGCTGCTCCATTCTCACACCATCAACCCCAATGTCACGGTGCAGGCCGCCTGGGACGAGGTGGAAAAGGGCCGTCTTCGGGCGGAGACCCTCTGCCTCCAACAACAAGGATAAGGAGAAGCCTATGGGAGTAGACTGCGTCGCCGCCATCAACGGGAAAAAGCCTTTTGATCTGGTGATCCAACATGTACGGATCGTCAATGTATTTACCGGACAGCTTATGGACGGCTCTGTGGCTGTCTGCGGCGACACCATCGCCTACGCCGGGAAGATGGACTTCCCCTTTACCGCCCACAAGGTCATAGACGGCAAGGGCCGCTATGCCATTCCGGGTCTCATCGACGCCCACATGCACTTTGAGAGCAGTATGATGACCCCCGCCCACTTTATTGAGGCCATTCTTCCCTGCGGCACCACCACGGTGGCCGCCGACCCGCATGAGATCGGCAACGTCTTTGGTCTGGAGGGGATCCGGGCTCTGACCGAGGCCGCCCTGGGTACTCCCCTCCACGTGCTGATGATGGCCCCCTCCACCATTCCCTCCGCCCCCGGCCTGGAGCGCTCCGGATTCTCCATGGAGGCCCCTGGAATGGAGGAGGCTCTGGATATCCCAGGTGTGGCGGGTCTGGGAGAAGTTATGGACTTCAACGCCGTGGCCAACGGAGATGAGCGTATTCTGGCCGTGGTGGAGGCCGCCCGGAAACGGGGGGTCATCATGGATTGCCACATACCCGCCCTTACAGACCGCCACCTCCAGGCCTTCCGGTCTACAGGTCTGGACGCGGATCACACCGGTATGACCCTGCCCCAACTGCAGGAAAAGCTCTCCGCTGGATTTTTCGTCCAGCTTCAGCCCACCTTCTTCACGGCGGAGACCATGGAGTATCTCAACCAACTCCCTTACCAAGACCGGATCATGCTGGTCACCGACGACGTGCCCTTCATTGAGCTGATCCGGGAGGGACATCTCAACGCCAACCTCCGGCGGGCCGTAGCTCTGGGGCTGGACCCCATTCTTGCCGTGCGTTACGCCACCCTCAACGCCGCTGTCCGTCTCCGGCTCTACGACAGGGGCGCCGTATCCCCCGGCTACAAGGCCGATCTGCTGCTGCTGGACAGTCTGGAGGACTTCCAGCCCAGCCTGGTTCTCTCCGACGGCAGGATCGTGGCGGAGAACGGAGCATGTCTCGTCCCCCTCTCTCCCAAGCCCTTTCCGGAGGATTTTTACCACTCGATCCATGTCCTGCCTTTGGAGGAGACCGACTTTGTCCTTCCTCCGGCCAAGGGGACACGGGCGCTGTGCAATATTCTGGGCGGCAGCAGTCAGGTCACCTGCACCGCCAAGACCCAGCAGTGGCTCCCCATTCGGGAGGGCCGTCCGGACCCCGACGGCCTTGTGAAGCTGGCGGTCATCTACCGCCATGGCTACGGCCCGGACAAAAAGCCCGGCAAGGAGGTCTCTCTGGGCCTTCTCAGCGGGTTCCCCCGGTTCCGGGGCGCCCTGGCCACCACCTATGCCCACGACAGTCACAATCTGATGGTCTTCGGCGCCAACGACGCCGACATGGCTCTGGCGGCCAACCGCCTGATCGAGCTGGGCGGCGGGCTGTGCGCCGTGCTGGACGGCCGAGTCCTCAGCGAAGTCCCCCTCCCCATCGCGGGACTTCTCACCGAGGAGCCCTTGGATGCTCTCAAGAAGACTTTCGAGGCCTTCTTTCAGGCCGTTCAGACCCTCCGGCTGGATCACGAGCGGCCCATGATGTTTCTCACTCTCATGTCCCTGGCAGTGTCTCCCGAGGTCAAGTGTACCGACCTGGGTCTGGTGGACGTTCTGGAAAAGAAGTTTATCCCTCTGATCGTCAGCACCGAATGAAGGCCCCATGATTTTGAAAGGAGACCCGACGCCCATGAACAAGTATCTTTCCATCTCCTCCGAGGTCCAGGCCGCTCTTGACAAGGGCCTGCCCGTTGTGGCTTTGGAGTCCACCATTCTCTCCCACGGTATGCCCTATCCCGAAAACGTGGAATTTTCCCATAAAGTAGAGCAGGTCATCCGGAACGAGGGAGCCATCCCTGCCACCACCGCCATCATTGGCGGTAAGCTAAAGGTGGGTCTGACTCCCGAGGAACTGGAGATCATGTGCAGGGCGGACGGCGTGGGTAAGGTCAGCCGCCGGGACGTGGCCGTTTATCTGGCCACCGGAAAAACGGGAGCCACCACCGTGGCTACCACTATGATGCTGGCTGAGATGGCGGGGATCAAGGTCTTTGCCACCGGCGGCATTGGCGGCGTTCACCGGGGCGCTGAGCTGACCATGGATATCTCCGCCGATCTTCAGGAGCTGGCGAGCACCGCCGTAGCCGTAGTCTGTGCCGGCGCCAAGTCCCTGCTGGATATCCCAAAGACCTTGGAATACTTAGAAACCCAGGGTGTCCCCGTTTTGGGCATGGGCACCGAGGACTTCCCCGCCTTCTACTGCCGCAAAAGCGGCTGCAAAGCGGACTGCAAGGTGGATTCTCCCCAGGAGGCCGCCGCCATTCTCAAGACCAAGTGGGAACTGGGTCTCAAGGGCGGCGTGGTTATCGGAAATCCCATTCCCCAGGAGTATGAGCTTGACTTTGACGACATGGAGAAGGTCATCGAGAAAGCGTTGGAGTCCGCTAAGCGCGACAATATCCACGGCAAGGACACCACCCCCTACCTGCTGGCCCACATCAAGGACTACACCAAGGGCGTGTCCTTCGCCTCCAACCTACAGCTGGCCTATAACAATGCCAGAGTAGCGGCTCAGATCGCCATCGAATATTGCAGGCTGTGATGGGGAGGGTCCACTTTTCATGAAAATCTTGAATCTTGGTTCGCTGAATATCGACAAGGTCTATACCATGGACCATTTTGTTTCCGCCGGAGAAACTCTGGCCTCCAAGCACATGGACACCTTCCCCGGCGGCAAGGGACTCAACCAATCTGTGGCCCTTGCCCGGGCTGGGGCAGAGGTCTACGCCGCCGGAGCCGTCGGCCCGGACGGTCAGTTCCTCATTGATATCCTGCGGGAGAGCGGTGCCCATGTGGAGCATGTCCAGCTCCTGTCCGACACGGACACGGGCCACGCCATTATCCAGCTGGACCCCTCGGGCCAAAACTGCATCATCACCGCCCCCGGAGCCAACGGGCAGCTCTCCGAGGCATACATAGACAAGACCCTGAGCCATTTTGGCGCCGGGGATCTGCTGCTCCTGCAGAATGAGACCAACAACATCCCCTACGCCATGAAAAAGGCCAAGCAGCAGGGGTTGAAGGTCGCCATCAACGCCTCCCCCATTACCCCGGTCCTCTTCCAATATCCGCTGGAGTTGGTGGACTATTTCATCATCAACGAGATCGAGGGACAGGCCATCGCCGGGACAGCGGAGACCAACTACGAAAAGATCCTGGAGGCTTTGCTGAAGAAATTTCCCCAGACCACCGTGGTGTTGACCTTAGGCAGCGAGGGCGTTTTGTACGGCAAGGGCGCCGACCGGGCACGGCACGGTATTTTCCGGGTCACCGCGGTGGATACCACCGCCGCCGGAGACACCTTCTGCGGTTATTTCCTGGCCTGTCTCGCCAAGGGTCTTGCCCCCCAGCAAGCGCTGCGGTATTCCAGCATGGCCAGTGCCATCACCGTCAGCGGAAAGGGCGCGGCCGTATCCATTCCCACCTGGGCCCAGGTGGAGCAGTTCGAAAAGGAACACTGACCTCCCTTTGGAGAAGGCCGTCGGGGCCACCGGAGCACGAAAGGCTCCTTTCTTCGCCCTGCGGCAGCCCGGATCTCTTCCTTTGCCCTGTAGCCGCCCCTACCCTCAGTGGAAGGGCCGATATCACTTCATTTTGAAAGGAGCGTTTTTCATGCCCCCTCTCACCGCGCCTACGCCCCACATCCAGGCCATGCCCGGCGACATTGCCGAGACCATCCTGCTTCCCGGCGATCCTCTTCGGGCCAAGTTCATTGCCGACACCTATCTGGAGAACGTCAAGCAGTTTAATGGCACCCGCGGGATGCTGGGCTTCACCGGCACCTATCAGGGCAGGCCGGTCTCCGTCATGGGCACCGGCATGGGCTGCCCCTCCATGGGCATCTACAGCTATGAGCTCATCAACATCTATGGCTGCAAGAACCTGATCCGCATCGGCACCGCCGGCACCTTCCAGCCCTATGTCCACGTCAAGGAAATGGTCTTCGGCATGGGCGCCTGCACCACCAGCAACTACGCCCAGCTCCAGGGTCTGCCCGGCACCTTCGCCCCCATCTGCAGCTTCGAGCTGTTGGAGAAGGCCGTTGCCGCCGCCAAGGCCAAGGGCTTTAAGTACCATGTAGGCAACATCCTGTCCTCCGACGTATTCTACGGACAGAATCTGCCTCATGCCAAGACCTGGCCCGAGATGGGCGTGCTGGCGGTGGAGATGGAGTCTGTAGCGCTCTACACCAACGCCGCCATGGCCGGAGCCAACGCCCTGTGTATCCTGACCATTTCCGACGGACCTGATGAGATCACCACCGCCGAGGAGCGGCAGACCGCCTTCACTCAGATGATGGAAGTCGCCCTGTCCCTGGCCTGACAAGAAGATCCGCCAATACCAATATAAAATTATATTTCAAGGAGGACACTACCATGCCGCACAAGATGACTGCCCCCACCCCCCACATTGAGGCCAAAGTGGGTGATATCGCCGAGACTATCCTGCTCCCCGGCGATCCTCTGCGCGCCAAGTTTATCGCCGACACCTACATGGAGAATGTGAAGCAGTTCAACCAGGTCCGCGGAATGCTGGGCTTCACCGGCACTTACAAGGGCAAGCCGGTCTCCGTCATGGGCACCGGCATGGGCTGCCCTTCCATGGGCATCTACAGCTATGAGCTCATCAACATCTATGGCTGTAAGAATTTGATCCGCATCGGCACCGCCGGAGCCACCCAGCCCTTTGTCCATGCCCGGGAGATGGTCTTCGGCATGGCCTCCAGCTATATGAGCGAGTATGTGGAGCATATGGGTCCCTCCTGCAAGTTCCACTTCTCCCCCTGCTGCAGCTTTGAGCTGTTGGAGAAGGCCGTTGCCGTGGCCCGGGAGAAGGGCTTTAAGTTCCACGTGGGCAACATCGGCTGCGGCGACTGCTTCTACGGCGAGGATCTGGAGTTTGGCAAGTCCATGTCCGACATGGGCATTCTGGCCGGTGAGATGGAGTCTGCCGCCCTCTATACCAACGCCGCTATGGCCGGCGTCAACGCGTTGGCTATCGTCACCATCTCTGACGGCCCCGAGGAGATCACCACCGCCGAGGAGCGCCAGACCGCTTTCACCCAGATGATGGAGGTCGCCCTGTCCCTGGCGTAAAAGTATGACCGGAAGGGGCGGCCCGGCACAAAAAATCGCCCCATGGGAAATCTTCCAAAAAGAGGAGCAAATGATATGAATAAGAGGCCCTTTCTCATCGACTGTGACACGGGCACTGATGACGCCATCGCTATTCTGGCTGCCCTCTACAGCCCCCAGATCGACGTGAAGGCCATCACCTCGGTCAACGGCAACGTGGCTGAGAGGTACACCAGCCAGAACAATCTGAATCTGGTGGAATACCTGGGCAAGAGCGTTCCTGTGGCCCATGGCGCCGTCCGGCCCCTGCTGGGCGGAGTGCTGGACACGGAGGGAGCTCCCGACACCCACGGGAAAACGGGCTTGGGCGGAATTCAGTTGCCCACCGCCCAGAGGAGCTTCGACCCCAGGGTAGCCGACCAGCTCATCTATGAGACGGCGGTGGAGTGCAAGGGGGAGCTGGAGCTGCTGGTGGTCGGACCCATGACCAACATCGCCATCGCCCTTTGTAACCACGGGGACCTGGCTGGGCTGATCAAGCACATCTGGTTCATGGGCGGCGCCTGCCAGGGGGGCAATGTGCTCCCCACGGCGGAGTTCAACATCTGGGCCGACGCCCTGGCAGGCCACATCGTGACCCAAAGCGGGATCCCCATGACCATGGTGGGTCTGGACGTGACGCTGAAGGCCGTTATGACCGAGGAGGACATCGCTCAGCTGCGGGGCGTGGGCACCAAGGCCTGCACCCTGGCCGCCGACCTGCTGGACTTCATGGTCCGGCGGCGGGACGCGGGGGGCGAGGACCTGGTGATGCATGACGCACTGGCTCTGGGCGCGGCCCTGTGCCCGGAGTGTCTCACCTGTGTGGACGCCTTCGTGGACGTGGAGTACTCTGGGACCTACACCATGGGCCACACCTTCTCGGACGCGGGCCGGCGGTATCCTGCCGGCAAGCCCAACGCCTCGGTAGCGCTGGATATTGACGTACCCATGTTCCGCAAATGGCTGGTGGAGACCATCTCCAGGAGCAAAGCGGAAGAATGAAAAGCGCCCTTCTCATCCGGGACAGGCAGTTTTACGGCAATATCCTCTCCCTGGCCTTCCCCATCGTTCTCCAGCAGCTGCTGCGCCTGAGCGTGGATACGGTCAACAGTGTGATGCTGGGCAGTATCGACCAGCTGCAGATGACCGCCGTAAGCCAGGCCGACCAGGTATTTTTCATCTATTACACCATCTGCAACGGCTTTGCCATCGGCTGCTGTGTGCTGGTGGCCCAGTATTGGGGCCAGCGGAATATGGAGGCCATCCGCACCGTGCTGGCCACGGGCCTGCGGGCGGTGGCCCTGTTCGGGCTGTGCTTTACCCTGGTGGTCATGGCCGCCCCGGAGACGGTGATGCGGATCTACTTAAAGGACCCGGAGGTGCTGGCTCTCAGCGCCGCCTACCTTCGAAAGGTGGCGGTGATGTATCTGCCCTGCGCCCTGAGTGTGATGATCTTCGGCGGCTGCCGGGGGGTGGAGAAGGTCCGGATCCTCTTTATCACCAACCTCATCTCCTACTCGGTGAACATTGCCTTAGACTACTGTCTGCTCTTCGGCAGGTTCGGCTTCCCCCATCTGGGGATCACCGGCATCGCCGTTGGCACAGTCATCGCCCGGCTGCTGGAGCTGGCCATCTGCGGGACCTATCTTTTGAAGCTGGAAAAGCGGATCGGCTTCCGGCTTTCCTTCCTGAAACGGCGGGACAGAGAGCTGGGCCGGGACCTTTTGAAGGTCAGCGCCCCCATTGTGGCCCATGAGATCGTCTGGTCCCTGGGTACCAGCACGGGCAGCATGATCACCGGACAGCTTGGCACCAGCGTGGTGGCGGGCTACAATGTGTCCATGGTCCTCTACAACCTGTGCGCCAGCGTGGGCACCGGCTTCCTCAACGCCTGCAGCGTGGTCATCAGCAAAACCATCGGCATGGGCCGGATGGACGAGGTGAAACGGCAGGCCAAGACCATGCTCACCACCGGATTGGGCATCGGCCTTTGCATGGGCGGCGTGACTCTGCTGGCCCGGGGGCCTTTCCTGTCCCTCTACAACCTGGAGCCTGACGCGGTGGCCTACGCCCGGCAGTTCATGGGGGTCATCGCCTGCATCTGGCCCTTCTCCCTGCTGGAGATGGTGGGCATGGTGGGCATCCTCCGGGCCGGAGGGGACGGACAGACGGGATTCTATTCCGACATCGTTATCATGTGGATGATCTGCATTCCTCTGGCGGCTCTGGCGGCCTTTGTATGGAGCGCTCCTCCCGTTGTGGTGGTGGCTATCCTGAAGACCATCATCGCCCTGGAGGCCATCGTAGGGATCCTTCGTATCCGGTCCATGAAATGGATCAAAGACCTGACCCGTCACGAATAAATGGGCGTCGTGCACCCAACCAAACACGGAACTTCCTTTTCTCCGAGGAGAAAAGTTTGTTCAAAATAACAAAAGGAGTGGAACTAAACATGAACAAGAAACTGCTCAGCACGATCCTCGCCTCCACCATGGTCCTGTCCCTGGCTCTGACCGCCTGCGGCGGCGATAAGGACACTACCGAGACCAAGAAGCCCGACGACAGCCAGGGCGGCACCACCACCGGCGGCAAGGGCAAGATCGCGTACTGCTGCTCCAACCTGGGCGATAAGTCCTTCAACGACTCCGGCGAGGCCGGCATGAACATCCTCCGGAATGAGGGCTGGGATGTCCGCACCGTAGAGATCGGCGACGACTCCAAGGCCGACAAGTGGACCGATATCTATCTGGACCTGATCGATCAGGGGTACCAGTACATCGTGGGCGCTTCCGGCCAGGGCGACTATTTCATGCCCCTGACCAGCCAGTATCCCGAAGTGAAGTTCCTGGTGTTCGACGATCTGCGTACCGACCTTCCTGAGAACATGTCCTCCATCTTCTATGCCCAGAACGAGGGCTCCTACCTGGTGGGCATGATGGCTGCCGGCATGAGCAAGAACCACTCCGTGGCCGTCAACGTGGGCATGGAGAACCCCGTCATCAACGACTTCGTCACCGGCTTTGTCAACGGCGTGAAGGACTATGATCCCAACTGCTCCGTAGTCACCGCCGCCTGCGGCTCCTGGGCTGACCCCGCTCTGATGAAGACCCTGTGCCTGGATCAGAATCGGAACAACAATGTTGACGTGTTCTATCAGGTGGCCGGCGGCTCCGGCGATGGCCTGTTCGATGCCGCTATGGAGACCGGCTCCTGGGCCATTGGCGTGGACTCCGATCAGTGGCAGTCTTACACCGATGGCTCCAACCCCGAGAAGGCCAACGTGATCCTCACCTCCATGCTGAAGGAAGTGGGCAACTCCTTCGTCTCCTTCTTCCATCAGGTCGAGGCCGGCGAGGACGTCTGGGGCAAGACCGTCACCCTGGGTCTGGCCGATGACTCCGTGGGCTACGTGGACAACGACTTCTTCAAGACCAACGTTCCCGAGGATCTGCGCAACGCTATGGCCGATGCCGCTGCTAAGGTCAAGGCCGGCGAGCTGGAGGTCAAGTCTTACTACGACTTTGCTTCCGAGGCTGACTATCTGGCCTATGTGGACGCCGCGAAATAATTTAGACCCCAACTTTGCAACAACGTAAATCTGGAGTGGGGCCGGCAGGCTTAAAGGGCTTGCCGGCCCCTTCCAAAAAGAGGGAGGTTCCTGCATGGCGGATGAATTGCTGCGAATGCAGAATATTACCAAGATCTATTCCAACGGCTTTATTGCCAACAAGGACGTAAATCTCGTCATCCACAAAAATGAGATCCACGGACTGGTGGGCGAGAACGGCGCAGGCAAGACCACCCTGATGAAGATGCTCTTTGGCATGGAGCTGCCCAATGAGGGCCAGATCTTCATCAACGGGAAAGAAGAAAAGATCGCTAACCCCCTGGATGCCATCAGCAAGGGCGTAGGCATGGTGCACCAGCACTTCATGCTGTTGCCCTCCCTTTCTGTGGCGGAAAACGTGACTCTGGGCGTAGAGCCCATCAAGAACGGCCTTTATGACTTTGAGCGGGCGGTAGCTGAAACCCAGGCGATCGCCGACAAGTACAACTTCAAGATCGATGCCCGGGCCAAGGTCCGGGACCTGAGTGTGGGCCAGATGCAGAAGGTGGAGATCCTAAAGGCTCTGATCAAGGGAGCTAAACTCCTTATCATGGACGAGCCTACCGCCGTTCTGACCCCTCAGGAGACTGAGGAGCTTTTTGAGCAGCTCTTTGTCCTCCGGGATGACGGCGTGTCCATCATCTTTATCTCTCACAAGCTGGAGGAGGTCATGCACATCTGTAGCCGGGTCACCGTGCTGCGCCATGGTGTGTGCATGGGCTCCCACGATACCAAGGACCTGACCCAGGCATCCCTTTCCAAGCTGATGGTGGGCCGGGACGTGGTACTTAAAATCGAAAAAGAGGATCCTGTGACGGGCGCTGCTGTAGTGTCCATCAAGGATCTGGTCAAAATCAATACTATTGGCAAAAACGTGATCGATGGCGTTTCCTTCGATATCCACGCCGGTGAGGTGGTGGGTATCGCAGGCGTGGAGGGTAACGGCCAGACCGAGCTTGCCGAGGTCCTCAGCGGCCTTGGCATGTTTGCCAGCGGCGATGTCCTCCTCAACGGCGAGACCATCAAGGGCAAGACCGTCCGGGAGATCCGGGACATGGGCATGGCCTATATCGCCGAGGACCGGATGGTGGAGGGCGTAGCCGGCAACATGTCCATTAAGATGAACATCGTGGCCGACCGCTTCACCAAGAAGGAGTTCAGCAAGGGTATTTTCATGGACGCCAAGAAGATCAACGACCTTGTGGACCAGTACATCAAGGACTTTGAGATCGCCTGCGACAGCCCTGATGAGCCGGTACGCATGCTCTCCGGCGGCAATATCCAGAAGGTAGTGGTGGCCCGGGAGTTCACCTCCGGTGCCAACTTCCTGCTGGCCTGTCAGCCCACCCGGGGCATCGATGTGGGTACCGCCGAGATGATCCGCAAGACCATTGTCCGCAAGGCCCGGGAGGAGAATCTGGCGTGTCTGCTCATCTCCGCCGACCTCAACGAGGTACTGGAGTGCTCCGACCGGTTGCTGGTCATGCGTAAGGGCAAGATCACCGCCGCCTTCCCCAAGGCCAACGAGGTCTCCGAGGAGACCCTGGGCGAGTACATGCTGGGCGTCCGGGACATGACGGCCGAAGAAATGGAGGCTTTGCTATGAGTAAGACGCAAAGAATCGAATCTACGATGGAGGTCGTCCGCACCCTTGTTGGCCTTGTCATCGCCTATGCGGTGGCTCTGGTAATCCTCTTTGCCATCAGTGAGGATCCGGTGTATATCGTCCAGCAGTTCATTCTGGGTCCCCTGTCCTCCCCCCGCCGGATCGGCAGTATCATCAACCTGGCCATCCCTTTCACTCTCTGCGGTTTGGCTATGTGCTTCATGTATGCTGTTAATCGCTTTAACCTGGTACCCGAGGGCATCTTCATGCTGTCCGCCTGTACGGTCACCTGGGTGGCTCTCAAGCTGGGGAATGGCCTGCCTGCCATTGTGATGCTGCCCATCCTCTTTGTGGTAGCCATCCTCACCGGCGTGGTGATTGCCTTCATTCCCGCCATTATGGAGCGGAAATTCAATGCCAACGTGGTGGTGGTCTCCCTGATGCTCAACAGCATCATTGCCTTCCTGGCCGTGGCTATCATGCGTTATACCATGCGGGACTCTTCCATCTCCTACATCGCCTCTTATGAGATCCCAGCCAGCGCTCAGATGCCCAAGATCCTGGGCAAATTCAGCATCCAGTCCGGCATCATCATCGCCATTGTGGCTGTGGTGGCCGTGTCCCTGCTGTTCTATAAGACCAGCTTTGGCTGGAAGATGCGTCTGGTGGGCGAAAATCCCCGGTTTGCCGGGGCTGTGGGCCTGTCCGCCGTCAGCATCTCCTTCGCCGCTCAGCTCATCGGCGGCGGCATGGCCGGTATCGCCGGCTGCACCGAGATGCTGGGCAACTACACCCGGTTCCGCTGGTCCGCCACCACCCAGCACGGCTTTGACGGTTTGCTGGTGGCGGTGCTTGCCAAGAAGAACCCCGCTCTGGTCCCCATTGGAGCCATCTTCCTGGCCTACATCCGGATCGGCGCCGATGTGGTCAACTCCACCGGTGATATTCCCCCCGAGTTCATCACCGTGATCCAGGGTATTATTATCCTGCTCATTGCGGCCGAGTCCTTCATGTCCAAGACCAAGAACAAGCTCATCTTCAAGGCCGCCGAGAAGGAAGAGGCCGAGAGGAAGCAGAAGCAGCAAGCCAACACGGCGGCTTGAGAGAGGAGAGTGAAACGTTATGACGATTGATTGGATCGCATTTGCAGCTGAAGTGATTCGCATGGCCACTCCCCTGGTGTTCGCCGCCATGGCCGCTCTCATCTGCCGCCAGGCCGGCATGTTCAACATGGGTATTGAGGGTATGATCCTTTGCTCTGCCCTGGCCGCCGCCACCTTTGCCCACCTGTTCCAGAATGTGTGGATCGGACTTTTGGGCGCCATCCTGATCGGCCTGCTGACAGGCCTCCTCATCGCCTTTGTCAGCATCACCGGCAAGGCTGACCTGTACTTGACCTGTATCGCCTTCAACCTGGCGTCTACCGGCGGCACGGTGTTCCTCATGTTCATGATGACCGGTGAGAAGTCCACCACCTCCGGTGCCTTCCGCTCCTTCCAGATCCCCACCATTGATATCCCCCTCATTAAGGATATCCCTGTGCTGGGCCGGATCATTTCGGGCCAGAGTTTGCTTACCTATGTGGCTATTCTGTCCATTTTCCTGATGTGGCTGCTGCTGAAGCGGACTCGTCTGGGCCTTCGGATCAGGGCTGTGGGTGAGAATCCTCACGCCGCCGAGTCCGTGGGTATCAGTGTGCCCAAGGTGGGCTACATCTCCTTCAGCATCTGTGGTATTATGTCCGGTCTTGCCGGTGCGTTCCTGTCCATGAGCTGGGTCACCTACTTCATGCGGAACATGGCCAATGGCCGTGGCTACATCGGTCTCTCCGCCCAGAACATGGCCAACGGCGAGCCCATCGGCTCCTCCATCGCAGCCCTGTTCTTCGGCTTCTGTCAGGCCCTGAGCATCACCATGAAGAACCAGACCAACTTCCCCACCGAGTTCCTGGAGATGATCCCCTACGCCGCCACCATCATCGCCCTGGGCGTCACCGGTATGCTGGCTATCCGCAAGCGCCGTAAGGTGGAGTCCGGCCAAGCCGCCGCGAAAGAGGAATGAACATGACAGAAACGCGCAAGGTCATCATCGACTGCGACACCGGAGTGGACGACGCCCTGGCTATCCTGCTGTGCCTGAAAAACCTGGATGTGGTTGGGATCACCACCGTGGGGGGCAACGTGGGGCTGGAGAACACCCAGCGCAACACCCGGTATGTGACCGAGGTGGCGGGCCGGACCGACGTCCCTGTCTTTGCCGGCTACGCCAGACCTCTTCTGGTCCCCCTTCAGGACGCCTCCTATGTCCACGGAGCCGGCGGTCTGGGGAACATTCAGGTCCCCGAGCCCCAGAAACCCCTGGAAAAGCAGCACGCAGTGGATTTTCTCATCGAGACCTTTATGACAAGGGATGATGTGTCCCTCATCACTCTGGGTCCCCTGACCAACATTGCCCACGCCCTGCTGAAGGAACCCCGTCTGGTCCACCGGATCCCCGAGATCCTGACCATGGGGGGCAGCACCACCTGGGGCAACGCCACTCCGGCTGCGGAGTTTAACATCTTCGTGGACCCCGAGGCGGCCAAGCTGGTCTTTGAGTCGGGCATCCCCATCCGCATGGTAGGACTCAACGCCACCCGGCAGCAGCGTGCCTCCCTGGAGGTCTATGAGCAGATCAAGGCCATGGACAGCCCCGCGGCTCAGTTGGCGGCCAAGCTCTTTTTGGACCGGGAGGGCAAGCCCGGCCGAAACAACTTCTGCGACGCCTGCGCAGTGATGTGGTGGATCGACTCCCATGTCATCTCCAAAAGCGCCATGATGCATGTGGTGGTGGAGACCCAGGGCGAATTCACCCGGGGCATGACCCTTTGCGACGGTCGTGGTTTCCAGGCCAACCGCCGTGAGGTGGACATGGAGCACGAGAAGCTCTACGAGCCTCTCCCCAAGGGCCTGGAGCCCAATGTAGAGGTGGCCCTGGAGCTGGATCAGGCCCGGTTCACCCAGGTCCTTCTGGACACAATGAGACGGTACTCCGAGGGCTGACGGTTTTTGTCGCTCCTCTCCAAACGCAGAAAAGGCCGGGTGTACATGGCGGACCTCGCTGTGGCCCCGGCCTTTTTGCGGGAAGAAAGTAGGTAAATCCATGAAAGAGAATGCGATCCAACACCGGCGGCTTATGACCGCCACCATCTTTACGTTCATTTTTATGAGCGGTTACGCCCTGACCTACACCATGCTGGGCACCCTGCTGCCCGGGATCATCCAGCACTACTCCCTCTCCATCTCCCAGGCGTCCTACATCAATATCTCCCTGGAGTTGGGAGGCACCAGCGCCATGGTCCTGGCCCTGTTTCTCCTGGACCGGCTGAACAAGGGAAAGACCCTGCTGATCCTGGCTCTGTTCTTTGGCCTTATCGCCCTCTATACCGGCTCGGCGCCCCCCTTCGCCCTTATGCTGATCTCCCGGTTCTTTATGGGGCTGGTGGGCAGTGTGCTGGATAACCTGTGCGCCACCTACATCTCCGACCTGTACGGAGAGCACCGGGCCCGGTATGTCTCCCTTCTCCACACTTTCTTTGCCATCGCCAGCATGATCGCCCCCAAATTCGCCGCTCTGTGCTATCAGGTGGGGGGCTGGAGCTTGGCCTACCTGGTCTGCGGCGGGGCGATGACCATCGCCGCGGTGCTGGCGGTGGTCATCCTCCGGGTGATGGGCTTCCCCCAGAACTCCATGGATGACCAGAAGCAGGAGAAGACCAAGATCCCCTACCGGGAGATGCTCCAGAGCCGGAATATGCGCTGGCTGTGTCTGGCCAGCTTCCTGTTCGCGGGGTATTCCTATGTGGCCATGTGGCTGTCCACCTATCTGGATGGGCAGAACAGCAGCATATACACCGTAGGGTTCTGTTCCACCATCATGACCGCCTACTACGTAGGCTCGGTGGTGAGCCGGGTAGGGCTGGCGGCCATCTCGGAAAAGATCAGTTCCGCGGTCTACCTGAAATGGGCCTCCCTCCTCTCCGGCATACTGTTGGCGGCTCTGCTGCTCATCCAGCAGCCTGTGGCTTGGCTGGTGGGGTCATTTCTCTACGGGGTCATCGGCGGGGCCATGTACACCGGCCGCTTTGTCTTGTCCTGTCAGGAGTTCCCCCAGTTCAGCGCCACCGCCTCCTCCCTGACGGGGATCTGTTCCTTTGGCGGAAACATGGCTTTCAGCGCCGTCATGGGTATGGTGGCCGACGCCGGGTTCTATACCCAGGGAATGATGGTCATCTCCGTACTGCTCCTGTCGGGCTTCTTCATCTTCCAATTTGGCTATCGAAGCGGCGGTCAAAGATAAAAAATCGAAGGACTGTCCCCAGATCGGGACGGTCCTTCGATTTTTTGCGGAGCCCCTCTTTACCCAACGGCGGATCCCATCTTCCGCGGCTACAGACCTTCCGGCAGTCTCCCGCCAAACGACGCCGCCAGTCCTGGCCGTGGCCGCTCTCCCTCCTCTTGCGGGAAAAAAGGCGGTATGTTATACTTTAGCTATCAAGTATGAGGAGGACTCTCCATGGACCTGTGTAACGTCAATGAGCTCCGGGCGCTTCTGGCCCGACATGGGTTCCATTTTTCCAAATCTCTGGGCCAGAATTTTCTTGTTGAGCGCTGGGTCCCCCAGGATATTGCCGCCGCCTCCGGCGCGGGGACGGGTGTGGGCGTGCTGGAGATTGGTCCCGGTATCGGCCCTCTCACCGTGGAGCTTGCCCAGCGGGCAGAACGCGTCACGGCGGTGGAGCTTGACAAGGACCTTCTGCCCATCTTGGCCGAGACCCTTTCCGGCCTTGACAACGTAAACGTCATCTCCGGAGACATAATGAAACTGGACCTGGAAGATCTTGTGTCCCAGCAGTTTTCGGGCCTTACTCCCATGGTCTGCGCCAACCTCCCCTATAATATCACCACCCCGGTACTTACCCTTTTGCTGAAAAGCGGGCTTTTCTCCGCCATCACGGTAATGATACAAAAGGAGGTCGCCCAGCGCATCTGCGCGGCGCCCGGGACCTCCGACTACGGAGCCTTTACCGTTCTGTGCCAGTACCACGCCAAGACGGAATTGCTCTTTCAAGTCCCCCGGGAGTGCTTTTTGCCCGCCCCCAAGGTGACCTCTGCCGTGGTGCGCCTCACCCCTTGTCCCCCTCCTGAACAGGTACACAACAAGCCTCTCTTCTTCCAGGTGGTCCGGGGCGCTTTCGGCCTGCGCCGAAAGACCCTTTTAAACTCCCTGAGTGCGGCCTTCCCCTTGGAAAAGGAGGTCCTTCGCTCCCGCATTGAGGCGGCTGGGTTGTCTCCTGAGGTCCGGGGAGAAAAATTGGGGATCCCCGACTTTGCCCGGCTGGCAGATGAGCTCCAAAAGGTCCTTTAAAGCAACGGCGGCAGCCCGATATTCCATCGGGCTGCCGCCGTGTCACTTTTCTCTCATCCCAGATTCTTTCGTATTTGTTCCAGGGCGTTCTTCTCCAGCCGTGAGACCTGGGCTTGGGAGATCCCCACCTCTGTAGAGACCTCCATCTGCGTCTTTCCCTGAAAAAACCGAAGGGCTAATATTTTCTTCTCCCGCTCCGGAAGCTTGTCTACCGCGTCCTTCAGGGCAATATGGTCCAACCAGCTCTCGTCCGTATTCTTGCTGTCCTTTACCTGATCCATCACGCACACCGCATCCCCACTGTCGGAATAGACCGGCTCATACAGACTCACCGGATCGGTAATGGCCTCCAACGCAAAGACGATATCCTCCCTTTTTGCGTCCAACTCTTTGGCGATCTCCTCTATCGTGGGCTCCCGCTGATTCTCGGCCATGAATTTTTCCTTTACTTTTAATACCCTGTAGGCCATGTCCCGCATGGAGCGAGAGACCCGCATGGAGCTGTTGTCCCGGAGATAACGGCGGATCTCCCCCACGATCATCGGGACGCCATAGGTGGAAAACCGCACATCCAGATCGATATTGAAGTTATCGATCGCCTTAATGAGGCCGATGCAGCCCACCTGAAAAAGGTCGTCTACATTTTCTCCCCGGCGGTCAAAGCGCTGGATCACCGACAATACCAGCCTTAGATTTCCTGCGATCAGCTTTTCCCGGGCCGCCATATCCCCCTCCTTGGTCTTGCGGAGAAGCTCCACCATCTCATCATTTTTCAGCACCTTCAGTTTGGAGGTATTGACCCCGCAGATCTCTACCTTTCCCTGCACAGCTTTGTCCTCCCACGGTTCAAAAATACTGTTTTCAGTATTTCCGGGGTGGGGGCTTTCATTCTCAGGCGGCAGGGCTTTATTTTTTATCGTGGGACGGCTTTCGATGGAATTTTCGTGTGGAGAAATTCTCTGTGCTTCGAAGGGATCGCCTGTTCTCCCTATAGGAAAAAAATGACCCCGACCAATGGTCGGGGTCATTTTTTTGGTGCACGAGGTGGGACTCGAACCCACACGCCCTCGCGAGCACCGGCACCTGAAGCCGGCGAGTCTACCAATTCCACCACTCGTGCATTTACGCCCTTTAGCGCAAGCAATATGTTACCACATTTCAGATGGATTTGTCAACTATATTTTTTCACTTCCGCCAAAGTGCTCCTTCAGCTTCTGAAAGGTCTCCGCGCTGATGTCGTGCTCCACCCGACAGGCGTCCTGGGCCGCCTGGGCTTTGCTGACTCCCAGTTCAGTAAACCACAGGGTGAGCAGACGGTGCCGCTCATAGATACGCTCGGCGATCTCCCGGCCCGTAGAAGTCAGCTCCAACGCCCCATCGGCAGACATGGCGACATGTCCCTCCTCCCGCAGCAGCTTTACCGCCCGGCTGACGCTTGGTTTGGAATACTCCAAATGGCGGGCCACGTCAATGGAGTGGACCAATCCCTTCTCATTTTTCAGGATCAGGATGGCCTCCAGATAGTCCTCCGCCGATTCCTGTATCTTCACCATGTCCGCCCCCTCTGTTTTTTCAGTCTCATCTTACCACAGGGACGAGGAAAAGGCAAGGCAGAGAAAATCCCAGCCGCCCCTTGCGCTTTTTGGGGGAACTCGGTATAATGGAGCTATCAAATTTTTGTGGGAGGGACCTAACGATGCAGCCTCACATTCAACTGGATGAGACTCTGAACGTCAAATATGCCATCCTTCCCGGCGACCCAGCCCGGGTAAGCCGGATCGCGGAACAGTTGGAGAATGTGGAGGAGTTGGGCTTCAATCGGGAATACCGCTCCCTTCGCGGGACCTATCAGGGCGTTCCTGTGTTGGCCATGTCCACAGGTATGGGAGGCGCTTCCATGGCTATCGCAGTGGAGGAGCTGAAGAATATCGGCGTCACCCACATTATCCGCATCGGCTCCTGCGGCGCCTTACAGGAGGGGATCGGTCTGGGGGACCTCATTGTGGTCAACGCCGCCGTCCGGGATGATGGAGCCTCCCGCACCTATGTACCCGAGAGTTTTCCCGCTGTGGCCGACCCTGAGTTGCTGGCCGCCTGTGTCCGCAGCGGAAGGGATAAAGGCCTTCGCTGTCATGTAGGTCTGTGCCGCAGCCACGACAGCTTTTACATCGATAACGAGGAGGAGATCAGCGCCGCCTGGTCCAAGCGAGGAGTCTTAGGTTCAGACATGGAGACCTCCGCGCTCTTTACCGTAGCCCGGCTTCGGGGACTGAAGGCGGCCAGCATCCTCAATAATGTGGTCATTTGGGGTGAGGATACTTCCTCCTCCATCGGCTCTTACGCCGATGGAGCCAGCCTTACCGCCCAGGGGGAGAGAGATGAGATCACCGTAGCCCTGGAGGCATTTGTCCGCATAGAGAAGGAGGAAACGCTGTGAAGGAGCTGCTGCTCATTGACTGCTGTGTCCAAGGGAAGGAATCCCGGACCCAAAAGTTGACAAACGCCTTTCTGGAGGGTCTGGACAAGCAAAAATTCCATGTTACCACGGTGAGCCCGGAGGCGGAGGGCATGGTCCCTCTCACCGGCGCCAACTTCGCCCGGAGAGAAGCTCTGGTGGCGGAGGGAGCGCTGGACCACCCCCGTTTTTACTACGCCCAACAGTTTGCCCAGGCCGATGTGGCGGTCTTTGCCGCCCCCCTGTGGGAGCTTAGCTTTCCCGCCATTTTAAAGGTCTACATTGAAAATATCTCGGTAAAAGGTATCACCTTTGGCTGTGATACCGACGGGCTCTTTGGTTCCTGCCGCGGTTCCCGGCTGATATTCCTCACCACGCGGGGAGAGCGCTATGAAAACAGCGAACTGGAGCAAGGCAGCCGTTATCTGGAGGCTATGGCTAAATTCTTTGGCTTTGAAAGCTACAGCTGCATAGCCGCCGACGGCTTGGACGCCGCGGGAGCAGACCCCAGGATCATTCTGGCCGACGCCTGTGGGCGGGCCAGAGGGTTGGCCGCATCTCTTTCCTGATTTTTTTCAAAAACAGACAGTGGCTCTGCAGGGATGCGGAGCCGCTGTCTGTTTTTACCGGAAAAGCGGCTCATGCTTTGCCCTCCGTGTGTGGGAAACAGCGGGACGAGACCGTGAAGGGCCATCCTTTCTTTGGAAAAAGGTGGTCCTTCGCGATCATATGGCGGTGATGCTGCCAGCAGCCAAGCAGCGCTGTCCACCGCCTGTCATCCACCCACCAGCCGTGCCAAGGCGGTAAAGAAGATACAAGCCCCCACTCCCGCCGCCGTGGGCAGTGCGGCCGCCAGGGCGGTCCATTTCCAGCTCCCCGTCTCCTTATGGATGGTGATGAGGGTGGTGGAGCAGGGCCAGTGCATCAGAGAGAAGAGCATCACATTGATAGCGGTGACCCAGGTCCAGCCGTTTTGCAGGAAGAGGGCCTTCATCTCCCCCAGGCTCCCCAGCTCCAAAAGACTTCCCTGCGCCAGATAGACCATAAGGATGATCGGCACTACGATCTCGTTGGCGGGAAACCCTAAAATGAACGCCATCAAGATCACTCCATCCATCCCCATCAACTGGGCAAGGGGATCTAAAAATGCGGCGCAGTGGTTGAGCAGAGTAACATCCCCCACCGTCACATTTGCCATAAACCAGATGAGCAGGCCTGCCGGGGCTGCCACCGCTGCCGCCCGCCCCAGGACAAAGAGCGTCCTGTCAAAAACAGACCGGACGATAACCTGTCCCACCTGCGGTCTTCGGTAGGGAGGAAGCTCTAACGTGAAGGAGGAGGGTTCCCCCTTCAGCACCGTAACAGACAGCAGACGGGTGGCGGCAAAGGTGAGCCCCACCCCAAGCAGGATGACCCCTGTCAGCAGCAGGGCGGATAAGGCAGTGGCTCCCCAGCCTCCCGCCGAACCCACAAAAAACATCGTGAGAATGGCAATCAGAGTGGGAAACCGTCCATTGCATGGGACAAAATTGTTGGTCAAGATCGCCAGCAACCGCTCCCGGGGGGAGTCGATGATCCGGCAGCCCACGATCCCGGCCGCATTGCAGCCAAAGCCCATACACATGGATGGTTCAAAAGGGAACGCGTTTTATGCTGTATATTGGTATTCCCGCTCCTTCGTCATAAACCGGAACCATATCTTGACTGTCTGCACCTTGACCTGCCCGGTTTTCGTTTTTTGATAGAAGCCCTGTCCGATCTCAATTTTTTCGATCAGCTTGAACAGGAGTTCAGGGTCAAGGGCCTTTACATCCGTATACTCCTTCACCAGCTTGTAAAATTGTTCATAGGCTTGTCTGGGGTCCGGGGTAGATTGGGGCGGCTTTTCCAGGGCGGTAAACCGTTTCTGTACCAGCTCCGCTTCCCCCTCATATTTCTCCAGCAGCTTACGCAGCCGGGAATCGGAAATGAGCCCGCTTAAATGGTCGTCATACAGCTTCTCGATGATCCCGTCCAGCTCCCTTTCCCGGCGCCGTAGGGCGGTGATCTCCCGGTTCCGGTCATTCTCCGTCTCTTGATCTTGCTTTGCTTGAAAAAGGTCCTCCGCCAGTCTGCGGCGCTCCTCCCCGCTCAAGGCCACCTCCGTCCGTACCGCCTCTAAAACGATATGATAGAGCGTTTCATAGTCGATGGTATGGTTGGAGCATTCCGAGCCTCCATAGAGCTTGTAGCCGCCGCAGACAAGGTTTGCGACGGCTCTCTTTTTCCGCGTGCCCGTGGCAGACATATTCCGCCCACAGTCAGCGCATTTGGCAAGGCCGGAAAAGATGTTGTGAAAGCCCTTTGTTTTGCGGCAGGTACGGCTTTGCATGATCCGCTGGACCACCGAGAAAGTCTCCTCCCCCACAAGGGCTTCATGGGTGTTCTCCACAACGATCCAATCCTCTTTGGGATTTTGCAGGGTGAGATCGCTCTTAAACGATACCTTTGTGGTTTTTCCCTGGATCGTATGTCCCAGATAGGTCCTATTTCGCAGGAGCTTTGAAACGCCTGCCGGGGTCCATTCCCTTCTTTTGGTGTAGTCCTCCATCTTGAGATAGGGATGGGTCATACAGCGGTATACCGCCGGGGTAACTACTCCCTCTCCGTTGAGCAGGCGGGCAATTTCAGAAAGCCCTGTCCCCGCCTCCGCCAGCCGAAAGAGCCGCTGTACGATGGGAGCCGTCACCGGGTCCGGAACCAGATGGTTCTTGTCTCCCGGGTCCTTCTGGTAGCCGTAGGGAGCAAAATTTCCGATGTAGCTGCCCCCCTGCATTTTGGCAGAAAAGGCAGAGCGAATTTTCCGGGAGGTATCCCGGGCGTACATCTCGTTAATGACATTTTTGAAGGGGGCTATATCCGTATAGGGGCTGTCAGAATCGTACCCATCATTGATGGCAATATAGCGAACTCCCTTTGAGGGAAAATAGATCTCGGTATACTGCCCCGCCGTGATATAGTCCCTCCCCAGCCGGGAAAGGTCCTTTGTCAACACCAAGTTGATATGTCCCGCCTCAATGTCTGAGATCATGCGCTTAAACTCCGGGCGTTCAAAATTGGTCCCGCTCCATCCGTCGTCCATATATTCATCATAGACGGAAAAACCATGCTCCTCGGCATAGGCCCGAAGGATCTTCCGCTGTGTGGTAATGCTGGAGCTCTCCCCTACACCATCGTCTTTGGAAAGGCGCATATAAAGCCCCGCTCGGTAATTCTTACGATTGGACTGCATACTACCTCCTCTCCAAGTCCAATCGACCCACAACAATTCTATTTATATTTTATCTGTCTTTTCGTCACAGGTCAAATTTTCGGTCTTTTTGAGTAATAGTTCCATCAACAATTCCTTTGCGGTCTTTTCTCCCATTCCCCATATCTGTACTGTGCAGATTTTTCGGGCTGCCAACCCTGTCGTTTTCATTGCTTCATCGCCCCCAGCGAAATGTATGCCAACTGGGCCGAATAATATGCAGTAGAGAACATGCCTCAATTTGAGGCATGTTTTTGTCGAATCATGCATTTCAAATCGGCTCTTTTTTTGTGACTACACTACTATCACTCCGAAGCAAAGAAAAAATAAAAAAAACGACAAAATAGGTCACCAGTTTCAAAAACGGTTCTATATTCAGCAGTTTTCGCAGAATCAACAGATTGTCTCAACTATTTGGTATAAACAATAATGGAGGTAGGGAATACTCCCTGCCTCCATTTATGATTCCGTACCTAAAGGATGTAAACGAATTTTTCACTCTAAAATGAAATAAGCAAATCAGGAAGATCTCCGATCCGCTCCAAAAAATAATCCGCTTGGGACTGGTCCATGGGGTACCGGGTCTCCTGCCTGGCCGCCACCTTGATCCCTGCGGCCTTGGCGGCAGCGATACCGATAGAGGAGTCCTCCACCACCAAGCATTGTTCCGGAGGAAGATCCAGCTTTTGCAGAGCTTTCTGATAGATCTCCGGATCCGGCTTGCAGTTTTCCACATCATCCCGGGTAAGCATAGCGGCAAAATAATCGGTCAGTCCGCACTCCCCGATACTCTGTTCCACCTTGTCCCGGGGAGAGGAGGTAGCCAAGGCCATCCGGTAGCCCTTCTCCTTCAGCCAAGCCAGGGTGGCGGGTACGTCGGGGAAGCATAATTCGGGATAGGAGATGGGATTGCGGGCCAGATAGGCCCGGTACCCCACCAGATATTCCTCCCGGCCCCAATCCGGGGGCAGATAGTCCTTCACCGCCAGGAAATGTGCCATGCCGGAGGCCCCCACAATGGGCAGCAACGCCTCCTTGGGAACGCTTTTTCCGAACTCCTCTTTGACAAAATGCCACAGTTTGCTGATGTAGCAGACCTCGGAGTCAATGAGTACTCCGTCCAGGTCAAAGATGACCGCTTTGATGTTGTTCATACCGTCTTACTTCTCCTCCAAAGGGGCGTATTGATAAAGGCCCTGCTGATTCTGAAGGGCGATAAGCCCCTGGGTCCACAGCTCCTCAAAAACAGCCTTATCATTGAAAACCTGGCGGCAAACCAAGATAAGAATGCTCTGCTGCCAAGCCCAGCTTCCGAAATAGGACAGCAGGGCGGGCGTCAGCAGGGATACGCTCCAGGCGGGCCAATGCCAGATAAGTCCGAAAAGTCCGAAGGTGGTCATGACTCCCGATAGGAGCTGTCCCAGGGGGAAGGTGAAGGGCAGCAACAGATAGATGGGCAGGGCAAAGAGAGCCAGAGCGTCCCGGCAGTAGAAAAACCGCCCCACCACAAAGGCCGCCGGCAGGATAAACTGGAGCAGGAAGGCCAGGACCACGGAGGGCCGTCCCTGCCCGAACCGCTGGAGCAGGACGGTATATTTCCCCCTGGCGATCCGCAGAACGGCGGTCTTTTTCCGCAGAGCTTCCTGGATCTGGGCATAGTTTTTATATGGGGTATTCCGGTACATAGCGTCCTCCTTTGCTCTGATTACCAAAGCTGCCGGCACGGGGAGAGGCCCACTGCCGGCAGCTTTCGCGTTTCTTTTCCGTTTCTGGGTCCAGCTTAGCGCTGCAGAGGCTTGGCCTTGGTGGGCAGAGCCCCGTTGGTCCGGGGATAGTTGCGCACGTTCAGGTCGATCCCCTTGGCGGTATAGAGCAGATAAGCGAACAACTGGAGCGGCACACAGTACTCCAGGGTGGAGAAGTCTTCATCATTGATGAAGGGGGCCTCCAGGATATGGGAGGAGCTGAATCCCTTCTGGGTTCCGATGGAGTAGACATGGGGGTGCTGCTCGAACATGACCTTGAACAGACCATTGGCCCGCTCATAGCCGTAGGAGGGCGGCGCCACGATGATGGTGTACACATCAGGCTTGATGGAGGCCAGAGGGCCGTGAAGGAACTCCTCCATCTCAAAAGAGAAGAAGGCGTAACGCACAGTCTCCAGGCTCTTGAGAGCGCCCTCTACGGCGGTGCCCCAGTTGGGGCCATAGCCGATAACATAACACTTCTCACAGGGCAGCAGGTCGGCCTTGTTCTTCTCAAACCACTTCTCGGAAGCGGCGATGACATTGTCCAGGTTGTCCACCGTCTTGTGCATCCGGGCCTTAATGGAGGAATACTCCTCCTCGCTGAGCTTTCCGGCGGCCTTGGCGGCCTCCAGGGCCATGATGTACAGGGTCAGGACGGTGCAGGTATAGCCCTTGGTCTTGGGGCCCATGAACTCCCGGTCACAGTCGATGGTGACCTTCCCCTTGGCGATCTGGGTGCAGGTATTATCCAGATACTCGGTGACCACGAAGTTGTCCATACCCATGCTGTTGGCCCGCTCAATGGCGTCGATGGTGTTGGTGCTCTCCCCCTCCTGGGTCACAGCCACCATCAGGTCAGTCTCGGGATAGAAAACCGACTCATAGTGGGCAAAGTTGTAGGAATTGACCAGCACACAGGGGATCCCCAGCGTTTTCTCCATAAAGTACTTGGCTGTAATGCAGGCATTATTGGAGGTGCCGGAGGCCACCAGCCAGATACGGGAATACTTCTTGGAAGCATACTGCCGGGCAAAGCCAGCGCAGAGCTCCTGGCTCTTTTCCACGATTCCCAGCGCGGCTTTGCGGGTCTCGTGGACGTACTCGTACATGGTATGATCCGACATAACAATCTCCTTTTCTTATTACAGAATACCGAAGAACTTACCGACAATGCCCAGGACGATGATACCCACCATGATCCAGGTAGCCTTCACACCCTTCTTCAGGAAGCGATAGATAAGGAAGGTCAGGCCCAGGGGCAGGATCTTGGGGCAGATATCATCGAAAATGGACTGGACATTCAGGGTCACGTCCTGACCGAAGTTAGCTACCAGCGCGATGTTCACCGAAACCATGGAGGCGATCATGCCGCCAATGACCGTAAGACCCATAACGGCGGCCGCCGTAGTGGCCCGGTTCATCAGGCCGCCGGATACCAAAGTCTCAATGGAGTTGGTGCCCAGCTTATAGCCGTACTGTACGCCGTAATAACGGACCAGGAAGTTGGGGATGTTGTAGATGATCAGGAAAAGGATGGGGCCCAGCAGGTTGCCCTGCATAGCCAGGGACACGCCGATACCGGAGCCGATAATCCGGAAGGTGCCCCAGAAGAAGGTGTCGCCGATACCGGACAGGGGACCCATGAGGGCTACCTTGATGGCGTTGATGGAGTTCACATCAAAGTCGGGGTTGGCGCAGGCCTCTTCCTCCATGGCGGCTACGATACCAAGCACGAAGGGAGAGCAAGCGAAGGTGTTGTTATACACCTCGGAATGGCGGGAGCAGGCCTCGGCCAACTTTTCCTTGTCGTCGCCGTAGAGCTTCTTCAGAACGGGAAGGATGGAGTAGGCAAAGCCGGGGGCCTGCATACGGTCCATGGAGTAGCAGGCGGGCAGCAGGAAGGCTCTCCAGAAGAGAGAAATGAGGTCCTTTTTAACGATCTTCTTGGATTCAGATTTCGTTGACATCGACGCTTACCTCCTTGCTTTGAGTCTCGGAATTGTTGAATACCAGAATTGCCAGAATACCGCCCACGATGGCGACGCCCACGTTGGAAAGGCCCACCAGGGCCACGGCCACAAAGCCGATGAACAGATAGGGCGCCAGCTTCCGGGTGTAAATGAGCTGCATGAGCAGGGCGAAGCCCAGAGCAGGCAGCATACTGGAGGCGACGCTGATACCGCTGGTGATGAACTCGGGGATGACCTCAATGAGCATCTCGAACAGGGGGGCGCCGGCAAGCATACCCACCAAAACCACCAGGAAGGGGAAGAAGAAGTAGTTGAACAGGCCCAGCCACTGGCAGATCTCCATGGTCCGGGTATCCGCCACCTCGGCGGCCTTCTTGGAGCGCTCGCTGAGGATGTGGTTGAGGGGGACCCAGGTGAGGTAACCGATGGTGGTGCCGAAGGCGGAGATAGGCAGCGCCAGGGTGAGGGCCACCTCCATGCCGGTGCCGCTGCCCAGGGTGAAGGCGGTACACAGGGCGCTGCCCAGGGTGATCTCGGGCATACCGGAGTGGGCGCCGATACCCACCAGACCCATGCTCAGCAGCTCGAACTGGGCGCCGAACATCATGCCGGCCACCGGGTCCCCGTAGATGAAGCCTACCAGGGTGCCCACGATCAGGGGCCGCTGGATCATGGTCATGCCGAAGATACGGTTATCGATCTTACAAAGACCGGCAACCAAAGCGACCAGGAATGCTTTTAGCAACATAATGTAATTCCTCCTTTTAACCTGATTGGGAGGCTTTTCGCAGGGAAGCCTCCAGATTGACGAACTTGTCGGAAGGCGTGGGCAGCATACCCACGGGGATTCCGGAGTCCACCACCTTCAACAGAGCCTGAACGTCCTCTCCCGTCAGGTTCAGATTGTCGGCAATATAAGGGGCCTTTTTCCGCACCCCGCCCACGGTCAGCCGCTGGATCCCAGGAACGCCCAGAGCCACCCGGGCCGCGTCCTGGGGGTCGGAGACCAGAGCCATGATGTGATACTTCTGGCTGTCGGGGCCGTTGAGGAAGTGAATGCCCTCCTCCACACTGCGGAAGCCGTACTTCACCGCAGGAGGGACCGCCATTTTCAGGGCCATCTTTCTGGTGTTGTCATTTACGATGGCGTCATTGATCACCAACAGCACGTTGGCGTCCAGGAACCGGGTCCAAGAGATAGCCACCTGGCCGTGGATCAGTCTGTCGTCCAAATGAAGCGCTTTGATCATATTTCATCCTCCGTGTTCTCTTGCCGGGCCATATCGTTGACATACAGGATCTGCTCATGGCCCACCTGTTGAAGGTTCTTTACCAGTTCCTCCACCGGAACGCTCTCGTCGGAGAAGCCGGCCTCCAGCACCAGGCCCAGGTTCATCCCGGCGATGATGTGGAGCTTTCTTGTGGTGATGTACTCGGTCAGGGCATTGGTAATACTCCCGCCGAATACATCAGTGATGGCGACGATCTCGTCCTCCGGGTCATACTGGGAAAATATCTCGTCGATCATCCCCATCACCGTTTCCCGGGAATCGCTCATGGTCACGCTGATGGAGCGGAACCCATGGAAGGTCTCCTCGCCTGCGATCAGTCCGGCGCTTTTCAGGATCGCCTCTGATAACGGTCCGTGAGAAGCTGTCAGAAAACGTCTCATACACACATACCCCTCTCTTGATTGGCGTTTGCGTTTGTTGTCATACCGACCCCAATTCCCCCTTTCAGACCAAGTCACTTCCCTATTGTCCCCTATAATGTATAGCATAAGGAACAAATTATCATGACAATACTATCATATGTATATACAAAATGCAAGACCTTTTCTTTTGTTTCTTCCTTTGATTTTTCAAAAAACGACAAACGGCCCGGGAAAAGCCCTGTGATTCTGTTTCCCCAGTTCCTTGAAAAACGAAGGATTTTCAGCCCCTCATTAAATGTATATACATTTCGGCGAAAATGATATTTCCGGCTTGACCTTTTGTTTCCAAATCTGTATAATGAATGTACAATCAGGAAGGGGAACTTTATTGAATATGTCTCATAAAATTCCGAAATATAAAGAAATAGCCGATGAGATCTGGCGCCAGATCCAGACCGGTAAGCTCAAAGCCGGGGATCAGGTCATGACGGAGAATGAGCTCTGCGAACACTACGGAGTCAGCCGCATGACCGCCCGAAAGGCCCTGGAGTCTCTGGCGGCGGAGGACATTGTCCGCCGGACAGCGGGCAAGGGCACCTTTGTCAACTCCATCCGGGTGGAAAAAAGCCGGGCGGTAGCCACCAGCTTTAGCGACGACATCCGCTCGGCAGGGATGGAGCCAGGCTCCATTTTAGTGGAATACCGGACCCTGCGGGGCTCCGAACTGCCAGGGGCCATCGTGGAGGAACTGGACGTCAAGCCCGATGAGCTTGTCCACAGCGTCTGCCGGATACGCACCGCCGATGGATTAAAGGTGGCCCTGAACTACACCTACATTCCCTGCAGTATCCTGCCCGCCTTGGACACCCGAATGTTGGAGGGTTCCATCTATGAATACATCACCAAACAGTATGGCCTGGACATCTGTGGCGGCCCTCTGACGAACGAGGCGGTGCTGCCCACTTCGGAACAGAAAGAGCTTTTGGGCATTGGAGACTGTGCGCTGCTCCAGACCAGCCACCCCAGTTACTTAGCCGACGGCAGGCCCTTTGAGTACACCATCACTTATTATGTGAATAGCCGTATCGTCTATACCCACAACTATCCCAGGCGAGAAAACCGCCACCATAGCTGGCAGTATACCGGGAACCGATGAGTAAGGGCGTATCTTCCAGGATTCCGGTTTCTGCCCAAAAAACATTTCAAAAGTTCCGTGGGACATAATGTCTCCACGGAGCTTTTATTGCTATCTACCTGTCATCTGTGTCACATCGAGATATATTTCTCAGAAAAAACATACCTCAATTTGAGGCACGTTTCCGGGACCGTTATTCCCGCTTCCGTTCCCAAGATAGCCAAAGCCGCCTCTTTGGCGGCTTTTCGGGTGTTTTCCCCTTAATCACCAACCACTCCGCCGCCCGGTTCCAGTCAAGGCCCGGCCCGCCCCATCCCACGGGGGCGGGCCGGTTCACTTTAGCCTTGACGGGAAACGGAGCGGCGGAGTACCCTCCCCCAAGGGGAAAACACGGTCCCTCAAAGGCTCTCCTTCACCAGCCAAACTGCCTGCCGCACCAACTGAGCCGCCTCCGTGATCTCTTGCTGCACAGCCTCCCCTCTGGCATTGGCTTGATGGGCAAGCTGATTGACATTGTTCCCTATGGCGGATAATTCCCGAAGAAGGGCAGCATAGATTTCGGGCGGCTTGGGGCGAAGGCTGACCCCCTGAACCAGATTTCACACAAAGGGGTCTATCCCCAGTCCGGCAAGGGCCGCCTGTTTCTTCAGGTGTTCATACTCTTCATCGGTCATCCAAACGCTGACGTGTCGCCTGCGGGTTCTCATGGTCTGCTCCTCTCTCCGGTATGGGGTTTCAGGGGCTTTGCCCCTGACAAGCGGAATTTGTACTACCAAATTCCATGCTTGCGCGGACTTTGACGGCAAAAATCCCCTTGTCAGGGGCCGGAATCCATACTGCCCTCCAAGCCTTTTCTCCGGGGCAAAACCCATCTATCTATCCGTCTCCTTGTGGTGGCAGATGGATAGATAGATGAATCAGTCTGAGTGAAATCAGTCTGATTATATTCCATATAACTTGCGTCCGGTTTTCGGAAGTCTTGACTTCCGTTTTTGGGAAGTCTGGACTTCCCCTTTTCAGCACTCCTGACTTCTGATTTCCCGCAGCCTTGACTTCCGGGCTGGGCAACTTCAGGGACTGGCTCGCTCTCTGTGGAGGGCGCAGAAACACGATGAGCGGTAAATCTCTTGACATAGATTTTTGTGGGGCGGCCCTGCCCCTGCTTGACCCGTTCGATCAGGCCGCACCCTTTCCCCGTATCCAGTTCCGCCAGCAGCTTCACCGCCTTTTCATGCCCACAGACCAAATCCTCCTGGATCTCCGCCAAGGTGTAGTAGATAAACACCCGTCCTTGACTGTCATACCAGCCATTCCGGGCTGATAGCCCCATGCGGTCAAGGAGCAGGCCATAGAGCAGCTTGGCGTCAGTGGTCAAATGCCTGAACTCCATACCTGTGATAAGCTGCCTCGGGATTCTGTAAAAGGAAAACTGGCTGCTTTCCTTGCCGTAATAATAATCAAAGTCCATTTTTTCATCTCCAAGTAAGGCTTGAATTGTCGGGGTCGACCAGGCTTGTCCATTCCAAAATTGATTTCTCTTTTTTCCCATACACATGGTAAGAGCCTGTTTTCCACAGGCGTTGCACGCCTTAAAAGGTTTATCCAGGTTATAGGCGATTCGGGGCAGATATCCGGCATCCTCCAACAACGTAAACAGGGGAAAGAAGATTGCCATCGGGGGCAGCATCACACTGACTACCCAGGCCAGGACCCGATAGACCCCCAGCACCAAAGCTCCATGGAGCCAGTTGGGGGCGCGGAGGTAAGTAAACAGCTCAGTAAGCCGGTCCTGAAGCCAGAAAAGAGCCTGTGACAACAGCTGTGAGGGATAATTCGCCCCCACGATGGTAAGCCAAAAAACCAGCGCTACCAGCGCTACCATAACCGGGTATCCTGTCCGCCTGCTGGTGAGGATGCGGTCCAGCCGCCTGTCAACGGAGCTGTAGCTGCCCTCCTGCTCCACCACCCCCCGGCAAAGTCGCTCCGCCGCGGTCACCAGCGCAGATACCAGAAAATCCTGAAAGCGTTCCCCTCCAAAGCCCCACTGAGTCAGAACCTCCCGCTGGATCCGTGCCGCCTCCATCAAGTATTCGTTCTCCGCCAGACTTGCTCCCAGATAAGCTTCCGCCTCCCGAAGCAGATCCTCATTTCCCTCCAGTAGCTTGATGGCCAGCCAGCGCGGGTTCAGTCTTTGATCCCACCCCTCCGGAAACAGAGGCACAAGAGCGTCGATGGCCTGCTCTATCCGCCGAGGATATCGGACCGTGAACGGGGCAGACGCCTGTCGTTCCATCGTCTCCTCCAGGGCGGAGAGGAACGCATCCAGGGTCCGCCTTTTCCGGGCTACCGTCCCCACCACCGGGACCCCCAGCCGTTCGGAAAGCAGCTTCAGATCAATACGGATCCCCTTTCGCTTTGCCTCGTCCATTAAATTGACGCAGACCACCACCTTGGGGCAAAGCTCCATCGTCTGTAGGACCAGATTTAGATTTCGCTCCAGACAGGTGGCGTCGCAAACCACCGCCACCGCGTCAGGCTCTCCAAAACAGATAAAGTTTCGGGCTACCTCCTCCTCGGCAGAGTGGGCCATAAGGGAATACGTTCCCGGCAGATCTACCAACACATAGCCCTGCCCCCCCTTTTGACAGCGCCCCTGCGCGTTGGTCACTGTCTTTCCCGGCCAATTTCCTGTATGCTGGTTTAAGCCGGTCAAAGCGTTGAATAGAGTGGACTTTCCTACATTAGGATTCCCCGCCAACGCGATGACCCGGTCAGAGGGCTCCTCTCTGCGTATCACCAATGCACTGTCCACCGCTCCCAAACCGGTGGAGCTATGGGTGAGCCCCACGCCCTTACACCGACCTTAAGAGCACGTCCCGGCCATCCTGATCCCGGATGGCAATGACGGCTCCCCGGATGAGAAAGGCGGCAGGATCTCCGCCGGGACTGCGACCCAGGCACTCTACCCCTGTATCCTCAATAAGTCCAATATCTAAAAGTCTTCGACGCATAGCGCCGGTGGAATGTAACGCCCGCACGACTCCCCGTTGGCCGGGATGCAGGTCGCTGAGGCAGACTGTCTGTTCCATATGAAAAACACCCTTTTCGGTCAAAGTTAAGATCGACTGGGCCCATGCCCGGTCATTCCATCTTATGAAAAGCCGGTCCGTCCGGTGAGAGGATTGACGGCAGGTGGGAAAACGTGGTACAATGTTCATGTATCTGCGGGTATGATGAAATTGGTAGACATGCGAGATTTAGGTTCTCGTGCTTCACGGCGTGCAGGTTCGAGTCCTGTTACCCGCACCACGTCGGAGCAAGCTGCATATCGCTTGCTCCGACTTTTTTCAAAAGTCAGAGCGCGCTCATTGCGCTGCTCCTCCTTTCCAAATCGAACCCGCTTCGCTGGGCTTCGATTTGGTTTTGGGCGTAATCTCGAAAGAAAATCGATTTTACCCACTTATTGCATAATGAATGAGTCCCGCTTTTCGAAAAATAGTTTGAAAAGCGGGACTTGTCATATGCGGAAAGCCTTATAACATGGGACTTTCTGTTTTTCGGTCTTCTATTATGACTGACTTTTCCTCTTACATCTATTCCCTCATGCCGGATAGAACTGCGGAAATCCGGGATCTTCCGGCAACGTCCTGTTGCTTTTCCTCTCTCATTCAAGTATAATTAACATCATCTTCAGACGCCGATCCAGTCGAAGCGGCTCGGTGTCAAAGGGATCTTTGCGACCATTACTATAGAGAGGTGGAAAAAATGAAACGGTTGGCCGCTTTGACTTTGAGTCTGACTTTGCTGCTGGGTCTTGCGATCCCTGCCAGCGGTGAGGAAGGAACCGTCCCCCCCAACGACTCGGACTATGAGGAGGAGACCGTCCTCCCTGACGCGGAGGAAAAGGAAGAGATCCATTCCTTCCCCGATATCGAGGGCCATTGGGCACAGGACATCATTGAGAAATGGCACAGCTTTGGGGTCATCGCCGGCGATACGGCCACCGGGACCTTCCGCCCCGATGATTTTCTCTCCCGGGCGGAATTTGCCACCCTCCTGAACCGGATCATGGGCTATCCCCTGGTGGAGATCAAGCACTTCAGTGATGTGCCTGCCGATACCTGGTACGCCGAGACCATGTCCCGGCTCAACTCCGCCGGCATCATCCAGGGGGACGGCAACAATATGGTCCGCCCCAAGGATCCGGTGACCCGCCAAGAGGCGGCGGTGATCCTCTGCCGGGCCCTGGGCATTCAGGAGCAGACCGCCAACATCAGCTTTCAGGATGCGGAGGAGATCGCCCCCTGGGCCGAGGGGGCCGTGGGCGCTCTCTACAACATAGGGGCCGTCCATGGCTGGGAGGGATATTTTGATCCCCAGGATCCCATCTCCCGGTGTCAGGCGGTGACACTGCTGAACAATCTGATCGGCGCCGTCATGACCATTCCGGGGACCTGGGACCAGGACGTGACCGGGGACCTGTATATCTGCGCCAAGCGGGCCCAACTGGAGAACATGACGGTCACCGGCAATCTTATTCTCACCCCCGGAGTGGCCACCGGCGATGTGAGCCTCTCCGGAGTGAAGGTGGAGGGCGACCTCATCATCCGGGGCGGCGGGGAAAAGTCTATCCACATCCGATCCGAGTGTGAATTGGAGGGGGAAGTCATCCTTGCCAAGATCTCCGAAGGGACCCTTCGGCTGGTAAATGAAAGTGAAACCGCCATTCCCTCCGTTCGCGTCAGCGACGGAAACCCCACCGTCATCCTGGAGGGGAACATGGACTCTGTATCCGTGGCCTGCGGCGTCCCCGTGATCCTCCGCAACGGCAGTGTGGGGGCCCTCTCGGTCTCCGCCCCCAAGGCGGACCTCACCGTAGAGAAAGACTGCTCCGTCTCTACCCTGAGTATCGAGACGAACGCCAAGGATGCCGGGCTCTCCTTGGCCGGCACAGTCAATACCCTCACCTCCCACGCCGCCGCCACGGTGACCAACTCCGGCAAGATCGACGCCGCCCACGCCGCCGCCAGCGGCCTTGTGCTGGCGGGGACGCTCCCGGAAAAAATCACTATGCTCTCCGGTATCCTCCGCCCCAAGAATGGCAACGGAAAGACCATCACCAACATTACGGTGGTGGATAAATAGGAGCGTGGTATCAGATATGCATAACGATTTGACAAAAAAGGACATTGAGCTTATGGAACAGGAGCTGACCCACCGGCTCACTGTTCTGCGTCCCAAGCTGCTGGAGGAGGTCAAGACCGCCCGGGCGTTCGGGGACCTGTCTGAAAACTTTGAATATAAAGCAGCAAAGCAGGAAAAAAACCGAAACGAGAGCCGCATTCGTTATCTGCAAAATATGATCCGTACCGCCCATATCGTGGAGGAGGCTCCCAAGGGGGATGGCGCCGCCCTTTACGACAAGATCACCGTCACCATGGCAGACGGCAAAAAGGCCACCTATCAGGTAGTGACCACCATGCGCACCGACCCCCTTCACGGCCTTATCAGCATGGAGTCCCCTGTGGGCAAGGCCCTGCTGGGCCGAAAAGCGGGAGACAAGGTCCATGTTCAGATCGACGAGAAATTTGGCTACGATCTGACCATTGACGCCGTTGAAAAGGGCCAGGATGACAGCGTGATCCCACTGAACCGCTACTGATGAAAAGGAAGGGCCGGGAACTCCCGGCCCTTCCTTTTGCTCTTTCAGGGCATCCCACAGCCCACTCCCACGGTGATATCCTCATGGGGGGAGAGGATAGAGGCCACGATTTTAATGAGCTCCTCCAGCTCCATCCGCTGGGCCTCCACCTCATACTCCACCCCGTCCAGGGTGAAGGTGGCCACATAGATGTCATAATACCCGGCGGGCATATTGTAAAGGCCGCTGGGATCCCGCTGGGTGGGGTCAAAGGGCCCGTAGGGCAGGCTGGCGTGGGTGAGGGTCACCTCGGTCCGATCGAACTGGGTCACCCGCTCCTCATCCACGGGAAGCAGGGCACAGTGGAGGATCCCCAGCTTGGAGGCCCGCACCGTAAACCCCTTGGGAATGACGATGTCATCCTCCGATTTCGGACTACCGTCCTCGTAGAAATCCACCCAGAAGCCCCGGCCCGCCTGGTCCTCGATGAGTTCCCCGGAGGCTTTGTCCCGGTAGACGGTGAGCCCTACCCCCTGGCCGCCCCCGGTAAGCCCCTCCGGGATATAGGCGGGGGCCAGCTCCCAGCCGAAGTATTCCCGCACTTGGTCCATATCCCAATGCTCCACCTCATAGAGGGCGGGGTCCATGTAGAGCCGGGTAGCGTCGGCGCTCAACCCCTCCGACTCGTTCACCGCCACAAACCGCCAGTTGATGGTGTCCTGCCGCCCGGCAGGGCTCTGGAGGGGGTCCGCCTGAGCGGGGGCCTGGGAGACCTCCGCCGGGGTCTGAGTGGCCGTCGGCTCCCGGCTCACCGGGGGAACCGCCGCTCCGGGCCCATCCGGCCCGGGAGCCACAGGGTTCGGCCCCAACCGGAACACCCCCAGCAGGGCTAGGCACAGGCAAGCTGCGGCAGCGAAGCAGTGGAAGTAGGGTCTGGCACCCCTCCATTTGTTTACATAATTTTTAAATGAAGGGCAAATATATCCATTTTTCACATATATTTCCGCCTCTTGGATATATCTTTGATTTACATAATTTATACCATATAACAGATGTTTTCCGCTCATACAAAAATACCCTCCTTTTCCAGATGATCCTTCAATTTCCTCCGCAGTCGAAACAGAGTGGTCTTCGCCCTGCTCTCCCCCACGCCGCACCGGGCGGCGACCTCTCGGATGGGATCCCCATACCAGTACCGCCGCAGGAACATCACACGCTTCTCCCGGTCCAGCCCCGCCAAAAAGTCGTCCAGAACCTCCCCGATCTCCCGCCCTTCCCGCTCCCGCTCGAAAGCCGGATCCGGAAGACATTGGGAAAGCTCCTCTGTCAACTCTACCACCACCGCCGACCGTTTTCCCGCGGTGAGCCAATCCACCTTCTCCAGGGCGGCATACCGGCACAGCTTGGCCAGATAGGCAAACAGATGCTCCGGACGGTTGGGCGGGATGGTGTTCCAAGCTCTGAGCCAGGCGTCGCTTACCGCCTCCTCGGCGTCCTCCCGGCTTCGAAGGAACCGCCCCGCCAGTTTCAGGAGCCGGGAACCGTACTTTTTTTCCAGTTCCTCCAGCGCCGTGTCGTCCCGAAAAAATAATTTTTCTACGATCTCCCGATCCTCCAACTCCTCACCTCCCATTTCGCCAGAAAACCCCTCCACCCTGATAGTGGGAAATTCTCCTGAATTGGTTACAGCTATAGACGAAAAAATTTTCCCCCCGTTCCCTTTTTTCCCTCTATATGGTATACTGATAAAAAACTTTGGAAAGGAGCCTTTCTATGGCCGAGCTTTTCCTTCCCGTTTTGTCCCACTTTCAGAACAAAAACCCCTGGTCGGCCAGCGCGGGCCGTCTGCGCTACCGCATCCTTCCCACGGTGGCCGAGCAGGAGGCGGACAGCTTCCTCACCGCCGAGGTGTGGGAGGGGCCCTGGGCCTATGAGTTCTCCACGGTGGAGGAGACCAAAACCTTCCCTCTCTCCGAGGAGGGACTGACGGCCCTCCCTCCCTGGCTCGTCGAGTGGGCCGACAAGGTCAACGCCCGGCCCAAGCGGTCCATGGCGGAGGACGACGGGCGGCGGAAGGAATAAAGTCAGAAGCAATACGGCGCCGCCCCCTCCCTGTCCGGGATGGGGCGGCGCCGTTTCGTTTCCGGACTATGTATCCTGCTTTTACCGGACATCCTCCGGCTTGATCCAGATCATGGCGACTGCAAAGGCTACCACAAAGCCAATAGCCGCTGTGATGATCGCGTTGATCAGATTCATGGGATTATTCAGATCAATAAACACGGGCAGGGTCGGAATTCCCGGAGCTCCCTTGGCAAAACGGACCACATGGGTCACACCGGCATAGAAGCCGCCCACGCCGCCGCCAATCACCGTGGCGATCAAGGACTTTTTATTTTTGGAGATAAAACCATAGAGAGCGGGCTCCGTGATGCCGCACAGAGCGGTGACTCCGGCGGAGAAGGCCAGAGGCTTTACCTTCTCATCCTTAGATTTGATGGAGAGGACAATAGTAGCTGCACCCTGGGCGATGTTGCTGGCCAGATTGCCAACGCCCAGAATGGCGCTGCTGCCCATCTGGGCGATCTGCATGGTCTCCAGAGTTCCCACAGCCCGGTGCATACCCACGAACACCAAAAAGGGCGTGGTGGCGCCGATCACAGTGGGCACCAACCAGGGGGCGACCTGCTCCAGCGCGCCCACGGCGTTCATCAGTGCATCGCCCAGCACGGCGCCAACGGGGCCCAGGGCCAGAAGACCCACCGGGAAGGTGATGAGCAGGGTCAGCATGGGCTCCATAATGGCCTTGACCACCTTGGGCGAGACCTTTCTGGCAAACCTCTCCACATAGCTCATAAACCACACGGTCAGAATGGCGGGGAACACGGTGGAAGAGTAGTTATACAGGGTCACAGGAATACCGAAGAACTTTACCGCCTCACCGGCAGCTACCAGGCCGGTATAGGTGGGATGAACAAACATGGCGCAGATGGCAGCCGCAATGAATTTGTTGCAGTTGAAGTAAGTAGCGGCGGTCACACCCAGAACGATGGGCAGAAAGTTGAAGATCGTATCAGACACATAATTGATGATGATATACTCCTGGGCACTCTTGGTCACCAGATTCAGGGCCACCAACACAGCCAGGACGGCCTTGAGCAGACCGGCGGCGGTAAAGGCGGGAACCAAAGGCGTAAACATGCTGCTGCAAGCGTCAAAGAACTTGCCCACCATGGCCTTGGGCGTCCATCTGCCTCCCTTATCCTGGGCGGTATACTCGTCGTCGGGTACAGCCCCTTCCGCCTTCCCGGCGTCCACCATTTTACTGACTACGCCGTAAAGCTCAGGGGCATCGCTTCCCACGATGATCTGGGTTTGGGTGCCCACCTGCATAACCTTCATCACACCGGTAATGTCCAGCAGAGCGGCCTCGTCCATTTTACTCTGGTCCGCCAGGGTCAGGCGCAGACGGGTGGCGCAGTGGGAAACCGACTTGATATTCTGAGGTCCTCCCACATGTCTGATACACAATTCAGCCATTTCTTTCATAGATATATCTCCTCTCAGACAGGGATCAATATTTGATTTTGGTTTTGCTGTTTATCTCAAAGAACGAGCTCCGGATCCCGTCCTTATCGATCTCTTTCAACGGTCTAAGTACACCTTGTACTCATAGTCTGGAGCCACGCAGGCGTCGAACCAGGCATTGATCCGGTCAACTTGTTCAAAGGGCATCAGGCTCTGGGGACGGTCCCCCACCCGGTAAAGACACGGGAAAAGCATCTCCACCACGGAGAAGGGCTTGCCCGCCATCTGGTTGTGAAGGGCCTTCTCCACAAAGCGGGCCAGTTCCCTCACCTCACCAGGGGTCCGTACCCCCGCCCGGGCCAGAAAGGAGGCGCTGCTCGTCCGGGCCAACTCCTCCAGGTTATGGCACCCACCGGCAGTGATCCCTTCCAGAATCTCTGTGGTCTCAAACCAGTTAAGTGTGTTGACGATGGTCACAGTCTCATCCCGCAGGGCGGCGTAGCGCTCCACAAACTGCGCGGTGGACCTTGCCTTGCTGCTGGCACAGATCAGGATCACCAGCTTTTCCGGATGTTCCACCTTGTAGGCAAGACCGTCGGCGTAAAAGCTGTCGTCGTTATAGCTGTGGGTCTCCACATCCAGATTGATATTGGAGGCCTCCTTCTCAAAAATCACCATATCCTTCTCAATGCCCAGGTGAACGGCCGCATCGGCCAGCACCTTTGTCAGGGTGCCCAGATAGCAGCCACCATGGGGCGGGATCCCCTCCTTCCGGATCAGGGCATAGCCCGATCCCTCCTCCTTGCCGGATCGAATGGCGCCGGCGGTACACATCAACTCGCACTGTCCGCACTCCACGCAGGAGGAAGGGTCGGACAGGACGGCGTAGCGTACTCCCCGCCGGTTCACATCCTCCGCTCCGGTCAGAGACAGAAGTCCCCCGGGACAGGCAGCCAGACAGTTTCCACAACCGGTACATTGGTCTTTTTCAATGTGTGCGATCATTTCAGGCTCTCCTTTCCGGCGGGTCACTTTTTCAAAAGCTGGCACAAATGCAGCTTGAGATAATCCTTTTCATACTCGGTGACTCTGCTGCCGTATTTCTCCTCTATCATCTGCGCAATGTCGGTCAGGCAGTCCTGCACCGCGGCGGTCAGCTCCTCATCCACCGAGAAGGCGATGGGCTCGTCGTCCCGAATCTGGTCGTGATTCAGATACCGGACTGAAAAATATTTGAGATGGGTGATGAACCGGGAATAGTGCATCCCCTCTAAGATAAACCGCTCGGCATATTTCTCTTTCACAAGCTCGGAAAGGCTTTTGACGATCTTCATCACCCTGTTGATCCGGGGAATGTCCTGGTTGATCCGGGCCTGGACGATATGGGTCCCGATGAAACCACACTCATCCTCGGGAAGCTCAATATTCAGGGTCACATTGATATACTCCAGGGCCCACTCGGCCACCTTGTACTCCTCCGGGTAGAGAAGGCGCATTTCCTCCAGCATACCGAAGCCCAGATGCAGTCCGTCCCGATAGCGCACCATTGCGCTGTTGATATGGTCAAACAGGGTAAGGTAAATGCTTTTGTCCAGCTCACCCTTCAGCTTCTTGTTGGCGTAGCGGACGATCACGTTGGTCATCTCAAAGTATTCCTCCGGAACATTTTCAAAAAGCTCCAGAAGGTCCCTGGAAACTGCGGAGTTCCGGGTAAACTGCTTATCCGCCACGGAGGGATCGATCTCCTCCCCAGGCTTTCTCTGGAAGGATATCCCCTTTCCAATGAGGATCGTTTCCTCCCGCTTTTCATCTACAGCGATCAGGGCGCTGTTATTTAGGATACCGGTGATCCACATGGCCATACCCCCCAAAAACATACGGATCGTCAGAAAATTCCGGGGACAAAAAAACCTGGTTGTGTATAGTCCTACACAACCAGGTTTTGCATTTACATTAACACCCTGTTTTTACAGGTAACGCGCTTTCGCTATCGCCCCGTGAAGTCGCTATAACAGATTTCTCCCCTCCCCATCAAGTGTCATTTGTGACAAACTTTTCTCTTTGTTTTTGCCTAATATCAACAAAACCCGGTAGAATTTTCAAAAAACAGACTCCTCTGCACCTCTCCGGCCCACATTGGCCGTCCGCCATTTTCTTTTCCCTCATATCTTATCCATTCTGTCCTTGACCTTTGTCCCTTTTGGTTGTATAATTTATACAAATTAGGCAAATGTTTTCTTTCTCTTTGTGTGTATTTTATAATTTTCCAAAATCTGGAAGATCTCTTTTGTCCACTTTACCAAATCCACGGGAGGTCATACTTATGCCTACAAAAGAGCAAAACCATACCGCCGCCCTGTTGGAGCGCTTTGTCCAGGGCTCCGCGACCCATTTGCAGGACTTCTTTGGCTGTCATCCCGCCGAGGGCGGCCGGATCTTCCGGGTTTGGGCCCCCCACGCCAAAGCTGTCCATATCATGGGCGACTTCAACGCTTGGGCCACTGACTCCTGTCCTATGAAAAGCATTGGCTCCGGGGTATGGGAGGGCTTTGTCCCCGGGCTCCAAACCTACGACACCTACAAGTATGCTGTCCACACCGCCGACGGGCGGGTCCTGGCCAAGGCCGATCCCTTTGCCTTCCACGCTGAGACCCGGCCGGGCAACGGCTCCAAGGTCTATGATCTGGAGGGCTACAGCTGGGGAGATGAGAAATGGCTGGAGTGGCGAAAAAGCAACCCCGTCTACTCCGCCCCCTGTAATATCTACGAAATGCACCTGGGCTCCTGGCGGCGGACCGGAGAGGATGAGTTTCTCTCCTACCGGGACATAGCAGAGTATCTGGTCCCCTACATCAAAGAGATGGGCTTCACCCATGTGGAGTTGATGCCCGTCACCGAGCACCCCCTGGACATGTCCTGGGGGTACCAGTGTACCGGTTACTTTGCCGCCACCAGCCGCTTCGGTACTCCTCAGGACTTCATGTACCTGGTGGACCAGCTTCACCAGGCTGGGATCGGGGTCATTTTGGACTGGGTCCCCTCCCATTTTCCCCGGGACGGCTTTGGTCTTTACCACTTTGACGGGGAGCCCTGTTACGAATATCAGGACTGGCGCAAGGGGGAGCACAAGGAATGGGGGACCATGGTCTTTGATTATGGCCGGGGGGAAGTCCGCTCCTTCCTCATCTCCTCCGCCCTCTTTTGGCTGGAGCAGTATCACATTGACGGCCTGCGGGTAGACGCGGTGGCCTCCATGCTGTACTTAGATTACAACCGCCAGGGAGGCGACTGGGTCCCCAACATCCACGGCGGCCATGAGAATCTGGAGGCCGTCAGTTTCCTCCAGCACCTGAACTCCTCCGTATTCTCCGCCCACCCGGACGTGCTGATGATCGCAGAGGAATCCACCGCCTGGCCCTTGGTCACCGCTCCAGTGAGCGAGGGAGGATTGGGCTTTAACCTTAAATGGAACATGGGCTGGATGAACGACGTGTCCCACTACATCAAGCTGGATCCCTATTTCCGCCAATTCAATCACAAGGACCTGACCTTCTCCTTTATGTACGCCTTCTCGGAAAACTTTATCCTTCCCATGAGCCACGATGAGGTGGTGCATATGAAGGGCTCCCTGCTGAATAAGATCCCTGGGGAGTATAAGGACAAGTTTGCGGGAGTCCGGGCCTTCTATACCTACATGCTCACCCATCCGGGCAAAAAGCTGATGATGATGGGCAGTGAGTTCGGCCAGTGGAATGAGTGGCACTACGAACACTCCCTGGATTGGCACCTCATAGAGGAAAATCAGGAAAACCGGGATATGAAGGCTTTCTTCCAGGCTGCCAACAACCTCTATCTCCAGCGCGGTGAGCTGTGGGAGATCGACTTCAGTTGGGAAGGCTTCCAGTGGCTGGAGGCCGACGACGCCAACGCCAACACCGTGGCTTTCCTCCGCAAGGATCGGAAAGGGGATTTTCTGGTCGTAGTGTGCAACTTTTCCCCTGTTCATCACCAGGGTTATCGGGTCGGAGTTCCTGCGGCGGGCAAATACGCCCTGCTCCTCAACTCCGACGACAAGGAGTTTGGCGGCGCGGGGTTGGGAGACAAGGGCCAGCTCTCCACGGAAAAGGTGGCCTGTCACGGGCAGGAGCAGTCCATCGTCATCGATCTGCCTCCCATGTCCGGTGTGATCTACCGTTGCGCCCGAAAGGCCCCGGCAAAGAAAGCCGCCCCCCCGAAAAAGGCGGTGGAAAAGAAGGCGGCCGTGTCCAAGAAGACCGCCAAAAAATAAAAGTCCGATATTTACCGTGGAGGCCGGAACCGGTCGCTTTTGACCACGGCGAGTCAAATCGTTCTTTTTGCTTTTACGCTTTCGCTCTCCTTTGGGCAATCCAGGCCCCAATCCGGCCTGCTTGTTATATTCCCCGCACCCTCCACAAGGGTCCCTATCAAAGACGAGGTGATTTGATGAAAAAGGAATGTGTAGCCATGCTCCTGGCCGGCGGCCAGGGCAGTCGGCTCAAGGCTCTGACAAGTTCGGTGGCCAAGCCGGCAGTCCCCTTTGGGGGGAAATACCGCATTATTGATTTTCCCCTCTCCAACTGCGTCAACTCCGGTATCGATACCGTGGGCGTGCTGACCCAGTATAAGCCTTTGGAGCTCAACTCCTACATAGGCTCGGGCCAGCCTTGGGACCTGGACGTGATGGACGGGGGCGTCCACATCCTCCCCCCTTATGTCAGAGAGGATGAGAAGGGCACCTGGTACAAGGGCACAGCCAACGCCATCTATCAGAATCTGAGTTTTATCGAGCAGTATGACCCCGAGTATGTTCTGATCCTCTCAGGCGACCACATCTATAAGATGGACTACTCCAAGATGCTGGACCGCCACAAGGAGATGAATGCCGCCTGCACCATCTCGGTGATGGAGGTCCCCATGGAGGAGGCTCCCCGGTTTGGCATCATGAACGTGGACACGGACGACAACATCTATGAGTTTGAGGAGAAGCCCAAAAAGCCCAAGAGCAATCTTGCGTCCATGGGCATTTACATCTTCACCTGGAGCAAGCTGCGGGAATATCTGATCGCCGACGAAAAGGACGAGAAGAGCGCCAACGACTTTGGCAAGAACATCATCCCCGCCATGCTGAACGCCGGAGAGATCATGACCGCCTACCGTTTTAAGGGTTACTGGAAGGACGTGGGCACCATCGACTCTCTCTGGGACGCCAACATGGATCTGCTGGACCCCGCCGAATCGGGCTTTGATCTCTACGATCCCGACTGGACCATCTACGCCCGCAGCGCCATCCGTCCCCCCCAGTATTCCGGGGAAAAGGCCGCCATCAAGCACTCCATCACCACCAGCGGCGATGAGATCTATGGCAAGGTGGAAAATTCGGTGTTGTTCCACTCGGTCACGGTGGAGGAAGGCGCCACTGTCCGTTACTCCATCCTCATGCCCGGCGCAGTCGTAAAGAAGGGCGCGGTAGTGGAGTACGCCATTGTAGCGGAACGGGCCACCATCGGAGAGAAGGCCCACGTAGGCGGCAAGAAGACCAAAAGCGAGGACTGGGGCATCGCCGTAGTTGCCCAGGACCTGACTGTGGGCGACGGCGCCACCGTATCCCCCGCCGCCATGGTCACCAAGAATGTGAAGAAGGGGGCGAAAGCATGAACGACCTTCACGGAATCATTTTTGCCTATAAGCAGAGCCCCGAGCTTCGGGAGCTGGTCCAGCAGCGCAACTCCTGCTCCGTCCCCTTTGGCGGACGGTATCGGGTGATCGACTTTGCCCTTTCCAACCTGGTCAATGCCGGGGTCACCGATGTGGGCATCATCGTCCACACCTCTTACCAGTCCCTTCTGGACCATGTGGGCTCTGGCAAGGACTGGGACTTGAGCCGTAAGCACGGCGGTCTTCGTATCCTGCCCCCCTTTGGCTTTGCAGGCAAGCACCCCAACAGCCAATATCGCGGCCGGATGGATGCGCTGGCCGGCATATACTCCTACCTTCAGGGCATTCGTCAGGACTACGTTTTGCTTACCACCGGCGATCTGGCCGCCAATCTGCCCATTGACGATGCCTTTGAGCAACACTTGAAGAGCGGCGCGGATATCACCGCCATCTGTGTTCCCAATACCGGCGCCGACCCCCGTTTGACCACATACATGACGGTGGATGAGGGCAATCACGTCACCGATATCTTCGTCCACCCCTCCACAGCCAAGGGCAAAGCATCTCTGGAGACCTACATCCTGTCCAAATCTCTCCTGATGGCTCTGGTGGACAAGTGCGCCGCCCATGACGTATACTCCTTCAGCCAGGGCGTCCTGCTCCCCGGACTTGGCGACGGGCTGGATATCCGGGTCTTTGACTTCAACGGCTGGGCCACCCGGGTACTGAAGGTAGGCGGCTATTTCCACTGCAGTATGGAGCTGCTCGATCCCAAGGTCCGCGCGGACCTGTTCCGTATGGACCGTCCCATCAAGACCAAGGATCAGTCCAACCCCTCCACCTACTATGCCCCCGACGCTAAGATCGTCAACTCCCTGGTCTCCGACGGCTGCCGCGTGGAGGGTACCGTCATCAACTCCATCCTGGCCCGCGGCGTCCATGTGGAAAAGGGCGCGGTGGTGGAAAACTGCATCCTGCTCCAGCGTTCCACGGTGCAGGAGGGCGCCGCTCTCCGCTATGCCATCGCGGATAAGAACGTCCGGGTCTGCCCCGGTCGTACCCTTATGGGCCATGGTACCTACCCCCTGGTCATCGCCAAGGACGAGATCGTCTGAGAACCACGTGGCTTGATAGTCCCCTTTTTGAAAGGAGCCCTTTATGAATATCCTCTTTGCCTCTTCCGAAGTTGCCCCCTTTATCAAGACCGGCGGTCTCGCCGACGTGGCCGGATCTCTGCCCCAGGCTCTGGTCCGGATGGGCCATGATGTACGGGTCATCCTTCCTCTCTATGAGCGAGTGGGCCAGGAGTGGCGGGACCAGATGACCTACCTCCAGAATTATAACGTCCATCTCGCTTGGCGTACCCCCTACTGCGGCCTGTTTGAGCTTCAAAAGGACGGGGTCACCTATTATTTCATAGACAATGAGTATTACTTCAAGCGTTGGGACGTGTACGGTCACTTTGATGATGCTGAACGGTATGCCTTTTTCTCCCGCGCCGTCATTGAAACGCCTGGTCACGTAGGCTTTTGGCCTGACGTGATCCACTGCAACGACTGGCAGACCGCCCTGGTGCCCATCTATCTTCTGGAGGAGCGCACCCGGGTCCCCGAGCTCCAGAATGCCAAAAGTGTGTTCACCATCCACAACATCGAATATCAGGGCCGCTATGGCCGGGATCTGCTGGTGGACCTATTCGGCTTGTCCAACGGCTATTTCAACGAGGGGATGCTGGCCTACTTCGGCGACATCAATCTGATGAAGGGTGCCATCTGTGCCTCCGACTATGTGACCACCGTCTCCCCCACCTATGCCGAAGAGCTGCGCTATGACTTTTACGCCCATGGCCTTGCCGGGGTGGTCGCCAACAACGCGCACAAGATCCGCGGTATTTTGAACGGTATCGATGTAGAGCGCTATGACCCCTGGCACGACAAGCGTCTTCCCAAGGCATACAACGCCAAGCAGCTCAAGGGCAAAAAGGACTGCAAGGCCGCCCTTCAGGAGATGGCGGGGCTGGAGCGCAATCCCGACGCTCCCGTTATCGGCTGCGTCTCCCGCCTGGTAAGTCACAAGGGCTTTGACTTGGTGGTGGACGCCATTCACGATATTATGGGTACGGGCGCTCAGGTGGTGGTCCTAGGTACCGGCGAGTGGCGGTATGAGGAGGCTTTCCGCAACGCCGCCTGGCAGTATCCCGGCCGCTTCTCCGCCCAGATCATGTATTCCGACGCCTTTTCCAACGCCATCTATTCCGGCGCCGACCTGTTCCTTATGCCCTCGGTGGCAGAGCCCTGCGGCCTAAGCCAGATGATCGCCATGCGTTACGGCACTCTGCCCGTGGTACGGGAGACCGGCGGCCTTCGGGACAGCGTCCAGCCCTGGAACGAGTTTACCGGGGAGGGCACCGGCTTCTCCTTCGCCAACATCGAGAAGGGGGATATGATGTGGGTCCTGAGCCAGGCTGTGGAGCTCTACAAAAACGATCCCAAAGCCTGGAAGAAGCTTCAGCAGAACGCCATGACGGCGGACTTCTCCTGGGATCACTCCGCGGGACAGTATGCGGAGGTCTACGGCTGGGTCACGGGGAAGTAACCCGTTTTTCCTTTGCAGCACATAAAAAACAGATGGCCGCCTGAGGGCGACCATCTGTTTTTTATTTTTACTGTCGCTGCCTTTGCTTTACTGCTGGGCGGCGTACTCCACCGCATTGCCGGCAGCCCAATAGCCGGAGGTATAGGCATACCCTTCCGCCACACCGCCATAGCTCACATAGGCCTTCTTGTTGGTCATCATCACACCCATGGAGTCAAGGCCGGTGGCGTAAAGGCCGGCAATGGGGGTCTTACCATCGGTCTTCAAAACCTCCATCCGTTCGTTTACATCCAGCGCACCGGAGGTGGAATAGCAGTAGGACGCCATCTTGATGGCATAATAGGGGCCACCGCCAATGGCTTCCAAATATTGGGGATCCTTGCCCATCTCCTCATCCACACCCTTGGCGCAGTATCCGTTGTAGGTCTCCACCGTGTTTTTGAGGACAGCGGACTCCATCCCCAACTGGGAGGCCAGCTCCTCCAGAGTATCAGCCTTGAAGACAAAGCCCGCCTCTATGCCGGCATCCAGGACCTCCTCGATCTTCTCCAGTGGCATCTTGTTCGGAATGGGACCGCAGGCGCCCAGATTGTTGGCCGCCACCCCTGCGGTGGGGTAATCAAAGCCGTTTTGCTTCAGAGACTGGACCTTGTCATTGCTGTAAATACTGTAATAGTTTGGCCCAGACTGCCAGGAGTTGAGCATCTGGATCCCGGTCTCGGGACTGAAACGGCGGCCATCCTTCCCCACTGCCAGGGTATTGGCCTGCAGGCCCATATACATGGGGATATCTCCCTCGGTCCAGACAGTATTCTGGTTGGTTTGGGCGTTATACTGCTCCGTCTCATGGTACTCAAAATTGGTCAGGAAGCCAGCGGAACCGGACATATGCACCATGGGACACATATCAATGTTGTAAGTGCCAGCTCCGATGTCAATGGCGGAGGCGATCATCTGGCCCTTATTCTGCTTCATGCCCACCATTTCCCAGGCACCCTTGAGGGGATAGTAGTCGTTTCCAAGATACTGCTCCTCCATCTCCCCATTGCCTCCAAAGCCGCCGGTAGCGGTGATCACAGAGTCGGCGTGGATGACGTACTCGGTCCCATCCGCATTGTTCCGGGCCTTGCAGCCAATGACCTTATTGGCCGCCTCGTCATAGATGAGCTCATAGCCGGTGGTCTCCAGCATATACTTTCCACCCAGGGAGGTGAAGGCGTCCATCATCCCGTCGTAAAAAGCCAGAGTGCCCTGGCGGCGGATGGTCAGGCCTTTTTCAAAGTCGGCGTAGCGATAGCAGACTACCCGAAAATCCTCTTCAGCCAGTCCGGAAACGGGCGTGGTGGACAATTTCAATCCCCGATCAAAGACCAGATAGTCCAGCACCTCGCCGCACTCAGCCACAAACTTGCGGACGATGTTCTCCCGGGCATCCCCCTCACAGTATTCGATCCAATTCTGAACAAGCTCATCGGCATCACAGTAGTCCTTGCCTTCGTTATATTCCGTCTTGAATCTGGGAGGGTTCACGGAAAAAACATCCATAGTAAGGGAGGCCATGCCACCATACCGGCCGGCGGTGTCGATAGCCAGCACACTGACATTGGCGGGATCCTTCGCGTGCTGAAGCTCGGCGGCCCGGACAGCGGCAGTGGTTCCGGCGGCGCCCAGACCTACCACCAGAACGTCCACATCAATCTCCTCTGTGACGTTCTTCTTGGCGGGTATCTTTTGGAAAGCGGTTATGGCATTCTCAGAGGAGCCCCCGGCAGCCAGAGCCTCCTTAATGGCATCGGTCACCGCCAGCTTGATCCCGTTGCTGGAGGAGGTGGCGCCGGTGATGGCGTCCACACTCACGCTCTGATGTTCAAGGATCCGGGGAATCAGATTCTCCTCCGCACTCTGGAAAATACCGATCGTATCCGCCACCGTATCGTGATCCACCTCAATGGACAGGATCTCCGTCTCGCTGACCTTCACGGAGACATCAATGGTGTGGCCGCCCCGGAAGCCGGCCCCGCTGCCTTCATAGGTTCCGGGCTTCATTTTCACGGCAACAGCGGCATCCCCGGTGGCCTGGGCCAGAGCGGCAGCCACAGCGGCCTTGACGGCGTTGGAGGTCATGGTGGCTCCGGCCACGCCGTCGATCTCTGTGCTACCTGCGGCCAGGACCTTGGCCTGGAGCTTTGGCAGGGCGGCCCCGCCGATAGCAGGAGTCTCCTTGTCCCCAGTGAGGGTGCAGGCGGTGATCCTGCCCCCCACCACGGTGACAACGGCCTTCACCTCGCCGCCGAACCCGGAGGCGGTGCCGGTGTAAGTCCCATCCCCGCCGGAAGGCAGGGTGACGTTGCCGGTGACCTTGGCGGTGCCGGGCTCGTTCTTGTCCCACTCCACCTGAAGTCCCAGCAACTCGCTTAGGTAGCGCAGGGGAACATAGGTGGCGCCGTTGTAGGCGAACACCTCGGCGGCATCCCCGTTGGACTTGGTGGGGGTGACGGTCTGGCCGTTAATACTCAGGCTCATGGGTGTGACGGTGATGTTCTTCTCTGTGCCGGCGGCCATGACCACCGTGCCCAGAACCATGGCAAGGGCCAGCGCCATGGCGGTAAGACGTTTTTTCATATAACCTCTCCTCTCTTTTCAGGGCTGCTCAGCCCCAATGATGGTAATAGAATCATACCACTCTTTTCAGGCCGTCCGGAATAAGCGAAGAGTTTCAATCTTTGCAAATAGTTGTTGATGAGATCCCACTCTCTTTTCTCTTCTCTCTATGGCTTTTTAAAACTTTATTTGTTAAAATTAAGGCAACTCGGAAAAGGAGGGACTTCCTGTGGATAACCGCCAGCTATCCTATTTTCGCGCCGTCTATGAAAGGCGCAGCTTTACCAAAGCAGCGGAGAGTATTTTTATCTCTCCCCAGGGGATCAATAAGGCTGTCCATCAACTGGAAAGCGAATTGGGAGTTCCTCTTTTTGAACAAACCGCCATCGGTCTCGCCCCCACGGTCTATGGTCAATATCTCTACACTCAGTCCGGGCCCTATGTAAAGCAGCACAAGGATATCCTCACCGGCCTGGAGGAGCTGCGATCCCGGAATACGATGACCATGACCATCCGGATGGCCATGGGAAAATGTGATGTCCTTCCTCCCTGCTTCTTTACCGACTTTATGCGCCTCCACCCCGAGATCCACATCCACTTTTTCAGTTACTCCGATGATGAGTGTAACCAGATCCTGCGAACCACCAATGACAGTATAGGTCTTTGCTCCTCCAGCCGGGAGCTGGAAGGCTATGAGTGTATCTACTCCCGTAGCCACCGTCTCTTTCTCATCGTTGGGCAGACCCACCCCTTTGCCGGGCGGAAAACCATCTATTTCCGGGAACTGAAGGGGGAAAACCTTCTCAACATCTCCTTCTCCAACACCCAGGAGATCCTGCGGGACTGGTGCGGCCGGCTGGGGATCACTCCCCAGAACATTTTGACCGTAGCGGACCGGAATCTTACCATGGATCTCATTGTAAAGGGCCTCGCTGTCAGCTTTCATGCCGGGGATTTTTATAAAAAATTCCCCATATGTCGAGTGGACTTTGAGGATTTTGAGGACTACCTCTGCCAGAGGATCTTTGTCCCCAAAAATAAACTGGATAATCCGGCCGTGAAGCTATTTGTCCAATATGTCCATGACCGCTTGGACAACATCCCGGCCCATCCGGAGAGCAATATTTCCTGATTGGCTGTTCGCATCCCTTTTTCAGCTTCTTTTCCCCACTCCCAAAGGTTTGACAGGCGAAGATTATTATGATACTATATTTAGGCTTGTGATATATTCCTTTGCCATTTGATATCTTGGAATGGAGTGACATTTTTGAAAAAATACACCAAGAAGGACATGATGGACCTGATCATTGGCAAGCTGCAGCGGAATTTTGGCCGTGATGTGGAGGACGCCACCTCCCAGCAGATGTTCCAGGCTTGCGCCATGGTCATCCGGGACATCATCTCTGCCCGGCAGCTTGAATCCTCCAGCAAGATCCAGGAGAAGCACTCCCGCCAGGTCCACTACCTGTCCATGGAGTTTCTCATGGGCCGGTCTCTGCGGAAAAACGCCTACAACCTGGGTCTGGAAAAGACCCTTACCGAGGCCGTAGAGGCTCTGGGCTTTTCCGCCGCCGACCTGTTTGAGGAGGAGCCCGACGCGGGACTGGGCAACGGCGGCCTGGGCCGTCTGGCCGCCTGCTATCTGGACGCCGCTACCACTCTGGAGCTGCCCTTTACCGGCTACTCCATCTGCTACGAACTGGGGATCTTCAAGCAGAAGATCATCGACGGCAAACAGGAGGAGCTTCCCGACAACTGGTTGGATAAGGGCGGATCCTGGCTCATCACCCACATGGACGAGGCCGAGGAGGTCCGCTTCGGCGGCACCGTAGAAGACGTATGGTACCCCGATGGCTCTCATGGCGTCAAACAGACCGGCTGCACCTGTGTGCTGGCGGTCCCCCGGGACATGGAGATCGCCGGCTACGGCACCAGGCACGCCAACGTCCTCCGTCTCTGGGAAGCCCAGAGCCCCGAGCCGGTAGACCTCAGTTTCTTCAACCGCGGAGAATATCTGAAGGCTCTGGAGAAAAAGGCCAATGCCGAGATCATCTCCAAACAGCTCTACCCCGCCGACAACCACCGGGAGGGCAAATCCCTCCGGCTCAAGCAGCAGTATTTCCTCTCCTCTGCCACCATCCAATCCGTGTGCCGCAAGCACAAAGCAGAGTATGGCACGCTGCGCAATTTCCATGAAAAACACGTGTTCCAGATCAACGATACCCATCCCACTCTCATTATTCCCGAGCTGATGCGGATCCTGCTGGACCAGGAGGGCTATTCCTGGGACGACGCCTGGTTCATTGTCAGCCGCAGCGTCTGCTATACCAATCACACTGTTCTGGCCGAGGCTCTGGAGCGCTGGCCCCAGGACCTGGTCCAGGAGCTTCTCCCCCGGGTATGGCAGATCATCCTGGAGATCTCCGGCCGCTACCAGGACCAGCTTGTGTCCTTCTTCCACGGGGACATGAGCAAGGTGGAGAAAATGGCCATCCTCTGGGGCGGTCAGGTTCGTATGGCCAACCTTTGCGTATGCGCCTGCTCCGCGGTCAACGGAGTATCCGCTCTCCACTCTGACATTCTGAAGGCCGATGTGTTCCATGATGCCTACCAGATGTTCCCCAAGAAGTTCCAGAACGTGACCAACGGCGTAGACCACCGCCGTTGGCTTTCCGAGGTAAATCCCCAGTTGGACTCCCTCATCAAGGAATGCTGCGGTGGGGACAAGTATTTGCTCCAGCCCCAGGCCCTGTCCTGCCTGGAAAAATTCACCGGAGACACCTCGGTCCTGGCCCGGCTGGGAACCATCAAGCATGAGAACAAGCTCCGCTTTGCCGCCTGGGCCAAGCGGGAGAGCGGTATCACCCTCAACACCGACGCCCTGTTTGACGTCCAGGTCAAGCGGCTCCATGAGTATAAGCGACAGCTTCTCAATGTGCTCCACATCATCTACCTGTGGCAGCGGCTTCATGAGGATCCCCACTTCGATATGACTCCCCGCACCTACCTCTTTGGGGCCAAGGCCGCTCCCAGCTATGTAGTGGCCAAGGACATCATTCATCTCATCAACTCTCTGTCCCGCACCATCAACAGTGACCCCGTCTGCAAGGATAAGCTCCAGGTCTTTTTCCTGGAGAACTACCGGGTGTCCATGGCTGAGATGCTCATGCCCGCCAGCGAGCTTTCCGAGCAGATCTCCACCGCTGGCAAAGAGGCCAGCGGTACAGGTAATATGAAGTTCATGATGAACGGCGCGGTGACCATCGGCACCCTGGACGGCGCCAATGTGGAAATGCACCAGGTACTGGGGGATGAGAACATCTTCCTCTTCGGACTCAAGGCTGACGAAGTCCAGGAGATGCTGCGCCGGGGTTACAACCCTCATGAGTATTATATCCAGAATCCCGTTCTGAAAGCGGTCATTGACCAGCTCTCCGCCGGATTTGACGACCATGTGAGTTATGCCGAGCTGGCTAAAAACCTGCTCTTTGGCTCCGGCGGCCCCGCCGACCAGTATTTCCTGCTGGCCGACTTTGAGAGCTACCGGGCGGCCCAGGAGTTGGCGGGCAAGGTCTATCAGGACCCCACCGCCTGGAACCGGATGAGCCTTATCAACATTGCCCGTTCCGGTATCTTTGCCGCCGACCGCTCGGTGGCCGAGTACGCCCAGAACATCTGGAAGGTACCCCACAAGTAAGAGATCCACAATATAAAAAGGACCACGGCCAGTTGGCCGTGGTCCTTTTTCATCAGAGAAAGGTTCCCCTCATTTTTACACAAAATATGTAAAGGGAACTTGACATTCCAGGATAGATGTGATATCCTCTCAAATGTAAAGTTCGCTTTACATGTAATCAGAAAGGAGGCGTCGCCGTGACCAACCGCATCGCCCAGCTGCGAAAGCAGCGGCACATCTCCCAGGCGGAGCTGGCCGACAGCCTGGAGGTGACGCGGCAGACCATCATCTCTCTGGAGAGCGGGCGGTATAACGCCTCCCTCCTGCTGGCCCACAAAATTGCCCGATACTTTGGTCTGACCATCGAAGAGATATTCCTATTTGAGGAGGGATCCTGAATGTTGATGAAGCTGATCCTCTGTGACGATGACTTCGAAAAATCCCTGAAGCTGCGCCGCTTGGCCGCCCTGGCCTTTCTGGGTGTGGGACTTATCGGTTTTGCCTGCTATTTCCTGCTGGTCCCCGGCAGCTCCCTGTCCGACTATGCCCAGGGCTTTTATCTGGGCGCTGCCGGCGGCATCACTGCCGGGGCGGTCATCCTGCTCTGCCGGGTCCAATACCTGCTGAGACACCCCCAAGCCCAAAGGAGGGCCAGGATCAAGGAGACCGATGAGCGGGAACGGACCGTTGTCCGCTCCGCCTTTCAGATGGCGGGAGTGGTGACCTTTTTTTCTGCCGCCGGAGCCCTGTTTGTGCTCCTCCCCTTCTCCGTTCACGCCTTCTGGGCCCTGTTTGTCGTCATCATTTTTTACTCCCTGGCCTTCTCCCTCTCCTACGGGATCCTGGAAAGGCGGCTCTGAACACAAAGACGCCCCCCGGGCTTAAATCCGAGGGTGTGCTTTTCATATCTGGATCTGCGTGGAAACCGCCGCCCTGGTGTGCCGGACAGGCTGAGCGGGACCCTCCATCTGCACGCCCACCATACCCCCCGCCAAGGCGAAGGCCATTGTAAGGGCAACGGCGCCCAGCACCAGACCCCAGCGGAAGGGCATGGGACCGCTGAGACCCGGCGTGCCGGGGATCAGGCTCAGGCCGGGGTAGGCCTTGGGAATGGAGGCAGTTCTACTTTTTCCCTCGCCGTTCCGGAAACGCACCTTCCAGCGCCACCTGTTCTCCTTCCGCACCTCCAGGCCCTCCAAAGGGGTCAGGGCCATGTGGAGAAAGCTGCCGGGAAGGATACTCCCCCGCTCTATGTCGGCCATGGCCCGGCGGATATTGGCCTTGGCCAGCTCCCGTTCAGCCTGGTCCAGCCGCTCCCAGGTCAGGACCCGAAAGGCCCCGCTCTTGTGGGTAAACCGGTAGGGCTCCTGGCTGTTGACCTGGGCCAGGGCCACCCGCCACAGCTTCCCGGTCTCGGAGCGGATGTAGACCATCACTCCGGGCTGAAGAAGGCCCAGGACAGGAAAGATCAGGCAGAAAATGATGGCAAAAACCGCTATTATAGCTCCCAGGGAGGCAAAGATCAGGATCATGGAATCCTCCGGGATCCCCAGGATCAGGAGCAGGACCGCCAGGGCAAGCTCCGGAAACATGGCCAGCAGCACGCTTGCTTTCAAGGGCCTGACCCACTGCTGCTTGGCCGTGTAGAGTTCCCCCCTCCCCCCGATCTCCCGGTTCTCCTGCTGGGCCTGCTGGGCCAGGACCTCCATCCGCTCCGGGTTTACATAACTTTCAAGCCCCCGGCGGCAGGCCAGGGCGCCGAAAAGGCTGAAGAGGATGGGCAGGAGGAAAAAGACCGGCTCCGCCATGACCCCGTAGGGGAAGGTCAGAAAGAGGGAGAGCCCCGTGGAGACGACCAGGGAGCAGGCCAGGATGACGGCAAAGGCGTAGCTCCCTCTCCGGGCTCCGCGGAGCAGCCGATAGCCCTTTCGGGCCGCAAAGGGGATCAGCAGGGCCAGCCAACCTGAGACAAAGCCAAAATAGCCTGTAGCAAGGGTTGGCAGCGCGCCCACAAGGGCTCCCAAAAGGGCGCCCAGGCCTCCCCTCCCATAGCCTCCGGAGGCCTCCGGCCCCTGGGCGATGGGTTGAGACGCATTGTATTCCGGAGCAGAGATCCTCCCCTCCCCCGTCTTTGACGACAGATCCCAGGGGTCGTCCCCGGTATGGCTTTGACGATTCCAATCATTCATGTCGACGCCCTCCCAAAGGAGTGATATATGTGCCTATCTTACTCTATTTTTTTCCGGAGAGCAATAGAAAAAAGCGCGCTGCGGAAAGAAATACCACGGCGCGCCTTTTTATTACACTTCCATAATAACGGGGAGGATCATGGGATTGCGCTTGGTCTTTTTGAAAAGATAGGCGCTCAAATCATCCCGAATGTCACCCTTGATGGCGTTCCAATCCCAACGGTTGGCCCGTTGACTCTTTTCCAGGCTTTCCAGCGCCACCGTTTTCAACTCCTCCATCAGGCCCTCGGACTCTTTGACATAGATAAAGCCCCGGGTGATAATGTCGGGCCCGGAGAGAAGCCCGCCGTCATCGGCAGAGACGGAACAAACCACTACGATCATGCCGTCCTCGGCCAGATGTTTCCGGTCCCGAAGGACCACGGCTCCCACATCGCCTACGCCATAGCCGTCCACAAAGACCCGGCCCGCGGGGACGGTCCCATTGACACGGGCGGCATTGTGGCTTATTTCAATGACCTTGCCAATGTCGGAGATGACAATATTTCGGGGATCCATTCCCATCTCCTGGGCCAGCTTGGAGTGGACCTTCAAATGCCGCTGCTCCCCGTGAACGGGGATAAAGAACCGGGGCTTCAGGAGGGCGTGGATGATCTTCAGCTCATCGGCGCAGGCATGGCCGGACACATGGAGCTCACCCTGGCGCTCGTCCACCACCTCGGCCCCCTTGCGGTAAAGCTCGTTGACTACGCTGCCGATGGCGTTTTCGTTTCCGGGGATGGCCGAGGCGGAGAAGATCACCCGATCTCCGGCCTGGATCTCGATCTGCCGGTGGGTGTTGAACGCCATGCGGGTCATGGCGGACATAGTCTCGCCCTGGCTGCCGGTGGTGACCACACAAACCTTATTTTTGGGTAGGCCCTTAATTTGACTTATGTCAACCAAAATCCCCGCCGGGATACTCATGTATCCCAGTTCTGTCGAGACCTTGATCGCATTCTCCATGCTGCGGCCGGTGATGGCTACCTTACGGCCGTATTTGGCCGCCACCGAGATGATCTGCTGGATTCGGTCCACATTGGAGGCAAAGGTAGCAATAATGATCCGCTCCTCGCAGCCCCGAAAGAGGGCGTCAAAGGAAGCGCCTACACTGCGCTCGGACTTGGTGTAGCCGGGGCGCTCCACATTGGTGGAGTCACACAGAAGGGCCAGGACTCCGTCCTTGCCCAGCTGGCCCAGACGGGCAAGATCGATCATGCCGCCGGAAACGGGGGTAGTGTCGATTTTAAAATCGCCGGTATGGACGCACACCCCGATGGGAGTACGGATGGCAAAGGCCACCGCGTCGGCAATGGAATGGTTCACATGGATAAACTCCACCCCAAACCGACCGGCCTTGACCGTCTCCCCTGCCTCGCAGGTAATAAGGCGGGTCTTGCCCAGCAGGTGGTGCTCCTCCAGCTTCAGCTTGATGAGTCCTGCCGACATCCGAGTGGCGTAGACAGGAACGTTCAGTTCCCGCAGAAGATACGGAAGGGAGCCGATGTGGTCCTCATGCCCGTGGGTGATGAAGATCCCCCGGATCTTGTCCCGGTTTTTGATAAGGTAGGTAAAGTCGGGAATGACCACGTCAATACCGTACATATCGTTGTCGGGAAAACCCATACCGGCGTCCACCACAATGATGTCGTTGCCATACTCATAGACGGTCATGTTTTTGCCGATCTCATTAAGACCGCCAAGTGAAATAATTTTTAATTTTTCTGCCATTTGTTGTTAATTACACTCCTTCTTCTTCGCACAATACAGGGACTTTTTTGTTGGTATGTAGGACAGAAGCGTGACAAAACAAGGCCAGTGGGCCCACTCTGTACTATCCCGCCCTGTATCGCCGGATAGCTGAGTAGCCCCCCTCGCCGGGGTTCCTCTGTCCTGGATCGCTTATCATAAGCGCTGACGCGCATAAAGCCGTTGGAAATGGAACACGGTTAGTATAGTATAGCACGTTCGGGTGGAAAAGTATACCATAAAAAAGGAAAAAGTGGACCAGAAATGAAACGGAGGTCTGGGCAGATTGCCGCCAAAGCCAACCAAATATTGTCAGAAAAGCTTTACTTTTTCTTTATATCCTCGAAAAGAATCCTTGAAGATCATTTGATATACTTGCCTCACCAAAAGCGAGGAGGCAGAATATGGAACCAATCTTGAGCGTACAAGGGCTGCAAAAAATTTACGGCGGAAAAGGAAATCGGACGCAGGCTTTACGCGGTCTGGACTTCAAGGTCTTTCCCGGAGAGTTCGTGGGAGTCATGGGGCCGTCGGGCAGCGGGAAGACCACCCTTTTAAATTGCATCTCCACCATTGACTCCCCCTCCGCCGGATCCATCCTGGTCGAGGGGGCGGAATTGACCCGCCTAAAGGGGAAGTCCCTGAGCCGATTTCGGCGGGAGCGGCTGGGATTTATCTTTCAGGACTGCAATTTGCTGGACACTTTGACGGGACTGGAGAATATTTCCCTGGCCCTCACCATCGGCGGGGCGGAGTCCCGCTCGGTAGAAAAGCGGGCCCGGGAGGCAGCCAGGCTCCTGGGAGTAGAGGAGGTGCTGGACAAGTTTCCTTACCAGATGTCCGGCGGACAACAACAGCGGGTTGCGGCAGCCCGGGCCATGGTGACCCAGCCCGCCCTTATCTTTGCCGACGAGCCGACCGGAGCGCTGGACTCCAAGTCTACCGGGATGCTGCTGGGACAGCTGGACAAGCTCAACCGGGAGGAGGGAGCCACCATCCTGTTGGTGACCCATGACGCCTTCACCGCCTCCTGGTGCAAACGGATCCTGTTCCTTCAGGACGGAGAGCTTTATAAAGAACTCCACCGGAACGGGGCAGACAGAAAGACCTTTTTCCGGGAGATATTGGCGGTGGTAAGTGAACTGGGAGGTGAGAGCGAAAATGTCCTGTAAGCTGGCTCTTCGGAACGTGCGGCGGAGCATCCGGGACTACGCCGTCTATTTTCTCACCCTCACCTTTGGAGTGTGTCTGTTTTATACCTTCAACTCTCTGGGAGACCAGAGCGTGATGAGGTTTCTTGCCCAGAACCAGAACAGTATGGTGGAGAGTATTTTTATCCTTATGGGCGTATTCTCCGCCTTCGTGGTCGTGGTACTGGCCGGGCTTATCCTCTACGCCAACCAATTTTTGATGAAGCGGCGGAAACGGGAGTTGGGGACCTACTTTCTGCTGGGGATGAGCGCTGGAAAGGTCTCCCGGCTCATGATATTTGAGACGCTGCTCATCGGACTCGGAGCTCTTGGAACCGGGATCTTGCTGGGAGCGCTGGCCTCCTGGGGGCTGGACAAGCTGACCATCGCCATGTTTTTGGCCACCCCCGGGAATATTTTTTCCTTCTCCCTCTCCTTTGGGGCCGTGGGGAAAACCGTTCTCTATTTCGGATGTATTTTTCTGGTGGTGACCCTCTTTACCGGTGTCAGCGTCTCCCAATCCCGGCTCATCGACCTCATCCGCTCCGGGCGGACCAATGAGGAGATCGCCCAGCGACCCTTGGCGCTGGCGGTAGCTCTGTTTTTGCTGGGGTGCGTATCCTTGGGGACGGCCTATGCCATTCTGCTGGTCCGGGGGCTGCTCCGCATTGACCTTCTTTGGTTCGTTATGCTGGGGCTGGGGACCTTGGGGACCTTCCTCATCTTTCGGTCCCTGTCCGGGTTTTTGCTGCGCCTGACCCAGGGACACCCCGGATATTATAAGGGTCTCAATATGTTTGTCCTTCGCCAGTGGAGCGGAAAGGTACACACCAACTGCGCGGCGAATACGGTCATCTCCATCCTTCTTCTGCTGGCTATCGGGGTGACCGCCTGCTCGGTGGGGCTCAACGACACCATCACCGCCACGGTGGGAGGACAGACCCCCTATGACTTGACGGTGCTCAACTACGGGCGGGAGGGCATTTATGAGGAAGCGGACGTGGCGGAACTGTTCCGGAATATCGGTGTGGACCCCGACGCCTGCTTTTCCAGTGTGGAAGGCGTAACGGTCTACTACAACGACCCTGAGATCACCGGAATGCCCGCCGCCGGGTACTATGCGGCGGTGGCCCTCAGCGACTACAACCGGCTCATGGCGGGCCGAGGCCTGGAGGGGCTGGCGGACCTGGAAAAGCCTATCCGCACCCCCAACGCCATCGTCAACGGTCCCGCCGCCGACGGGGTGGCTGTCGTGCCCGACGAAATGCTTCCCCTGCTGACCCCGCGGCGGCAGATGGTGAACATTTGCTACGCCGGGAACGCCGTTCAGGTGGACGATATGGTCCGTATGGCTCTGGATGAATCGGAGGACTTTTCGGCCGGGCTGGACATTATGATGAATTATAAGCTGGATAACTACTACGACCTAATGGGGGCCAAAATTTTAGTGCTCTATATGGGGCTTTATCTGGGGCTGGTGTTCCTGGTCACCGCCGCCGCTATTCTGGCGCTCCAGCAACTGAGTCAGGCCGCCGACAATGCCCAGCGGTATCAGCTCCTCTCCAAGCTGGGAGCTCCCGAGAGCATGCGCCGGGGAGCCTTGGTACGGCAGGTGGCTCTGGCGTTTCTGCTGCCCCTGGCTCTGGGCGTCATTCACGCCTTTGTGGGCATGAAGGCCGCCAATGAGGTCATCCATGTGATGGGGCATGTGGACTCGGTCCACTCCAGCCTGCTCACCGCCCTATTCCTGCTGGTCATCTACGGGGGGTACTTTATCGCCACCTGCATGGGAGCCTGGCGGGCCGTCCGGGAGGGAAAAATATAAGGAAGGAAGCCGCCCCGGCCAGACCCGGCGGCTTCCTTCCTTTTCGCCTTTCTTTGTTCTATGTCTTTGCCGGGACCTGTCATCATAAAAAGGCGGGGGTATCATCCTATTTTCCATGCCATGGCGCTACCCCGTTCTTCCCTCCCATATAATCCATCAGCGCCTGAGCCATCTTCTCCGGAGACTCCCTGCATCCATCCCGGAGCCAGATAAGCATGGAGTTAAACCCAGCCCCAGCCAAAAAATAGAGCTTGTAGCGCTCAATGGAGCTCAGGGGCATATCCCCCGCCACACATTCATTTGTCAGGTTGATGACACGAAGCAGAAGGGTCGCATACCCCCGGTCCACCAGCAGAAGAATATTCTCCCGGTGCTCTCCCATGACCCGAAAAAAACGGATCCCATACTCCAGTTCCCAAATACTCCGGTCCGCTCCCCGTGCCTCGTCATAGGCCACCTCCCAGTGCATGATGCCGCCCAGGTAGAAATCCACGATCTCCCACTTGGATGCAAATTTCCGGTAAAAGGCCATGCGGGAAACACCCGCCCTCCGGGTGATCTCTGTGATGGAAATATTCCCATCCTCCTTCTCCCGCAGCAGTTCCAGGTATGCATTGACGATCCTGTGGCGCAGGACTTCCGGCTGTCGAACCTCGTCCATAGCTCCTCCTTGTTTTTGTTACAAAACCTTTATTTTTGCAACACACCCAAATATTGTTTTTCGACTGCGCATCCTTTATATTTATGATATCGTACAGGGAAAAAGCTGTCAATCCAATTCGTCAATTTTTTGTCAGAAAGGATGAATAAACTTGAGCAAAGATCTGAGCCGCAGAGACTTCCTCAAGGGCGCCGCCGCAGGAATCGCGGGGGTCGCCGCCATGGGCGTGCTGGGCGCCTGCGAGAACAAGGAGTCCACCCCCTCCGCCGCCCCGGAAAACAAGGGTCTCTATACCCCCGGCACCTACAGTGCCACCGCCACCGGTATGGCGGAGATCACCGTCACCATGGCCTTTGACGCCAACAGCATCACCGATGTGCAGCTGGACCTGTCCGGCGAGACCGAAAACATTGGCCAGGCCAAGGGAGAGGACCTGAAGAAGGCCCTCTTGGACGCCCAGAGCGCCGATATTGACGCCATTGCCGGCGCCACCATCACAAGCGAGGCCGTAAAGAAGGCGGCCGCCGCCTGTATCGCCCAGGCCAAGGGCGAGAGCGTGGAGGTCCCCGTGGTGGATCCCGCCGCCGCAGGCGCCCGTGTCAAGGGTTACTCCGGTCCCGGCGACTGGCTGGGCGAAGCCCCCAGTCTGACCCCTGACGAGACCATGGACGTGGAGACCGTTATTGTGGGCATGGGCCACGCCGGCGCCCAGGCCGTTCTGGGCGCCATGCAGGCCGGAGGCAAGGACGTGGTGGTCCTGGAGAAGCAGGACTCCGACCTCTTTGACTGGTACGGCGAGGATATTGGCGCTTACAACACCAAGCTTGCCAAGGAGCACGGCATCAAGGAGTACGACCTGGGCGAGATCATTAACGAGTATGTCACCCGCTCCGGCGGCCGCTGTAACCCCGCCATCATCAAATCCTTCGTCCAGAATTCCGGCCCCATGGTGGACAATATGCTGGACGTTGCCAAGGAGGTCCTGGCCGACAAGGAGCGTTTTGCCTCCCTGGAAGGGATCAAGGGCACCGTCCTGGAGAACAATGTGAAGGCTCTGGAGGAGATCATGCTGGTCTATGACAACACCGAGAACGGCCAGCTCTTCATCCAGACTCAGATCGATGCCGACAAGGTAAAGGCCGGGCTGGACGTCTATGACTGCGAAAACCTGACCAACTACCCCCTGGCCGCAGGCACCAAGACCTGGGCCACCACCGTCACCTTTGCCGGAAAGTATAACGCCGAGCCCATCCAGGGCGTGGCTGCCAACTCCACCATCCGCTATGTCCAAAGCGCCTGCGTTGCCAAGGCGGTGGATATGGGCGCCAAGGTGTACTTTAACGCCGCTGCCCAGGTCCTGGTCCAGGACGCGGAGGGCAATGTCACCGGCGTTATCGCCAAAGTGGGTGATAAAATCATCCAGTTCAACACCAGCAAGGGCGTCATTTTGGCCGGTGGCGGTTACGCCGCCAACGCCGACATGTGCTGGGCCCTCCTCAACGAGTACATGGAGGAGAACGAGCGGGGCGGCGGCGACAAGGACAGCTTCTTCTCCTTTATGGGAGGCCGGGACGGCTCCGCCATCAAGATGGGCTGCTGGGCCGGCGGCTATATCGACCCCGCCCCCCGCGGCACCATGATCCTGGGCGGCGGCGTGAGCAGCCCCTGGGGCGCCAACAGCTGCCTGTGGCTCAACGCCAAGGGCAAGCGCTTCTGCAATGAGGGCAACCTGATGAGCGCCAACCGGGCGGTCTACCTTCAGCAGTCCGGTCTGGCTGTCATGCTGGTGGACGCCAACTGGGTATACAGTGTGGCAGGCTCCGGCATGGAGCACGGCGGCCCCGACTTTGGCCGTCCCCAGTTCTTTGCCGATATGAAGGAGGGCATGGACTCTGAGCCCGATGAGAACGGTCAGATCTCCATCCTTACCGGCACCATCATGGAGCGTGGCCGGGCCACCATGTATAAGGCCAACACCCTGGATGAGCTGCTGACTCTCTGCGGCTACGATGAGGAGACCAAGAAGGTGGCTCTGGAGAGCATTGCCCGGTATAACGAGATGTGCCATGCCGGCGTGGACGGCGATTTCGGCAAGGGTAAGATCGCCCTCCAGCCCATTGAGACCGCCCCCTTTTTTGCCACGGTAGGCTCTGTGGGCGCCTCCGCTCCCACCCCCTCCATGGTCACCATGTCCGGTCTCATTACCGATGAGAACTACCAGGTCATGCGCATGGAGGTCGTTGAGGTAGAGGCTGCCGCAGGCGGCCCCGGCGGCCCCGGCGGTCCCGGTGGTCCTGGCGGCGGTACACGGAAGAGCGTGTCCTTCCACCCCATCAAGGGCCTCTATGCCGCCGGCAACAGCATGGGAGGACGCTATGGTCTGGGCTACAGCACCCCTTCCGCCGGTAACTCTATCGGCATGGCCTGCACCAACGGCTTCGTAGCGGGCAAGATCGTCACCGATCAGGAGTAAGTCCGGGGACAGGATTGACATTCCCCCGGGGATATGAGAAAATCAAAAAGGCTCTGCTCTCATAGGAGCGGAGCCTTTTTGCAGATATCAGGAGGTACACACCCATGGAGCTGATCGAACGTGTCCAGAGGGAGCAGGCGGAAAAAGAGGCCCTCTATGAGGAAATGAAGAGAAACCCCATCGATCTGGACGCTCTTTTCATAGGGCTGGTGAAAACCATCCACTATGACTATCCGGGCTTTGAGGCCAAGCGGGATTATTTCATGCCCAATGAGAGCCGCACCTATGTTCTCTCCAATCACCGTTACGGTACCCTGACCATGGAGATGCTCTGCCGCAGCCTTCACCAGTTTGTGGCCGAGATGCACGACCGCCATCTGCGCCTGTGCTGCGATGACTGGATCGACTACCGGAACCTGGCCTCCCGCTACCGGGTCCGGGCCGCGGAGGACTGCCTCTACGTGACCGAGGCCGATCCGGATACGGGCCTTGTGCCCGGGGATAAGATCCGGAAGGTCCAAAGCATGCCTCCCGAACGGATCCGAAAGTATATGCGGGGCATGGCCTTTAACAGCAACCAGCCCGAGCGGGAACTGTGGGGAGGCTATCTGCGCATGGCGAGATCCCTGGAAGTAGAGCATGTTGACGGCAGTCAGGAGAGGCTGGAACTGGAGCTGAAGCCCGCCTGCCCGGTGGAGTACCCCATTGAGTTTCGTATGCTGGAGGACAGCACGGCCTACCTTAAGCTGGAGCGAATGGACCGCAAGGCCATGGCCCAGCTTTTGAAGGAGCATGGAGGATCGATCGCCGGGAGTAAAAAGCTGATTCTGGACCTCCGCCGCTGTGTGGGCGGGGATGAGGATGCCTGCTGGGATCTGTTTCCCTATCTGGTAGACCGGGCACGGACCCTCAAAGAGCTGCTGAACGATGAGGGCAGCTATATCCTCTTTACCGAAAACAACTGCAACCGCCGATACGAAGTTCTCTCCGCCTTTCGGGATACCCTCGCCGTCCCGGAGGAGAGAGCCCTTATTGAGGAAGAGATGGCCCTCTACCGGGATAACTTCGGCAAGGGCCTGACTTACCTGCCCCCGGCTCCGGTGGAGGATGTGACCTACACCCCCGCCCCTCAGGGACCGAAAAGGGTAGTGGTCATCACCGACACCTTCTGTGAGGACGAAGGAGAGCAATTTGTGGCTATGTGTAAACGTTGCGGTCATAGGGTCACAGTGGTAGGCCGCCCCACTATGGGGAATCTGGATTATTTCGACAACATCAACCTGGCGATCCATGAGCATATCACTCTCAGTTACCCCATCCGCATGACCAAGGCAGCCCATGAGGGCCGCGGGATCAGCGAAAAGGGCCTGCCGGTGGACCTCTATATCCCCTGGACCCCGGAGGAGATCCACCTGGACCTTCTTCTGGCGCAGGCTCTGAGGCTCTCCTGACGCCACAGGATCTGACAGAAAAAATAGAAGGGTGCGTTGCAGAATAAAAAGCTGCAGAGCACCCTTTTACTCCACCTCCGGATATATGACGTCTGCAGGCTTTGCCGCTCCCCCCGTATGATCCTCCGCATAGGGACGGCGGCGGTGTTCTATGGGTTCCCAGGCTGTAAGGGGTAAACGCTGCATGGAGCCAAAGACCCGTTCCTTCAAGCCGGGATATTGCTTTTCCAAGGCCGCTATCAGTTCCTTCACCTCTTGGCGCTTAGTATTGCCATCGGCAGGGCAGGGATTCTTTACAACAGGCAGCTCAAGCCGCTTGGCCGCCCCCCGGACCATACCCTCCCCGCAGTACAAAAGAGGCCTTATCTGGATAATTTCTGTCCTTGTCAGTTCGGTGACGGGCTGGAAACAGGAAATACGGCCCTCATAGAAAAGAGAGAGAAAGAAGGTCTCCACCGCATCGTCAAAGTGGTGGCCCAGAGCGATCTTTTGGATCCCCCGCTCCACAAGGGCATTGTGAAGAGCCCCACGGCGCATTTTTGCGCACATAGAGCAGGGATTCTTCTCCCGGCGCAGGTCAAAGACGATATGGCTGATCTCGGTGGAAATAAGGGTAAAGGGAACGCCGATACTCTCGCAATAGGCCCGAAGGGGGGCAAAATCGGCAGGGCGCTGTCCCTCGGCAGCCCCCAGATCCAAGGTGATCGCCTCCACAGTAAAGGGTTTGGGGTAGAAGCGGGACAGCTTTTGGAGGGCCGCCAAAGTCACCAGGGAATCCTTCCCCCCGGAGACCCCCACCGCCACCCGGTCACCGGACTGGATCATATCATAGTCCTCCACGCAGCGGCGGACAAGAGAGAGTATTTTTTCCATTTCGGCACCTCAAAAATTCAAAATTTGAAATCGAGCATTTAAGAGCATAAGAGAGAAAAACAAAGATTTTTGAAGATTTTAACTTTCTAAATCAAAAAAACGCAATTTGTCGTTGACACCGGAGGACAACGGTATTATAATACAAAACGCTCCGCAGGTCCAGTTTCGGGGCGCTTTCTATTGTAAAATCGCTCTTTCTTGAGAGCATAAGGAATTGGAGGTAACACCATGTCCACATTTATGGCAAACAAGGGCAACATCGTCCGCAAGTGGTACATCCTTGACGCGGCCGGCAAGCCCCTGGGCAAGACAGCTGTCATCGCCGCCGATCTGCTGCGTGGTAAGCGCAAGCCCGAGTACACCCCCCACGCCGACTGCGGGGACTATGTCATCATCCTCAACGCCGACAAGGCGGTACTCACCGGCAAGAAGCTGGAGCAGAAGTATTACCGCCGCCACTCCGGCTGGGTGGGCGGTCTGAAGGAGACCCAGTACCGCATCCTCATGGAGGAGAAGCCCGAGCTGGCTATGAAGCTGGCCGTCCGCGGCATGATGCCCCGGAACACCATCACCAAGGATTCCCTCTCCCGGCTCCACATCTGCCGCGGCAGTGAGCACCAGTATGCCGCCCAGAAGCCCGAGCCCTGGACCATGGACTAAGGAGGTAACGGAATATGTATAAGAGCAAGAAGCCTTACCTGTACGGCACCGGCCGCCGGAAGTCCTCTGTGGCCCGGGTGCATCTCTTCCCCAACGGCACCGGCGCTATCACCATCAACGGCCGTGATATCGACGATTACTTTGGTCTGGACACCTTGAAGCTCATTGTGCGTCAGCCCCTGGTCACCACCGACCTTGTTGGCAAGGTGGACATCGTGACCACCGTCACCGGCGGCGGCGTCACCGGCCAGGCCGGCGCCATCCGCCACGGCATTGCCCGTGCTCTGCTGGAGGTCAACCCCGAGTACCGCGCCGCCCTGAAGGCCGCCGGCTTCCTGACCCGCGACCCTCGTATGAAGGAGCGGAAGAAGTACGGCCTCAAGGCCGCCCGTCGGGCTCCTCAGTTCTCCAAGCGTTAAAAAACCTCAAATCCCCAGAGCCGCAACGGTTCTGGGGATTTCTCTTTTGACATGGTTTAACCAAATTTCACCAGTTTTGGCATGAATTTTATGGGTTAAAAATGGGTTAAATCGCTTTTATGGGTTAATTTATGGGTTAAATTTGGGTTAAAAAAAGAGGCCCATATCCGCTTTTCAACCGTCACTCTCCCCTTCCCTTTTGTCATCGCCTGCTCTGATAAAGTTTGATCTCTTTTGTCCAAAAGAAAATCAATTTAATACAAAGTTGAAAACCGTCACAGCAAACGTGACGGTTTTTCTTATCCGTACATAGCCGCCCATCTCAACCTGGGCGGCTAAATCTATAAAGAAGGAGGAAACCACAAATGGCGAAAACAAAGGTGATTGCCGTAGCGAGCCAAAAGAGTGGTGTGGGAAAAAGCACTACCGCCTATAACCTGGGAGCAGGACTTGCCATGGAAGGCAAAAAGGTCCTTCTCCTGGATGTAGACCCCCAGGGCGACCTCACCAAAATGCTGGTCCTGCGTTCCGTTATACCTGCTACGGTGCGGCTGGCAAAGGTCAGCACGGCGGACAAGAGCATTTTCCAGCACGACCCAAAGGGAAAGGCAGCGGAAGCATACCGGTGGTTGGTAAAGGAGGTGATGGCGATTGGCGCAAAGCAGCGCGGCAAGTCTGCTGATCTCGGTAGATAGCCTTTTCACCACACCGACGATGAAGCCATCATTATCATGGTAGACTCCAACATTCAGCGTGAACGAACCCTCCCTTCCGAGAAAGCGTTTGCTTATAAAAAGAAGTTGGAAGCTCTGCAACACCGTTGCAGAAGTTAAATGTAGGCTCAACACGAGAGTTGCTTGCCCAAAAATCGGGAGAAAGCCATGCGCAAATTCGGAAGTATGTCCGCTTGACCAACCTGATCCCGGAAATCCTTGCTACGGGTTGATAACAAACGAAAACCGGGAAAGGATTTGTTTATCCTCTCCCGGTTTCACTTTTACAGAATGGATTGGTAATCACGCCGCCCATACAAAATCCGATGAATTTGCACGGCGTCACCAGAAACGATATAAAACACCAGGTAGTCCTTTACTATCAGGTAGCGATATCCTTTTGCAGTAAGAGCCAAATCCCTGGGATGGGGACAGCGTTCCGGCATCATAGACAAGCTGGCAATTTCCTCTATGAGCAGGTCATAGTAGCGCAATGCCGCTTCTTTAGAAAGAGTGTTGAGGTAATCTACAATACCTGCCAAGTCCTGTTCAGCCGCGGGATATAGTCTGACCTTATATTCCTGTCCCATGAATCCGCTTCCTCATTTCACGGGCCACAGTAAGAAAATCTTTCCCCTCGGCACCTTCTGCAATTTCCTGTTCTGCGATTGCCAGTTTGCCATAGAGATCGATCAACGCCTGTTGGCGCTCGTATTCCTCCACGCTGACAACCACCATATCACCGGTGCCGTTTCTGGTAATATAGACCGGCTCACGGGTCTGGCGGCAAAAATCTGAAATCTCATTGGCGCTATTGCGAAGATCAGAGATCGGGCGAATCATCGGCATGATAGCCACCTCCTTCTGTTTGTAGTATAGCAAAATATTGAGTAAATATCAACACAAATATATCAAAATTTGAGTATGACATCATGGACAATCTCTCCAAGGTGACCCTCCACCGTGTCGATACCCAGGACAACGTGGACGAGTACGAGGTCACCCTGTACGAGTACGATGGCCGGGGCCTCCAGACCAAGATCGTGGACGCTCTGGGCAACGTCACCGTCCACCAGTATGACGGCAACGGCAATCTGGTGAAGACCACCGATGCCGACGGCTATGTCACCGAATACACCATGGACGCCCTTGACCTCATCGAGCATATCAATTATAATGGGGGCAAGCAGGTGGACTACCAGTACAACAAGACCGGCGATTTGGTGAAGATGGAGGACTGGTCCGGCACCACTACCTACGAGGTGGACCTGCTGCACCAGATCACCGCCACCACCGACCGGCTGGGCAAGCACGTTGCTTACACCTACGACGGCGTGGGTAACCAGACCAGCGTGGCCTATCCTGACGGCACCGTTGCCACCAAGGAGTATGACCTTGTAAAGAATCTCACCAAGGTCGTTGAAGAGGATGGCCGCACCACCACCTATGAGTACGATGGGATGCGCCGGGTCACCCATATGAACTACCCCGATGGCTGGCAGGAGGACTACCACTACGACTCCATCGGCCAACTCCTGGCCATCGAGGACACCGACCCCAGCGGCAAGACCATGAAGCAGCAGAAGAATACCTTTGAGTATGATGTCTGCGGCAATATGATCCACGAGTATATGCGGGGCAACGGCACCGGCGAGACTACCACCGATGTGACTTACACCTATGACGAGCTCCACCGGGTCACCTCCGCCAAGGAGCTCTACGGCAATGCCTGGCGGAACTATCAGTACGACAGCCTGGGCAACCTGACCTACGAAAATAATAGCAACAATGTCCACTACGACTACAAGATCAACAATCTGAACCAGTTGATTCAAAAGAGCTACAGCTCCAACGACAAGGAAGGCACCCTCTACACCTACGACAAGCGGGGCAACCTTGTGTTGGAGCAGTACGGCAAGCTCAACGGCAATCCCAATGGCCAGAAGCGGCAGACCGTGGCCGAATACACCTATGACGAGACCAACAAGATGGTCAAGGGTGTCAACTCCATTGGGGAGAGCAGCAGCTACCTGTTCAATGGCAAGGATGCGCTGGTCGAGCAGACCTGGCACATCGCTAAGAACGGCTACGGCTACCACGATGTGGATGCCACAGTCGAGGAGGATGATGCCTCCGATCTGGCCCGTGGCAAGGGCGGCAACGGCTCTGGCGGCAAAGGCCATGGCAACGGTAACGGTCAGGGCAATGGCAACGGCGCCGGCGACAAGCCCACCGGCACCACTGTGGGCAGCTTCAGCACCGTTGTGAAGCAGTTTGTCATCGACTACACCGTGGAGACCATGGACCCGCTGATGGAGCATGAGGTCAACGGCCTGGATTACCGCTATGTCTACGGCAATGAGCGGCTCAGCGTCAATATCAGTCCCATCACCAACGGTGCGGGCCATGTGGTGGAGAGCGGCACCGTGGGACAGCAGGTCCGGCTGTACTACCACCAGGATCTCCGGGGTACCGTGGACTACCTCACTTCTCCTGTCTCCCAGAAGGTGGAGAGCTGGACCCACTACAACGAGTGGGGCGAGATCACTCACAACGCAGTCCTGAAGATGGGCCAGCGGGAGCTGGATCTGGTCAAGAACTACACCGGCCATGACTTTGACGCAGTCCTCAACATGTACTACGCCAAGGCCCGGATGTATGATGCGGAGAACCGCCGGTTTGTGGCTGTTGATCCCATACTTGATGGGTCCGCATATGATCTTTCCGGGTATACTATTGATCCTCAGCGTTTTGTGCAGTATCTATATGTAAAAGATAATCCGCTGATATATATTGATCCCTTGGGGGAAATGGAAGCTATTTTGCCCAATCCAGAGACGCAAACGCTAATTGCTGTCTATGGTGGCATAGCATATAGTATGGTAAAAACAACGGCTGTCGCAATTGCTTCGTTTGTCGGTACGCCTGTTTTCACCACTGGTGTAATTGTTGGAGCGGCAGCCCTCATTGTTGGGACAGTTGTATATTATGCAGTAAATTATGACTGGGGAGATAGAAAAGCTGAAGCCAGAGCAAATGGCGTTGTAGAAACTCAATATCAAGCCCAAAAAGACTTGAGCAAAGGGCAAATCGGTTGGGATAAAACTGAAACTGTAAGACCCACTCTGTCGAAATCGATTGTAGATGTGAATGAACTTTTGCGGCAGAGACAAATTGCGGGAGAGCAAAATCGCCTTGTTCAGCCGTATCGAAAAATTTCGGTCACGAGATATCAAAGTATTGAAAAATTTGTATCAGCAGATGCCACAACTGACTATATGGATCGTGTGGAGTGTGAGGAAAGCACTGCAGACAAAAAAGAGAATGAAGACAAAAAAGAAAATGAAGACAAAAAGAAAAAAGAAGACAAGAAGGGAAAACCAGATGCCCAAACGCCTACCCCAAGCGTGGAATACCCTGGCGATGATCCGACACAAGCCCCTGGCCCAGACTGGGAGTGGAGAGGCGGTGATAAGGGCTCTTGGTATAACCCTAAAACCGGTGAAACACTTAGGCCTGATTTGAATCATCCTGAGCCTATTAAACCTCACTGGGATTATAAAACGCCCGATAAAACTTGGTATAGATGGTATCCAGACGGAACCTTTGAACTAAAATTTTGATTCGTTTGTAGGTGAGTAATAATGGCACTTGATAAGGATATTCGTTCGGATTGGAGGCTTACAGATCAAGAGCAATATTTAATGCGTGTAAAGCTTATTTGGGGAATATTTAATGAAAAAAACAGAGATCACGACCATTGTGAATTCTGTGGGGCAACATTCAGCACATTTGAGGGTGACTTGCATCACGGATATTGTACTTTAGACCACTATTATTGGATATGTGAACAGTGTTTTGATGATTTTAAAGATTTTTTCCACTGGCAAGTTGAAAGGTGAAAGACAAGGGGACGGTTCTTTCAAGACAAGGGCAAGACAAGGGGACGGTTCATACCGCACCCCTCCTTCGCTACTTTTTAATGCCGCTCTCAGCCCGTCTCCTTCACCATCTCACAAAACCGCTCCAGTTCCTCAATGGAATGAAAGTATAAGCTCAACGGCATATCCGCCCGTTCAACCCGGGGCCGCCCATCCACATAGACGACCCCCTCAATGGTCCCCCGCCAAAGACAGAGGAAGACAGAGGGACGGTTCTTCTGTCCTGACACCTGAGAACGATGGAGGGGTGCGGTTCATACCGCACCCCTCCATCACTACTTTTTAATGCTACTCCCGGCCCGTCTCCCTCACCATCTCACAAAACCGCTCCAACTCCCCGCCTGCCATATTAAAGTGAATCCTTCTTAAGACAAGGGGACGGTTCTTTTGTCTTAGCCCCCAAGAACAACGAGGTCGGAACGCAAATTGCGTTCCGACCTCGCTTTTTATCTCTCATTTTTCCAGAAAAAAGTTACGAGAACATGCATAAGGAAAAGAAGCGTATTCATATTTCTTTAGCGCATTTTGATGAACAGGGGAATGCAGAGGAGGAGAAAACAGATAAAGGGAATAAAGCAACCTATCAAAAATTGATAAATATGCTGGAAGGGAAGATTTTTAATCAACTATTGCATCAAGTCGACCCTTCCAGGATTCCTAAAGCTCGTTTTCAAAGGAAGGAGGACATGTCGCTTCGAAAAGGAATATACAGACAGAGGAAGACAAGGGGACGGTTCTTTTGTCCTGGCTCCCAAGAACAACGAGGGCGGAACGCAAATTGCGTTCCGCCCTCACTTTATGCTTCAGTGTTGGTCTTGGCTTCTATTCTTTGCCGCTTCGCAAAACCGCTCCAGATCCTCAACCGAATCAAAGGAAAAGGTCAGCGGCATATCAGCTCGCTCGATCTGAGGCTTCCCATTCACGAGGATGACTCCCTCTATGGTTCCTTTTTGAACTGCAAGCCCTTTATCCATTTTCTTGCGTTGCTCCGCCGTCTTCACTGATGCTCATCCTTCCCCAGCCATTTGCCCAACGGGAAAAAGTATATCATACTTCTTCCTCCAATTAAAACCCTTTTTTACAAATAAAAACATAAAATTTTTAGAGTTTGTCCCAATTTGGCAAGTAGAACACATATATAATAGTAAGACGAAGATTGTGGGACAAAAGCGAATCCTTTAAGGTATTTTATCGTTTTACGCCCTGCAATATAAGGGGCGGGTGCCATGTTCACTTTAGGTTAGCCGTTTACAATTTTATATTACATTGTGAAAAGCCCGTAAGGACCATAGTAGCCCTTGCGGGCTTTTCTTACGTCGATTTATGGAGTTTTTTAGGAACAGGTTGGCTTCTCTTTTATAGAAACGCACTTTATCATTGCCGTGGTCCTCCGTTCAGTCTGAATTTCTCTCAAAATTCAGACTGAACGGAGGCAGTTGAAATGGATGGTCGCCATCCAAAAAATATTGATCCCCGGCCCAAACGCCGAAAGGATCAGGACAACCCCTATGAGATATTCACAACAGGCATTGAATCTGCGGAACCTCATTACTTTCTCTCTTTTCCAAATGGTGAAGGTGTGGCTCGCTGTATTGAAATCAGCAAGGCCGTCTTTGAAGCCTTTGACCGTTTTGAGTTAGATGATATTTCTTATATGCACAAAGTGGACAGGCATTATGAACGATCTGAGCAAACAGAAGAATCCATCAATAGGCGGGCTATACAGCCGCAAGAGCCTATTGAGGAAACCATCTCCCGGCGAATAGAGATAGAGGCTCTCCATCGGGCTATCGCCCGACTGCCCGAAACACAGCAGCGGCGGTTGGTACTTTACTACTTTGGAGAGCTTACATATTCCCAGATTGCAGAAATGGAGGGATGTACCATTATGCCGGTCAAGCGTTCCATTGATGCGGCAATAAAAAAATTAAAAATTTTTTTGAGTTAAGGGGCTAATTTTGCCCTTTGAGTGGAGAAACGGGTGGAAGGCCAAATGGTCTTCCACCTGTTCTCTGCTTTTGCGGTGAATGGGCTGCTCCTTGAAAACTAAATACCCATTCACCAAGCACATTCCCATTGCTTCGAGCCACTTTAATGCCTGCGCCATGAGAGACTTGGAGAGCCAGCAAGAGGACAACACCTATTCTATCAACTCTGCGGCTCGCCTTCAGGTATGGAGCGAGACCAGGCGATTTAGGACCTCCGGGCGGCACCCGGCGGGGCCATGACAAGCAGTGGGGACAATGATACTCCTGTCCAGCCATAAGGTCGAGCGTGATAAAACCGTCGCAACAAATGGGGGCAGCCGACAGAGATCCTGCCGGGGGTGAGATTCCCGTGGAGCTGGTATGCCGCCAGCCGTTTGGTGACTTCCCATTGGTAATTCGGGGTGTCGAGGACAAATAGACTTACCTTCTCATATAGACCGGTCAGCGGAACGGGTCAACAGGAAGCGGGCATTTTTCACTTATGGCCCCCCAACCTTAATTCTGTTCTGCTGACTGGCCATACATAGGCGGCTTGCCGCTTGTGAATGAAGGGAGGTAACTCTACATGAAGCAAACATATTTGAGAGGTCAGCTTTTCTATGCTGATCTGGGGAGCGGGATCGGGTCTGAACAACAGGGCCTCCGCCCGGTGGTCATCATCCAGAACAACATAGGAAATAGACATAGCCCTACAGTCATTGTAGCCGCCGTCAGCAGCAAAACAAAAACCAAGGCCAAGCTACCTACCCATTTTAATATAGGGCCGGAGAGCGGCCTGGAACGACCCTCCATTGTTCTCCTTGAACAGCTCCGCACCATCGACAAGCAACGGCTGGGAAGTTACATCGGACAACTATCTTTACCGCAAGTACGGGAGCTGAACCACGCTCTGGCAATCAGCATCGGACTAATAAAACCCGTTCCCTCCAAACTGACTCTTTGCTTATGCGACACCTGTGCTAATGATTTCCGTGGCACAGGTGCTTTTACTTTAAGGAAAATCGGCACAGAACAAATGGGCAAAGAGGTTTGTGTCTACTGCCGTCAGCACAAAGGTGATACCTATGAAATTGAATAAGCAGAGCTACTTTCCGTGCGGGGAGGGTTTATTATGGAAAAACTGATTACCCGCAAAGAAGCTGCAAAAATTTTAGGTATCAGCATAGCAACCCTTGATGCTGCCCGAAACAGCGGTCAGATTTCCTATGTCCAATATGTTGAAAATGGGTGTGTCTATTTTACTAATAGTAGCCTCCAGGAATACATCGCCAAATATACACACAGAGCCAAACCAATTGAAAGGGCTTCTACCTACCGCACCCCCAGAAAATCTAAGAAACCGTAAATCGCACATTTGATAATTCCCCATTTCTTTGGTAAAACAGCAGTAACAGCCGCTGTTAAAACTAAAATATAATGAGGTGACAGGAGTGGGACGGAAGAAAATCGCCATTCCTCAATATGGCACGGTTATTCTCCAAGGTATTGAATATTATAGAACAAGAATCGAAGATGCGGATGGCAAAAGAGTTGCTCTTTATGCCAAAACTCCAGAGGAACTCTACGAAAAGGCTGAAGAAGCCAGGCGCCAAATCAAAGATGCGGTGTTCCGCAGATCGACACCTACTGTAAAAGAATACTGCGAAAAATGGCTGAAGATGCAGTCTGCCTGTATCCGAACAACGACACTAATAGATTACAGTTCCAAAGTTAAGAATTATATCATTGCTCCATTGGGCCACAAGTACATGGCCGAAGTAACGGCAGATGATATAAAGCTGGCTATGGTGTCGGTAGCAGAAAAGTCCAGCTCGGTTTATCGCTCCGTGAATATGCTTTTTAAGTGTATCTTCAACTCAGCCGTAGACAGCAACATCATAGATGTGTCTCCCTGTCAACGCATTTCTGCAAAAGGTGGAAAGTCGCAAAAAGACCGGGAATCTCTAACGGATGAGCAAGTCGAAAAGCTACTGACCGCAATCAAGGGCTTGCCTCCATATGTCTTTGTGATGCTGGGTCTATATGCAGGACTGAGGCGAGAAGAAATCTTGGCGCTACAATGGGACTGTGTATTTCTTGATGCCGAGGCCCCCTATTTGTCTGTTCGCAGGGCATGGCATACAGAGCATAATCGCCCTGTTATTTCCACAGAACTAAAAACAAAAGCCGCAAAAAGAGATATTCCTTTACCAGATCAACTGGTAGAGTGCCTTAGAGAAGCCAAGAAAACTGCAACTTCGGCCTATGTTGTTGCCAATCGGGATGGTGAACCGCTATCCTATACCCAGTTTAAGCGGGTCTGGCAGTATATCGTAACACGCTCCACCAAGGAGCGGACCTATGTCAGATATATCAACGGCCAGAAGATCACTAAAACCATAACGCCAGTTTTAGGCGAGAAAGCAGCTCACAATAGTAAGGTAGTGTACAGTCTTGATTTTCAGGTAACACCACACCAACTGCGGCACACATATATCACCAATCTTATTTATGCCTCTGTTGATCCTAAAACAGTGCAATATCTGGCAGGTCATGAGAACAGCAAAATAACGATGGACATTTACGCCAAAGTGAAATATAATAAACCACACCAGCTCCTCCCTATCGTAAACGAGGCATTCAGTCAAAAGACGACAAAATACCCTTCGTTAGCAGTGGGTTAAGTTGCGGGTTAAAACGGTATAAGAACCTTGAAATCTCTTGAAATATCAACGCTTTTCTGGATTCAGGCGAGAAGTAGTACGGCCTCAAGGCCGCCCGTCGGGCTCCTCAGTTCTCCAAGCGCTGATTTGCTTTGCCAAAGATACCACCCCTTCGAGGGTGGTATCTTTTTTACGCGCAGTGGCGGGTCTGGTTTCCCCCTCCCTTAAAGTGCCGAACGTCACCCAACCTACCTTGGCATATTTTTTTCTTTTCCTCATACAGTTTACCATCTTCAGAAACGATGGGGGCTGGCAGGATGACCGACGATATGCTCAATGAAAAAATAAAGGCCCTGCGGCAGATCAAGCGGGCCGCCGAGGAATTGCAGCACAATATCAGCGCCATTGAGTCCGAGATCAAGGCGGAGATGGAGGCGCGGGACGTAGAGCAGCTTACGACCAAAGATCATACGGTCACATGGAAAAAAGTCACCAGCGTTCGCCTGGACGCCAAAGCTCTGAAGGCGGAGCGGCCGGAGATCTACACCCGGTATGCCGTCACCTCAGAGACCAGACGCTTTTTGGTTTCATGAAAGGCACAGGCCCCTGTGGGATCACTCCCGCAGGGGCCTGTGCCTTTTGCCGTCTTCGGATCATGCAAACCAAAACCACATGTTAACCAAACTCCCCCGTGAGATATCTCCAGGTGTATTCAGCGTGGAGGGCAGCGGCTACGGAGAGCGCTCCCTCGTCCATGTCCACATGGCCGTTGTGGAGGGGGTATTGGGTATGGGGATCCTCACCGCGGCTGCCCACATAGGCATAGCAGCCGGGGACCGTGAGGAGGAACTCGGCGAAGTCATCCCCTCCCAGAGAGATAGGCCGATCGGCGACAAGGGCCTGGGGCCCGAAAAGGTCGGTGACCACCCTTCCCACCTCCTCACAGCCCAAAGCCGGATTCACAAGGGGGGTGGCGTAATCCGTCCATTCCACCGTGGCCGCTCCGCCATAGAGCTGAGCGGTCCGGGTACAGAGGTCGGTGAGCCACTCCTGAGCATTCTTCCGGGTCTCAGCGGTCATGGCCCGGACGGTCCCCTCCAGCACGGCAGTCTCGGCCACGATGTTGTATGCGGTGCCCGCCGTCAGCTTGCCCACCCCGATAACCAGAGGATCTACCGGAGAGGTACGCCGGGTCACCAGGGCCTGGAGCCCCACCACGATCTGGCTGGCGATATAGAGGGCGTCCGTGCCCAGGTGGGGGGTGGACACATGGGCGGCCTTCCCCTGGACGGTGATCTTGAAGTAGTCCACGCTGGCGTTGTTGGGCCCTTGCTTGACTCCCACGGTGCCTGCGGGCAGATCGGAAGCCACATGGACCCCGAACACCCGTCCCGAGCCTTCCAGAAGGCCCTCCTTCACAAAAACACGCCCGCCATAGCCGATCTCCTCGGCGTGCTGGAAGAACAGCCGGACCTCCCCGCCGAACTCAGCCTTGTGAGCGTAGAGGAGCTTGGCTCCCCCCAGCAGTCCGGCGGCGTGGCAGTCGTGGCCGCAGGCGTGCATGACCCCCTCCTCCCGGGAACAGTAGCTCAGCTCCCGGTTCTCCTCCTGAATGGGCAGGGCGTCGATGTCCGCCCGTAGGGTCATGACCCGATCTCCCGGCTTATCCCCGTGGAAAACAGCGTAGACACCGCTGCCGTCCACCCGCTTGTGGTCGGGGATGCCGATGACGTCCAGCTCCTTTTCGATCCTCTCGGCGGTCCAGAACTCCTTCCGGCTCACCTCCGGGTGCTGGTGGAACTCCCGGCGCAGGCCGGAGAGGTAGGAGGACAGGGCCTCCGCTTCTTTCCGAAAATCCATGATGGGACCTCCTTGGTTAGATGTGGGACAAGGGGACATGTTGTACGTTTCCATACATTGAGATGGTATTTCCCCCACAGAGAGGGAAAGAAAAAGGCGGGTATCTGCCCGCCTTTTTCCTCATTTCTCAATATTGGAACGCGGGGATATAGAGGCCCTTGTAGATGTCCTCAATGGCCTGGGCCGTCTCGGCGGACTGGTAAGCGGCCAGGACCTTCAGATAGGTCTCGTTCTCCAGATCGGCGGTGCGGCAGGCGATGATGTTGATGTAGGGGTTGTCGCTGCCCGGCTCCACGGTCTCGGTGCAGATGGCGTCGTCGGGGGTCAGGTCGTGGTCGGAGGCATGGGCGCCGTTGATAAAGGCGGCGGCCACATCGGGCAGCAGGCTATAGGTGTTGGCGGCCTCTACCTCTACGAACTCCAGGTTCAGGGGGTTCTCCGTAATGTCCTTGATCTCCGGCATATACCCGGCGGCGGGGTCCACCTTCAGTACGCCCTGGGCCTCCAGGATCTTAAAGCAGCGGCCCTCGTTGGTGGGGTCGCTGGGCACGGCGATCTTGTCCCCCTCCTTCAGCTCGCTCACCGCCTGGATCTTCTCGGAGTAGAGGGACAGGGGGGCGATGATGGTGTCGCCCAGCACGGCCACGTCATAGCCGAAATCGGCGATCTCCTTGTTGAGATAGGCCTTGTGCTGGAAGGCGTTCAGGTCGATCTCCCCGGCGTTCAGGGCGTCGTTGGGCAGCTTGTACTCGCCGAACTCCACGATCTTGACCTCAATGTTCTCCTTGGCCAGCAGCTCGTTGACCGTGATCCACTGGTCATTGTTGGCCCCTACCACGCCCACGGTGACCACGGTGATCTCGGCGGCGGTGGTCCCCACCGGGGCGGTCTCCTGGGCGGGCTTGCTCACCTCGGGATCGGGAGTGGTGACGGTCTCGCCGCCGCAGGCGGTCAGAGCCAGGGTCAGGGCGACGGACAGGGCCAGAGCGATGATGTTCTTCTTTTTCATTTTGATTTCCTCCTAAAATAATAAGGTCTGCATGTTTAATGGGTCGTTTTTTTCACCACGGCGTTGCCGATGGCCTGGACCAGACTCACCATCACAACGATGAGGAGGAGCACGGTCCACATGATATCGGGCAAAGACTTCTGATGGCCGTATTGGATGGCGAAGTTGCCCAAGCCTCCGGCGCCGATGGCGCCGGCGATGGCGGTAAAGTTGATCAGGGAGACCAGGGTGATGGTAACTCCCCGGGCGATGCCGGGGGTGGCCTCCTTCAGGTAGACCCGCCAGACGATCTCCCAGGGGGAGCAGCCCATGGCCTGGGCCGCCTCCACAAGGCCCTCGGACACCTCGGCCAGGGCCCCCTCGATCTGCCGGCCCAGAAAGGGCACCGTGGCAAAGGTCAGGGGGATGATAGCCCCTTTCACGCCGATGGCGGTCCCCATCACCAGACGGCTCAGCCCCAAAAGGATCATGGCCAGCAGGATGAAGGGAATGGAGCGGAAAATATCGCAGATCTTGTTGAGCACAAAATAGATAGGCCGGTTTTGCAAGATACCCCCGGGCTTGGTGGTGAACAGAAGCACCCCGAAGGGGATGCCGATGAACACCGACAGCAGGCCTACGATCCCCACCATCTGGAACGTCTCCTGGCAGGCCTTCCAGAACTGGGGAGCCCGCGCCACCACGTTGGGGATGATGGAACTCAGCAGATCACCCACGCTTCAACACCTCCACCATCACGTTTTTCTCACTTAAGTATCCGATGGCCTCCCCTACCTTGTCGCCGCTGATGAGGGCCACCAGCCCCCCCAGGGGCTGCCCGTCCAATATCTCCGTGTTGCTGAAAATGATGCTCACGTCCACGTTGAACCGGCGGGAGACCTCGGAGATGGCGGCCTCGCTGACGTTGCTCTGCCCATAGTTGAGCCGGGCCACGATCTCCCCGGGCTTCACCGCCACGATGGGGTCGTTTGCGGCGATGAGCTCCTCGATCTTGCCCAGGTTGGAGGTGGTGGCGATAAAGGACCGGGTCACCGGCTGCTGGGGGTTGGAGAACACCTCAAAGACGCTCCCCTCCTCCACCACACGGCCCTTGTCCATCACGGCCACCCGGTGGCATATCTCCTTCACCACCGCCATCTCGTGGGTGATGACCACCACGGTGATCCCCGTCTTCTGGTTGATGTCCTTGATGAGCCGGAGGATGGACTGGGTGGTCTGGGGGTCCAGGGCGGAGGTGGCCTCGTCGCACAGGAGCACCTTGGGGTCGCTGGCCAGGGCCCTTGCGATGGCCACCCGCTGCTTCTGTCCCCCCGAGAGCTGAGAGGGGTAGGCCTCCGCCTTATCGGGCAGGCCCACCAGCTCCAAAAGCTCCAAGACCTTTCTTCGGGTCTCCTCTCTGGAGAGCCCGGACCCCTTCAGGGGGAAGGCCACATTCTGCTCTACGGTGCGGGAGGGCATCAGGTTGAAAAGCTGGAAGATCATGCTGATCTTTTTCCGGGCCTGACGCAGCTCCCGCTCGGGCATTCGCGTCAGCTCCTGTCCATCCACCGTCACCGTCCCGGCGGTGGGCCGCTCCAGCAGGTTGATACACCGGACCAGGGTGGACTTGCCCGCCCCGGAGTAGCCGATGATGCCGAAGATCTCGCCGGGGGCGATGTGGATCGTCACGTCCCGGACGGCGTGAACTCCGTCGGTCTCCCTGCCAAAGGTCTTGCTGACATGTTCCAGTTTGATCACGTTCATTCCCTCTTTCTCAAAGTGGGCTATATGCGGACAGGCCGTTGGGTACCTCAGCCTTCTTGGCAAAACAAAAGCGGGAAGCGCCTACGCGCTTCCCGCTTTCTGAACCCAGTCCAAAGACTGTGATCTCTCAGAATTTCCATGCGGAGGCGCGCAAAATCGTGGGCATCGGCATCATCGCCATGTCCATACCCCGCATCATCATGCCATAACCGTGAGTCATTTTCAACGCGCCTCCTTCCTCGGTGATTTTCGTTATCTTACCATTTCATTCCCAGCCTGTCAATAGGAAATTTTGGTTCCCCCGGAAAAACTCATGCCAGCGGCATCATGCCCAGGGCGGCGTTGACCCCCTCCGGGTCCATCATATCAATGACCTGGACCCCGGCGGGAGGCTCGGCGGCAGGGGCGGCAGTCCCCTTCCGGTAGCCGCCGGTGATGTCAAACTCCATGCTCATCATGGGGGCCATATCCATGGTGAGCTTTCCCGTCATCCGGTCCTTCTCGTCTACGCCTACCGTCATACCCATGGTCACGGCGGAGCCGGTATCCACATCGGTGAAGGCGGCGTTCATTCCCACCGCGTAGCCCACCACCGCGTCCTGCTTCATGGTGAGGGTGAAGGAAATTTTGGCGGTATTGGTCCCCTCGCTCAGGTCCAGGGTGGTGGTATAGGCGTCGCCCTCCTTCACAAAGGCCTTGTCGGAGAGGGTCTCCGCCATGGTCTCCACCATGTCCTTCAGTCCGGTGTAGCCCATTTCGGCGCTGTTCACATCCGTCTCGCTGAGGGCGGTCTTGATCAGCGCCACATAGTCCACATTCCTCATGGTGGCCAGATATTCGCCCCAGTCCATCCCCAGGCCCGACTGGGCCATGGCGGCGTTCATGTCCATGGAAAACCAGGTGCCGGCGGGCAGCCCTGCGTCCTCCAGGACCTTTCCGGTCATGGTCATATAGAGCTTTCCGCCGCTCAGGTCGCCCCGCATCCCAATGCCCAGGCCCTCCTCCTTGAAGGCGTCCAGCATGGCTTTGTCCTCCGGACTCAGCTCATCGCCGCCGCCCATCTGCTGGGCCAGGGCCAGGAGCTGGGTCATATCCAGCTTCATGCCCATGTCCATCTCCAGCTTGGTCTCATCGGCCACGGTGCCGCTGGCGGCGACCGACATGGGCATATTGGCCCCCATCAGGGTCAGGCTGCCGTCCATGGTCATGTCCATGTCCCAGATGCCCTCGCTATACCGCTTGGAGTACTCCATCAGCTTCTCCAGATAGGTGAAGCTCTTGCCCTCCAGGGCGCTGTCCACCACCCTGTCGGTGTCCACGATAACAGCGGTGGAGGTGGTCTGGTCCCAGCCCACGGCGCAGCCGAAGGCCTGGGCGGCAAAGCGGACAGGCACGTAAGTCCGCCAGGTGGCGTTGTCCACATAGGGGGCCACGTCCATGGTGATGGGGGTGGTCTTGTCCCCCTGGGTGACGGTGGCGGCGGTCTCGTTCAGCGTCATGGTCAGGGTCCTGCCGTCCCGGGTGGCGGTGATCACACTGCCCTCGTTCTTCACCTCCGCCCCCATGGCCTCGAAAACAGCCCGGAAGGGCAGGAAAGTACGCTGGTCCTTCACCTGGGGCGCTGCGTCGGTGAAGGTCAGGGCCTGACCGTCCAGCTGGACGGTGATGCCGCTCTCAGCGGCAAAGGCTCCGCCGCAGCCCAGCAAGGCTGCGCTCATACCCACGGCAGCCAGCCAACGGATGATTTTCTTCATGCTTGCGTCCTCCTTTGGAGTTTTAAGATACCTTGATTATACCCCTGCTCTCCATGAATTGCAAGGCTTTGCCCTCTCTCCACAGTAGAATTGTCCTTTTTGGCCAAAAAGGACAGGCCGCCCCATGGGGCGGCCCCCGGCAGATCCGTCCCATCCTTGGATTGCATTTTCCCGGAAAACGGTGTAAAATGGTAAGATCAAAGCCATCATAACCATTGACTTAACGAAAAGGACGGTCTAAATTATGAGCTATCCCTTCTCTCAGTATCAGGAAAGCGCCGACTATATCACCTCCAGGCTCTCCGGCTTTGTCCCCGATATCGTCATGGTCCTGGGCTCCGGCCTGGGGTTTATGGGGGACATTGTGGAAAATCCTGTGGTCATCCCTTACGGGGACATCCCCCATTTCAAGGTCTCCACCGCCCCCGGACACGCCGGGCAGCTGGTCTGCGGCACCCTGGCAGGCAAAAAGGTGGCTGTCATGCAGGGCCGGCTGCACCATTATGAGGGCTACTCCTTCGAGGAGGTCAGCTACGCTGTCCGGGTGCTGAAGCTGGTGGGCTGCTCCACCCTGATCGTCACCAACGCCGCCGGCTGCCTCAACCGGGACTGGGACGTGGGGGACATCATGCTCATCACCGACCACGTGAAATTCTTCCTGGAATCCCCCCTGCGGGGGGAAAATCTTCCGGAGTTTGGAACCCGTTTCCCCGATATGTCCAAGGTTTACACCCCCGCCCTGCGCCAGGTGGCCCGGAAAAGTGCCGCGGAGCTGGGCCTCCCCCTGCGGGAGGGAGTCTATTGCTACTTCCCCGGCCCCCAGTTCGAGACTCCGGCGGAGATCCGGGCCTTCCGTCTCCTGGGCGCTGATGCCATTGGGATGTCCACCGTACCTGAGACCATCACCGCCAACCATGCGGGAATGGATATTCTGGGCTTTACCCTTCTGTCCAACATGGCGGCGGGCATTCTGGATCAGCCCCTCTCCGGGGAGGAAGTCAACGCCACCGCCGAGGCCAGCCGAGGGAAATTTTCCAAGCTCATTTTGAAGTGTCTGGAGAAGATGTGACCTGCGGAGTATGGGTGAGCGCGGCTCGTCCACCCAGGACCACTTCTTTTCTCTTGTAGGGATGAGCTGTGCTCGCCCATTTGCTGAAGGGAGGCCCCCATGTCCACTCTTTTCCAAAATGTCACCGCCATACTGATGGACGCGGACCGGACGGTCCTCCAAAACGCCTTTGTGGCGGTGAAGGGCGGAAAAATCAGCTCTGTTGGGCCCCAGCGGCCCACCGGGAGTTATGACCGGGTCATCGATGGGCAGGGCGGCATCCTTATGCCGGGGCTGGTAAACTGCCATACCCACACCGCCATGACCCCCATGCGGGGCTACGGGGACGGCCACGATCTCCACTCCTGGCTCAACGATTACATTTTTCCCGTGGAAGCCCGGTGGGATGACCGGGCCATCCGGGCTGCCGCCGATCTGGGACTCATGGAAATGATCGCCTCGGGCACCACCTGCATCGCTGATATGTATACGCGCATGAATATCATGGGCCAGGCAGTGGCCGATGGGGGGATCTCCGCCAATCTCTGCAACGGGGCCATCTTTTTTGGGCAGGAGTTCTCCCCCGCCGGGTGCGGTGACTGCCAAAAGCAGGAGGAGCTGTTTGAAGCCTGGCACGGCTATGATGACGGGCGTATCCGGATGGACGCCGCCCTCCACGCCGAGTATACCTCCACCCCCGCCCTGTGGGAGTGGATCGCCGGGTTTGCCAGGCAGAAGGGAGTGGGTATGCACGTCCACATCTCCGAGACAAGGAAGGAGCATGAGGAGTGTAAGGACCGCTGGGGCAAGACCCCCATTCAGGTCCTGAACGACCACGGCGTGTTTGATGTGCGCGCCATCGCCGCCCACTGCGTCTGGACCGAACCCGGGGATTGGGCCATCATGGCGGGAAAGGGTATCTCCGCCGTCCACAACCCCTGCTCCAATCTGAAGCTGGGCTCCGGGGTAGCTCCCATTACCGGGCTTTTGAAGGCGGGGGTCAACGTGGCTCTGGGCACCGATGGGGTATCCTCCAACAATGATACGGATATGTTTGAGGAGATGAAGCTGGCTGCCATCCTGCAAAACGGCGTGCTCCAGGATCCCCTGGCCCTCGCGGCCTGGGACGCGCTGGAGATGGCTACGGTGAATGGGGCCAGGGCCCTGGGCCGTAATACAGGATGTATCGCCCCGGGGAAGGACGCGGACCTGATCCTGCTGGACCCGGAGGCCCCCAACCTGGTCCCCTGTCACAACGCCTGCAACAATATTGCCTACGCCGCCCACGGCAGCAACGTAAAGCTGAATATGTGCCGGGGCAGAGTCATATATGAAAATGGGGAGTTCCTCACCATCGACCGGGAAAAGACCCTTCGCGAGGTGCGGGAGTATGCCATTCCTCTGCTCTTTGGGAAATAGAACGTTCCCCTTCTCACAGGGGAAAGCCTGTAAAATCGTCCCTGGAAAGGCTGTGGAAAATTTTGTCTGAACCGCAAAAAAGGAGCACCTTCTTTGGCGGAGCCGCCATTCTGGCAATGAGCTCCATTCTGGTAAAGGTCATCGGCGCTATCTACCGGATCCCCCTGGGCCGTATCCTTCCCGACGATGTAATGGGGGACTATAATGCCGCCTATAACATCTATAATCTCTTTCTCACCATCTCCACCGCCGGACTGCCGGTGGCCCTCAGTAAATCCATCTCCGAGGCCAACGCCCTGGGGCGAAAAAATCAAGTGGAACGCACCTTCCGGGTGGCCCTTGCCACCTTCCTCACCCTGGGTCTGGTCAGCTTTTTCTGTATGACGGTGCTGGCCGCCCCCCTGGCCCAACACGCCATCAGCAATCCCAAGGCACTGAACTGCATCATTGCCCTGGCTCCCTCCGTGCTGTGCGTGTGCATCATGTCCGCCTTCCGGGGCTATTTTCAGGGCCACTTCAACATGGTGCCCACCGGCGTTTCCCAGATCATAGAGGCCGGCTCCAAGCTGCTGGTGGGCCTTGCCCTGGCGCTTTTCTTCATGAAGCAGTTTGGGGAGTTCTACGGCTCTGTAGGCGCCATTATCGGCGTATCCTTCGGCAGTGTGGTGGCCCTTCTTTTTATCATTGTTCTCTACTTCCGCCAGCATATCCGTTCCCTTCGGCAGGAAAAGGCGGGAGACCAACCGGATCCCCCCGGCGCCATTTTTACCAATCTGATGCGTCTGGCCATCCCCATTACTCTGGGCTCGGCGGCCACCTCCATCGTCACCCTGATCGACACCAAGCTGGTCAACAGCCAGCTTACCACCGTCTTTCAGACCGTGGACGGCCTGGCGCTGAACCCCGATGGAACGGGACCCGCCCTGGACGCCGCCCGAAGCCTTTACGGCATATACTCCAAAACCATGTCCATCTATAACCTCCCCTTTTCCATGATGGTCCCTCTCACCGCCTGCATCATTCCCGCCGTATCGGCAGCCCTGACCCGGCGGGACCGGCGGCAGGCCCAGATGGTCAGTGAGTCTGCCCTTCGCATCGGTCTTTTGGTTGCCCTTCCCATGGGCATGGGGCTCTTTGCCCTGGGCGGACCCATTATGGGCTTTCTCTTCCCCGCCATCGATGTGGATATTGCCGGTCCCCTTCTGTCGGTGCTGGGATTGGCCTCTATTTTCGTAGCCCTTCAGCTTCTGTGCAACTCCATCCTTCAGGCCAACAACATGGTCAACCTCCCCATTCTGGCGGTGGTGATCGGCGGCGTCGTCAAGATCATCGTCAACTATATCCTGGTGGGCAACCCGGACATCCGCATCAACGGCGCCCCGGTGGGCACCCTGTGCTGCTTCATCGTGGTAGATCTGTTGGAGATCCTTATTATCCGCCGAGCCATCCCTAAGCCCCCCAGCGTCCTTCGGGCCGCGGCAAAGCCCATGCTGGCCTCCCTTGTCATGGCGGGAGCCGCCTGGGCCTCCTACGGTCTTCTGCACCGCTTCCTGGGCAACTCCTTGTCCACCATGGGCGCCATTTTAGTGGGAGTGTTGATCTACGCCATCCTGGTCCTGGCCCTTCGTACCATCACCCGGGAGGACCTGGCCCTCATGCCAAAGGGGGACAAAATCGCCAAAATCCTGAAAATTCAATGATTTTTTCAAAAAACCTCTTGCAGAGGAGATTAAAATATGATAGATTTTGTAAGGAAAAATTCCTACGGCCTCAAAGACTTGGAAAACATCGTTTCCATCCTTCGCTCTCCGGGGGGCTGCCCCTGGGATGCGGAGCAGGATCACAAGAGCCTGCGGCGGGCCCTGCTGGAGGAGAGCTGCGAGGTCATTGAGGCCATTGACGAGGAAAGTCCCGCCCATCTCCAGGAGGAGTTGGGGGACGTGCTTCTCCAGGTGGTCTTCCACGCCGATATTGAGCGTGAAGCGGGCCGCTTTGATTTGGACGCTGTGGCCGACGGGGTCTCTAAAAAGCTGATCTTCCGCCACCCCCATGTCTTTGGGGACGTGAAGGTCCAGGACAGCGAGGAGGTCCTGGTCAATTGGGATCAGCTCAAGCGCCAGGAGAAGTCCCAAGAGACTTACACCGACACTCTCACCGCCGTGGCCAAGTCCCTCCCCGCCCTGTGGCGGGCGGAGAAGGTGCAGAAAAAGGCGAAAAAGGCCGGCTTTGACTGGTCCGACGCCTCCGGCGCGGTGGACAAGCTATCCGAGGAGCTCTCCGAGCTGAAGGAAGCCATAGCCCATAATTCCAACATAACCGAGGAATTGGGAGACCTGCTTTTTTCCGTTGTGAACGTATCCCGGTTTTTGAAGGCCGACCCGGAGGAGGCGCTTAACGCCGCTACCGAAAAGTTTATCTCCCGCTTTGCCAAGGTGGAGGGGATGGCCCTTGCTGAGGGTAAGGACATGGCCCAGATGCCGATGGAGGAGTTGGACAAGCTCTGGGAGCGGGCAAAGTTGACTTAACGGCCTTTGGCCTTAAGTATATTTGGCGGGACACCGCCGAGAAAAAATAGGAGGAAACAACCATGAACAAAGCTGAACTCATCAATGCTGCCGCCGACAAGGCCGGCCTGTCCAAGAAGGACACTGAGACCGCTGTCAACGCCATGATCGACGTGATCGCCAAGGCTCTGGCCGATGGTGACAAGGTCCAGCTGGTCGGTTTTGGTTCTTTCGAGGTCCGCAGCCGCGCCGCTCGCGTGGGCCGCAACCCCAAGACCAAGGAGACCATCAAGATCGCCGCTTCCAAGGTTCCCGCTTTCAAGCCCGGCAAGGCTCTGAAGGACGCTGTGGCGAAATAATTGAGTCCAACTTTTTGAAAACAAAGCGGTCCCGGTTTTCCGGGGCCGCTTTCGTTTCCTTTTCTTGCGATTCTCATAAATTCCGACTCTTTTTTAAAGGAGTCCTGCCGCTGGGAGACGGATTCTTTTCTTCCTCCATAGGTTTCTTTCCCTTTGTCTGGCAAATTTTCCGTTGATATGGTATAATAGCCGCAAGCGGCTATCATACCCCGATCAAACGGAATATACCACAACGGCCCTTCGGGCCTGTGGTATAAAAAGCCAACCTTACCGAGGAGGCGTTTTCATGCGGCTTGACAAATGGTTAAAAAATTCCCGGCTCATCAAGCGCCGGACTGTGGCTAACGAGGCCTGCGACGCAGGGCGGGTGTCCGCCAATGGACGGGCGGTGAAAGCCTCCTATGACGTGAAGCCCGGAGATGTGCTGGAATTAAAGTTTGGCGAGCGCATCACAAAGGTGAAAGTGCTGTCGGTTCAGGAGATCGTGGGTAAGGCTGATGCCGCCGGGATGTATGAGGAAGTGCGGTAGCTTACCGCCGTGCTGATAAGTCTTACCAAACTTACCAAACCCCGCAAACCCTTTTCAGGCAAAAAAGCCCCCGTCCGTGGACGGGGGCTTTTCCTTGCTACTATTGGCTTTTATTTCGCAGCGGCGTTCCCGCCGGCGATCTTGCCGAAGGTCAGGGCATCGGGCACGGCGTTGCCGCCTACCCGGTTGGTTCCGTGGATACCACCAGTGACCTCACCGGCGGCGTACAGGCCCTCAATGACCTGGCCGCTGGTGTTCAGGACCTCAGCCTCACCGTTGATCTCCAGGCCGCCCATGGTGTGGTGGACGCAGGGGGTGAAGGCTACAGCGTAGAAGGGACCTTCCTCAATGGTGTTCTCCCAGAGGGTACAGCCGAACTCATCGGGCTTTCCAGCCTTCACCAGCTTGTTGAACTCGGCAATGGTAGCCTCCAGAGCGTTGGCGGGCACGCCGATGGTCTCGGCCAGCTCGGCCAGGGTCTCACCCCGGTAGATCATGCCGTATGCTACCTGACCGTCAAGACCGGCCTGGGCCATGCGGAGGGTAGCCTCTTTGTTGTCGCAGATGCCGTAGAACATCTGATTGGTCTGAGCCAGAGCGCCGGCGGCCAGCACATCGCGGCGGCCATCCTCGGCCACATACCGCTTGCCCTTCTGGTTGACGAAGGCGGTGCTGTTCACATAGCCGGAAATACCGCCGCCCGAGACGGAGTTCAGAGGCATCAGCTGGATCCAGCCCATGCCCACCAGGTTGGCATCCACAGCAAGGCCCATGGTGATGCCGTCACCGGTAGCGCCGGGGGTGTTGTTGGTGCCCAGCTTGTCAATGTTCTCCCACTTGTTGCCTTCCTCGTTGTACTTGGTACGCATCTCCACGTTGGCAGCGAAGCCGCCGGTGGCCAGGATCACGCCCTTGGTGGCATTGACGGTAACGCTCTCACCCTTGGCATTGGTGATCACGGCGCCGGTGACCTTGCCATTGGCATTGACCAGGCTCTCAGCCTTGGTGTCCAGATAGATCTTCACGCCGGCATCCCGGGCGGCGTTCTCCAGAGCGGCCACGATCTGAGCGCCGCTGGCATCGGGAGTGGTCTGGTGGGAACGGTTCCACAGGGCGCCTACCACGGTGCTCACCTCATCGGACCAGTTGACACCGTTGTCGGTGAGCCAGTGGAGGGTATCCAGGGTGTTGGTGGTCAGGGTGCGGATCTGAGACACGTTGCCCAGATAGTCGCCGGCGTCCAGGGTCTGGAGGGCGTGCCACTCGGGGGAATCAAAGAGATTGGTGCGGCCGGAGGCCTTGTACTCGTTCCACTGCTTCTGGACATCGGCCTTCAGAGCGGCGTGCTCGGGGCTCTCGTCCTTATGGGCCAGGAGGCCCTCCACGGTGGTGGCAAGAGAATCGGTCATGGGGTTGCCGGCCTGACCCTCGGGGTCATAGGTGTTGAAAGCGCCGCCGCAGCGGAAGGTGTTGCCGCCCAGGGCGGACAGCTTCTCCACCAGGATGACGCTGGCACCGCCCTGAGCCGCGGACAGAGCGGCGGAGAGACCGGCGCCGCCGCCCACCACCAGCACGTCAACGGTGGTGTTCTCCAGGGCATCGATCTTCTTCTCCCCTGTGGGAGCAGCCTTCAGGGCCTCCACATCGCCGCCGGCCTGCTTTACACAGTCGGCCACGGCGTTCAGGATGGCATCGGAGCTGAGGGTGGCGCCGGAGATGGCATCCACGCCCAGGCTCTGGTACTCCACGATGGCGGCGGGGATGGTGTCGAAGGCGGCATCGCTGATACCGGCGGTCTCGGCATGGCTCACGATCTCGATCTTGGTGATGGCGGTATTAGAGAAGGTGACGGCCACGGTCACCGGGCCGTTGCGGCCATCGGCGCTGGCGGTGTAGGTCCCGGCGGTGTAGCCACCGGTAGGCTGGGCAGGCAGGGTGATGTTCTCCCCCACCAGCTTGGCGGTGTTGGGGTCGTTCTTGTCCCACTCCACCTGGATCCCCAGCAGCTCGCTGAGGTAACGCAGGGGAACGTAGGTCGCCCCGTCATAGGCGAATACCTCTGCGGCGGAGCCGTCGGACTTGGAGGGTGTGACCTCCTGGCCGTTGATGGTCAGGGTCATGGGAGTGACGGTGATGGTCTTCTCCGCCCCGGCCGCCAGGGCGACCGTGCCCATGACCATGGCAAGGGCCAGAGCCATGGCTGTGATGCGTTTCTTTATACTATTTCTCTCCTTTACGATTTATGGTTTCACCAGGACATATCCTAAAAAAGAACAATTTTATTATACATCTGTCGGTCTGTTCTATAAATCATTTTTATGCAAATATTTCTAATTTGGAAAAATGCATAAAAAATACCGGACCGACGGAGAAAGCCGCCGGTCCGGTCCCACTTCGCCTACCGAAACGTTTTCCTATACCATCAGCGAGCAGACAAGCTCCGTATACCGGGCCGTATCCTCCACCGGGATGCCCGCAATGATGAGCGCCTGATCGTAAAGAAGCTCCGCGTACTTTGCCGCCTTGTCCGGATCCTGTCCCACCGCCTGGGCCAGGGCGCTGTAGACCGGGCTGTCGGCGTTGAGCTCCAACACCCGCTGGGCCTTCATGCCCCCCATCTCGTCTCCCATACGTTGGAAATACTTCTCCATCTCCAGACTCATGGGACCATCTGCAGTCAAACACACCGCCCCGGAGCGCAGCACTTTGGAAAGGCGCACGTCAAACACCTTGTCCCCCAGGGCCTGCTTCACAAAGTCCAGCACAGGCTTGTTGGCCTCGGCCCTCTTCTCACTCTCCGCCTTCTCCTCCTCGCTCTCGGGGAGGGCGTCGGCAGCGGCGGCGTCCTGGAAGGGCTTTCCCGTATAATTCATCAAGGTCTGGGCCACAAACTCGTCCACCTCATCGGTGAAATAGAGGATCTCATAGCCCTTCTCCAGCACCCGCTCGGCCTGAGGCAGAGCCTTTGCCATCTCCACCGTCTCAGCACAGAGGTAGAAGATCTTCTCTTGTCCCTCCTGCATCCGCTCCACATACTCCGCCAGGGTGGTCAGTCCATCCCCGTTGGAGGAGGGGAAGAGCAGCAGGTCCTGTAGGACCTCCTTCTTGGCCCCGTATTGGTTCACCGTACCGTACTTGAGCTGCCTGGCAAAGCCCTTCCAGAATTTCAAATACTTCTCCCGGTCCTCCTTCTGCATCTTAAGAAGCTCCGCTTTTACCTTTTTCTCCACGCTGCCCTCGATGATATGCAGAGCCCGGGTGTGCTGGAGGGTCTCCCGAGAGATGTTCAGAGGAAGGTCGGGGGAGTCCACCACGCCCTTGACGAAGGAAAAGTGGTCGGGGACCACCTGGGGGCACTTGTCCATGATGAGCACCCCGGAGGAGTAGAGCTGAAGCCCCTTCTCGTAATCCTTGGAATAGTAGTCATAGGGGGCGTGGCCGGGGATAAACAGCATGGCCTTATACTCCATCTGGCCCTCAGCGGAGACGTGGATGGTGCACAGAGGCTCCTCCCAGTCGGAGAATTTCTCCCGGTAAAACTGGTCGTACTCCTCCTGTTTCACCTTGCTCTTCTGCCTCTGCCACAGGGGGACCATGGAGTTGAGGGTCTCCCACTCCCGGATGGTCTCATACTCAGGCTGGTAGTCCTCTCCCGCATCGGCGGGCTTTTCCTTGGCCCGGCTGCGCTCCATCTCCATGCGAATGGGAGTGTGGACGTAGTCGGAGTACTTCTTTACCAGCTCCTGGATGCGGTACTGGTCCAGATACTGGCTGAATTTGTCCTCCTCGGTGTCCAGCTTCATGTGGAGAATGACTTCCGTGCCCACCGTCTCCTTATCACAGGGTTCTACGGTGTAGCCGTCGGCTCCATCGGACTTCCACTCCCAGGCCTCGTCGGAACCGTAGGCCCGGGAACGGACGGTCACCGTGTCGGCCACCATAAAAGCGGAGTAGAAGCCCACGCCGAACTGACCGATGATGTCAACATTCTTGGCCTTCTCTGCCTTGTCCATCTCCTGCTTGAACTGGAAGGACCCGCTGCGGGCGATGGTGCCCAGGTTTTTCTCCAGCTCCTCCCGGGTCATGCCGATGCCGTTGTCGGAGATGGTGAGAGTCCCGGCAGCCTTGTCTGCGGTGAGAGTGATCTGAAACTCCTTCCGCTTGATCTTCACCCCGTCGTCGGTGAGGGCCCTATAGGCCAGCTTGTCCACCGCATCGCTGGCATTGGACAAAAGCTCCCGAAGGAAGATCTCCTTATGGGTGTAAATGGAGTTGATCATCAGATCCAAAAGCCGCTTGGATTCCGCCTTGAATTGCCTCTTTGCCATCTTGTGTGCGCCTCCATATATAAAAGTGTGTCATACGATCATAGGGTTAGCACTCATTCTTCCCGAGTGCTAACCCTATGATAATACTTAGAACCATAAATTTCAAGTGGGTTTAAAGAATGTTTACAATTTTATCCCTTTATCCACAGGGATAGGCAAAGGAAGCTGCATTTGTTCGGGAGTGGACCTCTGCAAAGAGCGGAGCGAGTTTTATGTAAACTTGCTCCGCTTTTCTCTCAGTTTTTCAGGCTCTGCATGGGGGCCGGGATCCGGCCGCCCCTGTGGACAAAATCGGCGCTGGACTCTGGGTGGATCGGCATCACCGGGGCCGAGCCCAGCAACCCGCCGAACTCCACCGTGTCCCCCACCTTCTTGCCGGGGGCGGGGATAAGGCGCACGGCGGTGGTCTTGGAGTTGACCATGCCGATGGCCGCCTCGTCGGCGATGATGGCCGAGATGGTCTCGGCGGTGGTATCGCCGGGGACGGCGATCATGTCCAGACCCACCGAGCACACGCAGGTCATGGCCTCCAGCTTGTCCAGAGCCAGGGTCCCCGACCGGGCGGCGGCGATCATCCCCTCATCCTCGCTGACCGGGATAAAGGCTCCGCTGAGGCCGCCCACGCTGGAAGAGGCCATGACCCCCCCCTTCTTCACCGCGTCGTTGAGAAGGGCCAGGGCCGCCGTGGTACCGTGGGTGCCGCAGGTCTCCAGCCCCATCTCCTCCAGGATCCGGGCCACGCTGTCCCCCACGGCGGGAGTGGGGGCCAGGGAAAGGTCTACAATGCCAAAGGGCACATTCAGGCGGCGGCTGGCCTCCTGAGCCACCAGCTGGCCCATGCGGGTAATGCGGAAGGCGGTCTTCTTCACCGTCTCAGCCACCACGTCGAAGGGGGCCCCCTTCACACTCCGGAGGGCGTGGTACACCACGCCGGGGCCCGAGACTCCCACGTTGATGACCCGGTCGGGCTCAGATACCCCGTGGAAGGCCCCCGCCATGAAGGGGTTGTCCTCCACGGCGTTGCAGAACACCACCAGCTTGGCGCAGCCGAAGCCCCCGGCCTCCGCCGTCCGCTCCGCCAGGGCCTTGACGGTCTGCCCCATGAGGGCCACTGCGTCCATGTTGATCCCCGCCTTGGTGGAACCCACGTTCACGCTGGAGCAGACCAACTCGGTCTCGGAGAGGGCGGAGGGGATGGAGCGGATAAGCCGCTCGTCGGCGGGGGTCATGCCCTTCTGGACCAGGGCGGAGAAACCACCGATGAAGTTGACCCCCGTCTCGGCCCGGGCCTTGTCCAGGGCCATGGCGAAGGGGGTGTAGTCCTCGCACCGGGAGGCCCCCGCCACCAAGGCGATCGGGGTCACCGAGATCCGCTTATTGACAATGGGGATCCCGAACTCGGCCTCAATGTCTTCCCCGGTCCTCACCAGATCCTTGGCCGAGCGAACGATCTTTTCATAGATCTTCCGGCAAGCCGCCTTGGGGTCCGGGTCGCAGCAATCCAGCAGGGACACTCCCATGGTGATGGTCCGCACGTCCAGATGCTGCTGGTCGATCATATGGATGGTATCCAGGATCTCATTGGAATTAAACATAGGCATAGCTCTGCCCCCTTATGTCTTAAAATCGCAGGCGCGGCCTTTCGCGGCCGCCCTTTGGAGCCGCCCCACATTGAGAGTGGTCCCCAAGGGGACCGCCCCTGTCACTCAAATACGGTGCATGGCATTGAAGATATCCTCTCTCTGGGCGTGAACGACCAGGCCCTGGGCCTTGCCCCCCTCTTCCAGCAGCCTTACCAGCTCCGCAAAGGGGATCTTGGCCTCCGAAGCGTCCACCAGCATGATCATAGTGAAATACTCCTGAAGAATGGTTTGGCTGATATCCAGCACATTGACCCCCTGCTCACTCAAAAGGGCGCAGACCCGGGCGATAATACCCACCTGGTCCTTTCCGATGACAGTGACGATCGCTCTCATAAATACTTCCTCCTTATTGCAGTTCATCCAAAGTCAGTTCAAAAGCGGGCAGGAACTGCTCCACAAAATACTTCAGCGCGGGCAAATCCATCTTTTCCAGGGCCACTCTGGTCTGCTCCGCCGCCAGGCGGAACTCGCTGTTGCCCGCCTTTACCTCCTCCAGACACTTGATGTGAGCCGAGAGCTTATCCGCCGCCTTTACAACAGTCAGCAGCTCCGGGTCCAGCTCCTCCCGAACATAGGGGGCAAACTCTCCCCACAGTTCCTGGGGCAAAAGGGACAACAGCTTATCTGCCGCCACCCGCTCCACCGCCTTGTACGCCTCTTTGATAGCGGGGTTATCATATTTCACCGGAGTGGGAAGATCCCCGGTCAAAATTTCTGAAGCGTCGTGGTAAAGCCCCGCCACAGCGGCCTCGCCTGGGTCTACCCGGGAACCGAACCTCTCCCGGCCGATGACGGCCAGGGCGTGGGAGAGCACCGCTACCATATGGGAGTGCTCCTGGATATTCTCCACTTGGGTGTTGCGCATCAGCCCCCAGCGGTCGATGTACTTCATCCGCCCCAACAGGGCGAAAAAGTTATAACTCACTGTACAAGCCGCCCCCTTCGATGTTATAATGAGATATTATACATCACAAGCGCCCTCCGGGGCAAGAGTGAAAGAGGTTTTTCTATGCGTGTTTCCATCTATACCTTAGGCTGCAAGGTAAATCAATATGAGACTCAAGCCATGGAGGGAGACCTGCTCCGCCGGGGGCATACCCTGGTCCCCTTTGAGGACAGCGCCGACGCCTATATCATCAACACCTGTGCCGTCACCGCCATGAGCGGTCACAAGTCCCGGCAGATCATCCGCCGTGCCCAGAAGCGAAATCCCGCCGCGGTGGTAGGCGTGTGCGGCTGCTACTCCCAAACCGATCCCCAGGCAGTGTCTGAATTGGGGGTGGACCTGATCTCCGGCCCCAGCGGGCGGATGGCCTTTCTGGATGATCTGGAGGCCCTGGCAAAGGGCAGAGTTATGTCAACCACTTCAGCCGAACCCCTTATCACTGTTGGAAATATTATGTCAACCAAAACCTTTGAGGAGCTCCCTGCCGGGGGACTGGAGGGCCGGACCCGGGCCATGCTGAAGGTGGAGGACGGCTGCGTCAACTTCTGTTCCTACTGCATCATCCCCTATGCCAGGGGACCGGTGCGCTCCCTGCCCCTGAAAAAGGCGGTGGAGGAGGCAAAGGCTCTGGCCGACAAACACTACAAGGAGATCGTGCTCACCGGCATCGAGATCTCCTCCTGGGGCCAGGATCTGAAAAGCGGACAAACCCTGGCCGATCTGGTGGAGGCCGTCTGTGCCGCCGTCCCCGGCTGCCGGGTGCGGCTGGGCTCTCTGGAGCCCCGAACGGTGACCGAGGATTTCTGCCGTCGGATCTCAAGTTTACATAATTTATGTCCACACTTTCATCTCTCCATGCAGTCTGGCTGTGACGCCACCCTGAAGCGGATGAATCGAAAGTATGACACCGCCCGATACTATGAGAGCGTAAAGCTCTTGAGGGAATATTATGTAAATCCAGGGATCACTACCGATCTGATCGTGGGGTTCCCCGGAGAGACGGAGGAGGAATTTGCCCAAACCTTGGAATTCCTCAAAAAGTGCGCCTTTACCTCCATGCACATCTTCCCCTATTCCCGCCGGCCGGGGACGCCGGCGGACAAAATGCCCGGCCAGATCTCCAACGCCGTGAAGGAGGACCGGGCCCGCCGGGCCGGGGAGGCCGCAGAGAAGCTGCGGACCCTCTACCTTCAAAGCTGGATCGGACAGGCTCTTCCCGTTCTCTTTGAGGAGGAGAAGGAGGGCCTGTGGCGGGGCCACGCCCCCAATTACGTGGAGGTCCGCACGGTCTCGGCCAATAGTTTACATAATGCAGAGAAAACGGTTGCCATCACAGAGGTCCGGGGAGAACATCTTTTTGGGGCGATCCAGTAAATGCCATGTTGCCTCTCTCCCATTTTTATGGTAAAATGGCTTGATTTGTCGAAATCTCCCCAGAGGGGGTAAGGATATGGCGGAAAAAATCAATGGGCGGCTGGCCTACGCCGATCTGCTGCGGGTATTTGCCTCCCTCGCCGTGATCGTATGTCATCTGGCCAGTCGGCAGATCTCCGCTGTGGCGGTAGGATCTCAGAATTGGCAGGTCTTCAATCTCTATAACGGCTTGGCGCGCTGGTGTGTACCCGTGTTCGTCATGCTCTCCGGCATGTTCATGCTGGACGTTAAAAAGGGTCTTTCCCTCACCAAGCTGCTGTTTCATAACTGTCTGCGGATCATGGTCTGTCTGATGTTTTGGGGCGGAGTGTACGCCATCGCGGGCTACTGCACCGCCGGGGGACGGTTTACCTGGACGGGCCTGTGGCGGGCCATTCTGAACGCCCTTTGGGGGGATACCCGGTATCACCTTTGGTTTCTTTACATGATCCTTGGACTCTATCTGGTGACCCCCATCCTCCGGGCCTTTTGCCGGGGAGCCAGCCGGGGAGACTTTCACTGGTTTTTTCTCATCGCCTTTCTCTTCGCCTCCGTGATCCCCACCGCCTTCAAGCTTTGGCCCAGGGGGGAATTTATGCCCATACTAAAGCTGTGGTATGAACGGCTGGATATCCAACTGGTCATGGGCTATGTGGGGTATTATGTGGCGGGATGGTACCTGCGGGAATACACCCTCAGCCGCCTGGCGGAGGCCTTGATCTACGTCCTCGGCGTCATTGGCGCCACCATCACCGTCTGGGGCACCAGTGTGCTGTCCCATTCGGCGGGAACGCTGGTAGAGACTCTTTTCAGCTTCTTTTCTCCCAACGTGGTCTGCTTCTCGGTGGCTGTGGTGGTACTGTTCCGCTATGTCCTGGGCGTCAGCGAGGAGCGCTCCCGCCGCCAGCGGCTGAGCGGGGTAGCCCAAGTGACCTTTGGGATCTATCTGGTCCACGACCTGTTCCTCACCGCGCTGAATCTGTTGGGCATCACGGTGTTGTCCTTTGCCCCGGTGGCCTCCATCCCCCTGTTGTCCATGCTGGTGTTTCTGTGCTCCCTCGCCGTGGCCTGGCTCATCCACTGGCTGCCGTTTATCGGCCGCTGGCTGACATAGAGCGGGGCCAGCCCGAAGCGGTCAGCCGCCTTTGCGGTCTGACCGGCCGCATCATTTTTTAAGAAAGGAGGAATCGCCCAAGATGCTGTTTTCCAGCGCCACATTCCTGTTTCACTTTTTGCCCTTTGTGCTGGTCGGCTACTACATCTTCCTGCGGGGGATGCGGCGGGCTCAGAACCTGTTCCTCCTGACCTGCTCCCTCTTCTTTTACGCCTGGGGAGAGCCCCGCTTCCTCCCCATAATGCTCCTCTCCATCGGTATGAACTACGGCTTCGGCCGATGGGTCTACCGGCAAAAATTTCGGAAGAAAAAGCTGACGGTCCCTGTCGCAGCCGCGGCAGGATGCAATCTGGGGCTTCTTTTTATCTTTAAATACCTTGCCTTCACGGTAGAGTCCCTGAACGGTCTGGGTCTGGGACTGACGGTCCCCATCATTGAGCTGCCCATCGGTATCTCCTTTTTTACCTTTCAAGCTCTGAGCTACGTGTTGGATGTGGCCATGGGCAGAGCGGAGGTCCAGCGCTCCCCCCTTACCCTGGGCCTCTATATCTCCTTCTTCCCCCAACTCATTGCGGGCCCCATTGTAAAGTATTCCGACGTATCCCACCAGATTGACCACCGCGTGGAGTCCTGGGCGGATTTTTCCGCCGGGTGTCCCCGGTTTTTGATCGGTCTTGCCAAAAAAGTCCTTCTGGCAAACCAGATGGCGGTGGTGGCCGACCGGGTGTTTGCCTGTGACCCCGCCGTCCTCTCCACCCCCATGGCCTGGCTGGGGTCGCTGTGCTACAGCTTTCAGCTCTACTATGATTTCTCCGGATACTCCGACATGGCCATCGGTCTGGGGCAGATGTTTGGCTTCCGCTTTCTGGAAAACTTTGACCACCCCTACACCGCCAAGAGCATCACTGAATTCTGGCGGCGGTGGCACATCTCCCTGAGCACCTGGTTCCGGGACTATGTGTATATTCCCCTGGGAGGCAACCGGGTCAGCCCTGTCAAGCATGTCCGCAACCTCTTTGTGGTGTGGCTCCTCACCGGGCTGTGGCACGGAGCCAACTGGACCTTTGTGCTGTGGGGGATCTTCTATTTCCTGCTGCTGTGCCTGGAAAAATATGTGCCCGCCATGAAAAAGCTCCCCCCGCCGCTGGGCCGGGCCTACACTCTTCTGGCCGTAAACTTTCTGTGGATGCTCTTCCGTGCGGACACGGTGGCCTACGCCGGAGAATTTCTCCTGACTATGCTTGGCATAGGCGGCAGTGGAAGCACAGATCCCGCATTTGGATTCTATCTGTCGGAAAACGCCGTGTTCCTGGCGCTGGCTTTTCTCTTCTCCTTCCCCTTTGCCTTCTGGCTGCGGGAAAAACTCTCCTCCCTTCGCCCCTTTGGGCAGGATCTGTCCCTGCTGTGGGATCTGCTCTACGCCGTGGGGCTTACCGCGGTGGGAGTGTTGTGCGTCTGTTATCTGGTAAAGGGGACCTATAACCCGTTCATCTACTTCAGATTTTAGCAAGCCGGGAAGTCCGCCGGCCACATTATCCATCGGAAAGGGGGTGTTCCCTTGACCTCACGCCGCAATACCTATACCGCTGTTCTGTTCCTCTGCGGCCTTCTCGCCGCCGTCATCTATCTGGGGCTTGGGACCATCCCCCAGGTCCGTGGCTTTGCCGAGGTCCAACGTCCCGCCCACGCCGACAGACTTGGCAAGGCCCATATTCTGGCGCAGGCGGAGGCGGAAGCCAAGGCGGAGAAAAGGGAGGCTCCCGCCATGGTCCGTACCATGATCCGTCCCCTCAAAAAATCCCTGGGCCCATCCCTCCCCTCCTATGCGGCAGCCGTGGACGCCTTTTCCCGATATGCCCAGGGTTCCGACCCCGCTATCAACGCCCTGCTGGACCGGGATCATCTGTTCATCGAGCTGTACGGCGGCGCTCAAAGGCTCATGGGCCGTCGGATGGTGGAGGATACCGATCCCCAGTACACCATCGTTCGACTGGACAACGAGCTTCTCACTTTCTCCGACCCTGACGGGGAACCCATGGACATGACCCTCCGGGCCCAGGAGATGATTGATTTTGTCCGAAGGGTACGCAAAGAGTATCGCACCCCCGTCCTCTATGTTCAGGCCCCCTCCAAGCTCAATGTCAGCGACCTTCCCGACGGGTTGGCGGACTGCTCCGAGGCAGAGGCCGACCAATTCCTCGCCCTTTTGGAACAGGCAAGGGTGGACACGCTCGACCTACGCCCCGCCTTTCGGGAGGCGGCGCAGAACGATCCGGAGGCCGGAGCCGAACTCTTCTTCCTCACCGATCACCACTGGACCCCCGCGGGAGCTTTTCTGGGATATCAGGTCCTCTGCGAGAAATTGGAGGAGGACTATCGCTTCCGCATTGAGGAAGAGCTCACCGACCCGAATACCTTTAACAAATATAGCTTTGGAGAGGTATTCCTGGGCTCCCAGGGCCGTCGGGTGGGTTCGGCCTATGCGGGATTGGACGACCTGGAGATCTGGTCCCCCAAGCATACCACTCATTTTATCTACACCGTCCCTGTGATTGGCATCAAGCGGGAGGGCCCCTTTGTCACCAGTCTTCTCTTTCCCGAGCGGCTGGCCGATATTGACCTTTACAACGACAACCCTTATGCCATCTACGCCGGCGGCGACTATCTCCTCTCCCGGGCATGGAACCAGGACCTTCCCGACGGCAAACGGATCCTGATCCTCCGGGACTCCTTTGGCTGCGGCCTGACCCCCTTCCTGTCCATGGCCTGCGGCGAGGTGATGGCCATGGACCCCCGGCAATTCAACGGCAATCAGGACATCATGATGCACTATATCGACTGGTTGGAGCCTGATCTCATCCTTGTTATGAACACCACCGGCTCCCTGCGGGTCGACAAGCTCTTCCCCTATCTTCCCAGTGCCCGGGCCGCCGCTCTGGAAGCCAAGCGGGCGGAAAGGGAGCATGAAGCATATTAGGAGAGGATGGACAAAACTGTCCATCCTCTTTGTCATTTTTATATCTTTCCCCTTTTTGATGGCTTCTTTTTCCTATATTTTGTTGGTTTTGCCCCTTTGCAACCGGCATAGAATATAGTATCATTCCCCCAACAAGCGCAAACCGTCCTTTCAAACCCGCGTTTGCTGTTACGGAGGTATTTTTACTTTATGAATACAAGAAAAACCAAGATCATTTGTACCCTGGGCCCCGCCGTAGACAGTGAGGAGATGCTCCGCAAGCTGATCCTCTCCGGCATGAATTGCGCCCGGTTCAACTTTTCCCACGGCTCTCACGAAAGTCACCTGTCCACGTATGAGCGGCTGTGCCGGGTCCGGGACCAGCTTGGCCGGCCTGTGGCCGCCCTGTTGGACACCAAGGGACCCGAGATCCGCATCCGCTCTTTCAAAAATGGCCCCATTACCCTTACCGAGGGCCAGAGCTTTACCCTGTCCACCTGGGAGGGAGAGGGAGATGAGACCTGGGTCTCGGTCACCTATCAAAACCTGCACAACGAGGTCGCCCCCGGCACCCGCATCCTTATTGACGACGGCCTGGTGGAGCTGCGGGTAGAGTCTATTGAGGGAGAGCAGATCCACTGCTTGGTGGTCACGGGTGGTCCCCTTTCCAACAATAAGTCCATCAACATTCCCGACACCAAGATCCAACTGCCTGCCCTTACCGAAAAGGACCGCTCCGACCTGCGCTTTGCCGCCGAGCATGACTTTGACTTTGTCGCGGCCTCCTTTGTCCGCAGGGCTCAGGATGTGCTGGATATCCGAGCGGAGCTGGATAAGTGGGGCGGTCAGGACGTCCGCATCATTGCCAAGATCGAAAACCGGGAGGGTGTGGACAATTTTGACGAGATCCTCTCTGTCGCCGATGGGGCCATGGTGGCCCGGGGCGACCTGGGGGTGGAGATCCCCGCCTACGAGGTACCTATCATTCAGAAGGAGATGATCTCCAAATCCGCCTCTGCCGGAAAGAACGTGGTCACCGCCACCCAGATGCTGGACTCTATGATCCGCAACCCCCGCCCTACCCGTGCCGAGGTCAGCGACGTGGCCAATGCGGTCTTTGACGGCACCAGCTGCGTCATGCTCTCCGGAGAGACCGCCTCCGGCAAGTACCCCATTGAGGCCTTGGAGACCATGGTCCACACCGTGGAGGCCGCCGAGTCCGCTACCAACTACTGGAAGCGTTTCCGCCGCATGGGCTACCGCTGTGACGATCCCCACTCCATCAACGAGGCCATCAGCCACACCTGCTGCCTCACCGCCATGGACTTGGACGCCACCGCCATCCTGGCGGCCACCACCTCAGGCCATACTGCCCGGGTCATCTCCCGGTTCCGTCCTGCCTGCCCCATCGTGGCCCTCACCACCTCAGAGAAGGTCCGCCGCCAGCTCGCCATCTCCTGGGGCGTCCAGCCCCTGCTGTACGGCTCGGTGGACTCCACAGACCGTCTCTTCTCCCTCTGTGTGGACACCGCCCGGAAAGAGGGCGTGGCCGCCCCCGGCGACACGGTGGTCATCACCGCCGGGGTACCCTTGAGCGCCAGGGGCACCACCAACCTTATCAAGGCTCAGATCGTGGAGGAGCCGGTGTAAATGAAAAGGAAACGGCTGGGGAAATTCCCCAGCCGCTTTTCTTATTTCATTGTGCTTTCACAAAACCGCATGAGAATAGCCGCTGTCTCCGCCCTGGAGGCATACCCGCCGGGATGGAGACCTCCCCAGTCAGTACCATTGATAAGGCCCTTCGCCCTGGCCCAGGCCATGGCCTCCCGGGCGTAGGGGCTGATTTGAGCCGTGTCGGTATAGCCCAACAGATCGGCCTTGCCGGTCACATTTCCCCCCTTATAGACTGTATAGCGGTACAAAATGGCGGCAATCTGCTCCCGCGTGACGGGTCCATCAGGCTGGAAGGTCCCATCCCCAAAACCGTTGACCAATCCGTTGGTGGAAGCCCAGGCCACCGCATTGGCGTAATACTTCCCATTTGCCACATCAGAGAAATTGGCGGCGGCAACGGAAGGTTCCCCCTCTAAACGGTAGAGAATGGTCACCAGCATTCCCCGGCTGGCCGGGGTGTTGGGGGAGAAGGAGTTCTTCGTCATGCCATTCATCATACCCCTGTCGCAGACATATTGGACCGCCCTGGCAAACCAGTCTGTGGATCTGACATCGGTGAAGCGGTCCGCCACGGCGACCACAGTGGGGCCTGGGGTCGCTGTGGGCTCCGGGGTCTCCGCAGGAGTCGGGGTTTGGAAGGGCTTGGCAGGTCTCGGCTTGTCATCGTCATCCCAGGAGGAAGACCCGCCGCCAGAGGAACTACCGCCGGATGGGGTGGGAGTGGGAGTAGGGATATACACCTCCACCTCAGGATCAGGCCCATTATTTGCATTAGAATAACTTTCATCAGGCCCATATACCGTTTCATTAATTCCTGCACCCCAAGACTCTTGCGTGTTTTTTCCCATTTGCAATACAAAAGATGATTGTGGGTCAAAACTTTTACTTTGGATTATTTTATCTGCTTCAATGGGAACCTTGACAAAAGTTCGGGTATCTATCAATTCGTCATCAGTATAATATTCTGCGGTTAATGTCATCTCACCATTACCAGTTCCAACAATTTCTAACTCATAATTCTCGTAATGCTCCAATGTAAAAACGATTTCATTATTGATTCGTTCTACTTTCCCAAAACTCGAGTTTCCGGGAGTTCGACTATCTAAGATTTCACCATCCAATGTTATAGTTGCCTCTACTGGGCAAGCAATACGAATCACATCCTTTTTAACACGGTTTGTTTCTCGAACTTCTCCAATTTCTTTTGCAGTTCCATAATAATACGAACCGCCATTCGTTTGCCAAACTTCAAGTTTTGGGTTTGATACATTTAAAATTTTTGCAAAATCCGTATAGGATCGATAAGCAATAAAAAGATATGGAAAGTTTGTCCCTTTAGATGTTTTTCCGCCACTATAACTAATGTAATAGAACCCCGATCTGTCATCCGTCTCGCCTAAAAATATCACAGAGTGCGGACCACCAGATAACTGTGAATTTCCGCTTGAATTATAGTTATATCTAAGATGTTCGCCTGGGTCAACTTCTTTGTGAATAAACTCTTGAATTCCTTGAGTACTGAGATTTGTGCAGGTACGTTTCGTTCCGTCAGCCCCATAGATATAATATATACCAAATGAAGCATAGGAAGCACATCCTCCCCAACCTCCGATACGAATTTGTCCTAGAATCGAATCTGTAATAGAGTAGAGCCGCTTTCCGTCATCATAGTCTTTATTTTGCATTGGCCACGCTTCATTTACTGACTGCTTGCCGGTAAACTTAACATCACCATTAGGTATCATTGCATTTGAAATTCTTGTTTCCGTTGGACGATATTGTGCTTTAAATATTAAATTATATAGGGCATTATTTACCGTTTCAACTGTTTCCGCATTTGCTTTAATTAAAGAATTTTTAGTCAATTGCTGTACATATCTATATTCAGGATTAGATTCCTCGCCAAAATTTTTTGGCTTCCACTGTGCAACAAGAGAAACATTTCTTTCTGGCATAGTATAAAGTGCTCCGGGCTCATAAATTGTTGTACCATCTGCCCATCCTGCAAATGTGTAATCCTTGCGTTCGGGGAAAATATTTGTGAGCCTAATTTTCCCCCCTGCAGGGACAGTCCTACTTTTGATAGGCATTTTAAAAGTGCCAAATTCCACTTTGTAGATGAGCGAATATCTTTCTACAGTTGTATTTGTTATTTCAAAAGTATAAGCCAGCGTCCCGGAATAGTCGCCCTTACCTGTGATCGTAATAGTGGCAGTCCCTACATTCACATTGTTGGAATACCTGACAGTGTAGTCTGTCCCCAAAGTCAGAGAACTTGTGATAGCCTTGGTCTTGGCCGTGCCATCATAGGTCTCCGGGGCAGTGTCCACTGTGAACATGGATTTGGTCAGTGGAATGATCGATGGAGTAATTTCAGACTCCAAATGATAGGCTTCGCTCATTTCAGACCACGGGCCATGTTGATATTCGGTGATATCACTGCTAAGGGCACGAACCTTGTATTTATAGTAACCTGCACCATTAAGCTGCATCATTTCATTGAACTGATCACATGCCTCTTGAACATCTCCAATGCCTTCATAATGACAGCATAGTTCAAAATTTCCGTTCGCTGTTTCTGAAAAGAAAAGTTCCGCCTCGTATTGATAGAGATATAGGTCATCGCCCTCATAATTCCAATTAGCATTTGATCCTTCCCACTTTTCAGGTGTTACTTGTCCCATATGCTCCAAGGGTTTTGTATATATCCAGGTATCCGAAACAGCGGTCTCGCTGTCTAAATAATTTACCCCATCTCCCAAAAGTTGAACTGAAAAATAATAGGTCCCGCTGTCCCAATCTCCCAGGAAAAAATCAGCCTGACACCCGTCACTATCCTCCCCCGTCCAACCAGTGTCAATAATCGGTGTATTTTCACCAGAGCGATAAACTTTCAATTTCCCTCCTTCCCCATATGGCGTATTTATTTTATAGGAAATCCTTCCTGGAATTTCATGAGGATTCCCCGATACATCGTATTCTACTCCCCACTTGAGTTCTGTTGGCACAGCCAACTTCATCGGCTCAGCTGCCAAAACTTTAGGCGGTAGTAGCGTCAATAATATGCATGCGGTTAAAAGTATTGCCTCCCATTGTTTTTTGTTTCTCATTCTATTTTCCTCCTTCTGTTTTCTCACGGCAGGATCGGGGGGCTCGCGCCCCCCTTTCCCTCTCCGTGAGGAAAACAAAACGTGCTGTGCGGGTATATACCCAGCACAGCACGTCAAAACAGCAACACAACCTGTCATTCTCCCTTGCCAAAGATGACAAAACAGGGTACAATAACAGACGGTGCAGAGTCTCTCTGTTGTGTGGGCGAGTGAGCGCCCGCGCAGGCCCTTGGGTGTTACCAGCACCCAAGGGCTGCCACTATTTTGTTTTCCTCCTCCACATTTTACCCCATATTCTTCCAGATAGCAAGGACTTTATGCCTTTTTTCAATGGCGTAAAGTCCTTTTTCCATCAGATTCGCCTTCCGCACGGCCAACAAAATTTGGAAAGTTGGCGTATTTCCCCTTGGAGAGTTGGCATTTCAGGGCCGGTCCGGATCCTCCCGGTCCAGCGCCCTCAGCTTTTCCTCGTACTCCCCGCACAGCTCCGCCGCCGCCTCCATGTTGACCGACTCGGCTATGATCCGAAGAGAGTTGCGGGAACCGGAGGGGACCAGATAGATCCAACCGTCTCCCGCCCGCAGCCGGGCCCCCTCGCCCTGGGAGGTGGCGGACAAACTCTCCAGCGCCCGGCCCATGACCCTCCCCCGGCCGGTACGGAGAGGGACCTCCCCCCGAACGGTGGCAAACTGAGGGATGGAGCGGTCCAGGTGGGACAGGGTCTCCCCGGTGAGCCCCAGGCGGGCCACAACGCGGCAGGCGGCAAATATCCCATCCCACAGCCAGGGAGTCTCCCGCCAGAGTGTCTGCGCCTTTTCCCCATCCCGACCCAAGCGGAGGATGCAGCCCTGAAAGCTTTGGGCCACCTCCTCGGCGGCGGCTGGCGCCCAGGCGGGCAAGGCCACTGTCCCCTGTCCATGCTCCATCTCGATCCGGGTGAGCAATATAAGGATCCGGTCGGGGACGATGAGCCGTCCCTCCTCGTCCCAGGCGGTAAGGCGAAAGCCCCCCCAGTCGGCCGAAAAGGTGGGCATTCCCCGGCCCGCTCCCCGACGGACCTTGCAGCCCAGCGCTGTCAGCGCGCAGGCAAGGACGTCATTCGCCCCCTCTCCCCTCTCCACCTGGACCGTGATGGGACGCAGGGGAATCTCCGCCAACCGGGTGACAGCGGCGCACTGAGCGGAATATCCGGGCCGGACTCCCGCCACTGTCTCAAAGGCCCCCACCCGTGTGGCGGTGACACGGCTGCCCTCTCCCCGAAGAAGCGCTCCCTCGATCCTCCGCTGGGTCGGACGATCCAGCGGAAGACCATCCGGACCGAAGAGCCGCAGCTCGGCCCAGTCCCCATCCTGCTGTATAAAAAGAGTCACCGGAAGCTTATAGTATCTCCCCAGCCAGGCTCCCGCGGAGGCACAGGGGGCGTCGCTCACAAGAGCGGTCCCTCCAACGGCAGTGACGCCGCACCCGGCAGCCCGGGCCAACATGGCCCCTCCGCTGCCCCCGGCCCAGCCCAGGCCCACCTGTTCCCGCTCTCCCAGAAGGGAGCCCAGAGCCAGCAGAGTCTCGGGGGACAGCTCCTCCCCCACCATGCCCCGCAGGGCGCCGCCGGCAGAAAATTTCAGTGGGGCGCTCTGGCCGGTCATAACCTGAGAGGCAGTGGCCTTACCTCCCTCCGGGACCCGCCGTCCCGGCCACAGCTTCACACCGGGGGCCACGATCGCTTCCGCCCCCACGGCGGCCCCCTCCCCCAGCACCGCGCCGGGACCCACCACCGCCCGGCAATGAACCAGGGCTCCCTTGCACAGGATGGCGCCGGAAACCTCCGCCCCCTCGCCGACCGCGGCTCCCAACAGTACCGAGCGCTCCACCACCGCCCCGGTCTCCACCGTAGACCCCTCCCCAAGGACGGCATAGGGACCAATGGCGCAGCCGGGAGCCAAAGTCACCCGCTTTCCGATCCAGCAGGGTTCCTTTATCGCCACCCCCTCCGGAGGCCGGACACGGCCTGTGTCCAGATCCAAAGCGACCTTGCCCTCCAGCGCGTCATGAAGGCTCTCCAAGTAAGCCCCGCAGTCTCCCATATCCTGCCAATAGCCTTCGGCCTCCCAACCGTAGAGCGCCATTCCATGGGACAGCATCCGGGGAAAAAGCTCCTTTCCGAAATCGTAGCCAGCCCCGTTGGGCACCAAGTCCATGGCCCGTTTGGAGAGAACATAGATCCCGGTATTTACAAGCTCGGTATCCACCTGCCCCCAGCCGGGCTTTTCCACAAAGCCCAACACCCGGCCCTCTCCGTCGGTGCGGACCAAGCCATACTCCAAAGGCTCTGAACGGCGGCAGAGGGCAAGGGTAGCGTCGGAACGGTGGCTTTGATGGAGAGCGGCAAGGGCGGAGAGGTCTATATCGCAGACCGCATCGCCGCTGATCACCAGGAAATCCTCCTCTCCCAGAAAATCCATGCACTTCTTTACCCCGCCCGCAGTGCCCAGCGGTTCCTCCTCCACAAAGTAGGTCAGCTTGACTCCATAGTCCTTTCCGTCCCCGAAGTGATCGGTGACGGCATCGGGCAGACACCGGAGGGTGACGGCGATCTCTCTCACCCCATGGCGGCGGAGCAGGTCCAAAATGTGGCCCAGCACAGGCTTCCCCAAAAAGGGAGTCATGGGTTTGGGACGTCCGATAGTCAATGGCCGCAGCCGACTTCCCTCTCCGCCCGCCAAAATAACTGCCTTCACTCCGAGCACCACCTTTTTCATGATGTCCCTTAGTATGGCTTTGGGGGAAAATAAAAATACCTAAGCGGAGTGCGGATAAAAGGCATCCTTGGCGGAGGGGCGGCAAACGGAAAAGGGCAGACAGCCCGGTCTTCTCCCCTTCATATGGTACCTAGCTCGTTTTCCTACCACCACAAGGAGTAGTTTTTTCCAAAAAAATTGTCGAAAGCGGTTGTCAACCTCTTCCTGACTTGCTATAATTATGTTAACCCTATACTGGGACAGTCTGCCGCCCCCTGCACGGCGACAGAGCAGGAAAGGAAGTTGTATCATGCAAAAGAAAGCGAAAATCCGGATGCTGTCGGCGCTGATAGCGGCGTCCATGATGTGCTCCCTCTACACTCCCACCCTTGCGGCCCCCGCCGCAACGGGTGTAACAGGCAGCGTGACATCCGCAGTGCGGATCGATTACGCTCAGCGGCTGGATGAGCTTCAGCGCCGGAACGTACAGGTAGAGCTGCGAAAAGGCGGCCAGGTCCTGGGCTCCGTCCCTCTGGCGGAGGCCGGCACCTACACCGTGGGCGGCTATGAGGCCCAGGTCACAGCCAAAAACACCGACGGCGGGGAGCTGTTGGGCGGACTGTGGCCCGGTTTCCTGGAGGTCACCTTCAAGGGCCTGTCCCAGGGGGAGGAATATACCCTCTCCTTTTCCGGCAAGGGCTATAAGCCTTACAGCGAGAAGGTGACCATGACCGACTACGCCCGGCACATTGTGGTGGGCACCGGAGACGCCACCTTTACTCTGGGCGATGTGAACGGGGACGGAAGGGTAGATGAAAAGGACCGCTCCGCCCTGGCCGCCGTTCTGGGTTCCACCCGGAAGGAGGATCTGCTCCAGTATGACCTGAGCGGAGAAGGGGTCATCGACATCGTGGATCTGGCCTATGTAAACCGCTTGATCTCCGCCACCGGCGACGCCGTCCGCCGGGACACCATGCGGCTGGACATCCCCGCCAATCTGGCGGATATGGAGAAGGAGCTTGCCGACAACGGCACCGTAGTGTCCGACGGACAGCTCCATGACATTTTTTCGGACAACGGCGCGGGGGTAACGCTGCGCTCCGCGACCGGGAATGATATCGTGCTGCCCCTGGTCCTGAATGAGGAAGTGAAGACCCAGGAGCTCCAGATCGTCTCCCCCGCGGGAGAGGGCGCCATACTGGCGGGCTCGGTATCGGTAGAGGACGCCGAAGGGGGCCGGATGGAGCTGCCCTTTGACAATTCCCTGCCCACCGGGGTCCACGCCACGTCCCGGACCCCCGGCAGCAGCGTCATCACGATAAATTTGGGTCGGAGGGTACCGGTGAAAAAGGTGACCATCACCGTGACCAAAACCGAGAGCGGCAACTTCGCCGCAGTAGAGACCATCCAATTCCTTAAGGACATCGTACCGGAAGTCCCCGTGGCCCCCAACAGCATCGTGAAGGGCCTTTCCGCCGAGCCGGGGAGCGAGTCGGTCTCTCTGCGGTGGAACGACCTGCCCAATGTATCGGGCTATAAGGTCCTCTACTGGCCCCAGCAGAATGTCAAAGAGGTCAAAGAGGTCCACACCGATGTGACCCGGGCCAAAGTCACAGGTCTCAAGAATTTGGAGTCCTATGTCTTTACCGTCACTCCCACCGATGGGCAGTGGGAGGGCCGGGCCTGTGACCCGGTGACGGCCACCCCCATTCCCGCCAGCGCCCCCGACAAGGTAGACATGGTAAACGTTACCGCCCTTGACGCCGCGCTGGGCCTTTCCTGGAAAGAGGGCAAGATCGCCACCTATTATGAGGTCTACTACCAGGAGAATGGATCCGACGGCTGGAAGCAGGCCGGAGGACGGCTGACAAAGGCCGGGACCACCATAGAAGGTCTCCAGAACGACGTGACTTACTCGATCTATGTGGTGGCGGGCAACGACGTGGGTAAGGGCCCCCATTCCGCCATCTATGAGGGAACTCCGAAGGCCGTAAAGTATGAGCGGCCCGCCGGTATCCCCACACAGGGAATTTTGGACAATTCCCACATCAGCGACATCCGTCTGGCCGATGGGGGCAATTATGCCGGAAGCTTTACCCCTCAAAACATGATCGATAACGATTACCGCACCACCTGGACCGCCCAGAATTGGTGGCGGAACGAGCATGTGATGACCACCTTTGACCAGCCCGTGGATCTGAACGCCGCTATCTGGGTCCCCCGTCTGGACGGCACCTACCCCACCAACCTGCGGGCTTACAGCGTCCGGGTATGGTATGAGGGAGAAAATTTGAACGACGCCGGACATCTGATCGTCCCCGATCCGAACAACGGCGGCGTGGACAACGGGGGCACGGGACGGGACGTGGACACCTGGCCCAGCGTCCGGGGCAACTGTGCCGTGACCAATTTTGCCATCCTGCCCTTTGGCCCGGTGGAAAATGTAAAGAAGATCAGCGTGGCGGTGGAGCAGAGAGCCTACACCACCGTGAGCCTTTCTGAACTCATGTTTATGGAATATGACCCCGCCCACAGCCTGCCTGGGGAGATCGACGCCCTCTTTGCCGACAACCTCCACACTCAGCTGGCCGCCGGAGTCAGCCAAGGACAAATCGACGCCCTGCAGCAGCGATTGGACAGCGATGAGCGAAATTATTACCTGAACCTGGATACTCTGGCCGATGAACTGGTCCTGGCGCGGGAGCTTTTGGAGCAGGGAAGCAGCCGGGGCGTTATTCTGAACGCTCTGGATCGCCGCAGCAATGGACCGGACGGCGCCAAGTATGGCCAGAGCGGCAGCGACCTCCAGCCCCTGGGCGTCACAGTGGGGGCGGGACGAGAGATCACCGTCTATGCCGAGGGTATCCCCGAAGGGGAGAGTGTGACCCTCTACGCCAGCCAATTCAACGCCGAGGCGTCCCAGTGGAGGACTTCCCTTGGAAATCTGGAAAACGGGCGCAACATTCTGACCGTACCCAAGATCGGGAGCCGGACGGGCAACAACGGCGGCAGCCTCTATCTGACTTACAGCGGCAACAGCGGAGAAAATATCCGGCTCCACATCCGCCGGGGCATAGACATCCCTGTGCTGGAGCTGTCCCACTGGTATGAGATGGAGGATACCGCCCGCCGGGAGGCCATTGGGGCCTACGTGGATGAGTTGGACGCCTATCTGGGGGGTATGAGCATCGGAAGCCCCACCAGCGATTATCGGAACGTGACGGAGATCTCTACCCCTGTGGTCCTGCTGTCCCTGGCCGCCCTGCCGGTCAAGAACGTTCTGGGCGCGGGAAGCCGGGAAGAACGGATCCAGACCCTTTACAATGACATTTTAGCCTGGGAAGATATTATGGCCATCTGCAAACAGACCCAGGGCATTGACAATGTGTACGAGAACAACGACATGCTCTCTCGCCAGAATATCCGGTGTATGACCATGTTTGCGGGAGCCTTTATGTACGCCGCCGGGAACCACATCGGCATCGGTTACGGCTCTTGTGGCGGCATGGCGGTGGGACGTCCCATCTCCCTTCTCCCCGAGGGGGCCGCAGACAACCAGCTCTTTGGCTGGGGCATTGCCCATGAGATTGGCCACAACATGGACAAGCTGGGCAAGGCAGAGACCACCAACAACATCTACTCCATCCTGGTCCAGACCTGGGATGGGGATGAGAGTATCCTCCCCTCCCGGTTGGAGAAGAGTGGCAAATATGCCGGTATCTTTACCAAAGTGGCCCAGGGCTACCCCGGCACGTCCAACGATGTGTTCGTCCAGCTTGGCATGTATTGGCAGCTCCACCTGGCCTATGACGATGGAGACAAGCCCCTGGACTTCTATAATAAGTTCTTTAAGGCATGGAAGGCCGGGACCTATACCGCCGGAGCGTCCAGCTATGATGACAGAGTGGCCCTCACCGCCGCCGGAGTGGCCAAGCGGGATCTGACGGAATTCTTCACCCGCTGGGGCATGTCCCTCAGCGATAAGGCCAAGGCCACCCTGGCGGGCTATCAGCAGGAGGACCGGGCCATCTGGTATCTCAATGACCAAAGCCGCCGGGACCGCCTGGCGGGGGCGAACAGAGCCACCGGAACAGTAAAAGCGGAGGCCGCCATGGTCCCGGGAACCGACAACGAGATCCTTCTTTCCATCGACGCCTCAAAGCTCAAGGGCTCCATCCAGGGCTATGAGATCCGCCGCAACGGTCAGCCCATCGCCTTTGTCCCGGCCAACGGGACCAGGGATGTCACCTACACCGATGTGATCGGCTCGGGCAACCACCGCACCTACGCTTACGAGGTGGCGGCCTATGACAGTCTGGGCTACAAGGTGGGCTCCGCCGCTCAGACCGGCGAGATCCGTGTAGCCTACGACAAAACGGTAGACCCGTCGGAATATGAGATCACCACCCGGAACGGAGCGACGATCATCACGCTGAAAAATGAGACCCCCATCTCCGGATTGAAGATCCAGAATTTGACCCTTGGCGGCGGCAGCTACACCGTCTCCATCGCGGACAAGGACGGAAAAACCAACACCGCCCTGACCGGGAGCTTTGACGAAGCCCACAACCAGGCAGTGGATGACACTGAGAGCTTTGTCAGTTACTTCCGGATGCCCGGGGCGGCAGAAACCGACACCCGCATCTGGACCTATGCCGCCAAGACGGTGACCATTACCGGGATCCCGGCGGCAGTGCGGCCTGAGAACGTAAAGCTCATTACCTACCCCGGAGACGATGTGGCTTTCCTGGCGGGAGGGACCATGGGCCTTTTGTCAGCGGACTACCACTACACCGCTTTGGATGAGAACGGAAATGAGATCGCCGAGATCCTCCCCAAGGGCACCCTGGTGATCCTGGGAACCTACCGGGGCGATCCGATCTACAATACCCTGTCTGTGACCGGCCGCTATACAGGCACAGTCTCCGGGGAGGACGGAGAGATGGTGGAGGCCGCGGCGGTGGAGCGCCCGGTCGCGGGCTATGCCCTCCTCTTTGCCGAGGTCCCCGAGGTCGGTCAGGTCTGCGATATCAGCGACGGCATATTTATCTTTGTCCCCGACGTCCAACGGGAGGCCCAGCTTCAGGGAGAGAGCTCCCACTGTGACTCCACCAATCTGCTGCCCGCCCAGATCCGGGTAGAGCTCTACCGGACCGACGACCCCAACGATGCTGCCAGCAAGCGTCTCACTGCCCAGACCCTTTGGATCCACAGTCCCGGAGGGACCCAGGAGGATCTTCCCTCTGTGGTACTGGAAGGAGGGAAGGGCCGATGAGCAAACAGCTTCGCAAAGTCTGGAGCCTTTTCCTGACCCTGGCCCTGACAACGGCCCTGGCCGTCCCCGCCCAGGCCGCCGGTTTGCGGCTGACCTGGAACAAGCGGGGAAACAATGTGGAATTTACCCTCCGGGGGCTGGGAGAGCAGAGCGTTTATGGCCTTCAGCTGGAGTTGACGGTAGAGGGCAGCTATTCCTCCGCCTCCTTTACCCCCGCCGACGCCGAGGCCTACGCCGAGTGCCGGGCCTCCGCCTCAGACCGAAGCACCCGGATCGTGGTTTATCTCACCTCACAAAAGCCCTTGAGCAGCGGCGGCACGCTGACAGCGGGGACCCTGTCTCTGGGCGGAAGCTTCTCCATGCCCGCCTCCGCCACCGTGACCCTCCTGGGCCATGAGCTCAAGGTCCTGGAGGGTGTCAACGCGGCAGTGATCGCCGCCGAGGGGTCTGGGCAAAGCGGCGCCGGGGAAGATGACAGCGACGATGAGCCCGAAACCTACCGGGTCCGGGTATCCTCTGCCCGAAACGGCACGGTAAAGGCCAATACGACCTGGGCCGAGGCACGGCAGGTGGTGACCCTCACCGTGAGTCCCCAGGAGGGCTACGGCCTCAACCAGCTGACTGTCACCTCCTCCCGTGGAAAGGAGATGTCCCTCACCGACATGGGGGGCGGAAAGTTTTCCTTCCGAATGCCCACCGCCGATGTGGAGATCACCGCCGCCTTCCTCCCCGCGGGGCAAAACCACCCGGTCATGTCCTTTGCCGACGTGACCGAGTGGGACTGGTACCACAGTGCGGTCCACTATGTCTATGAAAACGGCATGATGTCCGGAACCACCGACACCGCCTTTTCTCCCGATATGGAGACCACCCGCGGCATGATCGTCACCGTTCTCCACCGTATGGAGGGAACGCCCCAGGCCGGAGTCTCCGGCTTTTCCGACGTGTCCCGGAGCGAATATTACGCCCAGGCGGTGGACTGGGCCTACGAGCAGAAAATCGTCAGCGGATACGGCGGTAATGAGTCGGGAACCTTTGGCCCGGCCAACAGCATCACCCGGGAGCAGCTGGCCTCCATTCTCTACCGCTATGCCCAGAAAAAGGGCATGGATATGACCGTCCGGGGAGACCTATCCGTCTTTTCCGATGAGCAGGCTATTTCCGACTATGCCCGGGACAGCGTGGGCTGGGCGGTGGGAGTAGGTCTTATCTCCGGCATGGGGGATGGCACCATCTCCCCCGGTGGAACAGCCACCCGGGCCCAGGTCGCCACTATTCTGATGCGCTATTGTCAGAACATCGCAGACTGAGCAAGGGACGATCAAAATAGGAGAGACAGGCTGTCATGCCTGTCTCTCCTATTTTATGTTTTTCAAAAGAAAGGTCGGAGAACGGCTTTCACCCTTGCCGGCAGCATAAACTTGTGCTATGATGAAAAAAACGCAGGAGGAAGCTCAATGGAAAAATGGAAGCCGGGACGTTACCGTCATTTTAAGGGCAAGGAATACCGTCTGCTCGCCATAGCCCGCCATTCAGAGACCCTGGAGCCCATGGTGGTCTATCAGGCCCTATATGGGGAGCAGGGGCTTTGGGTCCGGCCTGCGGAAATGTGGAATGAGCACGTAGAGCGGGAGGGCTACTCCGGAGCCCGGTTTACTTATATAGGAGAATAAGGCCATGAATATCCAAATCTTTGGAAAATCCAAATGCTTCGACACCAAAAAAGCGGAGAGGTATTTTAAAGAGCGCCGGATCAAGTTCCAGGCGGTGGACCTCCTCCGTTACGGCATGAGCCGGGGAGAATTACAGAGTGTGGTCCGCTCGGTGGGGATGGAAACCCTTGTGGACTGGAGCCACCCGGACGCCGCTCTCATCAAATACCTGGCCCATGACGAGGCCAAGCTGGAAAAGCTTTTTGAGGACCCCAGACTCATCAAGACTCCTGTGGTCCGCAACGGCAGGCAGGCCACGGTGGGGTATGCGCCGGAGATCTGGAAGACATGGGAATAAAAAAGCGAAGGACCCCATGGGGTCCTTCGCTTTTTTATTCCTTCCCTGCCTCCTCCAGCATCCTCCGGTACTCCTCCACCGCCCAGCCGGGAGCGGTAAGCCGTACCTCCTTCCCCAGGCCAAAAAGCCAACCGTAGAACTGGGGGGAGACCACCGCGTCCACCGTCAGGGTAAAATGATCCGCCCCATCGGGGATCAGCATGACCTCCTGGCCGAAGCGGTCCAGCATCACGTTGACAAAACGGTTGGCGCAGCGCAGCCGCACCTTGGCCTCCCGCCCTGAAAACATGTGAAAATGCTTCTGTCCATATTCCGCCAGATCAAAGTTTTTGCAGCTCTTATCCCCCTGCCGGGGCAGAGAGGTCACCGTCAGTCCATGCATCCGGTCCACCCGGTAATGGCGCAGCGTATTGCCGCCGTGCTCCCAACCCACCAGATAGTAGTTCTCATCGCTCCAGATAAGGCCATAGGGAGAGGCCGTGTATCTCTTCCCCTCCCGGCGAAAGACCTTCTCCTTCCCAACGCCATAATCAAAATATTGAAACGTCACCGCCCTGCCTGCGGCAATGGCGGTGTGGAGACAGTCGATGGCATAGTAAACGCTCTCGTTGTCCGTCTTTACCCGCCGGTCCACATAGACTTGTCGGCGCAGCTGTTTGGCCTGATGCTCACTGGTGAGGGCGGAGAGCTTCCGGATCAAAGCCTCACTCTTTTTTCGGCTGATAAAGCGGGAGGATTGGACCGCGTCCACCAGCAGCTTCAGCTCAGGCAGCTGAAATTCCCGCTCCCCCACAAACCAGCCGCCTCCCCGGCCCCGGCACAGCTGCACATCCAGGCCAAAGTCCCGCAGGGCCTCCATGTCGGTGTAGATGCTCTTCCGCTCCGCCGGGATCCCCTCCCGTTCCAGCGCCTCAATGAGTTCAGGGGTGGAAATGGGAGCCTCCTCATCCCCCTTTTTCAACAGCAGCTGATACAGTACCAGCAGCTTGCTCTTCTGGCCGCCTCTTCTTGCCACAAAGGGACCCCCCTTCGAAAAATACAACGCCATATCCGGTGTCCTATAATTTGGACTATATCATCTTTTCCTCCGTTTTGCAAGAAAAATCATACCCGGTTGCAGAGAATCGCAGCCGCCACTTGACAAGCGGCCCTTCCCGTGATAAGATACCACATGATCAACCTGTATAGAGGCGCGGTCTCCATCAGTACCTCCCACAAGGCCAGGCAGCTGTCGGGAGCGAAAGGGGTGACCGCCGAGGGAGACAAGGGTGCCTGCCGCTTGTTTTCCGGGCCGTCGGGGAATACCCGCCGGACTGTCACAGTTTTTCTATTCTGTGGAGCGCTATCCGGGTCTGTCAGGCCAATTGGCTCCTTCGGTCTCACATTCCTTTCGGACGCTCTCAGGGGAGGGCGTCCGTTTTTTTGCAGGAGGGCCCTCCCTTTCCGGCATGGAAAAATGGGGCAATGTGCTGAAAGGGGCGGGGCCTCTCCCTGTTTTTCTTTACAACAGGCCCTTTTTGTGGTAAAAT
>CANPTT010000002.1 GCA_947577065.1 uncultured Pseudoflavonifractor sp.
AAAAAAACTGTGTACAAATATCAAAATTTTTGATACAATATGTAATGCTACCTGTACCCGGCAATCCGAAGCCCAACAGTTGGCCTCCCAAAACGATGCCGTGATCGTGATTGGGGGACGGGAGAGCGCCAATACCCGCCGGCTTTTTGAGCTGTGCAAAGCGCTGTGTTCCAATACTGTTTGGATCGAAAACGCGGATGAGCTGGACCCGGCCCAATTTGACAGGAGGGCCAAAGTGGCAATCACCGCTGGCGCCTCAACGCCTGTGTGGATCATAAAGGAGGTTTATGACAAAATGAGCGACGAAAACATGATGGAGATCGAGGAATCCTTTGCTGAGTTGCTGGAGAAATCGATCAAAACTTTGCATACGGGGGAGAAGGTCACGGGCGTTGTTACTGCTATCACGCCCACTGAGATCTATGTGGATCTCGGCACGAAGCACGCCGGCTACATACCGGTGGCTGAGTTGACCGACGATCCCACTGCGAAAGTAGAGGACCTGGTCAAGGTTGGCCAGGAGATCGAGGTCTTTGTGGTCCGGGTCAACGATGCCGAGGGTGTAGTCACTCTGTCCAAGAAGCGCCTGGATTCTGTCAAGAGTTGGGATGATGTGGAGAAGGCATATGAGGACAAGAGCACGGTAGAGGGTGTCGTCACCGAGGAAAATAAGGGTGGCGTTGTGGTTAGTATCAAGGGTGTGCGGGTGTTTATTCCCGCCTCTCAGACCGGGGTCCCCCGTGATACTCCGCTGACGGAACTTCTCAAGCAGAAGGTCAGACTCCGCATTACCGAGGTCAATCGGGCCCGCCGCCGCGTGGTGGGTTCTATCCGCGCCGTGACCGCCGCGGAGCGAGCCGAGAAGTCCGCCGAGGTCTGGAATGCCATTGAGGAGGGCAAACGTTATCACGGCACGGTAAAGTCCCTCACTTCCTATGGTGCCTTTGTGGATATTGGCGGGGTGGACGGTATGGTCCACATTTCCGAACTCTCCTGGAGCCGCATCAAGCATCCCTCCGAGGTGGTGAACCCCGGTGACGAGGTGGATGTGTACGTGATTTCCTTTGATCCCGAGAAGCGTAAGATCTCTCTGGGCATGAAGGATAAGAGTCAGGATCCCTGGGCTCAGTTTACTGAAAAGTATCATGTGGGGGATACGGCTACAGTAAAGGTGGTCAAGCTGATGACCTTTGGCGCCTTTGCCGAGGTCGTTCCCGGTGTGGATGGCTTGATCCACATTTCCCAGATTGCGGACCACCGCATTGAGAAGCCCGGTGATGCTCTCAGCGAGGGCCAAGAGGTAGAAGCGAAGATTACGGAGATCGATTACGAGAAGAAGAAGGTATCTCTGTCCATTCGGGCGCTGATCGAGGAGACTCAGGAGCCTGTCGACATTGACGAGGAGGATGCGGTGGTAGCCAGTGCTGATGGCGAGACGACTACCGTTGCCCCCGATTTTGCCGAGGCGGAGGCCGCTAACGAAACCGAAGGCGAGTAATAATTACCAAAAATGAAAAACAGCGTCATTTTCTTAAGGAAATGACGCTGTTTTTTCTTGCATATTGAGAAAAAGAAGTCTATAATAAAATTTGGTAGAATAGGATATGGGAGAACAGGAGGGAAACATGTTTCAAGTTGGGGACAAGATCGTCCATCCAATGCATGGCGCAGGAGTGGTTGATGAGATCACAACGCGGAAAATCAATGGAGTAGTGCGAGATTATTACATTTTGAAGCTGCCTGTAGGCGGTATGCTGGTGATGGTTCCGACAGAGAGCAGTGCGGAGATCGGGATGCGTCCGGTGATGCCCCCGGCGGAGGCAGATCGGATCCTAGGCGCCCTGCCCGACATTGAAGTAGACGCCGACCCCAACTGGAACCGAAGATATCGGGAGAATATGCTTCGCCTGAAAAGCGGCGACCTTTTGGAGGTGGCCCGGGTGATGAAAACTTTAATGCTCCGGGATGGGGAGCGAGGCCTGTCCACGGGGGAGCGAAAGATGCTTCATTCCGCCAAGCAGATCCTGATCTCTGAGATCGTCATGTCGGAAAGCTCAAGCTATGAGGATGTAGAGCGGCGGATCGACCTGGCCCTGGCACAATAACGATTTAGAAAAAGGAACCGAAAGGGTTCCTTTTTCAATAAGGAGGAGGGAAAACCAATGGGACTTTTGTCGCGGCTACTGGGCCGGGGGAAAGGTCCGGCCTTGACCTGTACTGCCATTGTACCTGCGGCAGGCAGGTCTGTTCGGATGGGAGAGGACAAGTTGCTTCTTCCCCTGGGGGAGGTACCGGTGATCCTGCGGACATTACGGACGCTGGAGAGCAGCCGCTATATTACCGAGATCATTGTTGCCGTCAGAGAGGAGCAGATCGTTCCCTTGGGGCAACTCTGCAAGGACGCTGCGCTTACAAAGGTGCGAAAGATCGTGATAGGCGGAGAGACCCGCTCTGCTTCGGTCCTGGCGGGTCTGCGGGAGGCTGATCCCGCCTCAGAGCTTATCGCCGTTCACGATGGTGACCGGCCTTTGGTGACAGTGGAGATCATCAATGCCGCCATTGAAAAAGCAGCGGAGCGTGGGGCGGCGGCCCCTGCGGTTCCGGTGAAGGACACGATCAAGCGGGTATCTGATGGAAAGGTAACGGAAACTCTGGATCGTTCAACGCTCTATGCCGTCCAGACGCCACAGGTATTTGAGCACGGTCTTATTTTGGGGGCTTTGGAGAAGGCGTTGACCGAAGAGGCCGACATTACCGATGACTGTTCTGCGGTAGAGCGGATCGGTATGCCCGTGTGTCTTACAGAGGGGTCCTATGATAACATCAAGCTCACGACTCCGGAGGATCTGGCGGTGGCGGAGGCCATTCTGGAAAGGTGGGGGCAATTGTGAGGGTTGGACAGGGCTATGATGTGCATAGGCTGGTTGAGGGACGAAAATTGATCCTGGGTGGGGTGGAGATCCCTTATGAAAAGGGCCTTTTGGGCCATTCTGATGCAGATGTGCTGACCCACGCCCTTATGGATGCGCTCCTGGGAGCTTGCGCCTTGGGGGACATTGGGCATCTGTTTCCTGACGATGATCCCCGCTATTCCGGGGCAGACAGTTTGAAGTTACTGGATGAGGTAGTAAAACGAATAGAAATAGAGGGTTTTTCTGTGGGGAATGTAGATGTGACAGTGATCGCTCAAGCCCCCAAGCTTGCTCCCTATGTATCCCGGATGAGGGAAAACCTTGCCGAGAGGCTGAAGCTCCGTTTAGCGTGTGTCAGCGTAAAGGCGACAACGGAGGAACATCTGGGATTTACCGGAAGAGGGGAAGGTATTGCTGCCCAAGCGATATGCCTGTTGCTGGAACGCAGTGAGCGGGAATGCTGAAAAGCCATAGTGCCCAAACGCTCCTCTGCCGCATATCATGCGGTGAGAGGAGCGTTTTTGCCTCTCCCGATGGGAGGCCATTTCTCTCAAGCTCTGGAAAGGAATGGTCATTCAATGGTCTATTATTTGATCGTTTGCCGCTCCCTGACTTATGCCCAGAGGACTCAAATGGCGTTGGAGAGGGCGGGCATTACCGCTCATATCCTTCGTTCTCCCAAGGTTATTGACGGTGAGGGGTGCAGTCATTCGGTGAAGGTGTCGGAGCGAAACCTGGCCTCCGCTCTGGTGGTGTTGACCCGGGCGGGGCTTAGCCCCAAGCGGGTATTTATCATGGCCAGTGACGGAAGCTATAAGGAGGTGCTGCTCTGATGGTATATCTGGACAGCGCTGCGACCACTTTGCAAAAGCCGGTCTCTGTCAGGCGGGCGGTTTTTTCCGCTATGGAACGGATGGCCTCCCCGGGACGGGGAGGCCACAGACCCGCTATGTTGGCGGCAGAGGCGGCCTTCCACTGCCGTCAAGCCGCGGCGGAGCTGTTTCACGTTGATGACCCGGAGAATGTGGTTTTTACTCTCAATGCGACCCATGCTCTGAACCTTGCCATAAAGTCGGTGGTAAAGCCAGGGGATACTGTAGTGGTGTCAGGCTATGAGCATAATGCCGTTACCCGGCCCCTGGCGGCTCTGGGATGCAATATCAAGGTGGCCTGCGCACCACTTTTTGACCAGGAGACAGTATTGGCGGCCTTTGAGGAGCAGATCACGGAAGACGTTTCCTGTGTGATCTGTACCCATGTATCCAACGTATTTGGTTTTATCCTGCCCATAGAGGATATTGCCCGCCTGTGTCGTGAGAAGAGAACCCCCCTGATCCTGGATGCCTCTCAGTCTGCGGGGAGTCTGCCTGTGCATATGGATGAGCTGGGCTGTGCCTTTATTGGAATGCCGGGCCATAAGGGACTTTATGGCCCTCAGGGTACAGGGCTTCTTCTCTGTGGAGAGAAGCAGGCTACAACTCCCCTTTTGGAGGGGGGGACGGGGAGCCTTTCCGCCCTGCAGGAGATGCCGGCCTTTCTGCCGGATCGACTGGAGGCGGGGACCCACAATGTCCCCGGTATTGCCGGGCTTTTGGAAGGGATCCGCTATGTGAAAAGGCGGGGGGAGGGGGCTATCCTCCGGCGGGAACAAGCTTTGGTCCAACAGGCACTTCGAGGCCTTTCCTCAGTTTCTGGCGTTACGATTTATGCCGCCCAGGACTTGGCGGTCCAGGCAGGGGTGTTGTCCTTCCAGGTCGATCGGCTGGACTGCGAAGAGGTGGGAGAGCGGTTGGGACAGAGGGGGATCGCTGTCCGGGCCGGCCTTCACTGCGCCCCCTACGCCCACAAAAGCGTGGGTACGGAGGAGCGGGGAACAGTGCGGGCCAGTTTTTCCGATTTCAACACTCCGGTTGAGGTCCGGGCGTTTGTCAGGGAAGTTTCCCGATTGGCGGTGTGAGAAGAGAAAGGGACCCTCTGGGAGGGTCCTCTTTTCTTTTAATGGAAAAAGGACAGGTCTTAGGAAGGAAAACAGCAGAAATTCAGGAAAAATTAACGACCAACTCCCTTGCACATGGGGCGGAAATCAAGTATAATAATCATAATTGCGGGGGAATGTTCCCGCGGCGGAGAATTGAGAAAACTCAGAGAAGGAGGGCGTGGGATGGAGCAAGTGATCGCTGCCACAGAGCGGATGTTTTCCAATTTTGGAATGATAGCCATCACCGATATCATTGATATTGCCATCATGGCCTTCCTCATATATAAGTTTATTGAACTTGTCCGGTCTACCAACTCGGGAAAGGTTGCAAAGGGGATCATTTTTGTGTTGGTGGCGCTGGTTGCTTCGGGGGTCTGCCACCTGTATACAGTCAACTGGCTGCTGAACCGGGCGGTCGAGGTAGGGGTGCTGGCCCTGGTCATCCTGTTTCAGCCAGAGCTGCGAAAGCTTTTGGAGCAGGTGGGCAGCAGTCGGCTTGGAAAGATGTTTTCCGGCGGACGTACTGCCGCTTCTGATGAGCTGGACAGCGCCATCACACAGACGGTAGAGGCTTATGCCGAGCTTTCTAAGAGCAAGACCGGGGCCTTGATGGTTTTTGAGCGGAACAATATGCTAGACGATGCGATCCGTACGGGTACCAAACTGGATACCGTGGTCAATAGCGAGTTGTTGAAAAATATTTTTTGGAATAAGGCTCCTCTCCACGATGGGGCGGTCATTGTCCGGGACGGGAGGATCGTGGGCGCCGGATGTATGCTTCCCATGTCGGGAAATGTAAATCTCTCCAAGGAGTTGGGCATGCGCCACCGGGCGGGGATCGGAGCCAGCGAGCAGACCGACGCGGTAGTGGCCATTGTCTCGGAGGAGACGGGCTCCATCTCTGTGGCGGTGGGGGGAATGCTCAAGCGGCACTTAGCCCCGGAGACCCTGGAAAGACTTCTCCGCAATGAACTGATGCCGGAAAAGAAGGAGGAGGACGCCTCCGTATTCAACAAGCTGTCCGCCCTGTTCCAGAGTAAAAAGGAGGCGAATCAGGATGGAGAGACAAAAAAATAAGGGCCTCTATATGGTCCTTTCTGTCCTGGTAGCTATCGGCCTCTGGGTCTATGTGGTGGGCGTGCAGAATCCGGACAGCTCCGGACCGGTGCGGAACCTGCCGGTGAGTTTTGTAGGCACCGACGTACTGGAGAGCCGGGGGCTGATGCTTACCCAGGGCCTTGACCAGACGGTAACACTTGATGTTACCGGAAAACGGGACGCACTGCTATCCTTATCAGCCGATACGGTCACCATTACGTTGGATGTGTCTTCTATTACTGAGCCGGGGCAGTATTCCAGCGAGTATCAGGTTTCCTCCGCCAGCTCGTTTGTCATCACAGACCGGTATCCTCAGTCTGTGACTTATACAGTGGTCCGGCAGGCTACCCGTACCATTCCGGTGCGGGGAACTTCCTCCGGCAGCGTGGCGGAGGGTTACCAAGCCGGAGAGTTCAGTTTTGAGCCGGTAACTCTGGAGGTCCGGGGAGAGGAGGCCAAGGTCAACCAGATTGATTACGCCTTGGTGACCCTGGATCAGGAGGATATGACCGAAACATACAGTGGCGATCTGCCCTATGTCTTTATCACCTTTACCGGGGATACCATGGACCCGGCAGGGCTGGAGACCAACGCCGCATTGGTGCGGACCACACTTCCGGTCTTCCAGCTTAAGGAAGTGCCGCTGAAGGTCAACGTTATCGCTGGTGGCGGAGCGACGGAAAAGAATGTTAGAGTAGACGTGGAACCCAGGAGCATTATGGTCTCAGGTTCCGCCGCTGACTTGGAGCCGCTGAAGGAGGTCTCTCTCGGCGATATCGACCTTTCCAAGGTGTTGGGCAATGACACGATAACCTTTCCTATCTCGCTTGCCTCCGAACTCACCAATGTGAGTGGAGTCGCGGAGGCTACGGTAACGCTTTCTATTGAAGGGCTTGCCACAACGACTTTGGAGGTAGACAATATCGAACTTATCCACTGTCCGGAGGGCTACGCTGCCGAAGCAGTAACGCAGACCCGCCAGGTCCAGGTCCGAGGGGCCGCAGATGCGGTGGGGACAGTGACCGCCTCGCAGATCCTTATTGTAGCGGATCTGGAGAACGCGGTGGCGGCTACCGGGACCCAGACCATTCCTGTAAAGGTCTATTTAAACGGCAGAAATGATGTGGGCGTGGTGGGCGATTATAATATTGTAGTGTCTATCACCCGAGGGTGACAGACAAGATAAGCGGGGCGAAACATGTTCGGCTATGTGAGAGCACGGGAAGAATTGCTTTCCCCTGAGGACCGGGAGGCGTATGAGGCGGCCTACTGCGGCCTGTGTCACACACTGAAGGAGCGGTATGGATCCATAGCAAGGCTGGTACTCAACTATGATTTTGTGTTTCTTGCTATGCTGCTGACCCCTGAAAATGAGATAAGGACAGCGGACTGTTTGAAGTGCCCGCTTCATCCACGGCAGGGAAGACGCACCTGTAAGGGTGGCGAATGGATGGAGACCGCGGCTGGAGAGAGTGTGATTTTGTCCTGGTGGAAGCTACAGGATACTTTGGCAGACGGCGGTTTCGTTTCTCGGCTGGGGACTCGTTTTCTATGTATGCTCCTGAGATCCGGCTACCGTAAGGCGAAAAGCCAGTATGGTGACTTTGATGCTCATACAGCCAAATTTTTGGCAGAATTGCGGACGCTGGAGAAGGAGAAGAGCCCCTCCATTGATCGAACGGCGGATTGTTTTGCCCGGCTGCTGCAAGCGGCGGCGCCTTCCGAAGGAAAGGAAATGCTGGACAGGCCCCGTCAGCAGCTATTGTATCACCTGGGCCGGTGGATCTATCTTATCGACGCAGTAGATGATATGACCGAAGATCAAAGGATGGGAAACTATAATCCTGTGCGGGCCAGATTTCCGGAGTGGAGCCAGGGGGATAGGACCTATCTCCGGCGAAATATGGAACATTCTCTGGCTTTGGCAGGCGCCGCGTTTCAGTTGATGCCTGCAAACTGCTGGAGTCCGGTGATGGAAAATATTTTATATAGTGGTCTGTCGACCGTGGAAGAGCTGGTTTTTGAGTGTAAATGGCGGGAATATCAAAAGAAACGTAGGAGAAACGACGGATGAACGATCCTTACAGTGTATTGGGCGTGGACCCTTCTGCCAGTGATGAGGAGGTAAAACGGGCCTATCGGGAGTTGGCACGGAAGTACCATCCGGATAACTATCAGGATAACCCTTTGGCGGATCTGGCGGAAGAAAAAATGAAGGAGATCAACCAGGCTTATGACGCCATTACCCGCTCCCGCTCCGGGAGCGGCGGACAGGCTGGTCATGGCGGAGAACAGGGGCAATATCACCAGGGGCAGTACGCCTACCAGCGACAGTCCTCCGGGGATACGGTATTCTCTCAGGTACGCCAGTGCATCAATGTGGGAGACCTGAGCCGGGCGGAGCAGCTTCTGCGCACAGCGTCCCAGCAAAGCGCTGAGTGGCATTTCCTATACGGCTATATAGCCTACCGGAAGGGCTGGCTGGATGAGGCCAGTCAGCATTTCCAGACCGCTTGCGCCATGGAACCGGGAAATCCCGAATATCGACAGGCCATGTCGATGATGCAGCAGGGGGGGACGCGATACCGCCCGGCCGGATATGCCTCTACGGGCTGCGACCCCTGCACAACTTACATGTGTATCAGCTGTCTTACCCCCTGGGGTGGACCTTGCTGCTGAAAAGTGGGGCGACATAGGTGTTTTGAGTTGTCATGTCCAGGGTGGGCATGATCCTGAGCTGAAGTTGGAAAGGATGCGGTATCAGTGGTCAGAAGTATGACCGGATATGGCCGAGGCGAGACGATATTGGAAGGACTTACCGTCACAGTAGAGCTGCGGGCAGTCAATAATCGCTACCTGGATTGTACAGTAAAACTGCCAAGGGCCTATATTTTTGCGGAGAGCAGTTTGAAGGAGCGGGTCCAGAGCCGGGTTGGCCGGGGGAAGGTGGACCTGTTTGTCAATATGACCCACGCTCTTGGAAATGACATGACCGTCACTGTAAACGAGACTCTGGCAAAGGGCTATGTGGATGCGCTGCATAAGCTCTACGAACTGGGGGATGGAAGTGTCCGGCGGGAATATTACCCCACGGATCTGGCCCGGTTCCCTGATGTGCTTGCGGTGGAGAAACGGGAAGAGGACCCGGAGACCGTAAAGGCACTGATGCTGAAAGCGTTGGATCTGGCGCTGGATGATTTTGACGCTATGCGTGAGCGGGAAGGGGAGAAGCTGACCCAAGATGTGACGGCCCGAGCTGCAACGATCTCTGCCCTGCTTTCTCAAGTGGAGGAGCGTTCTCCTGACATTGTGGCCGATTACCGAGCCAGACTTACCGCTAAGCTTCAGGAGGTGTTGGGCAGCACCCAGATCGATGAAAGTCGTATCCTTACTGAGGCGGCGATCTATGCCGACAAGGTGGCGGTGGACGAGGAAACCGTGCGTCTGCGTTCTCATCTTGCCCAGCTGGACGAAATGCTCAGGCAGGGGGGAGCGGTTGGACGGAAGCTGGATTTCTTAATACAAGAGTTTAACCGAGAAGCCAATACCATTGGTTCCAAGTGCAATGATATTGAGACCGCCCGTATTGTAGTGGACATTAAGGCGGAGATCGAGAAGATCCGGGAACAGGTCCAGAATATCGAATGAGAAAAGAGGGACCGGGATGAAGCTGGTGAACATTGGCTTTGGCAATATGATCTCCGCAGAGCGGCTTATCTCCATTGTTGGCCCTGATTCAGCCCCGGTAAAACGCATGGTCCAGGAGGCGCGGGAAAACGGCAGCCTGATCGATGCCTCTTATGGGAGGAAGACCCGAGCGGTACTCATTATGGACAGTGGACATATCGTTCTCTCCGCTGTCCAGCCCGAGACCGTGTCGGCCCGGATGGGTGGGAGAGATACGGAAATAAGTGAGGAGGAGCTCACATGACTCAAAAGAAACAGCGGGGGCAGCTGATCGTGCTTTCCGGTCCCTCCGGAGTGGGAAAAAGTACTGTGATAGCCGAACTGCTGAGCGAACGTCCGGACATTTACTTTTCCGTTTCCTTTACTACGCGGAAGCCGCGGGTGGGGGAGGCAGACGGAGTGAACTACTATTTTGTCTCCAAAGAGACCTTTGAGGAAATGATCGCCCGAGACGAGTTTTTGGAACATGCCCGGTATGTGGATAACTATTATGGCACATCACTAAAGCTGATACGGGAAAAGCTGGAAGAGGGCACGGACGTATTGTTGGATATTGAGGTTCAAGGGGCGGCCAAGGTACGGGAAAAATGTCCGGATGCAGTACTGATATTTATTGTTCCTCCTTCCTTTGAGGAACTTTCCCGCCGCTTGCATGGACGGCATACCGATGACGAGGAAGTGATCCAGGGCCGACTGCAAAAGGCTCGGGAGGAGTGGAAGGAAATTCCCAACTATGACTATCTAGTTGTGAATGATAAGGTGCCCACCGCCGCAGGCGAGATCATGGCGATCCTGACGGCGGAGGGGTGCCGCACCAAATACCGAACGGAATTAATGGAAGGAGTATGATGATCTATGATGCTGGATCCTCCGATGAAAAATCTTTTGAAGCAGGTGCCCAGCCGGTATAAGCTGGTGAATGTGGTGGCCCATGAGGCCCGTCAGATCGCCAGCCAGGCGGAGGACGAGGGATATCCCTTGGATGAAAAGCCGGTCACCCTGGCCCTGCAAAAGGTAGCGGCAGGAGAGGTCGAGATCGGAAGCCATTAAAAAGATAAGCGCCGGGGCACGGCCCAGGCGCTTGTTTTTCGGGGAAGGGAGGGGCCGGAATGTCACTTTGGATCGCCAGGATCGCTCTGGCGGCGGCCACCTATGCCATTGACCGGCCTTATGACTATCTGGTTCCCACCGATCTCGAGCCCATGACTCCCGGAGTCCGGGTCATTGTCCCCTTTGGGGCGGGAAACCGTCGAGTCGAGGGATTGGTACTGGCAGTTGAAAAGAGAGAGAAGCCGGAAAAGCCGCTGAAATCAATTCTTACCCAGCTGGATGAAGAGCCGGTGCTGGACGCTGAGGGGATCCGTTTGGCCCTGTGGATCCGAGAGCGCTGGTTTTGTACGGTCTATGACGCGGCACGGGCTATGCTGCCCGCCGGTCTTTACTATTCCTTACAGGATTGCTACCGGCTAGCCGATGGGGTAGAGAGAGAAGCCGCCCTTGAGGCGGCGGGACGCTCAAAAGTGGAGAGAAAGATTGTGGAGTTGGTTGCGGATCACCTTCAGGGGCTGGAGGTGATCCGGATCCGAGAGGCATTTGAGGCGAAAGACCCAGGTCCGGCCCTTCGAGCGCTGACAGAGAAGGGGATTTTGACCCTAACCACCAGTGCGGCCCGTGGGGTAGGGGACCGGACGGAGAAATGGGTCTCACTTGCGATCCCGGCGGAGGAGGCGCTGGCGCTGCTGGCACCCAAACGCAAAACGGGGCCCTTGCGCTATTCGGTAGCAGAACTGCTGGCAGGGATCGGAGAGGGGCCGGTGAAGGAGATATGCTACTATACCGGGGCAAGTGGCGCCACCATTAAGTCGTTGGAAAAGAGCGGCCTTGTGACTGTTGAGGAGCGGGAGGCGTACCGCCGCGGAGCGACGGAGCCCGTGAAAAGAGCGGGACCCATTCAGCTCAATGCCGAACAGCAGGAGGCGTTTGAGGGGCTGGATGCCCTGGCGAAGAGGAAAGAGGCCGCGGCCGCTCTCCTTTATGGCATTACAGGCAGCGGCAAGACCCAGGTGTATCTTCGCCTTATTCAAGAGACCCTGCGGCGGGGGAGGACGGCGCTTACTCTGGTGCCGGAGATTGCCTTGACGCCACAACTCATGGCGATTTTTACCTCCCATTTTGGGGAAGAGGTGGCGGTACTCCACAGCTCTCTTCCGGCGGGAGAGCGGTACGATGAATGGAAGCGGGCCCGGGCCGGTAAGGCGCGAGTGGTCATCGGTACCCGCTCTGCTATTTTTGCCCCTTTGAAGGATCTGGGCCTCATCATTCTGGATGAGGAGCAAGAGGGGAGCTATAAGTCTGAGAATGTACCCCGCTATCATGCCCGCGATGTGGCAAAATACCGGGCCAGCCAAAATGGGGCCTTGCTGGTGCTGGGCTCGGCGACCCCTTCGGTGGAGACGATGTATCACGCGAAGCAGGGGGATTACCACTTCTTTACCCTGCCTCACCGCTATAATGCCAAGGTGTTGCCCAAAGTCTTTTTGGCTGACCTCAAGGAAGAGCTGAAGGCGGGAAATCCAACGCCCATCAGTTATCCGTTAGCCCAGGCGCTGGAGGAAAATCTGGAGCGGGGGGAGCAGAGTATTTTGTTTCTTAACCGCAGAGGAGCCAGTCCCATGGTGACCTGTGTGTCCTGTGGGCAGGTCCCCTCCTGTCCCCGGTGCTCGGCCTATTTGACTTACCATTCTGCCAATCGGCGGCTCATGTGCCATCACTGCGGACACTCAGAGCCCTTGCCCAACGCCTGCCCGGAGTGCGGCGGCGCACTGGAGTTTGTGGGCGTTGGGACTCAGCGGGTGGAGGAAGCGCTGCATCAGCGTTTTCCGGGGATAGAGGTCATGCGGATGGACGCGGATACTACCACCGCCAGTCGTTCCCACGAAAAAATGCTGGCTCGATTTCGGGAGGAGAAGGTCCCCATTCTTGTTGGAACCCAGATGGTGGCCAAGGGCCTTGACTTTGAAAATGTTACCCTGGTGGGAGTCATTTCCGCGGACCAGGGGCTCTATTTAGATGATTACCGGGCTGGAGAGCGGACCTTTTCACTTATCACGCAGGTCGTGGGCCGGGCAGGACGGGGCAGTAAAGAGGGCCGGGCTATTATTCAAACCTATACCCCAGAGAACGATGTGATCTTGGCGGCGGCCCGACAGGATTATGACCATTTTTATGCGGAGGAGATCGGGCTTCGACAGGTGCGGGGGTGTCCGCCGTTCGTGTCCTTTTTTGTGATCCATGTTTCGGGCCCGGAGGAGGGACAGGCTCTGCGGGTCAGCGCTTTTTTACGGGATACCCTTCGCCAATGGCTGCGGGAGGACGTTTACCGGGATATCTCCTGTCAAGTGCTCGGCCCTGTGCCCGCCGCCATTGCCAAGGTGAATAACCGTTATCGCTATCGACTGACATTAATGGCGCAAAACACCCGCCCTATGCGGGAATTGGTGGCCCACCTAGTGCGTTGTGCCCAGTCCGATAAAAGAAACCGGGGCGTCTCCATCAACGCCGATGTGGACCCTATGAACGGATAAGGAGGAACCATTATGGCGATTCGAGAAATCCTGACTGACCGAGATCCGGCACTCCATAAGAAGTGCCATTGTGTGACTCAGTTTGACGAAAAGCTGGCGACGCTCATCGACGATATGCGCCAGACGCTGGAAAATGCCGGCGGGGCCGGGCTTGCCGCTCCGCAGATCGGCATCCTCCGTCGCGTGGTGGTGCTGTACGGCAGCGATGAGGAGCTGATCGAGCTGGTGAACCCGGAGATCATTTTTCGGGAGGGAGAGCAGGATGGGCTGGAGGGCTGTCTGTCCCTTCCGGGGCAGTGGGGCTATGTGAAGCGGCCCGCGAAGGTCCGGGTAAAGGCTCAGGACAGAAGGGGCGATTGGTTTGAGGCAGAAGGCGAGGAGATCGTCGCCCGGTGCTTCTGCCATGAGTTGGAGCATTTGGAGGGGCACGTATTTACCGAGCATGTAGACCGGGTCTATACCAATGAAGAAGTGGAACGGATCATGGAGGAGGAGGCTGAGAGGGAGAGGAAGGGGAGAAGGGCGTGAGGATCCTGTTTATGGGGACGCCGGAGTTTGCCGTCCCCTCCCTGGAGGCTCTTATCACCGCAGGACATACCCTGTGCGGCGTATTTTGCCAGCCGGATAAGCCGGTGGGGCGCCATCAAAACAAGCTCCAGCCACCCCCGGTCAAGGAGCGGGCCTTGGCCCACGATATCCCGGTATTTCAACCGGTAAAGCTGCGGGACGGCTCGGCCTTGTCTCTCATCCAAGAGCTGGCTCCGGAATTGATCGTGGTGGCGGCATATGGACGGATCCTGCCGCAGGATATTTTGGACTGTCCGCCTATGGGCTGTATCAATGTCCACTCCTCTCTGCTTCCCAAATATCGGGGAGCGGCCCCCATCAATTGGGCCATTCTAAACGGAGAGAAAGAGACGGGAGTCACCATTATGCATATGGCGGCGGCTTTGGATGCCGGAGATGTGATCGCTCAAGTGACTACCGCCATCGACCCGACAGAGACAGCTCCAGAGCTTACGGCCAGACTGGCGGAGCTTGGTGGAAAACTGCTGGTGGATACAGTGGAGGATATCGCCGCCGGAAGGGCCGGACGTACCCCCCAGGATGAGAGGGCGGTCACATTGGCGCCTCTATTGTCAAAGGAGTTGTCCCCGGTGGATTGGACCAGGAGCAGCCAAGCTATCTACGATCAGATCAGGGGGTTAACTCCTTGGCCGGGAGCCTCCACCCATGTGATCACCGGAGAAACCATGAAGCTGTGGGGAGCGCAAGTGGTGGAGAAGGATACAGACGCGCGGCCCGGCTCAGTCTTAAGGGCGGATGAGAAGGGGATCGATGTTGCCTGCGGTGATGGACGGGTCCTGCGCATTTTGGAACTCCAGGCTCCTGGCAGCAAACGGATGGCTGCGGCGGACTATCTCAGGGGGCATCCTTTGAAGACGGGGGATGGTCTCTGATGGGGCAATCGGCCCGGGAGGTGGCCCTGAATTGTCTGCTGGCGGGGGAAAGGCAGGGGGCTTGGTCTGACGGCTATCTTCGCAATGCTATCCGAAAGGTCGGCCTGGACCGGCGGGACGCCGCCTTCTGTACCCGGCTGGCCTTCGGCGTTTTGCAGAATCGTATGTATCTGGACTGGCACATCGCCAGACTGTCCAAAACGCCGCTGGACAAGCTGGAGCCCTCCGTTCGGAATTGCTTACGTCTGGGTGTCTATCAGATGCTCCTTCTGGACAGGGTCCCGGTACATGCCGCCGTCAATGAGTCGGTGTCTTTGACAAAGAAATATTCTCGAAATCCCCGTTCGGGGGCACTGGTGAACGCCATTCTTCGGACGGTGGACCGTACAAGGGGAGACCTTCCGCAGCCGGAGGCTCTTTCCACCCGATATAGTCACCCGGACTGGCTTGTAAAGGAATTCTCCCATACGCTTCCGGGGGAGGAACTGGAGTCCCTGCTGGCCGCTGACAACTCCCAGCCCCCCACCCAGATCCAGGTAAATACTCAAAAGGTCACAACTCAGGACCTTATGGAGGAACTGACCCAGGCTGGGATATCTGTATTGGCCCACCCCTGGCTCATGGACTGTCTGGAGCTGGAGGGGACAGGAAGTCTGGAGGACCTGCCCGCATTTCGGGAAGGCCGCTTTTACGTTCAGGATGCCGCTGCCCGCCTGGCCGTGCTGGCCTCAGGGGCGGCGCCGGGAATGGACGTGCTGGATACCTGTGCCGCTCCCGGCGGTAAGAGCTTTGCCGCCGCCATTCAGATGGAGGGAAGAGGACAGATTCTCTCCTGTGATCTTCACCCCCATAAGAAAGGACTTATTGAGGACGGAGCAGGCAGGCTGGGTTTGGACTGTATCACAGCGGAAGTCACCGATGGCCGAAAATTTGACCCAGCCCTGGAGGGCCGCTTTGATCTGGTCATCACCGACGTGCCCTGCTCCGGCCTGGGCATCATCCGGAAGAAGCCGGATATCCGCTATAAGGACCCTGCTCTCCTGGCGGCTCTGCCCGGGATCCAGCGGGATATTTTGTCCAACTCCTCCCGCTATGTCCGTCCCGGCGGGATACTGCTCTATGCCACCTGTACGCTCTTACGTCGGGAAAACGAAGATGTGGTGGAGTGGTTTATCGACAAGGATAACAACTTTACCCCGGAGCCTTTTACCTTGCCCGATCCACTGGGGCGGGTAGAGACAGGTATGCTGACTCTATGGCCCCATCGCCACGGCACCGATGGGTTCTTTATCGCCAAGCTTCACCGAAAGGGGTAAGCAGAGAGATGTTAGGGATCTACCTGAGCGGAACAGGAAATACCAGACATTGTGTTGAGAAAATGGTTCCCTTGCTGGATAAATAGGGAGAAACCATTTCCATAGAGGATCCGGATGCGGGGACGCTGCTTGCCCGGCATAAACGGGTCCTTTTGGGCTATCCCACACAGTATTCCAATATTCCGGTCATGGTCCGGGACTTTATTACCAGTCATTCTACCTTGTGGAATGGAAAGCAAGTGTTTTGCCTTGCCACTATGGGACTGTTCAGCGGCGATGGCGCGGGCTGCGCCGCAAGACTGTTGAAAGGGTATGGCGCGGAGATCCTGGGCGGTCTCCACTTGAAAATGCCGGATTCTATCTGTGATATAAAACTGCTGAAGCGTTCCCCGGAAGAGGATCGGGCACTCATAAAGGCGGCGGATGATAAAATAGACCATTGGGCGGAAAAGATCAAGGCCGGGGAATGGCCCGAAGAGGGTCTGCGCGCTTATCATAGGCTGGCGGGACTTCTGGGCCAGCGGCTTTGGTTTTCCGGAAAAACAAAGGATTATTCCGATAAATTGAATATCAGTGAGGCCTGCGTGGGCTGTGGGTCGTGCGCCAGCCTGTGTCCTATGGGCAATCTTTCTATCCAGGGGCGAAAGGCGGTGGCGGGTGGCCGCTGCACCATGTGTTACCGCTGTCTCAATTCCTGTCCGAAAAGGGCGATCACCCTGTTGGGGAAGAAAGTCATTCAACAATATAATTGCGATATGGTTCTAAAAAATGGGAGGTGACCTGCTTGCGGGACCTGAAATCCATGGATCTGAATGAGATGACCGCTTTTATGAGGGAGGTGGGGGAGCCCGCTTTCCGGGGCAAGCAGGTCTATCAGTGGCTCCACCGGGGCGCCGCCTCCTTTGAGGAGATGAGTAACCTCTCCAAGTCCCTGCGGGAAAAGCTGTCGGAGTCTTGCTTCATCACCGTCCCTCAGGTGGAGAGGAAGCTGGTTTCCCAGCAAGATGGGACCATCAAATACCTGTGGCGGCTTCGGGACGGTAATTGTGTGGAGACGGTTTTGATGCGATATCATCATGGGAATACTGTATGTATCTCGTCCCAGGTGGGCTGCCGGATGGGCTGCGCCTTCTGCGCCTCCACCATCGGAGGTAAAGTGCGGGACTTGACGCCATCCGAAATGCTGGACCAGGTCCTGTTTACCCAATTGGACTCGGGGGAGGAGATCTCCAATATCGTACTCATGGGTATTGGAGAGCCCTTGGACAACTTTGACACGGTCCTTCGTTTCCTGAAGCTGGTGAACAGTTCCGACGGAATGAACATCGGAATGCGTCATATCTCCCTTTCCACCTGCGGCCTTACAGAGAAAATTGACAAACTGGCCCAATATCAGTTACAATTAACATTGTCTGTCTCCCTTCACGCCCCTGACGATGAGACCCGGTCCAAGATCATGCCGGTAAACAAGAGCGTGGGTGTGGACAGGCTTTTTGAGTCCTGTAAACGATATTTTGAGACCACTGGACGGCGTATTTCCTATGAGTACGCCATGATCGATGGGGTAAATGACTCTGACTGGCAGGCGGATCTTTTGGTGGAGCGCTTGAAGGGTACGCCAGGCCATGTGAATCTGATCCCTCTCAATGAGGTGGCGGAGAGTCCATTCAAGCCCAGCAAACGAGTGCGTCAGTTCCAGACAAGACTAGAACGGCAAGGCGTTACGGCCACTGTCCGGCGGAAGCTGGGAGGGGATATCGACGCTTCCTGCGGACAATTGCGGCGCAAGCAGATGGAGGATGAGAAGCTATGATCTATGCATGGGGCATCACAGATAAGGGCGTGGTACGGTCCCAAAATCAAGATTCTTATTACTTAAAGCCCGCTGAGGACGATATGATAGTCGCGGTGGTCTGTGATGGCATGGGGGGCGCCCGGGCGGGAAACGTCGCGAGCTCTTTGGCGGTGAAAGCCGCCTCCACCTATCTGGAGGAGCTTCCCAGAGAGCTTTTGCTTCAAGATCCCGGAGAGCATCTGACTCAGGCGGCCGTCCTGGCAAATGAGGCGGTCTGTCTTAGGGCCGAACAGGATGAAGATTGCCGTGGTATGGGAACCACAATGGTGGCAGTAGTCCTCTCGGGAAAGAAGGCGCACATTCTCAATATTGGAGATAGCCGGGCCTATTTGCTGGGAGAAGAGGGTGTGAGTAAGGTGACCCGGGATCACTCGGTGGTGGAAGACTTGGTCCATCGGGGAGAGCTTACGCCGGAAGAGGCCAGAAGTCACCCACAGAAAAATCTCATTACCCGCGCCTTGGGTGCTGAACCGGAGGCACGAGCAGATCTTTATGAGCTGGAGCTGAAAACGGGGGAGTTTCTCCTTTTGTGCAGTGATGGGCTATCCAACATGCTCACCGATCAGGAACTTCTCTATGAAGTCCTCTACGGTGGAGTGCCAGAGACATGCTGCCAGCGGATGCTGGATATCGCACTATCCCGTGGGGCGCCGGACAATGTGACCGCTGTCCTTATTCAACAGGTGTAAGGGAGGGAATGAACTATGGATCGGTACATAGGGAAGTTCCTCGGAAAAAGATATGAGATATTGGAGCGCATCGGTTCCGGGGGTATGGCCGTGGTCTATAAGGCCAAATGCCATAGACTCAACCGATTTGTGGCGATCAAGATCCTGAAGGAGGACCTTGCTCACGACGAAGAGTTTCGCCGCCGGTTTCGGGAGGAGTCTCAGGCCGTTGCCATGCTGTCCCACCCCAATATTGTGGCGATCTATGACGTGTCCCGGTCCGAGGATGAGGCAGAGCCGGACTATATCGTCATGGAGCTCATCGAGGGCATCACGCTGAAGCAATATATGCAGAAGCGGGGGGGGAAGCTGAGCTGGAAGGAGGCGCTCCATTTCAGTATCCAGATCATGAAAGGACTCTCCCATGCCCATAGCCGCGGGATCATCCACCGGGATATCAAGCCGCACAATATTATGATCCTTCGGGATGGCAGTGTGAAGGTGGCTGATTTCGGGATCGCCCGGCTTATGTCCTCGGCACAGAACACAATGACCCAGGAGGCGTTGGGTTCTGTACATTATATCTCTCCCGAACAGGCCCGGGGCAGCCGGGTCGATACCCGAAGCGATATATACTCAGCGGGCGTGGTGCTGTATGAGATGCTGACCGGAAGGCTGCCTTATGAGGGGGATTCCCCTGTGGCGGTGGCGATCCAGCACATCAATTCCATCCCCCTCTCCCCCCGGGAACTGGATTCCTCTATCCCGGAGGCGATAGAGGCTATTACAATGAAAGCGATGGCCTCCTCGGTAGAAAAGCGGTATATTTCCGCTGACGCCATGCTGGTGGATCTGGAGGAGTTTCGCAAAAATCCAAGCATCCACTTTGACTATACACTCAAGGATTTTCAGGTGGGGGTGGGAGATGAGCCTACGCAGCCTATCGGAGTCAACATTCCGCAAACGGTCACGGTTCGCCCTGCTCACACAGAACGGTATGAGGAGCCAAAGACCGGGGAGAAGAGATCTGGAAGGCGGTCAAAAAACGGAAGGGGGAGCGATAGAGGTGAAAAGGCAGAGAAAAAGCAGTCCCTTCCCGAACCGATCGATGACGATGGCGGATATGATGAAGGTGGAAGTGGGATCGGAATACTGGTCGTAGTGGTCGCGGTCGTCCTCTGCCTGGTTGGCGTAGGAGCTTTTCTATGGACCAATGTTTTCAGCGGGATGATGGATCCCGGAGCGGTCTATACCGTCCCCAGTGTGCTGGGCTATACTTTAGAGGAGGCCCAGGCATTGCCTGAGGTAGTGGAGAACGGATTTACCGTGGTGGAGGGCCGCCATGTGGCCAGTGACACCGTGGAGTCCGGACATATCGTGACGCAAAGCCCTAAAGCGGAGGATATGGTAAAGGCGGGAGGACAGACCATCACGGTGGAGATCAGCAGCGGCAGTGAGGGTCTTAGAATGCCGGACGTCTATAATCAGGATCAACGGGTGGCAGAGCCCATGCTGACGGCATTGGGATTGGTCCCCAAGATCAAGTATGAGAACGATGAGGCAGTCACTAAGGGCAACGTGATCTCCCAGACTCCGGCCAAAGATGAACCTGTAGAGGCGGGGCAAGAGGTCACTATTGTGGTGAGTCTGGGACGGAGACTTCAGGAGATGACCATGATCACCTTGGTGAATATGACCTTGGAGGAGGCCACCCGAAGCCTGACCGAGATGGGCCTTCGGGTGGGAGCGGTAAAACCGGTCCCCAGCGAGCAATATGAAGAGGGGAGGGTATGCTTTCAGAGTGTTCAGGCAAACACCATTGTGATGGAGGAAACCGCCGTTGATCTGGAGGTGAGTACCGGGATCGTTGTGGTTGCTCCCCCGGAGGTCACGGACTCTCCCGATCCGGAAGGGAGCGTCACCCCGGCGCCCTCCTCCACGCCTACCCCTACCGCTCCCGCTGTGCATACCAGCCGCAAGGATGTTACGGTGGATCTTCCCAATGATAGAGAGACCGTGACCGTCCGAATTCTGGTTGGCGGGGAGGAGAAGGTCCGAGACCAGGTGGTGGAGACCCGGCTGCGAATGGCCCGCTTTACGGTGGAGGCAAGCGGTGTTCAGCGGATCGTGGTCTATCTGGACGGAGTGCCGGTGAAGGACTACTCTGAGGATTTTGGAACCTGATGGAGGGGATTATTTTTAAGGCGCTTTCGGGCTTCTATTATGTGGATTGTGATGGCCAAAGCGTCACCTGTCGAGCCCGTGGAAAGCTGCGTCACGAGAAGGTATCGCCTCTGGTGGGGGATCGGGTATCCATCACCGTTCAGCCTGACGGCACGGGCTCTGTGGATACGATCCTGCCGCGAAAAAATCAATTTTGGCGTCCCGCAGTGGCCAATATTGATTATTTGATAATAGTGGCCTCTGGTGCTACGCCGGTTACAGACCCGTTTTTAATCGATCGGGTAGTGGCGGTGGCGGAGCGACAAGGGTGTGAGTGTGTGATCTGCTTCAACAAGTGGGATCTGAAGCAGCCGCAGGAACTCTATCAGACATATGCCGCCGCCGGGTTTCCCACTCTTCGTGTCAGTGCGGAGACTGGGGAGGGACTGCATGAGTTGTCTGCGCACATAGCGGGAAAGGTATGTGCCTTTACGGGGAATTCGGGAGTGGGGAAGTCCAGTATCCTCAATGCCTTAGAGCCCAGTTTTGAACTCCAGGTGGGAGATGTAAGTGAAAAACTGGGACGGGGCAGACATACCACCCGCCATGTGGAGTTGTTTCGTCTCAAAAACGGGGCAGTAGTGGCGGATACTCCGGGTTTTGCCTCCTTTGAGGAGGAGACGGATTGTCCGCCGGAGGAGCTACCATACGCCTTTCGGGAGTTTGCTCCGTATCTGGGGCGATGCCAATTTTTGGATTGTGCCCATGTAAAGGAAAAGGGCTGTGCGGTTTTGGAGGCTGTCTCCAGGGGGTTGATCACGCAAAGCCGCCACGACAGCTATGCTCGTCTTTATCAGCAGGCTAAGGAAGTGCCGGAATGGCAAAGAAAGAGTATAGAAAAGTCCTTTTTTAAATAGAATATTTTTATTTTTCACAGGAAGCCGTCTCCCTTCGTATACTGGGGTATCCAGAAGCGGAAGGAGGCGGCTTTTTTGTTGTCTGAGGAAATGAAAGGTCATTTGGCTCTGGCGGCGGCCTGTACCGGTGGAATGGCGCTGCTGCTGGCCCCGGCCAGTATCATTACCCTGGGACTGGGCGTGGCCCTGGGCTACAAGGGTCCGGACTATATCAAGGGTCTGCTGGAAGGAGGTGGGCAAGGGTGAAAATTGTGGTAGTAAAGCCCCCCAAGACTCTGAGTGGTATTCTGAAAAGTATTTTTAAAGTAAAGTGATCAAAAACTGTGCCCTGCGGACGATCTGCCGCAGGGCACAAAAAATGTTGGCGGGGAAGGAGACATACCGGGCAGACCTTGTACATATAGATTCACAGAAGAACGGGGCAGGATGCCCGTACAAGGAGTGAATACGTATGGAATTTGAACTGGACAGGACACAGATGAACGGCTTCGATGCCCTGCTGGACACGACCCTTCGGCTGGAGGAAACACTGGAGATGATCGTTCCGGACGCCTGCCCTGACATCCTCCGTGTGGTGGAGACAGACGGCAAAGTCCTTCTGACCCGCAGGGAGGCTATGGATGGACGGGTGGAGCTGAGCGGAACGATCAAAGCCGCTGTGCTTTATTGCCCTGACGGAGAGACAGGAATGCGGCATTTGGATGTGAGCATTCCGTTCACCTGCGGTGTGGACGCGGCCAATATTACCTCCGGCTGTGTGGTAGTGGCGTCCGCCCGGTGCTGTAGGGCGGACACTCGGACCATCAATCCCAGAAAGGTGCTGGTGCGGGCCGAGGCGGCGGTGGATGTGACAGTCTTTGCCCCTCGGATGGAGACCATCTGCTCCCAGGTACTGGAGGCGGCACGGCAGAACGTGGAACAGCTCACCGAGACACAGGAGGTGTATCTCACCGTCTGCGTTCAGGAAAAGCCCTTCCCCTTCTCAGACGACGTGCCCCTTTCCGCCAGTAAACCTGCGGCCGTGGAACTGCTGAAGAGCCGGGTGAGTCTGAATCGGGGAGAGTCCAAGATCATTGGGAATAAATTGATTTTTAAGGGAAGCGCCAATGTGAGTTTGCTATATAGAGGTCAGGATGACGGACTGTACTCCGCCGGAGCAGAACTGCCCTTTTCTCAGATCATGGAAATATCCGGCGTGGCGGAGGACGCCGAGTGTGATATGACTCTATCTCTTACCGGGGCGGAATGTGCCCTCAGTGGGGCGGATGATGGCAGAAGTGTATCTGTAAGCCTGGATGTGCTGGCCCAGGCGATCGTACGGGAAAATCGGCTTCTCCAGGTCCTGACCGATGCGTACAGTACAAAGCAGCCGCTGGCGGTAGAACGGGCTGAGTGCCCGATGGACGCCCGCTTGGATCGGGGGGTGCGCAGCCAGAACGTCAGAGAGGTTTGGGAAACTCCCGCCTCAGCCCGGGAGATGGTAGACTGCCGTATGACGGTGTCCCAAGTGACACAGAGCCAAGAGGGGGAGAGGCGTATCCTCACAGCCCAGGCGGAGGTCCAGGTGCTCTATCTGGACGAGGAGGGCGGCGTCTTCTCTGTCCAGCACCCTGTGGCAGTACCCTGTGCCCTGGACCTTCCCGAAGACTGTCAGTGCTTCTGCCAGTGCGATGGGGTAGGCGACGTGTACGCCGCCCAGGCTCCCGGAGGGATCGAAGTGCGATTTGCTCTGGATTTTCGCTACTGTGCCTTGACCAGACGGCAGATCACGGCTCTCGCGGCCATAGGTCCGGGGGAAGTCATTGAAAATGTCGGGGAGCAGCCCTCCCTTGTTTTGCGGATGCTGGGGCAGGGAGAACGGCTTTGGAACGTGGCTAAGACCTATGGAACCACCATCGCCGACATTATCAGCGCCAATGAGTTGGAGAGCGAGGCCGCCGCTGAAGGCCGGCTTCTGCTGATCCCACGGAGACGGTGAAGGGGGAGAGGAAGATGGAAGAGAACAAGATCTATGACGATATTGCCCAGCGTACAGGGGGCGACATTTACATTGGGGTGGTAGGCCCTGTCCGAACAGGAAAATCCACCTTTATTAAGCGGTTTATGGAGACCCTGGTCATTCCAAACATTGAAAATGCTTACCGCCGGGAGCGGGCTCGTGATGAACTGCCTCAAAGCGGCTCAGGGCGGACGGTAATGACGGCTGAACCCAAATTTGTTCCGGAGGAGGCAGTCCGGGTAGATATGCAGGATGGGGCATCCTTTGCGGTTCGGCTAATCGATTGCGTGGGGTACATGGTCCCCGGCGCGGTGGGACAGATGGAGGATGATCAGCCACGGATGGTGACCACCCCCTGGTTTGAGCAGCCCATTCCCATGCCAGAGGCTGCTGAGGTGGGGACACGAAAGGTCATTGCAGAGCACTCCACCATCGGGATCGTGATCACCACCGACGGAACGGTGACAGACATTCCGCGAGAGGAATACATGGAGGCGGAAAACCGGGTCATTACAGAGCTTAAAGAGATGGGGAAGCCTTTCCTGGTGGTTCTGAACTCCGCCTATCCCGATTCGGACCGGGCCAAAGCCATTCAGGCGGATATCATGGACCGTTATGATGTGACCTGTATGCGCTGCAACTGTTTGGAGCTGGGAGAGGAGGATGTGACGGCCATCATCCAAGGGGTCCTCTATGAGTTCCCGGTAAAGGAACTGGACCTGTTTCTGCCCTCTTGGGTGGATGCCCTGCCCTATGATCATCCCATTAAAAGCGGTCTCTACACAGCCATCCGGGAAGGCGCCTGTGAGATGCGCCGGATCCGGGAGGTAGAGGGGGCTATGGCCGCCATCGGAGCCTGTGAAACGGTGAGCAGTGCCCGAGTGACCGCCATCGACCTGGGATCCGGTACCGCTACAGCGGCGTTGGAGCTGCCCAGAAGCTTGTTCTATGACACCATCTCCGCCCAATCCGGCTTCACCATCGCTGACGACGGGGATCTGATGAGCCTTCTTACCAGTTTGGCGGGGGTGAAGCGGGAGTATGACAAAGTATCTGAGGCCATTGCTCAGGTTCGGGAGACGGGGTACGGCATCGTGGCCCCCAGTCCTGAAGAACTGAAGCTGGAAGAGCCTGAAATTGTAAAGCAGGGGGGACGCTATGGGGTCCGCTTAAAGGCGTCTGCGCCCAGCATCCACATGATCCGGGCCGATATTGAGACGGAGGTTTCCCCCCTTATGGGAAGCGAGAAGCAGTCTGAGGAGATGGTGAGTTACCTCCTCCAGGAGTTTGAGGGGGACACCGCCCGGATCTGGGAGTCCAATATCTTCGGCAAATCCTTCCACGACCTGGTGAGCGAGGATCTGAACACCAAGCTCAAGCGGATGCCCGACGATGCCCGGGATAAGCTCCGGGAGACCCTTCAAAGGGTCATCAACGAGGGCTCCGGCGGTCTGATCTGTATCATTCTCTAACAAAAAAGTGGTGAGACGGTTTTCGTCTCACCACTTTTTGTTCAGTCTGCCCTCACCTCCGGCTCATTCCGGGAGAGAGGGAAGGTGACTCTCACCACAAACAGGTCGGCCACCGGTTCCACAAAGAGCTCCCCACCGCAGGCGCGGGTGAAGGAATCGGCGATGGCCAGCCCCAGTCCGCTGCCCCCGTCGGTCCGGCTCTGATCCCCCCGGACGAACCGTCCGGTAAAGTCCACCCCGTCGGGCAGCTCGGTCCTGGAGGTGTTTTTCAAAGAGACCTCCGCCGTTCCATCTCTGACATCCAGAGTAAGATAGACCCGGGACCCTTCCAAAGCATACTTGAGAGCGTTCTGCAGCAGGTTTTGGAACACCCGGTACAGCCGGTCCCCGTCGGCCACGATGGTCACCGGCTCCTCCGGCAGGCTCTCCCGCAGAGTGACGGGGGCGGCCTCAATCGCCTCCGCCATATCGGCGGTGGTCTGCCGCAGCAGCTTGCCAAGGTCCAGCTCCTCCAGCTTTACCGGCAGCTCTCCCGAGGCCGCCTTGCTCACCTCAAACACGTCCAGCACCATGGTCCGCAGCCGCTCCGCCTTTTGGGCAAGTATGTCCACATACTCCCCGGCGGGGGGCTCCAGCTTCTCCTGCTTCAAAAGTTCGGCGTAGCTGATGATGGAGGTGAGGGGGGTCTTGATGTCGTGGGACACGTTGGTCACCAACTCCACCTTCATCCGCTCGCTCCGGGTCTGTTCCTCCACCGCCCGGGCCATGCCCTGCTGGATGTCGCCCAGCTCCTCCATGGAGCGCCGCAGGTCGCCGTCCTCGGGCAGGGGGAGGGAGGATGTCAGGCTTCCATCCTTTACAGCTCTGATCTGTTCGGTGAGAGAGCCCAGATCGCCCCAAAGCCTCCGCAGCCGGGCGGAGTATAGGACCGTGGCGATCAAAAGAAGAGAAGGCGGAAGCAAAAACAGCCACACCACATCCAGACGAAGAGAGCCGAAGGAGAGATAGTAGACCAGAAGGTTCAAAGTGACGGCGCAGAGACCCACGGCGGTCAGGGCCATCAACCCCGCCAATCGGCTCAGCCGCCTCTGGATGGGCAGTTTCAGCCCCCGGGCCGTCAGCATCCCACAGATGCCATGCCGCCAGGGCTTGTCCCCATAGCGCAGGTCGTTGACAAACAGCCAGCCGCTCCAGAAGACCAGCAGGACCATCACCGGTTGCCGAAGGATCTCGTAAAGATAGGTGCTGAGGAACCAGGGATATTGATAGTACGCCGTCTCTACCTCCCAGGATACGGCATAGGTCACCTCCTGTACCAGATACCGCATCTCCTCCGTCAGGGGAAGCAGGACAATGCACAGCGCCCCCAGAAGCAGCAGGAGCTTGACCTCAAACCAGAGATGTCCGGTGACCTGGGCGATGGCCCGGTCAGCCAAAGGCTTCTCCTTCCGCAGCAGGAACCAGACCGCCAGCAAACAAAGCCCGATCCCCGTCTCCAGAGCTCCGTAGACCACCAGGTTTTGCCGGCGCTCCCGCCAGTTCTTCTCCAGGTAATAGAGCCGGTTACACCGCCACTGGTTCCCCTGAGAGCTATAACTGCCCTTGATATAGAGGGCGGGCTCGTCAGCCACGGCGATGGAGACAGTCACGCCCCGGGCCTCCTCATCGGCCCGAAAGTTACTGTACCCTGGCAAATACCAATGCTGTCCATCCTCCTGGTATACGCCATCCCCATAAAGGTCAACGGGGGAGCCGTTCTTTATGGCGGAGCACTTGCTGCCGTCGAAGGAGAGGAGAAAGCCGTACCCCTGGGCGGGATACTGGGAGATATCTTCCGTATTGCTGTAAAGGACTTTCCCATTCTGGGAGATGGAGTAGAGGAGATTCCGGTCCTCCTGAATGACCTTGTTCCAAGCCTCCGCCTCCTTCTTCCACCTTTCCCGGTCGCTCTCGGTGGGCTGGTAGTCGCTGATGGGGTAGCCGTCAAAATACCATACATCATCCTGCTGGATGACAGCAGTGGCTTCCTTCTCGATCAGAAAGGTGTCCTCGGCGTATACGTCATAATAGTCGTAATAGTACCCGTTCAACGGCCCGCCCGCCCCCATGGCGATAAAGCGGTTCATCATCTCCGACAGGTAGGAGCGGAAGGCTTCCGTCTCCTGAAAATCGGACTGGAGGGCGCTTCCCAGCCTGTCCCGCCCATCCTCGCTGAAGAGATTCCACGCGATGGGCAGCAGAGAGGAGAGCACTAAGCTTACCCCTAGGGCGAAGCTGAGAAAGCCTGCCCCCACCTTACATTTTTTCCATTTTGTATCCAATGCCCCACACCACCTTCAGGTATTCTGGTTCCTTGGGATCCAGTTCGATCTTTTCCCGGATACGGCGTATGTGGACCATCACCGTATTCTCCGGGGCGTAGGCGGTATCCTCCTCCCACACCCGGCTGTAGATCTCCTCGGCGGGGAAGATGCGGCCCAGATTGTGCATGAGCAGATCCACGATCCTGGTCTCGGTGGCGGTGAGCTTCACCGGATCCCCGTCGGCCCGCAGGATCCGGCTTTCCGGGTCATAGCTGAGCCGGCCCGTCACAAACCGGGCGCTCTGGGCGGCGTTTACATCCCCCAGCCGGGTGTACCGCCGGAGATGGCTCTTCACCCGGGCCACCAGCTCCTGGGGGTGAAAGGGTTTGGTCACATAGTCGTCCGCCCCCATGGAAAGCCCCAGCACCTTGTCGCTGTCCTCGCTTTTGGCCGACAGTACCAGGATGGGCAGGTTCCGCCTCTCCCGGATCCGGAGGACGGCGGAGAACCCGTCCAGCTTTGGCATCATCACATCCATGATGATGAGCCGCAGCAGAGGGTCCACCGCCTTCTCCAGCGCTTCCATGCCGTCATAGGCCTTCAGGACCCGGAATCCCTCGGCCTCCAGCAGCAGGGCAATGGCCCCCACGATCTCCCTGTCGTCGTCTACCACCAATATGGTTTCGCTCATATCGAACTACCTCCTTCGGAACAAGGGCATTTTATCAGAGCTTTCTGACAAATAAGCCGATAAAACTCTTACAAGTTTCTTACGATTCCGCCTGGGCGTATTTCTCCAGAGCCTCCCGATCCAATAGCTTGACCAGACCGTAACTCTGCTCCAGCCAGCCTTTGGAGGCAAACCGGGCCAGGGCCCGGCTCACCGTCACCCGGCTGGTCCCTACGGCGGAGCCCAGCTCCTCGTGGGTGCTGCGGACAAGCCCATCGCCTCCGGCGTGGCGCAGCAGGGCGGCGGCCAGGCGTCTGTCCGCCGGGAGGAAGGAGATGCCGTCCACATGGTCGGACAGCAGCCGCACCGTCCTGGCCAGATATCGGAGCATGGGGTAGGCCAGCTCCGGATGACACCGAAATACCCGGTCCAGCCCCTCCCGGTCCACCGTCACCACCCGGCAGGGGGTGACGGCCACAGCGGAGGAGACCCGGGGGCACTCATCAAAAAAGGAGGCCTCTCCCATCAGGTCCCCCGCCCGGTGGAGAGTCAGCACCAGAACCGCTCCGCCAGGGGAGCTGATATAGCTTCGGGCGGTCCCCTCCAGAAGATAGTAAAATTCATGGGCCTCGGTGCCCTGCAGATAGATCATTTGCCCCGGAGAGTAACTTTTTGCCCTCCGCCCCTCTGCCAGAGGGCTCCAGATGTCATTTCCCATCGCACCCATCTCCCTTCCAAAGCAGATTGTATCACGGTTTACATTCTTTTGTCAAAAACTCTGTCATACTGGATCAAAACACGGTTACAGGGAGGTAACAAAAAATGACAATGATGACCATGACTCAAAAAATTCTGGCCCGCCACGCCGGGCTGGAGGAGGTGAAAGCCGGACAGCTCATCGAGGCCAGGCTGGACCTGGTGCTGGGCAACGACATTACCACTCCTGTGGCCATCACAGAGTTTGAGAAGGCGGGACTGACCCAGGTCTTTGACAGGGATAAGATCGCCATTGTTCTGGATCATTCCACCCCCTGTAAGGATATCAAATCCGCCCAATTGTGTGCCCAGGCCAGGAAATTTGCCAAAAAATATCACATTACCCACTTCTATGATGTGGGCCAGGCTGGCATCGAGCATGCACTGCTCCCGGAAAAGGGCCTGACGGCCCCGGGAGAGGTCATTATCGGCGCCGACTCCCACACCTGTACCTATGGCGCTCTGGGGGCCTTCTCCACAGGAGTCGGCTCTACCGACATGGCCGCCGGGATGGCCACGGGCCTTTCCTGGTTTAAGGTCCCGGCCGCCATTAAGGTCACGTTGAAGGGGAAATTAGCCCCCTATGTCAGTGGAAAGGATGTTATTCTGCATCTGATTGGAATGATCGGGGTGGATGGAGCCCTCTATAAATCCCTGGAATTTACTGGGGAGGGGGTGGCCCAGCTCACCATGGACGACCGGTTCACCATCGCCAATATGGCCATCGAGGCGGGAGCCAAAAACGGGATATTCCCGGTGGACGACCTGACCCGGGAATACCTGAAGGGCCGGGTCGACCGGGCGTGGGAGGCCTTTGAGGCCGATCCGGAAGCGGAGTACGACCGGGAGGTGGTCATTGACCTTTCCGCCCTGAAGCCCACCGTATCCCTGCCCCATCTGCCCTCCAACACCAAGACGGTGGAGGAGGTGGCGGGACTGCCCATCCAGCAGGTGGTCATCGGCTCCTGTACCAACGGGCGTATCAAGGACCTGGCGGAGGCCGCTGCCATTCTGGAGGGGAAAAAGGTGGCGGAGGGGGTGCGCTGTATCGTCATCCCCGCCACTCAGCAGATCTACCTGGAGGCCATGAGGGCAGGGTATGTAGAGACCTTTATCAACGCCGGCTGCGCCGTGTCTACCCCCACTTGCGGACCTTGCCTGGGGGGACATATGGGGGTCATGGCCGCGGGGGAGCGGTGCGTGTCCACCACCAACCGGAACTTTGTGGGCCGCATGGGGGATACCAGCTCGGAGGTCATCCTGGCCTCACCCGCCGTGGCGGCGGCCTCGGCCATCGCCGGGTGTGTGGCCGACCCCAGCAAGATTTGACGGAGGTGTAAAGGCATGAAGATTTACAAATATGGCGACAACGTGGATACCGACGTTATCATCCCCGCCCGGCATCTGAACGACCCCGACCCCAAAGCCCTGGCCTCCCACTGTATGGAGGATATTGACAAGGACTTCGCCAAAACGGTGGAGCAGGGGGACATTATGGTGGGCGGAGCCAACTTTGGCTGTGGCTCCAGCCGGGAGCACGCCCCCCTGGCCATCAAAGCCAGCGGCATCAAGTGCGTCATTGCCAAGAGCTATGCCCGCATCTTTTACCGCAACGCCATCAATATCGGCCTTCCGATCATGGAGTGCCCCGAGGCAACGGAGGGCATCCAGCCCGGCGATCGGGTGAATGTGGACTTTGCCACGGGGGTCATCTCCGACGAGACCCAGGGGAAGACCTGGCAGGCCGCGCCCTTCCCGGAGTTTATCGACGGGATCATCCAGAGCGGCGGGCTGCTCAAATCTCTGAAGGCCAGAGGGGCCGCAAAGTGAGGACCAAGGTCATCCTGCGACGGCCGGAGGAGGGAGACGAGGCCGAGGTGATGGGCTATCTCCGGGAATTTGAAGAAGCGGGAGATTCCAGAGATGGGACCAGCGGGCTGGGGGAAGCGGAATCCTATCCCGCTTGGCTCGCACAGGTACGGGCCAACAGCGACCCGGCTACGGTGAAGCCCGGACTGGTGGACGAGACCCTTCTTCTGGCGGCGGAGCCGGAAACCGGCGGCCTGGTCGGGATGATCGATATTCGTCACAGGCTGAACGACCATCTGTTGCTGCACGGGGGACACATCGGATACAGCGTCCGTCCCTCTCAGCGGAGAAAGGGTTACGCCACAGCCATGTTAGCTCAGGCGTTGGACCTCTGCCGGGAGAGAGGGATGGAGCGGGTCCTGGTGACCTGCGACCGGAAAAATACTGCCTCCGCAAGGGTCATTCAGAGAAATGGCGGGAAACTGGAAAATGAAGTTCAGGACGGGCCGCGTATGACCCAGCGGTATTGGATCGTCCTGTAGAAGGGAGAAGATCATATGAAATATAAGATCGCGTTGATCCGGGGTGACGGCATCGGGCCCGAGGTGGTGGGCGAGGCCGTTGGCGTGCTGGATACGGTGGCCGAAAAGTACGGCCATACCATTGAATATGTGGACGTTCTGCTGGGAGGCTGTGCCACCGACGCGGTGGGGAAGAGCTATCCCGACGGCACGGCGGAAAAGTGTAAGGCCTGCGATGCGGTGTTGCTGGGCGCTGTGGGCGGACCCAAGTGGGGGCCTGACAAGCCGGCCGAGCAGCGGCCTGAGACGGCGCTGCTGGCGATCCGGAAGGACCTTGGACTCTACGCCAATCTCCGTCCCGCCGCCCTGCGCCCTGCTATGGCCGACTCCAGCCCCCTGCGGAGGGAGACGGCGGAAAAGGGCATTGATCTGATGATGGTCCGGGAGCTTACCGGGGGAGTCTACTTCGGCAAGCGGGACAGGTACCAGACGGAGGACCGGGGCATGGAGTGTACCGACCTGATGGCATACTCCGAGATGGAGATCGAACGGGTGGGCCGACGGGCCTTTGAACTGGCTCGCCTGCGCCGGGGAAAGGTGTCCAGCGTGGATAAGGCCAACGTACTGGAGACCTCCCGGCTGTGGCGGTCTGTTATGCACCGCTTGGCCCAGGAGTATCCCGATGTGGCCTATGAGGATGTGCTGGTGGACAACTGCGCCATGCAGATCGTCCGGGACCCGGGCCAGTTTGACGTGGTGGTCACTGAGAATATGTTCGGAGATATTCTCTCCGATGAGGCCAGCATGGTCACAGGTTCCATCGGACTGCTGCCCTCAGCCTCCATTGGAGATTCTGCTCCGGGGCTCTATGAGCCCATCCACGGCTCGGCTCCCGACATTGCGGGCCAGGATAAGGCCAACCCCACCGCCACCATTTTGTCGGTGGCCATGATGTTCCGCTACTCCTTCCAGCGGCCGGAAGAGGCCGACGCCATCGAGAGGGCGGTGGACGCTGTGCTGGCCGACGGCTGGCGCACCGCCGACATCGCCAAGCCGGGGGAGAAGGTCATCGGCACTCAAGAGATGGGCCGGCTTATTCGGGAAAGGCTGAAGGAGCTGTAAAAGGAATATGGGAGCCTGATACGGCTCTCCTGTGTGAACTTCCCCACAAACCATACAAATTAAAAACCGCTGGACGTTAGTCCAGCGGTTTTTCTTCCAATTTAGGGGCCAGTGGACCTACCGCTCCGTCGACGGCGGCAGATAAAAGATAGCTGTATACGCGTCCCTTTTGCTCTTCATACAGGTCCAGCTTTTGATAGAGCTCTTTGTAATAGTCAAAGGTGGAGCGTTTCATAACCACCGCCCGGCGAAGAGATGCATTGGCGTTGACCAAGCTGTCCTCGCGCTTGCGGTAGTAGTATGTGGGCTTGGGGACAGCGGCCACCAGGCGGACCTGCTCTATATAGTTCAGATTAAAAAGAAAATCCTCACACCAGCTTACATCAGCGGGAAAGCGGAGACGGTGCGCCTCTATGATGGAACGGCGGTAGAGCTTGTTCCAAAGGACTCCGTAATAATAGTTGGCGGGGGCCTTCATCATCTCCTCGGCAAATTCTCTCCGGGTGAGGATCCTCTGTTTTTTAATATGTCCTCGCTGTGCCATCCGGGTCCCCGCTACCCGGTAAAAATGGCTCAGGACCAAATCCGCTCCGGTACTTTCGGCGGTGTGCAGCAGAGTTTCCACAGCGTCTGTGGTAAGCCAGTCGTCAGCGTCCAAGAATTGGATGTATTTTCCACGGGCCTGGTCCAAGGCCCTGTTTCTGCTGTCTGAGACTCCGGTATTGACCTTATCGATCAGGTGAAAACGACTGTCGGCGCGGACTTGGGCCCGACAGATATCGGGGGAGGCGTCCGTGCTGCCATCGTTGATCAGGATCACCTCGAAATTCCGGAAGCTCTGGGCAGAAATGGAGTCCAGAGCGTTTTGCAGGAAGGAAGCCACATTGTAAACAGGTACGATAAGCGTGACGAGAGGGGAGGACATAGGCAAAACCTCGCTTTCCGTTTGATTATATCAGATAGAAAATGGAAAGAAAAGCCTTGACAAGTGCGGATGGGTATATGATAATCTAGGGAAGAATATCATTGCTCCTAATATTATCGGATAACAGAAAGGATGAGTGAAATGGCATTGCTGCATTTCAATGAGGAAGGCTTTGATAAGGCTCTGGCAACCGGGAGTTTGATGCTGGTAGATTTTTGGGCGACCTGGTGTGGCCCCTGCCAGCGGCTTGGCCCTGTGATCGAGCAGCTGGCAGAGGAGTATGAGGGGCAGAATGTGATCATCGGTAAGGTGGATGTGGACGAGGAGCCCAGCCTGGCTCAGCGCTTTGGCGTTATGAATATTCCCACGGTGATCCTGTTCAAGAATGGGCAGGAGCTGGAGCGGAAAGTGGGAGCTATGCCCATCGACGAGTATGCCCAGACTTTGGACGAGAATCTGTAAATCATGCGGATCATGGCTATCGACTACGGCGACGCCCGAACAGGCGTCGCCGTCTCCGACCCTACAGGGCTGTTGGCAGGATATGTCGCAGTGATCCATAGCCGCAAGGCGGATGTGGTATCGGCGGAGATCGCCCGTTTGGTAAAAGAGCAGGGAGTGGAGGAGCTGGTCATGGGCTTTCCACGGAATATGGACGGCAGCGAGGGCCCCAGAGCGGAGCTTTACCGGGAATTTGCCGGACAGGTAGAGGCGGCAGCAGGTCTTCCTGTACGCCTCTGGGATGAACGGCGATCTACGATTGAGGCTCACGCTATTTTACATGAGAGCGGGAAGAGAATGAAGGTCCACAAAAAAAATGTGGACGCAGTGGCGGCCAGTCTCATTTTAGAGGGCTATCTGACGTACCGGAGGAATCATCCTGAGGGATAGAGGGCTTGCGGAACAATTCGGAGATACCCACATAGATCAGAAAGCCGCCAAACAGGCGATGGAGCAGCTCTACCTCCAGGCCGGTGGCGATCCAGGCCGCTGAAGCGGTCCCTAGGAGCCCGGTAAAAATGGCGGGGAGAAGAACGGATCGTTCGATAAACCCGTTTTTGATATGGGCAGGCAGAGCCAGAGCGGCGGTGGGAAGAAAGTAGACCAGGTTGATCCCTTGGGCCAGGTTCTGAGGGATCCCGGCAAAGGTGGTCATATAAATAAGCAGCAATGTCCCGCCCCCGACCCCAAAGCCGGAGAGTATCCCAGTGATCAGCCCCGCGAAAAAGGCGGCCATCAAACGAAAAAGGCGGTCCGAACGCCGGCATAGAGGATCAGCAGAGCAAATCCCCGACGGAGCCATAGCATATTCATATGTTTAAAAAGCTTTCCCCCCAGGATCCCTCCCAGCGCGCCACCCAAGAGATACGGAAGGGCGGAGGAGAGTTCCAACCCGCCCCGGAGCAGATAAATGGCCGAGGATAGGGCACACAGCGGCAAAATAACAGCTACTGAGGTGGCAAAGGCTTTTCGATCCCCCAGATCCAGCCAACGGGAGAGAAGAGGGACCAACAGCATTCCACCGCCCCCACCAAAAAAACCATTTATAAGGCCCGCCGCACCGCCAGCAACCGCAGCTTGGATCGACTTCTTTTTGGTCATAAAAAAATCCCTCCCGGTCTATTTTAACGGGAAGGGATTTTTTTATACTCAAATGCGCCGTTCACTCTTAATGAGGGACAGGACCACATCTCCGGCCAGCATCAGACCGGCGCAGGAGGGGACCCAGGACACACTTCCGGGAATGCTCCGGCGGCCGGGGGGCGGAGCCTCGCTGTCCAATGGGGGTATAGGCTCCTCGTCTGACCATAAAACACGGTGGTGAGAAATGCCGCGATTTCGCAGTTCTTTCCGCACGACCCGGGCCAGAGGGCAGTTCCGGGTCTTGGAGATATCGGTGATGCGGAACCGGGTAGGATCCAGCTTATTTCCCGTTCCCAGGGCGGAGATAATAGGAATGCCCCGTTCCAGTGCAGTCTTGATCAAGTCCAGCTTGCAAGAGACCAGGTCAATGGCATCGATGATATAGTCGTAGTTGGCGGAGAAAAAAACCTCCCGGTCCTCCGGAGTATAACGAAAAACAAGGGGATGTACCTTACAGCTTTGGGCCACCAAACAAACCCGTTCAGCCATCACCTCCGCCTTGGGACGGCCCAGAGTGGCATAGGTGGCCACAAGTTGGCGGTTTAAATTGGACCGGCCAACCTCGTCACAGTCAGCCAAGGTCAGTTCTCCCACCCCGGACCTGGCAAGGGCTTCGGCGCACCAGCTCCCCACACCGCCCAGTCCCAATACAGCTACGTGGCAGTGGGAGAGCTTCTCCATGGCGGGGCTGCCCAATAACATCTCTGATCTCAAAAAAGCTTCATCCATAATGTTCTCTCCTGAAAAGCGCCCCGCAGAGGGTTCTGCGGGGCGCTTTGGAATATGAGGGGTCAGGCTGCGGGGGATTCGACGGGCTCACTGGGAGTGGAGGAGGGGGCGGGGGTAGAGGGTACGGCGGTATTGGCCGGGCCGACATAATTCATACCCTCGGCGGCCACAGCTTCCACAGACTCGGTGATAGAGGTCTGCCACTCGCTCTGCTCGGTGGACTGCTTGGCGTCATAGGCGACATGCTCCCAATAGGGATCGTTGGAGTTATCAAAGTAGATGATATGGTAGCCGTAATAGTTAGGCCCGGCATTCTCCACAAGCCCTACGTCTCCGGTCTGGCGGGAGGGGTCAAAGCACCAGTCGTTGAAGTTGGGGACCATCTGTCCCTTGTAAACATAAGTGTAGAGACCGCCGTTGGTGTTGGAGCCGGTATCGTCGGAATGCTCATTAGCCAACTCGGCAAAACGGTCCGCAGTCTTTTCACCGGCCTCCCAGTCAGCCAGGATCGCCTCCGCCTCCGCCTTGGCGGCATCCATCGCTTCCTGGGTGGGAACAGCGTAGCCGGCGTCGTTGGTCTCGGTGGAGCCAGTCGTGTCGGCGCGGAACAGGATATGCCGTACATCTACGGTGGGATCGGTAACAAGATAACGATCCTTAAAGAGAACCACAAAGTAGCCACTGCCGGCCACCTCAACAGAGGCCACATCGCCGGTTTTCCTGGCTCCGTCCATAAGCCAGGCGGCAATGGCGCTGCTACTAGAGTTCAGCGTTTCTCCCACCACTCCGGTGGAGAGGGAATATGTCTCGTTGGCATAGGCGCCCTTGGCGTTTTCCGCTACATATTTGGGAGCGGCCTCCACAAAAGCGGCGTCCCGGTCGGAAGCAGACTGGATCTCAGCCACTGCCTGCTCGGCCTTTTCCTTGGCCTCGGCCATGGCGGCGGCTTTCTCTTCCTCTGTAGCGGTGACAGTGTTGCCGTCTTCGTCGGTCAGAGGATTGCCCTCCGCGTCAGTGGGATTGGCAGCGGCTCCGCTGATAAAGAAGGAACGGAAGTCATAGCTGTCCAGCGCGTCGGGATGCTCGTCATAGTAAGCCTTCAATGCGTCGTCATCATAAGAAATGGCATCCGCATGGGCCTGTGCGTATTCGGAGGCCAAAATGCCGTTGGTCAGGTTTCGGATATAGACCTGCTCAGTCACACCGCTGCCATAGTTCTGGGACAGGAAGGCGGAACGGGTCGTTCCATATTGGGCGCAGACCACATCCAGACTGGTCAGCTCCTCGTCAATGCTCTTCTGTCCCTCCTCGGAGAGGGTGTACCCCTCCGACTTGGCCGCGGAACACAGAGCGGCGACCTGCTTGAGACTGTTCAGAGCACTCTCCCGGAAATAGTCGGCATAGGTCTGGTTTTCCGCCTCGTTGTACCACTGGGCGCCATCGCTGACATTGGGATCAAAGCCAAAGGAAGAAAGATACTGATAAAACTGTTGATAGAAGTTGTTGCGGGCGCCGGTGTAGTAGTATTGCAGATCGGCCACGGTATAGCTCTCTCCGCCCACGGTAGCGGCCACATCATTCAGATGACGGCGCCCTTGGCTGGAGGTTATGCCGTTCCAGATCAGCAAACCGGCCGCGGCGACCGCGCAGACCACACCTACTACGGTGTAGACGGTCTTCTTTCGCTTGGCGGCGGCAGCCTCCGCCTGTTCCTTTTGCTGCTTTTGGGTCAGGCCCTCTGCCATAGCGGCCTTCCGCTGTTGTTTTTTATCTGATGCGCTCATGCAAAGTTCAGTCCTCTCATTTTATACCTGTCTGTCGGCAAATGGCCGACGTATTTTGTTATTATACAAGAAAACCCATTTTCTTGCAAGCCCTGAAAAAGAAAAAACCGCCCGATGGACGGCTTTCACAATGAAAAATATCCCCCCGCCTTGGCCGTGTGGACCCAATTAAAACCTGCACGTCTCCGGCAGGTGGGTCGCCTCCGCGCCGCTTTATCGCTTCCAACTTCCGGCCCGAGGGTCGGGAGGCCTGCGAACCGCGGAGCGAGTGGGGCGTCCCGTTTCATAAATGTGGGTTTAATATAAGCCCATCACGAACCAGGCAGGGGAGGGAGCTATTTATTCTTCCTCGTCCTGAAACAGCGCTTCCATAAACTGGTCATAGACCTCTTCCAATTCCTGTTCTGTGTCCAGGGTGGAGAGCTGCTCCTCGCCATCTACATCCACTACCTTTAGAATGATAAGGCCGGTGTCCTCGTCCTCCTCATCCTCGCCTGTGTCAGCGGGAAAGAACGCCATATAGACCTGGCCCTTATATTCTATCGTATCCACATGTTCCAGTTCAAATTCACTGCCGTCCTCATCGGTGACAGTGATGAAGTCGGGGCCAAATTCCTCACTCATATTACCGCCTCCCTTTAAAGCTTTCGATAATACTATTGTACCCTGTATACAGGGAAAAAGCAAGAAGGGGAAAGACGAAATTTTTACCGCAGGAGGGGGAGTGAAGAAAATCGTAAGGATTTTTGGGGTGGACAAAAATACCTGTTGTGGTATAATGTACGAGTATCTTTTTACCTGTATATCCACCTGAAAAACGGAGGTGACGATATGGCCGAGCAGAATCCCCGCCCCAACCCACAAGCAAGGAAGCGCCGCCGCCGAAGACGGAGCACACTTCGGCGCGTTCTGACCGCCATTGGAACACTGTTGCTGGTTGGCATGATCACTTGCGCTTTTCTGGCCTGCTTCGCGGCAGTCTATATCAAAAATGTGATCTTGCCCCAGACAGATATGGATGTGGCGGATTATCCGATGAACCTTTCCAGCATCATTTATTATATTGATCCGGTCACCGGGGAGGAGGTAGAGTATGAGACCCTCCACGGCGATCAAAACCGGGTGTGGGTCGAATACAACCAGCTTCCTCAAAATTTGATCAACGCGTTGGTATCCATTGAGGATCGGCGGTTTTACTCTCACCATGGTGTGGATTGGATCCGGACTGCCAAGAGTGCCCTTACCACTTTTACAGGCGGAAAAACTCAGGGTGGCTCCACCATTACGCAGCAGCTGATCAAAAATATTACGCAGTATGATGATGTGACGGTGAAGAGGAAGGTCCTGGAGATCTTTAAGGCCTTGGAATTTGATAAAAAATATTCCAAGGATCAGACATTGGAGTGGTATCTTAACTACGTCTATTTCGGTCGAAAATGCTATGGAGTATACACCGCCGCCTACACCTATTTCGGAAAGAACGTATCTGAACTGAGCTTAGCGGAGTGTGCCAGCCTTATTGGTATCACCAATAATCCGTCTCTCTACGACCCTTACACCAATCCGGAAAACAACAGAGAGCGGCGGGGTTTGGTGCTGGAGGCCATGAAACGGGACGGTGTGATCTCGGAGGAGCAGTGTGAGGCGGCGAAGCAAGAAGAGCTGGTTTTCCGGAACGGGCGGAGCGACAACCAGAAAAACACACTCTATAGCTGGTATACCGAGCAGGTTATCACAGATGTGACCCATGACCTGATGGATCAATACGGGTATTCAGAGCAGGTAGCGTCCGATCTTGTATATTCGGGCGGATTGAAGATATATGCCTGTGTGGATACCCGCATCCAGGCCATGGTGGATAATGTCTATTCCAACGCGGAGAATCTGCCCTATACGTCTCCGTCTGGTCAACAGCTTCAATCTGCCATCACCGTCATCGATACGCAAGGAAATGTAGTGGCGTTGGCGGGAAAGATGGGTGAAAAGACCAGCGCCGATACACGTGGCTATAATATGGCTACCCGCGCCCTGCGGCAACCCGGCTCCGCCATCAAGCCTCTGGCCGTTTACGCGCCGGCCTTGGAGATGGAGCTCATTACCCCGTATTCTGTGTTCGAGGACAGCGCTCCCATGTTGTTGGAGGACGATCCCTGGCCGTCCAATGTAAATCACCGGAATACCGGGCAGATGACGGTGCTCAAGGCTGTTACAGATTCTACCAACACGGTGGCAGTGCGGGTCCTCCAACAAGTGACGCCGGCGGTTGCCTTCGAGTATCTGCTGGATAAATTTGGGATAGACCCCGATCATTTGGTGACCAGCAAAGTAATAAAGGGCAAGGAGTATTCTGATATCGGCTATTCCCAACTGGCTCTGGGAGGCCTGACCACAGGCGTATCCACCTTGGATATGGCCTCAGCTTATTCGGTATTTCCCCGCAACGGGATCTATGTAGCTCCTCGGACTTACTCTAAGGTAGTGGATTCCAACGATAGAGAACTCCTCTCCAAAGAACTGGCAGGAGAGCCGGTGTTGAAGGAAAAAACGGTCTACTATATCAACGAGATGTTGAAGAATGTGGTGGCTCAGGGCTCCGGAACAGCGGCCCAACTCCCCGGAATGACGGTGGCGGGGAAAACGGGAACGACCAACTCCTATAACGACCGCTGGTTTGTGGGGTATACTCCGTATTATACGGCCGCCGTTTGGATCGGATACCAGACTCCGGAGCGGATCACCGGGCCCAGCACCTTGACTCCGGATCTATGGAAGAAGGTCATGAGCCAGGTCCATGAGGGCCTGGAATACCGGGAATTTCACGGTGCGGAGGGACTGGTCGCCCGGGACTACTGCATGGATACGGGATTGCTGGCCGGTGATGAATGTCAAAGCGATATGCGGGGAAGTCGGGTAGCAAGAGGATATTATTTCCCGGAAGACGCCCCCACAGAATATTGTCAAGCCCATGTTATGGTGGAGGTCTGCACTGCGGATCCCATTTTGAACGAAAATGGGGAACCTACAGGGCGCTACCATATGGCAGGAGAGTTCTGCCCGGACGTGGAGCTGAAGGAGGATGGGACAGAGAGTCAGGGGCGGATCAGTGTTTCCATTCTGGACATTCCACGGGAATATATCGGCGATATTTATCCGGAGGACAATGGCTATTTCAAAGTTTCTTTGGAGGCAGAGGGGACCTGCACAGTCCACACGGAAGAGATCATTGTGGAGCCGGAGCCGTACGACCCCAGCAAGTTCAATATTCTTGATCCCTCTACTTGGCCCACCAAGGAGGAGGACCCCAGCTTCGATTCTCGGGACCCGGCAACCTGGCCCACGGCCGGGGGACACTTGGTCCGGCCAGGACAACCGGATCCGGAGCCTTCCAACGGAAATATTCCGGACGGAAATCAGCCAACGGCAACAGCCGTGCCGGAGCCTACACCGCCAACGGTCGTATTTACGCCTCCGCCGGTTTTTCCTGTAGAAACGCAATCTGATGAGCCGTTACCGCCGCCGATGTGATACTGTTTTTTGAAAGAGCGTGCCAAAGGCACGCTCTTTCATTGCTTCTTTGTAAAAAATCCACAGTTTCCATTAAGGAAGTTGGATAGTTTTTTCTGTAGGCTGCCGTTGCGTTTCAGGGGAGTCTGTGCTAAAATGGAGTGCGGTACAAAAACAAATGATTTTCCACCGCGGACAGTGGAGGGGGAGGGCAAACATAAAATGGGGAAAGATCCTCAATACTTTATTGTAGAGGCTCGAGCGCTGCCGGAGGTTTTTCTCAAGGTGGCAGAGGCAAAGCGGCTGTTGGAGACCAGGGAGGTCCATACGGTGAATCAAGCTGCGGAGCAGGTAGGGATCAGCCGCAGCGCCTTTTATAAATATAAAGATTCGGTGAGACCCTTTAATGATATGCTCAGCGGAAGGATCATCAATGTGCAGATCCTGCTGAAGAATGAGCCGGGAGTACTTTCGGCGGTGCTGAATGATTTCGCCCGGTGTGGCGCCAATATTCTGACGATCAATCAGAGCATCCCTGCGGGAGGGGGCGCCGTGGTAAGCGTAGGCGCTGAAACCTCTGGGCTTACCATGACCACAGAGGAGCTGCTGGAACAGGTATCGGGAGAAATAGGCGTAGTCCGCTGTGAAATCCTGGGTGGTTGAGTGAGGCGGGACAAACGGGCTGAAAGGAGAGACATCATGTCAAAAGTAGCGATTCTGGGATTTGGCGTAGTAGGTTCCGGTGTGGCAGAGGTCCTGAAACAGAACGGGACCCACATCGACGAGAAGGTACACGCCCCGGTGGAGTTGAAGTATATTCTGGATGTGCGGGATTTTCCGGACAGTCCATTCGCGCCGCTTGTCATCCACGACTTTGCTATTATCGAGCAGGATCCCGAGATTGATATTGTAGTGGAAACCATTGGAGGCGCTAAGATAGCTCGGGAGTTTACCCTGCGGGCGCTGGAGGCGGGGAAGAGTGTTATTACCTCCAATAAAGAGCTGGTGGCAAAGCATGGCTTTGAGCTGATGGAGCTGGCAAAAAAGCGCAATGTGAGTTATCTCTATGAGGCCAGTGTGGGCGGTGGGATCCCTATTATCCGCCCCTTAAAACAGTGCCTTGCGGCCAATGAGATCACCCAGATCTGCGGGATCCTTAACGGTACGACCAACTACATCCTTACCCGGATGATCCGGGCGGGACTCAGTTTTGATATGGCGTTAAAGGAGGCCCAGCAGAACGGATATGCCGAAGCGGATCCCACCGCCGATGTGGAGGGTCATGACGCATGCCGAAAAATCTGCATTCTGGCCTCTCTGGCCTTTGGAAAGCATATTTATCCTGAGCAGGCGCCATCCGAGGGGATCCGGGGAGTCTCTCTGGCAGATGTGGCCTACGCTGAATCCTGTGGCCGAAAGATCAAATTGCTGGGCCGGGCCATCCGTGGTGATGACGGAAAGATCCGGGCCTTTGTCGCGCCGCACCTGGTGAATGAGGCGAATCCGTTGGCCGGGGTAGAGGATGTATTCAACGCTATCACAGTCAAGGGGAACGCCATAGGCGACGTGATGTTTTACGGGCGGGGCGCTGGAAAGCTTCCCACAGCCTCCGCTGTGGTGGCTGACGTGATGGACGCCGCCCGGAATAAGGATCAGCCCAAATATTTGGACTGGGGTCCCGGCGGTGAAGACGTGACCCTTCCGCCTGACGATGTATCCAGTCCCTGGTATGTCCGGGCCGAGAGCTCTACGGAGCTTTTACGGGCGGCGCTTGGCGATGTGATCTCCCTGGCTCGCCCCGGCGCCCCGGAGGGAGAGGCTGCCGTGCTGACTTGCCCTATGACCCGTGGAGAGCTGGAGGAAAGGCTTTCTCGGATACGGCTGCTGTCGGTGTTTCGGATCCTGGAGGACTGACGCGGAGAACAGGGCCGGCATAAAATAGACCAGAACCTACAAGGGGGTACTTTTTTCCTATGGGACTTATCGTACAAAAATTTGGCGGGTCTTCTGTGGCGGACGCCGACCGTGTCCGTAACGTTGCCCGTATTATAACAGAGACATATCGAAGAGGTCACGGCGTAGTAGTGGTCCTCTCTGCTCAAGGGGACACTACAGATGACCTGATCGCCAAGGCTGCCGAGATCAACCCCAAGGGCTCTAAGCGGGAGATGGATATGCTGCTCTCCACCGGAGAACAGATCTCCTGTGCCCTCTGCGCCATGGCGATCGAGGCTATGGGTTATCCGGTGGTCTCTCTCACAGGTTGGCAGGCCGGCATCCAATCCAACTCCACCTACGGAAACGCCAGGATCAAGCGCGTTATGACGGAGCGGATCCAAAATGAACTGGACCGGCGCAGCATCGTTATCGTCACCGGGTTCCAAGGCATCAATAAATATGGCGACATTACCACCCTGGGTCGAGGAGGCTCAGACACCTCGGCTGTAGCCTTGGCCGCCGCGCTTCATGCCGACCTTTGCCAGATATACACCGATGTGGATGGTGTCTATACCGCCGATCCCCGCTTGGTTCCCGGGGCTCAAAAGCTGGAGCAGATCACTTTCGATGAGATGCTGGAGCTGGCGACCCTTGGAGCCCAAGTGCTCCACAATCGTTCTGTGGAAATGGCAAAGCGCTACAATGTCAATCTGGAGGTGCTCTCCAGCTTCTCCGGACATCCGGGGACTAAAGTCAAGGAGGTTGTGAAAACAGTGGAAAAATCCCATGTCAGCGGTATCGCCAAGGATAAGAATGTGGCTCGATTGGCCCTGGTAGGCTTGGAGGACGAACCGGGTATCGCGTTCCGTATCTTTTCTCTGCTCGCAAAGGGAAAAATCAATGTGGATATCATTCTTCAGTCTATTGGCCGGGAGGATAAAAAGGATATCAGCTTTACTGTGGCGAAGAGTGATACCGAGGCGGCCAAGAAGATCCTGGAAGAGAACCGGGAGTACATCGGCTTTGATCACATCGATGTGAACGACAATATTGCCAAGGTATCTATTGTGGGCGCGGGTATGATCAATAACCCCGGTGTGGCCGCCGGGATGTTTGAGGCCCTCTACAGCGCCGGGATCAACATCCATATGATCTCCACCAGCGAGATCAAGGTATCCGTCCTGGTGGATCTGGAGGATGCGGACCGGGCCGTTCAGGTCACGCATGACAAATTCTTTAGCGATATTGAGCTGCGGGGCTAAGCTTTGTTCAAAAATAGGAGGCAGGGGAGGGATCCTCTGCCTCTTTTTCTCTTGACAGCCGGGTGGTAATGTAGTATATTAGCGTGGTAAAGCGCAAAAGTGAGGAGGCGTTGATATGAATGTCATCGCTACGCCGGAGGGAACACAAGACCGGTTGTTTGCTCAATGCAGAGACCTGAGAAAAGCTCAGGGGGAATTGACCCGGCTGTTTCGACAGAAGGGGTATGAGGAGATCAGCACGCCGGAGGTCGAATTTTACGATCTGTTTTTGCGGTCTGGCAATCCCATTCCACAGGAGTCCATGCTGAAAATTGTGGATCGCTCAGGAAAACTGATGGTCATGCGGCCGGATTGTACCACTCCCATCGCCAGGGTGGCGGCGACCAAGCTAAAATTGTCGCCCTTACCTCAGCGGCTCTACTACAATGAGACGGTGTTTCGCTCCGGGGCTGCTCACCGCGGCGGCAGCAGTGAGATCCCCCAGTGTGGGATCGAGCTTCTGGGGGCCGGTGGAGTGGAAGCGGATGTGGAGGCGGTTTCCGTGGCGGCAGAGGCCCTTTTAGCGGTATGTCCTCAGGGCTTTCACATTGAATTGGGTCATGCCGGATTGTTCCGGGCATTGGCAGGACAGTTGGAAATGTCCGAGGGGCAGGTGGAGGAGATGCGGGCCTTGGTAGAAGGGAAGCATTTTGCGGCACTGGAAGAATTTTTACGCCCCTATGAGGGTAGAGCCGCCTATGCGCTGCTTTCTCGATTGAGTCAGCTTTTTGGCGGAGTGGAAGTCCTGGGGGAGGCGGAGAAACTGATGGGTTCCCGCCCTGAGCTTTCCTATCTGCGGAAGCTCTACGAGGCTTTGGAGAGAGGCGGATGTGGCGAGTATATCCGCTTTGACCTGGGACTGGTCCATCAGATCGACTACTATACCGGTGTGGTTTTTCGGGGATATGCCCGCGGAGTGGGAGCTCCCGTTCTCTCCGGCGGACGATATGACAATCTCCTGGGGGCATTCGGCCGCCCTGCGCCGGCCATTGGGTTTGCCGTGGATATGGACCTTGTGGCAGGAAGCACTGCCGAGCAGACGTATGGAGGCAGGCTGCGGCTGGCGCTTACCAAAGGAAGGCTACAGGATAAGACGGTGGAGCTGATGGAGTTGGCAGGGCTGGATTGTACACCGGTAAAGGAGCCGGGCCGACGGTTGGTCCACAGCTTATCCAATTATCCTCTGGACGCGGTGTTGGCAAAGGCTCCCGATGTTATCACCTATGTGGAACATGGGGTCTGTGACCTGGGGGTAGTGGGAAAGGATACCATTCTGGAGCGAGGGGAGAGCCCTTTTTATGAGGTGCTGGACCTGGGTTATGGAAAGTGCCGGTTTGCTTTGGCGGTGAAGGAGGGAACGGATTTTTACGATACCTACCGGACTCGTCGGATCGCTACAAAATATCCCAATGTGGCCCGAAGATTTTTTGAGAGCAAGGGCATGGATGTGGAGATCATCAAGATAGAGGGTTCGGTGGAGCTGGCCCCGATCCTAAAGCTGGCAGATGCCATCGTGGATATCGTAGAGACCGGTGCCACCCTGCGAGAGAACGGTTTGATCCCAATCGAAGATGTAGCCCCCGTATCCGCCAGACTTATTGTCAACACTGCCGCCATGAAGCTGAAAAAGACAGAGATATTGGATTTTATCGAGAAATGTCAGACCGGAATGGAGAGGTCAAAATGCTGAATATCACGTTTGCCGATGGAAATAAAGAGAAGGCGGTCATCCAAGCCCTGCGGGACAGGGCCGCTTCTGCAAACCGGGTGATCGAAGAGGCGGTCCGGGGAGTAATGGAAGCCGTGAGGAAAGAGGGCTATGGGGCGGTCGAACGTTTTAGTCTGCAGTTTGACCACAAGGCGCCCTATGAGATATCCCGGGAAACTCTGGAAAAGGCATATGCCAACTGCCCCAGAGATCTGATCACCGCGCTGGAACATGCCGCCGGTAATATTCGAGACTATAACGAGAAGCTGCTGCCCCAAAGCGGCAGCTGGACTTCGCCCGACGGAGGCAAGGTGGGAAGGGTCGTTCGGGGGTTGACCCGGGTGGGAGTTTATGTTCCCGGCGGTACGGCAGCTTACCCCTCCTCGGTACTGATGAATGTGATCCCGGCCAAGGTGGCAGGAGTGGAGGAGGTCGTCATGGTCACTCCTCCCACGGATAATCTAAACGACGTGGTGTTGGCTGCCGCTAGGATCGCCGGAGTGGACCGGATCATTGCCGTGGGGGGCGCCCAGGCAGTGGCGGCCCTTACATATGGAGCCGGCTTTATCCCAAAGGTGGACAAGCTGGTAGGGCCGGGTAATGCTTACGTGGCAGCCGCGAAACGAATGGCATACGGAGCGCTGGATATCGACATGGTGGCAGGGCCCTCTGAGGTTCTGGTGGTGGCGGATGAGACGGCAGATCCCAAATTTGTAGCCGCCGATCTGCTCTCTCAGGCCGAGCACGACAAGTTGGCCTCCTCCATTTTGCTGACGACGAGCAGGGAACTGGCGGAAGCGGTAGATGCTGAGATGATCCGGCAAACCGGATATCTGGAGAGATCTGAGATCGTGGAGAGCTCTATACAGGATTTTGGCTGTGCCGTGGTCTGTACAGACATGGCGCAAGCGATGGCACTTGCCAACGAGATCGCCCCGGAGCATTTGGAGATCGTGACAAAGGATCCAAATGCGCTGCTGCCCGCTGTGAGAAATGCCGGGGCGGTATTTTTGGGCAGTTGGTCCCCTGAGCCGTTGGGGGATTATCTGGCGGGTCCCAACCATGTATTGCCCACCTCGGGTACAGCCCGATTTTTTTCGCCCCTGTCGGTCACCAGTTTTATCAAGACTATGAGCGTTATCGAGTATGACAGGTCTGCATTGGAACCGATAAAGGATCAGATCATTGCGATCGCCCGAAGTGAAAAGCTTACCGCTCACGCGAATTCCATCCAGGTCCGCTTTGAATAAGGAGGAAACGGCTATGTCTCGAACCGCTCAAATTATCCGTAACACCAAAGAGACGCAGATTACTCTGTCCCTTGATCTGAATGGAGGAGAGATCGATATCCGGACTGGGATCGGTTTTTTTGACCATATGCTTACCGCTTTTGCGTTTTACGGCGGCTTGGGCCTCTCACTCAAGGCCAAAGGGGACCTGGAGGTAGATGGACATCATACCGTGGAGGATGTGGGGATCTGCCTGGGACAGGCCGTGAAGGAGGCGCTGGGAGATCGCAGGGGGATCCGTCGGTTTGCTTCGGCATACATTCCTATGGATGAGGCTTTGTGTCTTGCGGCCCTTGACTTTTCCAACCGCCCCTTTCTGTCCTTTGATGCAGAAATGCCACAGAGTATGATAGGGGCCTATGATTCCTGCCTGACGGAGGAATTCATGCGTGCTTTTGCGGTGAACAGCGGATCAACCTTGCACCTAAAAGCCCTCAGTGGGAAAAATGCCCATCACATTACCGAAGCCATATATAAGGCCCTGGGTGTGGCGGTGCGGGAGGCGATACAGGTGACCGGGACCGGGGTTACCTCCACAAAGGGCGTGCTGTAATGGGATATACGGCTGTTGTGGATTATGGCGTGGGCAATCTGAAAAGCGTTGTCAACGCCATGGAATATTTGGGATTTCATACCCGAATTACCGGCGAGTCAAAGGAGCTGGAGCTGGCTGACGCGATTATTCTGCCGGGAGTGGGCGCCTTTCCCGATGCGGCAGAGAGACTGCGTATGTCCGGTCTGGACCGGATCTTGCGGGCCCAAAGTGAGAAAAAGCCTCTTTTGGGGATTTGTCTGGGGATGCAGCTGCTCTTTGACGGCAGCGATGAGATCCGCCCGTGTGAGGGCTTGGGGTTTATTGCCGGCTGGGTGAGAAAAATAGAAACAAATCAAAAACTGCCCCACATCGGCTGGAATAGCTTACGCTTTCAAAATAGCAATCCCATATTCAAGGGGGTGGACGAAGGAGCGTATGTGTATTTTGTTCATAGCTTCTGCGGCTTCCCCCGGCATGAGGGACATGTGATCGCACGAACAGAGTATGGACCTTCTGTTGTTGCAGCAGTTGCGAGTGGAAGCGTGTTTGGCTGCCAGTTTCACCCAGAGAAAAGTGGAGAGGCAGGATTAAAGATATTACAAAATTTTGGGGAGTTGAACCGATGATCATATTGCCGGCGATCGACTTAAAGGACGGAAGATGTGTTCGACTGCAAAAAGGAAAGTTTGATACCGCCTACCAGGTGGCGGACAGTGCCGTCCAGACCGCTGCGGCATTTGCCGGTGCAGGGGCCCAATGGGTCCACATGGTGGATCTGGATGGCGCCAGAAATGGGATCCGGAAAAATGCCGCGATCGTCATGAGCGTGATCAAGGCGGCAGAGCTGAAGGTGGAGCTTGGGGGCGGTATCCGCTCTATGGCTGACTTGGATGAGGTATTCTCTCTGGGCGTGGAGCGCGCTGTCATTGGCTCTGCCGCCGTCAGCCATCCGGATCTTGTGCGGGTGGCAGTGGAAAAATATGGGGAGCATATCGCCGTGGGGATCGACGCTCTGGACGGCATTGTAAAAACCGTCGGGTGGGAACAGTCCTCGGGGATCAATTATCTGGACTTTGCCAGACAGATGGAGGAGGTTGGCGTAAAGACCATTGTCTTTACAGACATTGCCACGGATGGAATGCTTTCCGGTCCCTCTATCGATCGACTGCGTGCATTACAGCAGAGCTATTCAGGTCAGATCGTAGCTTCCGGAGGGGTGTCCAGCAATCAGGACATTCAGGCTTTGGCTGATATGGGCCTCTATGGTGTCATTGTCGGCAAGGCATACTACGCCGGGACGGTGGATCTGCCGCGGGCGATCCGGGAGGTGGGATAAAAAATGTTGGCGAAGCGTATCATTCCCTGTCTGGACGTCCGGGACGGTCGGGTGGTGAAGGGGGTCAACTTTGTCCATATCCGGGATGCGGGAGACCCTGTGGAGTTGGCAAAATACTACTCTGATCAAGGGGCGGATGAGATCGTCTTTTTAGACATCACAGCTACCAGTGACGCTCGGGATACGGTGGCTGACGTGGTAGAGCGTACCGCGGCCCAGGTTTTTGTCCCGCTTACAGTAGGCGGAGGGATCCGGACTTTGGAGGATTTCCAACATCTCCTTCGGGCAGGAGCGGATAAGATATCAGTAAATTCCGCCGCCGTTAAAGACCCTACGTTGATTTCCAGGGCGGCGGAGCGATTTGGCTCCCAGTGTGTGGTATTGGCGATCGACGCGAAGGGCCGGGAGGATGGCACCTGGGAGGTCGTGACCGCCGGCGGACGGGTCCATACCGGTTTGGATGCGGTGGCGTGGGCCAGGGAGGGGCAACGCTTGGGGGCAGGGGAGATATTGCTTACCTCCATGGACGCCGATGGCACCAGGTCGGGGTTTGATCTGCCTCTTACCAGCGCCGTAGTCCAGGCGGTCTCCATACCGGTCATTGCCTCCGGCGGCTGTGGCCGCCTGGAGCATTTCGGAACCGTATTGAAAGAGACTGGGTGCGATGCGGCCCTGGCCGCATCCCTGTTTCACTTCGGAGAGCTCACTGTGCCCCAGGTCAAGACATATCTGTGCGCGCAGGGTGTCCCGGTACGGTAAGGAGGAAATGGAATGTTTGATTTGGACCGACTTTTTCAGAAGAGTGATTTGATTCCGGTCATTATCCAACATAATCGGACTAAGGATATTCTAATGCTTGGTTTTACCAACAAGGAGGCCGTTGAGTTGACCTTAAAGACCCAAACGGCCTGGTTTTGGTCACGGGGACGGGAAAAGCTCTGGAATAAGGGGGAGAGCTCCGGAAATTTCCTTCAAGTAAAAAAGATCGTCACAGACTGTGACACGGATACCCTGCTCTATTTTTGCGACCCCATGGGTCCAACCTGCCACACCGGGGCGGATTCCTGCTTTTTTAATATTATATGGGAGGAAAAAAGCCATGAATGATACTCTCCAACAACTTTATCAGGTGATATTGGAGCGCCGGAGCAATCCTCAGGAGGGCTCGTATACCTGCTATCTTTTTGACAAGGGGTTGGACAAGATCTTGAAGAAGGTGGGAGAGGAATGTACTGAAACCGTTATCGCCGCGAAAAACAGCGTTCAGGCAGATACCGTGGGAGAGATATCAGATCTGATCTATCACCTGTTGGTAATGATGGCGGAGCAGAATATTCCGCTGTCTGCCGTGATGGAAGAGCTGGACCGCCGAAGTATGAAGATCGGGAATCTCAAGCAGTTCCACACCTCGGATCATGAGAGCTGATATCCATATTATTCAGCCGAGAGACGACAGGCGAAAATACTTGCCGCTCCTTTTGCTGGGGGATGAACAGGAATCCTTGATTGTGGACTATCTGGACCGGGGCGATCTGTTTGTGTTGGAGGCACACGGAAAGGCTCTGGGCGTGTGCGTGGTAACTCAGGAGGGCCCCGGCGTTTATGAGATCCAAAACATTGCCATTGATCCAAAGTATCATCGGAAGGGGTTTGGGCGGGCTTTGGTTGAGTTTGTGTGGGACTATTATCCCACGTTGACAGTCCTTCAGCTGGGGACAGGCGACGCCCCTTCCACTTTGGGGTTCTACAGGGCGTTGGGGTTTCGGGAAACGGGCCGGGAGAAGGAATACTTTATTCACCGGTATGACCATCCGATCTATGAGGACGGAATGCGCTTGACAGACCGAGTCCTCTTAAAGAAGACAAAAGAGCCGCAGGGATAATTTCCCCTGTGGCTCAGTTCTTTTTTATTGCGCCGCGGAAAAAGAAATGGTAAAATAGATTATCTATAGGCAGAGGAGGGGTGGGGGATGGTCATTTTGGGGATCGACCCGGGTTTTGCTATTGTAGGCTTTGGCCTGCTTAGCTCCGAGAGAGGAAAACAGAATCTTCTGTCCTGCGGCGCGATCAATACCCAGGCAGGCATTCCTTTACCTACCCGACTTTTGCAGATCGAGAACGATATGGCCCAGCTTTTTGATGCGTTTCACCCCGATGCCATGGCCATTGAGGAATTGTTCTTCAACAATAATGTGACCACCGGCATTGGGGTGGCCCAGGCCCGTGGAGTGATCCTCACGGCGGCAGAGCGGGCAGGGGTACCGATCTATGAGTACAGTCCCTCTGAGGTAAAGCTGGCCATTACCGGCTACGGAAGGGCGGAAAAACGGCAAATCATGGACATGGTGAAGCGGCTTTTGAATCTGAAGTCGGTGCCCAAACCCGACGATGCCGCCGACGCGGTGGCTATCGCCCTTTGTCATGCCCGGTCCTTCAGTTCCCGGCTTCAGGACCCAAATGCCGCCCGCCCGGGAAGTGGACGGTACGCGGTGCGAAATCCCAGTAAATAGGAGAGAGAAAGTCTATGTTTTACTACGTAAATGGGACCGTGGCCCACATAGCTCCCTATCTGGCGGTCATCGACTGCGGAGGGGTGGGCTATGCCTGCCACACCACGAATGTGACCTTGGGGGCTTTGACGGTTGGAAAGCCGGGGAAGCTCTATACCTATCTGAATGTCCGGGAGGACGCTATGGAACTTTACGGCTTTGCTACCGAGGAGGAGCTGAAGTGCTTCCAGCTTCTTATCAGCGTCTCCGGTGTGGGGCCTAAGGCAGCCCTATCCATCCTGTCCTCCGCCCCGCCGGAGCGGCTGGCCATGTCCATCATCACCGGGGACGAGAAGGCCCTTACCGCTGCCCCCGGCATCGGCAAGAAGATCGCCCAGCGGATCATCCTGGAGTTGAAGGACAAATTGGCTAAGGGACAGCTTGGAGGAACAGCGGGGGAGGCCTATGGCGGCAGCGGCGTGACCCTCATCCCGGAGAACAAGGTCAGCGAGGCATCCGCCGCCCTGGCAGTACTGGGCTATTCTCAGGGTGAGATCGGCCTTGCCTTGAAGGGTATTGATATGGATAACCTGAGTTTGGAGCAGATCATCAAACAGGCTCTGAAAAAGATGGTGAAATAGGATGGCGAAATATGAGCGTCCGTTGACGGGTGATTTTGATCGGGTCCTCACTTATCTGCATGATGGGATCCTGGAGGGCAGCGCCTCCGCCTCCTATGAGGACGGCAGCGACTACGCCGCCGGAGAGATTCGCTGCGCCGTTCGGGTGTATGAGAGGTACAGCGCCTTTGGCAGTAACCGTGTCAGTTTGAACCTGACCCTGGTGGGGAATGGGAAGGATCTGTTTCTTACTGCCATTACCTCCGGCGGAAGCCAGGCCGTATTATTTAAGCTCAACACGGTGGGGGAGGAAGCCTTTCTCGACAAATTGATCGAGTTGGCCGAGGAGCTTTGAAAGGAAGTGAGACTTTGAGCATTGATTTTTCTGAGACCGGTTTTGAGACCGAGGAGCCGCTGGTCGCCACCTCTCTCCTGAGGGAGGATGAGAGCGAGGGCTCTCTACGGCCGAAAACGTTGGCGGAGTATATTGGACAGGAGAAGGCCAAGGGAAACCTGGAGGTCTTTATCCAGGCGGCCAAGATGCGCTCTGAGCCGTTGGACCATGTGCTCCTCCACGGTCCTCCGGGGCTGGGAAAAACTACCCTGGCCGGTATCATTGCCGGGGAAATGGGAGTCAATATCCGCATCACCTCCGGTCCTGCCATTGAGAAGCCCGGGGATCTGGCAGCACTGCTGACCAACCTCAATGAAAACGACATCCTCTTTGTGGATGAGATCCATCGGCTGAACCGGCAGGTGGAGGAGATCCTCTATCCCGCCATGGAGGATTACGCCATCGATATCATCATCGGTAAGGGCCCCTCGGCCAACTCCATCCGGTTGGACCTGCCCAAGTTTACTCTCATTGGGGCCACAACCCGGGCGGGGCAGCTCTCCGCTCCCCTCCGGGACCGGTTCGGGGTAACGCTGCGTCTGGAGCTCTATACTCCGGAGGAGTTGGCAAAGATCGTCTCCCGCTCGTCGGGGATCCTGGAGGTCCCCATTGAGGGAGAGGGGGCCATGGAGATCGCCCGGCGGAGCCGGGGGACCCCCCGGATTGCCAACCGGATGCTTCGTCGGGTCCGGGATTTTGCGCAGGTAAAGGCGGGCGGGGTCATCACACGGAACGTGGCGGATGAGGCCCTCACCGCCCTGGAGGTGGACTGTCTGGGCTTGGATGCGGTGGACCGGCGGATGCTGTCCAGCATCATCGAAAACTACAAAGGTGGCCCTGTGGGGTTGGAGACCCTGGCGGCCACGATCAACGAAGAGGCGGTGACCCTGGAGGATGTGTATGAGCCTTACCTGATGCAGTTGGGTTTTCTCACCCGGACCCCTCGAGGGCGATGTGTCACAGCCAAGGCATACGACCATTTGGGACTTAAGTTTCTTGGCATGGAGCAGATAACGATTTGAGAGACACAACGAAAGGGGAATAACTTTATTATGGGAAGACTATTTGGTACAGATGGGATCCGCGGTGTTGTCAACGAGAACCTGAATGCCGATCTGGCCTTTGAGGTTGGCTGTGCCGCCGCCAAGGTGCTGGCTCAAGATACCTGCAAAAAAAAGCCTCTGGTCGCCATTGGAAAGGATACCCGCATTTCATCCGATCTATTGGAAGGAGCGCTGATTGCGGGTCTGTGTTCCGCCGGGGCGGATGTGCTTCACCTGGGAGTCATACCCACCCCGGCCGTGGCCTTTCTGACCGTCGCCAATAAAGCAGACGCCGGTATTGTCATCTCTGCCTCTCATAATCCCTTTGAACATAACGGGATCAAGATTTTTAACGGGCAGGGCTTTAAACTGTCTGACGCTCTGGAGAACAAGATCGAGGACATTGTGCTTTTCAATGAAAAACCCGATCTTTGTAAGGGGGCGGACATCGGCCGGGTGACCTATCTGGACCAGCAGGGAGTCGATGCCTACATAGAGCACCTGGTTTCCACGGTTGACTCTGACCTTGCCGGGATGCGGATATTGGTGGACTGTGCCAACGGGGCGGCCTCTGCCACGGCGGGACGACTTTTTGATCGCTTCCCCAAGCTGCAAAGCGATATTATCAACGCCGATCCCAACGGCGTCAATATCAACAAGGACTGCGGTTCCACCCACATTGATCACCTGGCAGCTATGGTGACGGCGGGAAAGTATGATATGGGGATCGCCTATGACGGAGACGCAGACCGCTGTCTGGCGGTAGACGACCGTGGAGAGCTTATTGACGGCGATCAGGTCCTTGCCATCTGTGGCTCCGACCTGGACGAAAAGGGTGAGTTGACGGGGAAAACCTTGGTGGCGACCGTTATGAGCAACCTGGGCTTCCGGATCTTTGCTAAGGAGCACGGCTTTTGTCTACTCTGCACGGATGTGGGGGACCGAAATGTGCTGGAGGAGATGGAAAAGGGCGGCTTTGTGTTGGGCGGTGAGCAGTCGGGACATACCATTTTCCGTCAATTTGCCACTACCGGAGACGGAGAGCTGACTTCTCTTCAGCTTTTAAATGTGGTGTATAAGTCCGGAAAGCGGGCCTCGGAGCTGGCCTCTATGTGCGCACGATACCCGCAGGTATTGCTGAATGTGACGGTGAACAGCAAGGAGAAAAAAGAGGAGATCATGGCCTCTCAGGCCCTGAAGGATGCCATAGCACTGGCAGAGGCGGACCTGGCTGATACGGGACGTGTTTTGGTACGTCCTTCGGGTACGGAGCCTCTGGTCCGAGTGATGATAGAGGCCAAGGAGGAGCAGACAGCTGTAGACCAGGCGAAAAAACTGGCGAATCTCATAAAAAATCTGTAATAAATTTGCCGTTTTGCTATAATTTGTATAAATTCTATTGACAAACGCCCCAATATCTGCTATATAAGTATAAAGGAATATACGATATGGAGCCACTTTATCAACGTTCAGATGAGGCTTTATGTGATTTGGTCGCATCCGGAAACCGGGAGGCAGAGGAGTGCTTGGTTGCCCGGTATGGTCGGTTAGTGCGGATGTGTGCCCGTCCCTATTTTTTGGCGGGAGGGGACAGTGAGGACCTGATCCAGGAGGGAATGGTCGGACTGCTCTCCGCGATCCGTAGCTTTCAGCCGGAGAAAGAGGCCGTATTCCGTACATATGCTGAGGTCTGCGTCCAAAACCGAATATATTCAGCGGTGAAAACCGCTGCCAGAGAAAAACACAGCCCCTTGAATCATTCCCTTTCCATAGACACTACACAGCTTGATAAGCCCCCTTACAGAGTCTGTCCCTCCTCTTTGGGTGATCCGGAGGATATGCTTATCAGCAGAGAGGAGAGGGACCGGCAGATGAGTGTCCTCAATTGCAGGCTCTCTTCTTTTGAAAAGACAGTCTTGGTATTCTATTTGGATGGTCTATCCTGCCGTGAGATATCCCGACAGGTAAAAAAGTCCATAAAATCGGTAGATAACGCCATCCAACGCATTCGGCGCAAGGCTGCGCCCATCCTCACTTCTGGCGACATCAGCGTAAGCTGAGCGCAATATTAAACTGCCCCAGCATCGTTTGGAATCCATCCGGAGCCCGGGCAAGGAGCAAAGAGAGGGTAAAATCATGTACGAAGACAAGACACTTGTATGCAAGGAATGCGGACAAGAGTTCGTGTTCACCGCCGGTGAGCAGGAGTTTTATGCGGAGCGGGGGTTCCAGAATGAGCCGCAGCGCTGCAAAGCCTGCCGCGATGCCCGCAAGGCCGCTGCCCGTGGTCCCCGGGAGTACTTTACCGCTACCTGTGCCCGCTGCGGCGGCGAGGCTAAAGTTCCTTTTGAACCTAAGTCTGACCGCCCTGTGTATTGCAGCGAGTGCTTCGCCAAGATGCGCGAGGAGGAGCAGGGCTGATAATCCAGTATTGAAAAGGGGAGACGTGAAAAACGTCTCCCTTTTTTGTACGAACCGCTGCCAAAGGAGGGTATACTATAGACCGTGGCTCTACGCAATGTTTGTTGAATGTGGGAGTGAAGCGGCGTCACGGAGCGGATCTGTTGAGGTTTCCCCAACAAGATGAATGAAGTTGTGGGCGTTTGGACCAAAAATTCAAGTGAAACCCGGTAAAACTGTGGCGAAATGAAAAATTATGAAAAATCGAGGGGTGGGTACTTGCAATTTCCCGGGTTCCTGCCTATAATATGATGAAGGCGAAATCAGTTTTCAAATGGAGGAATACATCGTGAAAGAGCTTTCTCATATTGCGTTGGGGATCAACCCATCCTCAACCATGGCGATCGATACCCTTTTTAAGCAGATGAAGGCGGAGGGCCAGAACGTTATAGGCTTTGCTGCCGGAGAACCGGACTTTAACACGCCGGATACCATTAAAGAGGCCGCTATCCAGGCGATCCACGACAACTATACCCGTTATACCCCTCCCTCGGGCGCCTTGGACCTGAAGCAGGCGGTCTGTGACAGGATGAAGGCGGATCTGGGGGTGGATTACGCGCCCAATCAGGTCATTGTCTCCAGCGGAGCAAAACATATCGTCTATTTGAGTCTTCGGGTATTGGTAAATCCCGGAGATGAAGTGATCCTGCCTACCCCCGCCTGGGTCAGCTACTATGAATTGATCCGTATGGCAGGTGGCGTTCCCGTTTTGGTGGACGCCACAGAGGAGGAAGATTTCAAGCTTACCCCGGCAAAGCTGGAAGCCGCTATCACCGGCAAGACTAAGGCCATTATTCTCAACAATCCTTCCAACCCCACCGGAATGCTCTATGACGCCCAGCAGCTCAAGAACTTGCTGGAGGTGTGTGTGCGCCATGACCTGTATATTATCTCGGATGAGATATACTATGGGCTGGTTTATGACGGCAGGCCTTTTACCAGTGTGGCGTCTCTGGGGGAGGAGATCAAGAAGCGGACCATTCTCATCAACGGGGTATCCAAGTCCTATGCCATGACTGGCTGGCGCATTGGTTATGGACTGGCAGAGCCTAACATTGCCAAGGTAATGGCCAACTACATTAGCCATTCCACCGGATCCCCCTGTTCCATTTCTCAGAAGGCGGCTCTCCGGGGGCTCACGGCGCCTCAGGAGGAGACCGATGCCATGCGGGATGCATTTCAGGCCCGTCGGGATTATATGGTAGAGCGCATCAATGCCATGGAGGGCGTCAGCTGTATCCGCCCTGAGGGTGCATTTTACATCATGCTCAATGTGAAGGAACAAATTGGCCGGACTCTCTGCGGAGAAAAAATTGAAAATGATGACGATTTTGCTACGGCGTTTTTAAAGCACGGTCTGGTAGCCCTGGTGCCCGGCAGTGGTTTCAGCGCTCCCGGTTTTGTCCGCTGGTCCTATGCCGCCTCAATGGAGGATATCAAAGAAGGTCTGGATCGTCTGGAGAAATTTTTGACACAATAAGAAAAAGAAATGAGGGCCGAGGATGGCAACAAATAAGTATGAGTCCCCCTTATCCTCACGGTACGCAAGCGATGAGATGCTGTATCTCTTTTCGGCAGATAAGAAGTTCACCACTTGGCACAGGCTGTGGGTGGCCTTGGCGAGAGGGGAGATGGAGCTGGGTCTTCCTGTTTCTGAGGAACAGGTCAAGGAACTGGAGACCCACGCCGAAGAGGTGGACTATGAGGCGGCGGCCCGTTGGGAAAAAAAGCTTCGCCATGATGTGATGGCTCATATCCACGCCTATGGGGAGCAGTGTCCCAAGGCTATGCCTATCATCCATCTGGGTGCCACCAGCTGTTATGTGGGAGACAACACCGACATGATCCTCATGCGGGAAGGGCTTGTTCTGCTTCGGGATAAATTGGTGAAGATCCTGGCCTATCTGGGAGAGTTTGCCGGCAAGTATAAAGCCTTACCGACTCTTGGTTTTACCCATTTTCAGCCAGCCCAGCTTGTAACCGTTGGAAAACGGGCAACCCTTTGGATGAATGAACTTCTCATGGATCTGGAGGAGGTAGAGTACCGGATCTCACATATGGCCCTTCTGGGTTCCAAGGGCACCACCGGAACTCAAGCCAGCTTCTTGGAGTTATTTGACGGGGACCATGAGAAGGTCAAAGCTCTGGAAGAGAAGATCGCCTGCGAGATGGGCTTTGAGAGAGTGGCGCCGGTGTCGGGGCAGACATATTCCCGTAAGGTGGATGCCGCCATACTGGCTACGCTGTCCGGTATTGCCCAGTCTGCCAGTAAATTTGCCACCGACCTGCGGCTTCTCTGCCACCTGAAGGAGGTGGAGGAGCCCTTTGAAAAGAATCAAATCGGTTCCTCCGCCATGCCCTACAAGCGAAATCCCATGCGCTGCGAGCGGATCTGCGCTTTGGCACGGTATGTGATGGCCGACGCCATGAATCCCTCCATCACCGCTGCCACCCAGTGGTTTGAGCGTACCCTGGATGATTCTGCCAACAAGCGTCTTGCCATCCCGGAAGCTTTCCTGGCAGTGGATGCCATCCTGAACATATACGCCAATGTGGTTGCGGGATTGGTAGTTCACGAGAAGGTCGTTGCCAAGCATGTCCGGGAGGAGCTTCCCTTCATGGCCTCCGAGAACATTATGATGGATGCGGTGAAGCGGGGCGGGGACCGGCAGGCCATCCATGAACGGATCCGTCAACTTTCTTTAGAGGCAGGATATGCCGTAAAGGAACTTGGCCTGTCAAATGATCTGATCGACAGGATCGCTTCGGATCCGGCCTTTGACCTGACCAGAGAAGAGCTGGAGAAGCATTTGGAGCCCGGGGCCTATATAGGCCGCTGTCCGGAACAGGTGGAGGAGTTTCTGGCAGACTACATCCAGCCTGTGTTGGAGCGGCACGCCGCTGCGCTGACGCGAGAGGATACTGAGCTTACCGTATAAACAAGGGAGGACATACAGATGGGGAATGCAGTTCGCCGGATCGGCGTATTGACCAGCGGGGGAGATGCCCCCGGGATGAATGCCGCCGTCCGGGCGGTGGTGCGGACCTGCCTAAAGATGGGGATCGAATGCGTGGGGATCCGTCGGGGCTACAACGGCCTTATCAACGGGGATTTTAGGCCCATGGACTTTGACAGCGTCAGCGGTATGCTTCGCAGGGGCGGTACCATGCTCTACTCTGCCCGAAGCGAGGAGTTTATGACTGAAGCAGGCCAGCAGAAAGCGGTGAACACCTGCAAGCTGCTGGGGCTGGACGGGATCGTAGGGTTGGGCGGCGACGGTACCTATCGCGGCCTTCAGGCTTTGTCCAGACATGGTATCGCCGTGGTAGGCGTTCCCTGCACCATTGACAATGACATCGCCTGTACCAGCTATACCATCGGTTTTGACACCGCTTGCAATACTGCACTGGAGTGTATTGATAAGCTGCGGGACACCATGCAGTCTCATGAGCGCTGCTCGGTGGTGGAGGTCATGGGCCGCCACGCCGGTTTTGTGGGGCTGGATGTGGGAATGGCGGGGGGAGCCACTGTGGTGCTCCTGCCCGAGGAACAATTGGACTTCAATGAAGATGTTCTGGAGCCTATCCGCCAGGCCCGGCTGTCCGGGATCACCCACTACATGGTCATTGTGGCCGAGGGGGTGGAGGGTGGCGCCTATGAGGTGGCCCGGCGGATCACCGAGGAAACCGCGGTGGATACCAGAGTTACCATTCTGGGACACGTCCAGCGGGGAGGAGCCCCCACCACCAAGGACCGAGTGGTAGCAACTTATATGGGACATGAGGCTGTTCGCCTGTTGGCCGAGGGACAGACCAATCGGATCGTAGCCATGCGGGGAGACGAATATGTGGATTACGATATTGAGGAAGCTCTCAACATGACCAAGGGAGTCAACCAAAAACTCTATGGAGTCATGCGGATGCTGGCGGGACAGTAAGAAAACTAACACAAGCGGCGTCAGGGGAGGGTCCTTTCCCTGACGCCGCTTGTGTGTATAACAAAAAAGAAGGTGGGCGGTCACCAAAACCGCCCACCTTCGCTATCGAATGATGTGTGAAAAAGCGGACTGTGTGGGATCGCATCCAAAACCGCCGATCCCCAGAGGCTTGCAGACTGCGCTTTATTCCGCGATGACCTTCTTCAGCTTGGCGAACCGGGGCAGGGAGTTCTCCTTGGGACCGTCGGCTTCGCCCTGGATCAGGGGCAGTACATAGTCGATAAAGGGCTTTTCAATGCCGTTGCCGGCCTCGTTGATCCACTCACGGGGAACCTTCTTTTCGAAGTTAGCTACGATGTCCAAGGGTTCCAGAGAGGTCTCGCACTTGTAGCCGCCCTCCCGGGTGCACTTAAAGGCTACCATCTTGTCGGTAATGCCGGACACAGCGGCCTCCACCGCGGCGGAACCGGCCAACCAGGCTTCCTCAATATCGGTCTTGGAGCCCACATGGGAACCGCAGCGCTGGAGCAGGCTCAGTTCAATGCCGCGGACCTTGGCCCCGGTGGCATTTTTCACAGCGGCGGCCAGCAGGGCGGCCAGACCACCCAGCTGTGCGTGGCCAAAACCGTCCGTGGCGGAAGTCTCTGCCTCAGAGACAAAGCGGCCGTCGGCGTAATGGATGCCCTCAGATACAGCCACCATACACTTTCCGGTCTTCTCATACACAGCCTTCACATCAGCCAGGAACTGGTCCATATTGAAATCGACCTCAGGAAGATAGATAAGGTCGGGACCACAGCCGGTAAGGGAGGCCAGAGCAGCGGAACCGGCCAGCCAACCGGCGTGGCGGCCCATGATCTCGATCACAGTGACCATCCCGGTGTCATAGACGTGCGCATCCTGCCACACCTCGGCACAGGAGGTGGCGATATACTTGGCGGCAGAGGCAAAGCCGGGGCAGTGATCGGTACCGTTCAGGTCATTGTCGATGGTTTTGGGAACGCCCATGACCCGACACTCATAGCCAACCTTCTGCATATACTTGCTGATCTTGTTGCAGGTGTCCATGGAGTCATTGCCGCCATTATAGAAGAAATAACGGACATTGTGCTTTTTGAAAATCTCCAGGATCCGCTTATAGTCGGTGTCATCCTTGTCCGGATCAGCCAGTTTATACCGGCAGGAACCCAAGGCAGAGGAGGGGGTGTACTTCATGATATCCAGCTCGGCAGGATCCTCCTTGGACATATCGTACAGTTTGTCCTCCAATACACCCTTGATGCCGTGGGCAGCACCCAGCACCTGGGTGATGCAGCCCTGCTTCAGGGCGGTTTGGATGACCCCTTGGGCGCTGGCGTTGATGACGGCGGTGGGGCCGCCAGACTGGCCAATGATACATGCTCCGCGAAGTTCGCTCATGATCGAATCCTCCTAAAATATTTTGAATGCTTTCATACGGCTGCATAGCCCATGCAAAATAGCCGATATTTCACATATAATATCATAGCATGACCTCTTGCATTTTTCAACCATTCCTGTTAAAATTAAGACGTTACAAAAATATAAAAGGAGTTGATTCCCCATGCCTTTGGTCACATCCACTGAAATGTTTAAGAAAGCCTATGCCGGAGGATATGCTGTCGGCGCTTTCAACGTTAACAACATGGAAATCGTTCAGGGTATTACCGAAGCTGCCCGGGACCTGAACGCCCCCCTGATCCTTCAGGTCTCCAAGGGTGCGCGGGCTTACGCCAACCACACCTATCTTGTGAAGCTGGTAGAGGCCGCCGCCATTGAGTGTCCCAATATCCCTATTGTGCTCCATTTGGATCACGGCCCGGATTTTGAGACCTGCAAGAGCTGCATTGACGGCGGTTTTACCTCTGTCATGATCGATCTGTCTTCCAAGTCCTTCGAGGAGAACATTGAGGGGACCAAGAAGGTGGTGGAGTACGCCCATGACCATGGCGTGGTCGTGGAGGCCGAGTTGGGCACCCTGGCCGGCGTGGAGGATGACGTGAAGGTCTCCGCCGCGGATTCCTCATACACCCGTCCCGAGGAGGTGGAGGAGTTCGTAGCCAAGACCGGCTGCGACTCTCTGGCCATCGCCATCGGCACCAGCCACGGCGCTTACAAGTTTACTGCCGATCAGTGCACCCGGAACGAGAAGGGCATTCTGGTTCCGCCCCCGCTCCGCTTTGACGTTCTGGAGGAGGTCTCCAAGCGTCTGCCCGGCTTCCCCATCGTTCTCCACGGTTCCTCCAGCGTGCCCCAGGACTATGTGAAGATGATCAATGACAATGGCGGAAAGATGCCTGACGCTGTGGGCATCCCTGAGGAGCAGCTTCGGAAGGCTGCCAGCCTGTCGGTATGCAAGATCAACATTGATTCCGACCTGCGGTTGGCCATGACCGGCACCATTCGTCAGTTCTTCAACGAGCATCCTGACAAGTTTGATCCCCGGGAGTACCTGAAGCCCGCCCGGGCCAATATCAAGGAGTTGGTCAAGCACAAGATCACCGATGTGCTGGGCTGCGATGGCAAGGCCTGAGCCTGCAAGTAAAAAAAGCAAGCGGTCCCCAGCGGTCTGTTCGCTGGGGACCCTTTATTTCTGAGGGGGAAAGTGAGCAGATGAACTATCATAAGGAGATTCTGCTGAAAGACGGCAGGCTGTGCATTTTAAGAAATGGGAAAGGCTCCGATGCAGCCGAGGTCTATGCAAATTTTAACCTGACCCACGGGGAGACGGAGTTCCTGCTGAGTTATCCGGACGAGAACAGCTTTGATATTCCTCAGGAGGAACGGTTCCTGGCGGAGCGAGAGGAGGGGGAGCGGGAGGCAGAGCTCTGCGCCGTTTTGGATGGCCGGATCGTAGGGATGGCTGGAATAGAGGCGGTCGGGACAAAGGACAAGGTAAGGCACCGGGCCAGCCTTGGCATCAGCATCGAAAGAGCTTCCTGGGGTCTGGGGATCGGCCGGGCGTTGACGCAGGCCTGCATCGAGTGTGCCAGGACTGCCGGGTATTCCCAGCTTGAACTGGATGTGGTCAGTACAAACGAAACCGCTGTCTCCCTGTATAAAAGCGTTGGATTTGTGGAATACGGAAGGAACCCAAGGGGATTTCGCACCCGGGGTGGGGAGTGGCAGACGCTGCTTCTGATGCGGCTGGAGCTGACATAGGCAAAAGGAGCGGACTGCTGACGCAGTCCGCTCCTTCCTTATAAGTCTTAGGTCAAATCCTTGATGGCCTTCAACAGCCCATCGGCGCTGGAGAGCGAGGTGGCGAAGGAGGTGACAAAGCGGATCACTGTGTGTTCCTCGTCCGCCTTGCCCCAGACCTCATAGGTACATATCTCGTCCAATCGGGGCAGCAGGGAGTTGGGGACTACGGGGAAGATCTGGTTGGTGGGGGAGTCCACCATCATAGGAATCCCCAGATTTTTAAGTCCACCCTGGAGATACTGGGCCACCTCCACCGCGTTCCGGGCAATTTTAAAATAGAGCCCGTCCTTCAGAAGCGTTTGGAACTGGACGCCCAGAAGCCAGCCCTTGGCCAGCACAGCGCCGCGCTGTTTCTTCATACGGAAGAATTCGTTCTGGAGGGAGGGATCGGTAATGACCAGTGCCTCCCCCATCATAGCGCCATTTTTGGTGCCGCCGATGTAGAACGCGTCAGTAAGTTGTGCCACATCAGAAAGCGTCAAGTCATTTACCTTGCAGGCAAGGGCACAGCCCAATCTGGCACCATCCAGAAAAAGGATCAGGCCATGATGGCGACAGAAAAGCGACAGCTCGCCAAGTTCCGCCTTCGTATAGACTCCGCCGGTCTCTGTAGCGTCAGAAATATAGACCAGGCGAGGCTTGGTCAGGTGAAGGTCCTCGCATTCCTGAAGAACCGGGAGAATGAGGGCGGGGGAGAGCTTTCCGTTGGCGGGAGTGCGGACAGGAAGGATCTTATGACCGGTGGCCTCCACCGCACCGGCCTCATGACCGTTGATATGTCCGCTGGCGGGAGCGACCACACTCTCCCAAGGCCGCAAAAAAGCGGCGATCGCGGTAAAGTTGGTTTGGGTACCTCCCACCATAAATTCCACTGCGGCTTGAGGAGCGTGGCAGAGCTCCCGGACTAGGTCGGCGCATTCCTTGCAGTAGGCGTCCTCCCCGTAGCCAATGACACTTTCACCGTTGACGGCGGATAGTGCCTCCAGCACGGCGGGATGGCAGCCCACAGAATAGTCATTTCGGAAGTGATACATGAAAACTTCCCCTTTTGTTATAATTTAAAGCTATCCTTCAGGCTCACCGCCCGGTTGAATACCAAGTGTCCGGGGGCAGAGTCTTTACTGTCGGCGCAGAAGTAGCCCTGGCGCATAAATTGGAACCGGTCCTCCGGGCGGGGGGAAGAAAGACCGGCCTCCACCTTGCACCCGGTAAGGACCTCCAAAGAATTAGGGTTCAGGCACTCCAGAAAATCCTTGTCTCCGGCATCAGGGGCTTCATCAGAGAAGAGATTGTCATAGAGCCGTACCTCAGCGTCCAAGGCAGTGGCGGCGTCTACCCAATGGAGCGTGGCCCCCTTGACCTTTCGTCCGTCGGAGGGATCACCGCCTCTGCTGTCCGGATCATAGGTGGCCAGAATCTCAGTCACGTTGCCCTGAGCGTCTTTGACGCAGCCGGTACAGGTGATGAGATAGGCCCCCTTCAGCCGACACTCCGGACCTCCGGGGTAGAGTCGTTTATATTTTGGGACGGGCGTTTCCAAAAAATCCTCCGCCTCCACCCAAAGATCTCGGGAAAAAGAGACCGTACGGGTACCGGCGGCAGCGTCTCCGGGGATATTTTCAACCTCGAAGAGCTCAGATTGGCCTTCGGGATAGTTGGTAATCGTAAGTCGGATGGGCCGCAGGACCGCCATGACACGGTTGGCAGTGCGGTTTAGATCCTCCCGCAGGCAGTGTTCCAAAAAGCCAAATTCCACAGTAGAGGCCGCCTTGGTCACCCCGTTACGCTCGGAGAAGTCCCGGATGGCAGCGGGGGTGTAGCCCCGACGGCGAAGACCGCAGAGAGTGGGCATACGGGGATCATCCCAGCCGGCGACCCGGCCCTCCTCCACCAACTGGCGAAGCTTCCGTTTGCTCATGACTGTATAGTTGATGCCCAGCCGGGCGAACTCGATCTGGCGAGGCTTGTGGTAGGGGATGGAGACATGCTCGGCCACCCAGTCATAGAGAGGGCGGTGATCCTCAAACTCCAGGGAACACAGGGAGTGGGTGATCCCCTCCAGGGCGTCTTCAATGGGGTGGGCAAAATCGTACATGGGATAGATGCACCACTTATCCCCCTGGCGGTGATGGTGAGCATGGTTGATCCGGTAGATCACCGGGTCCCGCATATTGAAGTTTCCGCTGGCCAGATCGATCTTGGCCCGGAGGGTCATGGCCCCGTTGGGGAACTCCCCGGCCTTCATCCGGGCGAAGAGATCCAGGGATTCCTCTATGGGCCGGTCCCGGTAGGGGGAGGTGGCGGGGATCCCAACATCTCCCCGGTGGGCCTTGAACTCTTCAGGGGACAGTTCGCAGACGTAGGCCAGTCCCTTCTCGATGAGCTCTACGGCGTACTCATACATCTGGTCAAAATAGTCCGAGGCATAGAAAAACCGGTCGCCCCAATCAAAGCCCAGCCAGTGGATGTCCTCCTGAATGGCCTCCACAAACTCCACATCCTCCTTGGAGGGGTTGGTGTCATCCATCCGCAGATTGCAGATGCCTCCGTACTTTTCGGCGGTGCCAAAATCGATGATAAGGGCCTTACAGTGACCGATATGAAGATAGCCGTTGGGCTCGGGAGGAAAGCGGGTATGGACCTGCATCCCCGCGTATTGTCCGCCCTGGGCGATATCCTCATCGATAAAATCATGGATAAAGTTCTTACCCATGACAGGCTTCATTTCTTCCGGCATGGTAACACGCTCCTTTTCTTTGCGTTACGGTATATTTTACCCTCTATCCCTTGAAAATGCAATCCTTATTTCTGAAGTCGGTCCGCCCAATCCGCCTCTTTGAAGCCGAAGAAGGCAAAATCTTCCCCCACCAGGATGGGCCGCTTTACCAGCATTCCGTCGGAGGAGAGGAGGGCGAACTGCTCCGCCTCGCTCATTGCAGGCAGTTTATCTTTCAATTCCAAGGCCTTGTACTGAAGACCGCTGGTATTGAACAGCCGCCGGAGGGGAAGACCACTCAGAGCGTGCCAGGAGCGCAGCTCCTCCGCGGTGGGATTCTGGGACTTGATATCCCGGAATTCACAGGGGAGCCCCTGGGCATCCAGCCAGGCCTTGGCCTTTTGACAGGTGGTGCATTTGGGATAGCAGACAAACAGCATAGAATGGTCCCTCCCATTTTGTAAAATATCTGCGTTTATCTTACCACATTCACGATCCCATGGCAAGAAAACACGTTGTCCGCCCAAAATCTTTGTGTTATAATCGGAGCATGATCCAAGAAAGGGGCAGTGAGATTGAAACGAATTAATGTCCCGGTGCGGCTCCAAGATTGACAGCAGGCTGTATCGGGAAATGAGAGCAACGGAGATGCTGTCAGGGGTCGTACCTTTCAAGATCGTTCTGATATGATTTTGAAAAGGAGACAGAGATCATGGACACACAGGCACTAAGAAAACTTTGGACAGCGGAGGAGGAGCAGGCCCACATCCATGGCTGGGATTTTTCTCACATTAATGACCGCTACCAGGAGGAGGAAGATCTGCCCTGGGATTACGGGGAAATTGTCCGCTCCTATCTTGGTGAGGGGACAGAACTTCTTGATATCGATACCGGGGGCGGGGAGTTTCTGCTCTCCCTGAGCTATCCTCACCACCATACCGCCGCTACAGAGGGGTATCCGCCCAATGTGGAACTGTGCCGAAAGCTCCTTCCGTCCCTGGGGATCCGCTTTCGGGAGATGGCCGACCATTCCCGTATGCCTTTTCCGGATGGGGAGTTTGATCTGGTCATAAACCGACACGGGGATTACTGTCCCTCGGAACTGTGGCGGGTATTGAAGCCGGGCGGGATCTTCATCACCGAACAGGTAGGAGAGGACAACGACCGGGACCTGGTGGAGCTTCTGCTTCCCGGGACCCCTAAACCCTTTCCCGGCCAGGATCTGAAAACCCAGCTCAAAGCCATTCAGGCTCAAGGATTTCAGATCTTGCGGGGAGAGGAATGTTTCCGTCCCATCCGTTTTTATGATGTGGGGGCACTGGTGTGGTTTGCCCGAATCATTTCATGGGAGTTTCCCAACTTTTCTGTGGAGGGCTGTTTTGACCGTCTTCTGGAGGCCCAGCGTATATTGGAGAGCAAGAGCGTTATCGAAGGGTGCATCCACCGCTTTTTGATGGTAGCTCAGAAAGGGCAAGGCGGTTGACAAACGGGAAAAGTCATATTATAATACGCCATACAGCAATGATGAGGATAAGTACTTTCTGTTTCTGCTGCGTAGAGAACCCCCGACCTGGTGAAAGGGGGAGAGCGGAATTGGGAGGAATACCCCTCGGAGCCGCCGCCTGAACCGTACAGCGCAGTAGGGTGGACCGGGTGCGCCCGTTACCGCGTTGTCGTGTGAATGCACGGCCTGAGGCCGCCCTTGCGAGAGGACGGCGAATCAGAGGTGGTACCACGTTTCAAACGTCCTCTGTCCCAAGGGACAGAGGACGTTTTTCCATCCTTGGAAAAGAGGGAAACAGATGACATCGGAGAGAAAGGGCGCGCTGTTTGTATTTTTTGCCGCCGTTCTATACAGTATTGGCGGACTCTGCATCAAGGTTATTCCCTGGCACGGCCTGTCCATCAACAGCGGGCGGAATCTGGTGGCGCTCCTGGTAGTGGGGGGATATCTGCTGCTGAGAGGGCACAGGCTCCGGTGGAACCGATGGATCGCCTTAGGCGCGGTGAGTATCTGCGGAACCAACGTTCTGTTCACCATGGCAAACAAGATGACCACTGCCGCCAACGCCATTGTGCTTCAATTCACCGCTCCGATTTTTGTAATGCTGTTGTCCGTGGTGTTTCTGGGCCGCAAGCCCCGTAAACTGGATGTGATGGTTTGTGGTGTGGTTTTTCTTGGGGTCCTCTGTTTCTTCGTGGATAGTCTGGGGGGAGGGGGGATTTCAGGGGATTTGGTCGCCCTGGGTTCCGGGCTTGCCTACGCCGGGGTATTTCTGCTCAACGATATGCCCAATGCCGACCCCATCTCGTCCGTATTCTGGGGGGATGTGTGCAGCGCGGTGATTGGACTGCCCTTTTTGGCGCGGGAGACCGATTTCACCTTGATCCCAATGTCCAGCTTGGTGATTTTAGGGGCGTTTCAGGTGGGGCTGGCCTACATCCTCATGTGTGAGGGGCTCAAAACCACCCCTGCCGTCACCGCCTCCCTTATCAGCGGTATTGAGCCGGTGCTGAATCCCATTTTGGTGGCGGTATTCTACCACGAGTCCATAGGTCCCCTCTCTCTGCTGGGGACTCTGATCGTCGTATTGTCCATCATTATCTATAATATTGTAAAGGAGCGTACAGAGACATGACTATCTATGATGAACTGGTTGCCAGAGGCCTCATTGCCCAGGTTACGGACGAGGAGGAGATCAGGGAACTGATCAACAACGGCAAGGCCACCTTCTATATCGGCTATGACTGTACCGCCGACAGCCTGACAGTGGGGCATTTTGTGACCCTGACCCTGATGAAGCGGCTCCAGATGGCAGGCAACAAGCCGATCGCCCTCATTGGTGGCGGCACCACCATGATCGGCGATCCCTCAGGCCGGACCGACATGCGCAAAATGCTGACCCGTGAGGACATTGACCACAACGCAGCCTGCTTCAAGCGGCAGATGGAGCGGTTCATTGAGTTTGGGGAGGGCCCCGGTAAGGCCATGATGCTCAACAACGCCGACTGGCTACTGGATCTCAACTATGTGGAACTGCTCCGAGAGGTGGGCCCCTGTTTTTCCGTGAACAACATGCTCCGGGCTGAGTGCTACAAGCAGCGGATGGAAAAGGGTCTTTCCTTCCTGGAGTTCAACTACATGATCATGCAGTCCTACGACTTCTACCATATGTTCCAGACGGTGGGCTGTAATATGCAGTTTGGCGGCAACGACCAGTGGAGCAATATGTTGGGTGGAACCGAGCTCATCCGCCGGAAATTGGGGAAGGACGCCTACGCCCTGACCATCAACCTCCTCACCGACTCCCAGGGGAACAAGATGGGCAAAACCGCCGGAAACGCCGTGTGGCTGGATCCCAACCGGACCAGCCCCTTCGACTTCTATCAGTACTGGCGCAACGTGGGGGACGCCGACGTGATGAAGTGCATTCGCTGGCTCACCTTCCTGCCTTTGGAGCAGATCGACGAAATGGACAAGTGGGAAGACGCCAAGATCAATGACGCCAAGGAGATCCTGGCTTTTGAATTGACCAGGATGGTCCATGGGGAGGAGGAAGCTCAAAAGGCGCAGGACGCAGCCCGGGCCCTCTTTGCCGGCGGCGGCAGCGCGGCGAGTATGCCCGCTACCACCCTGACGGAGTCCGACTTTACGGATGGTTCTATCGGCATTCTGGATCTAATGGTGAAGTGTGCGCTGGCCCCCTCCAAAAAGGAGGCTCGGCGTCTGGTGGAGCAGGGCGGCGTGGAGATTAACGGGGAGAAGCTGGCGGATGTTGCCGCCCGCTATGAAAAGGACGCCTTTGCCGGAGATGGTCTAATTCTGAAAAAGGGCAAAAAAGTGTTCCACCGGGCAACATCTGCATGATCCTTTATTGTGAATAGAAAGGAGGTCGTGGTGTGACCGGTTTGGAAAAGAAGAAGTGGTATCAACTGGACAGTCGTGCACTGTCTAATCTGGTGATCGTCTGTGTCGGTATCTTACTATACCTGGGCCTTACCCATCTGTCTCAGGTCAGAGATGCGGTGGGGTCGGTAATAAGCGTGTTTGCGCCCTTTATTGCCGGATTTGTGATCGCGTATCTGCTCAACACCCCTGTTGACTTTTTTGAAAGAAAGGTCTACCGGAATTCAAGGGGGAAAAGAGCTCTGGCCATTATAACCGTGTTTCTCATCGCCATAGCCATCATTGCGATCCTGCTTCAGCTGATCCTTCCGCAAGTGGGGGACAGTATTCGGCAGCTGCTGAACAATCTGACCGTCTATCTGAGCAATTTGAATCTGATGGTCCAGCAGCTGGCGCAGCGGTTTCATTTGGAAGGAGAAGGACTTGTCAATCTTGTAGATCACTATAATGATTTCATTCGCAGCCTTACCTCTGTCGACATGGTGAAACGGGCGACCGAGTTTTTGTCGTCCTCGGCTCCGGAACTTTGGAATTTTGGTATGTCGGTGGGAAACGGTGTGGTAAACGGAGTGGTCACCGCCTTGACCGCTATAATCGCCTCTATCTACATGCTTTCAGGAAAACCCCGGCTTACAAGCCAGCTGAAAAAGCTGATCTACGCCGCGTTTCCCGAGAAGGGGGCCAGTCGCATCCTGGCGGTGAGCGGCAAGGCCAATCAGATCTTTGTGGGGTTTATCAATGGTAAGCTGCTGGATTCGGCTATCATTGGAGTTCTGTGCTTTCTGCTGTGCTCTCTGCTCAGGATCCCCTACGCCGTTCTTGTAAGCGTGATAGTGGGCGTCACCAATGTGATCCCCTTCTTCGGCCCTATTATCGGAGCCATACCCTGTTTGATGATCCTGATCATTGTAGATCCATGGGCAGCCCTGCGCTTTGGAGTTCTCATCATCGCTCTTCAGCAGTTTGACGGCAATATCCTGGGGCCCAAGATCCTGGGAGATTCCACCGGGCTGTCCGCTATTTGGGTGCTGGTCGCCATCGTTGTGGGAGGCGGCTTGTTCGGTTTTCCCGGAATGCTCTTAGGCGTCCCGACCTTTGCGGTTCTCTATTCCCTGGTCAAGGAATGGGCGGAACGGCGGCTGGAGGAGAAGGGGATCGACGCGGATGGAGTGCCGCGGGCCCCTACAACGGAAAAATGACCTTCCGTCAAATCAAAAGAGCTGTGAACAAAATGTTCACAGCTCTTTTAGCTTAAAGGATCGTTCCCACCAGATCGGTCATGGAATAGAGCCCCGGGGCCTGGACCTCTACTAAAAATCGGGCCGCACGGAGGGCGCCGGAGGCAAAGACCTCCCGACTCATAGCGGAATGCTTTAGCTCAATGACCTCATCCCGGCCCGCAAAGATCACCTCATGGTCGCCAACGATGTTCCCGCCTCGGACAGAAGAGATACCGATCTCCCGTCTTCCCCTGGGTTTACGGACACTCTGGCGCTCATAGATGTACTCAGGTTCATAGGGGAGAGCTTGGGCTGCCGCCTCCGCCAGCATGAGAGCGGTACCGCTGGGAGCGTCTACTTTGCGGTGATGATGGCGTTCTACGATCTCTACATCAAAGTCCTCGCCCAAGGCGGCGGCAGCTTTCTTGACCAATCCCGCCAGCACATTGACGCCCAAGGACATATTTCCGGAACGGAAGATAGGGATCTCCCGCGCGGCGGCCTGGATCTGCTCCAGCTGCTCCGGAGAGTATCCGGTGGTGGCCAGCACCAATGGTATCCTTCGCTCCAGGCCCAATTCCAACAGGGCGGGAAGGGCGGCGGGGGCGGAAAAATCAACGAGGACGTCTGCTCTTCCTGGGTAGGAGGCGGGAGAGGAAAACACGGGAAAGTCTTCATTTTCCTGTCCCAGCAGGTCAAAGCCTGCAGATACTTCTATGTCCTCTGTCTCCCGGCAGATTTGGACCACCACCCGCCCCATGTGACCATTGCAGCCGGAGATCAGCAGTTTCAACATTCCCAAAACGTCCTTTCTCTTATTTTAAAAGTCCCATACGAACCATAGAGGAGCGAAGGAGCTCCAGGTGAGCCTCGGTCATTTCGCATAGAGGAAGACGCAACGGACCGGCCGCTTTTCCCGCCAGATCAAGAGCGGTCTTGATGGGAATGGGATTTACCTCTACGAAAAGGGCGTCAATGAAGTCCATCCAATCGATCTGAAGCTTGGAGGCGGCGGCAAAGTCATTCTCCAGACACAGATGGCTCATCTTTACCATCACCTGGGGAACGATGTTGGCCGCTACCGAGATCACGCCCTTGGCCCCCAAACTCATCATAGGCACGACTTGATCGTCATTTCCGGACCAGATGTAGAAGTCCTCGCCACAGAGGAAACGGGTGTGGGCCAAAAGGGAAAAATTGCCGCTGGCCTCCTTAACTCCATTGATCTTGGGGTTACTGGCCAGGGTCTTGTAAGTCTCCGCGGTAAAGGATACCCCTGTGCGGGAGGGCACGTTATAAAGGATGATCGGAAGCTCCACCCGGTCGGCAATATACTCATAATGCTTGATCAGTCCCAGCTGAGTGGCTTTGTTGTAATAGGGGGTCACCAGCAGCAGCGCATCAGCTCCGGAGTCCTGGGCGTGCTGTGAGAGATATACCGCGGCGGAGGTATCATTACTGCCGGCCCCCGCCACCACCCTGACCCGGTGATCCACCTTTTTCACGCAATATTCCACTACGGCGATATGCTCCCGGATAGACATGGTGGCACTCTCTCCGGTAGTGCCGCAGACGCAGATGGCGTCGATACCGGAGGCGATCTGTTCCTCAATGAGCGCGCCGAACGCGTCATAGTTCACCGCTCCGCTTTCATCAAAGGGGGTAATGATAGCTGTGCAGGCACCGCTGAATACTGGTTCCCTCATAAAAAAATGACCTACCTTTCTTTCAAGCCTTGTGGTCGATATAGCCCTCAGCACAGAGAAGCTCCGCCAAAAGGACGCCGCCTCCGGCGGCTCCGCGGAGGGTATTGTGGGAGAGCCCGACAAACTTGTAGTCATATTGGCTGTCAGGGCGAAGACGCCCCACAGAGATGGCCATTCCGCCCTCCAGTTCACGGTCCAGCTTGGCCTGGGGACGATCGGGCTCCTCAAAATAGTGAATGAACTGCTGAGGGGCGGAGGGAAGCGCCAGTTCTTGGGCACGGCCCTTAAACTCTCTCCAAATGGTCTTGATCTGCTCCTCGGTGGGCTTTTTCCCTTCTGTGAACTTCACAAAGACAGCGGCAGTGTGTCCATCGGAGACAGGCACACGAAGGCATTGGGCGGTGATGGCAGGGGAGGTGGCCCTCACGATCCTGTCACCCTCAATGTGGCCCCATACCTTCAAGGGCTCTTGTTCACTCTTTTCCTCTTCGCCGCCAATATAGGGGATCAGGTTATCTACCATCTCGGGCCAACGCTCAAAGGTCTTTCCGGCGCCGGAAATGGCCTGGTAAGTACAGGCCAGCACCCGCTCAATGTCATAGCCCGCTTTCATCACGGGGGAGAGAAGGGGGGCGTAGGACTGAATGGAACAGTTGGATTTGACGGCGATAAATCCCCGTTTAGTCCCCAGACGCCTGCGCTGGGCAGGAATGATCCGGGCATGCTCCGGGTTCAGCTCGGGCACGATCATGGGCACATCATCCGTCCAGCGGTGGGCGGAGTTGTTGGAGATGATAGGACATTCCGATTTGGCATAGCTCTCCTCCAGAGCCCGAATCTCCTCTTTCTTCATGTCTACGGCGCAGAAGGCAAAGTCTACCATCCCGGCGATCTTTTCCACGTCGGCCTGGGCGTCCATGACCACCAGTTCCCTGGATTCCCTGGGGATGGGCGTTCTCATGGCCCAGCGGCCGGAAACCGCATTCTCATATGTTTTGCCGGCAGAACGGGGACTGGCGGCGATAGCGGTGAGCTGGAACCAGGGGTGGTTCTCCATCAGCGTGATAAAACGCTGGCCTACCATACCAGTTCCGCCAATAATACCTACCTTGAACTTCTCCATTTGGATCGACCTCCGTAGCTATGATATGCGTGCAACAAAAAAGAAAGAATCCACGGCTTTACCTCGGTGTCTTTTTGTACTATAATGTCAAAGAAAGAAAAACCGACGCCAAATCGCTGCTGCGTCTAAACTTATACTTTTTGATACTACCACAAATCTACCGCCGGTGTCAATCGGCACATCTCGGAGGAACAGACATGAAACGGAAATGCCTGATGATCCTTTGCGCACTGTCCCTGCTGCTTTTGGCAGGACCCATGGTATATGCGGAAGAAGCCCCAGATAGCGGCCTTGTGTTGGTCGGTTTGGCCTATGGAGACGATGCTTTGGATGGGGCAAATCTGGCAAACAGCGCGGGTACCGGCTTCCGTTTTGGTTATTTGGATGAGGAGAGAAGCTTTTGGCAAATGGCCTATACCGCAGAAACCGCCATTTCTGTTGTAAAAACGCAGAATGTCTGGTATGGGATAGATCCGAACTATAGCAGCAGTTTGAAAAGTTATTCGGATGGGATTGTATCAGACCTAGCCGTGGGATGCTGGCATATACAACTGCCCACAGAGACGGAGCTGACCTCTTTTGAGGAGGCGTTGACTCTGGCTCAAAGCGTGGCGGGTTTTCCGGCTTGGATCAACGGCGTCTGGCAGGCACGGTCGGGCGCCTATATCACCCGGGAAGAGGCCCAGATCGCGGCAGATGCCGTGGGCGGAACTGTCGTTGGCACCAGTGCCTACGGCGTTTCAGTAGTAAAAACCGGAACCGCCGAGATCCTGTTTCAACTTGACGGAGGCGAGGGCCTTTCTCTGACGGTATATCCGGGGTTGGATGACAGTGTAAAGCCGGAAACCCATTACCGGGGAAAGCGTTACTACGGGATGTTCCAATTTCGTCGGAACAACGGCGGGGATCTGACGGTCATCAACGCTGTGAATATGGACGATTATGTAAGTTGCCTGCTGTCACAGGAGATGAGCTCCAGCTGGCCGATGGAGGCGCTGAAGGCCCAGGCGGTGTGCGCCCGGAACTATGTGGAGAATGAGACCCGGCATAAAAACGCCGGCTTTGACGTGTGTGAAAAGGTTCACTGTCAGGCATATCCAGGCGTAGGCGGGTCAAATGAACGGACTGCCCAGGCCGCTGCGGAGACAGCAGGTCTTCGGGCCTGGTATGAGGGAGAACCGGCTAAAACTTATTATTATGCCTCCAATGGCGGCGGCAGTGAAGACGTGAAAAATGTTTGGGGCAGCTCCTATCCCTATCTATGTGGAGTATCGGACCCCTACGAAGAGACCATCTCAGAAAAAATATCATACTGGGGACACACCCAAACGTTTACCGGAGCTGAATTGAACGCCAAGGTACAGCCCTACATTCAATCGAAGGGCTATAACTGCGCGGCTATCGTGGATTTTAAGATCACAGAATTAACTCCCACAGGAAATGTTAAGTCCATTTTGTTCACGGATACAAACGGAAAGGAATGGCCCTTTACGCAAAAAGGAGCCACCGATCTCCGCGGTGTTTTAGGTTTGAAATCGATCCGGTACACGATCACAAAATCAGGGGAGACTACCGGCGGATCATATTACGTTGAAGGCGGTAATACGCTTCCTTCTATGAATCAGGTCTATGCCATCAATGGGGATGGCTCGGTGAAAAAGTTGACCGGGAACCCTTATGTTATTACGGGAAGCGGGACCCAATTTCTTCCCGCGCCGGCGGGAGGAACTGAGACCGGAGAGGTCATCTATACCATTCAAAGCTTTGGGTGGGGACACAGCGTAGGTATGAGCCAGTGGGGCGCTTACGCTATGGCGCAGCAGGGAAAGACCTTTGACGAGATTTTGAAATTTTATTACCCGGGAATTGAAATCTACTGAGAAAGTGGGAACCTCAGGATCATGAAAACCTCTGATTTTTATTATGATCTTCCTCCGGAGCTGATCGCGCAGACCCCATTGGCGCGGCGTGATGGCTCACGCCTTATGCGATTGGACAAGGATACGGGAAAAGTCTGCCACAGCCATTTTTATGAATTGCCCCAATTTCTCCGCTCCGGCGATTGCCTGGTGCTCAATGACAGCCGTGTGCTGCCCGCCCGGCTTCTGGGACACCGGGATCCGTCGGGCGGGGCGGCCGAGGTACTATTGCTTCTGGATAAGGGAGAAAAGAAGTGGGAATGCCTGGTACGTCCGGCAAGGAAATTGAAACCCGGGCAGAAAATTTCATTTGGGGATGGGTCCCTTCTTACCGCAACTGTGCTGGAAGAGCTTCCCGGTGGGAATCGGGTGGTGGAGTTCCACTATGAGGGGATCTTTCTGGAAATTTTGGAGCAATTGGGCAAAATGCCGCTCCCTCCTTATATTAAAGAGGAACTGAACGATCCGGAACGGTATCAAACCGTCTACTCCCGAGAGATTGGTTCGGCCGCTGCGCCTACAGCAGGCCTCCATTTTACACAGGATCTGTTGGCTCAGGTAGAAAAAATGGGTGTAAAGGTCTGCTACGTTACTCTGCATGTGGGACTGGGCACTTTTCGCCCTGTGAAAGAAGAGGATCCATTGGAGCATGAGATGCATTCGGAGTACTGCATGATCTCTGCCAAAACGGCCCAGATCATTAACACTGCCAAGAAAAGTGGCGGACGGGTCATCTGTGTGGGGACCACCTCCTGCCGTACCATTGAGAGCTGGGCGGGGGAGGACGGTATGTTGAAGGAGAGCGCCGGATGGACCAATATTTATATTTATCCCGGCTATCGATTTAAGATTTTGGATGGCCTCATCACAAACTTCCATTTGCCGGAATCTACGCTCATTATGCTGGTGTCGGCTTTGGCGGGAAGGGAGCATATCCTGGCAGCCTATACCGAGGCGGTAAAAGAGCGCTACCGCTTTTTTAGTTTCGGCGACGCTATGTTTATCTCTTAAAGGGGGCCTTTCCATGGAACTGACCGATCTTCCCAATGTGGGACCGGTTTTGTCCGACAATCTCCGGGCCATTGGAGTTATGACCCCAGAGGATCTTCAGCGCCTTGGGGCGGAGGAAGCCTGGCTTCGTATCCGCCTGAGGGTGGACAGCGGCGCCTGCCTCCACCAGCTTCAGGCTCTGGCTGGCGCAGTGGCCGGAGTTCCCAAGAAGGAGCTGTCCCCGGAGCGGAGGGGGGAGCTGAAAACCTTCTTTGACTCTCACAAGTAAAGGAGTTTTCCCTGTGTTTAAAATCATAAAAACAGAAGGCCAGGCTCGGCGAGGAGTGTTCACTTGTGCCCACGGCACAGCCCAGACCCCGGTATTCATGAATGTGGGCACCCAGGGAGCCATTAAGGGCGGCGTGTCCGCTCACGATTTGAAGGATATCGGTTGTCAGATCGAACTGAGCAATACCTATCATCTCCATCTCCGGCCCGGTGATGATGTGGTGCGGCAGTTAGGGGGACTGCACAGATTTATGGACTGGGAGGGGCCTATCCTGACCGATTCGGGAGGATTCCAGGTATTTTCCCTGGCTGGTCTCCGAAAGATCAAGGAAGAGGGCGTCTATTTTTCCTCTCATATCGACGGCCGCAAAATCTTTATGGGTCCGGAGGAATCCATGCAGATCCAGTCCCATTTGGGCAGCGATGTGGCTATGGCCTTTGATGAGTGCGTGGAAAATCCAGCGACCTATGAGTACGCAAAGGCTTCCTGTGAACGGACCGTTCGTTGGCTGGAGCGCTGCAAGGCAGAGCACGACAAGCTGAATGCCTTTCCGGATGCCGTAAACCCCCTTCAAATGCTCTTTGGCATCAACCAAGGCGCCACCTTTCCTGAATTGCGGATCTGGCATATGGAGGAGATCAAAAAAATCAACTGTGACGGTTATGCCATTGGCGGACTGGCAGTGGGGGAGCCCACCGAGGTAATGTATGAGATCATCGACGCGGTAGAGCCCCATATGCCAAAAGACAAGCCGCGATATCTTATGGGAGTAGGGACCCCGTCCAATATTATCGAAGGGGTAGCCCGGGGCGTAGACTTTTTTGACTGCGTTATGCCGGCGCGGAACGCCCGCCACGGCAGACTATACACCTGGGAGGGCTCCATCAACCTGAAAAACGAGAAGTATAAGCTGGACGACTCTCCCATTGACTCCACCTGTCACTGTCCCGCCTGCCAACATTTTTCCCGGGCTTATCTCCGTCATTTGTTTGTGGCGGGAGAGATGCTGGCCATGCGTCTGGCCGTGCTTCATAACCTCTATTTTTATAACACTCTTATGGAGCGCATTCGTACGGCTCTGGATGCTGGAAGTTTTGCCCAATTCCGGGCGGAGTACAGCGAAAAGCTGGACCGGAAAATCTAATTTGTGGGAAAGGCTTGCCAAATGGTCCGATTTACGCTATACTACCTTTTACAGCGATCGTAAATATGCTTATATTAGGAGGGGTTCGTTTTGGATCAAAACGTGATGACCATTCTTATGCTGGTGGTTATGCTGGCCGTTTTTTACTTTATGCTCATTCGCCCAGAGAACAAGCGAAAGAAGGAAGCGGAGAAAATGCGCTCCGAGCTGGCAGTTGGTGATGTGGTCACCAGCATCGGCGGTATTGTCGGTACCATCTGCGCGGTGAAGGAGAGTACCATCGTGATCGAGAGCGGCGCCGACCGGGTCCGCGTTGAGCTTACCAAGTGGGCGGTGTCCAGCAAGGGGACTCAGGCCACCGAAAACGCTCAGTAAGCTGTAGTCTAAAAAAGACATGCCAAATACCCTCCCTGCATAGGATGTGATGAAAATCCTTGCGGGGAGGGTGTTTTTATGACTACAAGAAAAAATGAGGAAGACCAGGGGACCATGCTGCTGTGCTACGGGAAAGCCGTCTTGTTGGGCGGAATAACCGCGTTTGCCATAGGTATGGCAATGCTGCTTTTCGCTGCGTTGGGCGTTTCAAAAGGGCTGCTGGATGCCGATCTGCGCTATCAACTGACGGTGGTCAGCTGCGTGCTGGGCAGCTTTGCGGGAGGGGTCTTTGCCGTCTGGAAGAGCCCTGCACGCGGGGTCTTTGTGGGCCTTGCGGTGGGGACGGTTCTGTTCCTCCTGCAATTATCCCTTGGCCTGCTGCTATTTGTGGACGTCTCCTTGGAAAGCGGAGGGATAGGGCTTCTCTTTGGAGATCTTTGCGGAGGAACGGCCGCCGGGATCCTGAGTGGAGGAAAAAAGAGGAGAATGAGAGGCGGGAGAAAAAAACGCCGCAATCGCTAAAAAATTTTCGAAAAATACTGCATTGGGTTTGTCAATGGTGACATAAAAATGCCGCAGAAGATGTTGGGCCATAACGAAGGCTGTGCCCCCACATCTTGTATTAAACCCTTGAATCCAAGGGTTTAAGGCATCCTAAAAGCACATCAAGATTTACCGGGTTAACATAATACAATTTACATAAAACTGTGACATAACAAAATTTTTTTCAAAAGGGGCTTGCGCAACTCGAAAAAGAAGGTTACAATAAGAATGTATTTTGAGCAGTAGCCAAAGTGAAAGGTATGGACTTGTCCCCGTCAGCATAGAAATGCTGTGGAGGTGAGCGCCATGACTCGAGCTGTTACAGGAATCTGGTGGTCGCCGACGGCAGAGGGCACCCCCGCTCTTGTCGTTACGGCGTCCTTTTTTACCCTTGGCGGACTTATGGGGTGTTTTTTGGCCTTCCGTATGACACAGGTGGGGACAGACGCCATGGCCGCCTATTTGGACAGCTTCCTACTGACGGCGCAGGCCGGCGGATTAGACGCCCCGGTTCTTCCCGAGTTGCTTTGGCGATCGTTTCGATGGCCGTTGGCTGCGGCGGCGCTGGGTTTTTCTGCCGCCGGATTGTTTGGGATCCCGGTGTTGAGTTGTCTTCGAGGATTTTTTTTGGCGTTTTCGATCGCCTCTTTTGCGCAGACATACGGATACGCCGGACTTGCGGTAGCATTTTTTTTACTAGGAATTCCCGGAGCTTTATCGATCCCCGCCTTTTTCCTGTTGTCCGTACAAAGCTTTTCTTCCGCTTGCTCTATGATCGGGAGGGCCGGCCGAAGAGAGCTGCCTGTTCAGCGGGGAGCGTTGCTCCGCTGCGGTGTGTGTGTTGCAGCTATATGTGTCAGTCTTCTTTTGGAGTGTTATTTGGTTCCGGTCCTGATTTCCGGGAGCGCAGGCGCTTTGCTCCAATAGAGACATTTTAAAGGTATTTTTGAGAAGAAAGAGGGTGAGAGAATGGATCAGTTGGCCGGATACCAGCATTTTTTGGCAGAGGAAAAGGGCGCCTCTGATAACACGGTCAGTTCCTATCTTCGGGATATCACCCAATACTTCCACTGGCTCAGCGGTGAAGGACTCTCTCCCCAAAATGCTTCCCAGGCAGATGTAGACCACTACACAAAGTATCTTTTGAGCTTGGGAAAAACGGTATCAACGGTCACTCGTTCTCTGGCCTCGTTGAAATCTTTTTATTCTTACATGGTAGGGCAGGGGCTTGTTTCTCTGAACCCGGCCAAGGGTCTGGTTTTGGAAAAGGTAGAGCGTAAATTGCCCCAGATCCTTACCAGCAAGGAGGTCGAGCTTTTTCTTGAACAGCCTGATCCTAGGGACGCCAAGGGCTGTAGAGACAAGGCTATGCTGGAGCTGCTGTACGCTACCGGCATCCGAGTCAGCGAGCTTATCAATTTGAACTTGGAACATCTGAACCTGAGCGCGGCTTTCTTGCGCTGCGTCGATCGAAAAAAGGAGCGGATCATTCCTCTGTACCCCACGGCCGTTCGAGCCTTGAGCGATTATATTGAGCATGTTCGGCCTCAGCTTATTGAGCAGCCGGATGAGCGTGCCCTCTTTGTGAATATGAACGGCTCCCGCATGTCCCGCCAGGGCTTTTGGAAGATCATCAAGCATTATCAGGACTTAGCCGGGATCCAGAAGGAGATCACCCCCCACACTCTGCGGCATTCCTTTGCCGCCCATCTTTTGGAGAACGGCGCCGATCTGTCCTCGATCCAGAAAATGTTGGGACATGCGGACATCTCCTCCACCCAGGTATATACGCAAGTCATCAATCAAGAGCTGAAGGACATATACAACAAGGCCCATCCCCGTACATAAAACGGACCTCCCGGAAAAAGGGCGGTCCGTTTTCATTTTCCTGTTGAAAAATGCGACCGGCTCGGATATAATAAAGGCGTAACACCAAACTTCGTCAAAATTTTGGAGGTCAACTCTTATGTCTCAAATCACAAAAGACACTATCATCGGCGACATTCTGGATATCGCCCCCCAGACCGCTCCCGTTTTTATGTCCATTGGTATGCATTGCTTGGGTTGCCCCTCTTCCCGCGGAGAGACGGTGGAGCAGGCGTGTATGGTCCACGGCGTAGATGTGGATGCACTGCTGGAGGAGATCAATAAGCTGGTGCCCGCCGCCCAGTAAATGCGGCGAAGAAGGGAGCGGCAAAGGCCGCTCCCTTTCCATATCCGGATCCGGCAATAAAAAGGAGGCGGTAAATATTTGAAACGGCTATTTTCTCTTTCTCCCCGGCTTCAGACGGTGGCGAAATTAGTGCCCCGGGGTGTCAAGCTGGCGGACGTGGGGACAGACCACGGGCAACTTCCCGTGTGGCTTGTTTGCCAAGGCATTGTGCCCCAAGCGGTGGCATCCGATCTCCGCCCTGGTCCTCTTAGCCGTGGGCAGGCCTTGGCGGAGCGGTGGAAGGTCTCTGACCGCGTCTCCTTTCGCTTATGTAACGGCCTTGCTGCTATCGCTCCGGAAGAGGCGGAGGTCATCACCATTGCCGGTATGGGCGGCGAGACGATCGCCGATATTCTTGCCACCACTCCATGGACCCGTGAGACGGGTCATTGTTACATCCTCCAGCCGATGAGCGGTATGGACGGTCTTCGGCGGTATCTATCCCAAAACAGGTTTGCGATCCGCCGTGAGCTCCTTGTGCCGGAAGGGGAGACCTTGTATGTGATCCTCCTGGTTGAGCCGGGGGATATGCGTCCCCTAAGCGAGGGAGAGATCTGGGTGGGCCGGCAGACGTCAGGGATGGACAGCCCCTTTCGGGCCCGCTATTTGGAACAGGAATGGAAAAAGCTTTGCTGGGCCGCAGAAGGTTTGGCCCGCTCTCAGCGCCCGGAGGATCGGGAAAAGCACGGGCAATATGAGAGGGCGGCCAGGGAGGTCGCCCAAATGAAGGAGGAGTGGGAACAATGGCTGCTGTTATAGATATATATCGTTACTTGGACAAAAAAGCGCCCTTTTCTCTTCAAATGTCCTTTGATAATGCCGGATTTTTAGTCGGAAGGAGTCAGGCTCCGGTAAATAAACTGATGGTGGCTCTGGATATTACCGAGGAGGTCATCGCGGAGGCAGATACGGAGGGCTGCCAGCTCATCGTCTCCCACCACCCCATCATCTTTCACCCTGCCAAGTCCCTTACAGACAACGACCCCACCGGACGCTGTCTGCTGGCCCTTGTTGAAAGCCGCATCGCCGCCATCTGTGCCCACACCAATTTGGACGCAGTGGAAGGAGGCGTCAATGACGCTTTGGCACACAAACTGGGACTTACCGATATCGGACAACTTCATCAGGATGGTCTGGATCCGGAGGGGCGGCCCTACGGGATCGGCAGAGTGGGGAAGGTACAGGGGTTTGACAACGCAGAACAGTTTGCCGCGTTTGTGAAGCGGACGCTGAACGCCCAGGGCCTTCGTCTGGAGAATGCGGGAGGCCCCGTCCGCAAGGTGGCGGTGGGTGGCGGTGCCTGCGGCGGTATGCTCTCGGATGCGGCGGCACAGGGCTGCGATACTTTCGTTACTTCAGACGTAAAGTATAATACCTTTTTAGATGCCAAAGCTATGGGGATCAGTCTTATTGATGCCGGCCATTTTTCTACGGAGAATGTCGTTTGTCCCATCTTGGCGGATTGGCTGAGGAAGGAATTTCCTAAAATTGAGATTTTTCAATCACGGCGGCACTCAGAGGTATTTTCTTGTCTGTAACCGTTGCAAAAGGGAAGAGTTTGTGCTAAACTATATAAGCAATTTTTCAGGAAGGGATAGATACTTTTATGTCGGGACATTCCAAGTGGCATAACATCCAAAAAACCAAAGGAGCTCAGGACGCCAAGCGCTCTGCCGCTTTCACCAAGATCGCCAAAGAAATGATTGTGGCGGTGAAGACCGGCGGCAGCGGCGACCCCGCCAACAACTCCCGTCTGGCTACCGTTATCGCCAAGGCCCGGGCAGCCAATATGCCCAATGACAACATTAAACGTACCATTGAGCGTGCCCTGGGTGCGGGCAATACAGATAGCTATGAGAGTGTTACCTATGAGGGATATGGCCCCTCCGGCGTGGCAGTCATCGTAGATGCGCTTACCGATAACCGCCAGCGTACCGCCCCCGAGGTTCGGCACCTTCTGGACAAGTTTGGCAAGGGTTTGGGTGCGACCGGCTGTGTTTCCTGGTCCTTTGACCAGAAGGGTGTTATCATCATCGAAAAAGAGGATCTGGATGAGGATACCATGATGATGGATGCCCTGGAGGCCGGCGCGGAGGATATGAGCGTAGAGGGGGAGGTTTTTGAGATCACCACCGCCCCTGACGACTTTGGTACTGTCCTGGCCAACCTGGAGGCCAAGGGCTACTCCTTTGTTAACGCCGCCGTGGAGATGGTCCCTCAGAACTACGTAAAGCTGGAGTCTGAGGAAGACATCAAGAATATGGAAAAGCTTATTGACAGCCTGGAGGACAACGATGACGTGCAAAACGTCTGGCACAACTGGGAACAGGAATAAAGAGCAGAAAAGACGCCGCTGTGCAAGCGGCGTCTTTTCATATGTGCAAGTAAGCCTGTAAGCCGGGTTCTGTCCTTTAAGACAGCCATCTATCTCGACGCGCTGTTGCCAACGCGCTCCAGCCACCTCCTGAGCACGGCCGGGCCGGCCATCTGTGCTCCCACGGTGTTGCTCCGGATAGAGTTTACAGCGACGGACGCTTCCACGCCGTCGAGTGAGCTCTTACCTCACCTTTCCACCTTTGCCAGCGCATACGGACGATAGAGGCCCGCTGTTCGCCGGTAGTCTATTTCTGTTGCCCTTTTCCTGGGGTCGCCCCCGGCGGGTGTTACCCGTTATCCTTGCCCTGCGGAGCCCGGACTTTCCTCACCCTTGGGCCTTTCGTCCCAAAAGCGCGGCTGTCCAGCTTGCTTGCGGGTTTCATTTTATCCCATTCTTACAATAAAGTCAAACCTGTTTTCGTTGAAATTTTTTTCGAAATGCGGTATACTATTTTGGCAACTTTAGGTAAGGAGGGGTCCCGGAATGAAAACTACTATTCAGGAATATCTGGACGCTCTCAAAGGAAAAAAGGCCGCCGTACTGGGCATCGGCGTGTCCAATACACCCCTGATCCATATGCTGCTCCGGGCCGGAGTGAGGGTCACCGCTTGTGACCGGAGAAGCCGGGAGGAGTTCGGCGGCAAGATCGAAGCCCTGGAAAGCCTGGGCGTCACCGTGTGGCTGGGGGAGGACTACCTGGATCATCTGTCTGGGCAGGATGTGATCTTCCGCACTCCCGGAATGCGTCCCGACCTTCCCCAGTTGACCGCCGCTGTGGCGGAGGGGAGTTGTCTCACCTCTGAAATGGAGGTTTTCTTCCAAGTCTGCCCCTGTCCCATCATCGGCGTCACCGGCAGTGACGGAAAAACCACCACTACCACCATCATTGCCGAACTTCTCAAAGCGGCAGGGAAGACGGTTTATCTGGGGGGCAATATCGGCAAACCCTTGCTGCCCGATACAGGGATGATGGAGCCCACCGATCTCGCCGTGGTGGAGCTAAGCTCTTTCCAGCTCATGACCATGGATCTGAGCCCCCACATCGCCGTGGTGACCAACCTGGCCCCTAATCATTTGGATGTTCACCGGTCCATGGGAGAATATATCTCCGCCAAGGAAAACATCTTCCTTCACCAGACCCCGGCTGACCAGGTGATCCTCAACGCGGACAACGAGATCACCCGCTCCTTTGTCTCCGGGGCCAAGGGAATGGTCACTCTTTTCAGCCGTCAGGAGGAGCCGGAGGGGGAGAGCGTCTATCTTCGTGATGGGGCCATCTGGTTCCGGGATGGCGAAGGAGAGCGGAAGATCCTGGACCGGAGGGATATCCTTTTGCCTGGGGACCACAATGTGGAAAACTACATGGCGGCCATTGCAGCGGTGAAGGATCTTGTTCCGGTCCAGGTCATCCGCTCCTTTGCCGCCAAGTTCAGCGGGGTGGAGCACCGGATCGAGTTGGTTCGGATCTTAAACGGGGTTCGCTATTACAATGACTCCATCGCCTCCAGTCCCACCCGGACTATGGCGGGGCTGAAGTGCTTTCCGGAAAAGGTGATCCTTATTGCGGGCGGATATGACAAACATATTCCCTTCGATGATCTGGGGCCTGATATTACAAAGCATGTAAAGTGCCTTATCCTAACAGGAGATACTTCCTCAAAGATCCGGGCGGCGGTGGAGGCAGCCCCCGATTATCGGGAGGGCTTACCTGTCATTGAGGAGTATCATGACTTTCATGACGCTGTAAAGGCAGCTCATAAAGCCGCCGGCCCCGGAGATGTGGTGCTTCTTTCCCCGGCCTGCGCCTCCTTTGATAAATTTAAGAACTTTATGGAGCGGGGAAACACCTTCAAAAAAATCATCAGAGAATTGGAAGAGTAAGGATGTGAGGGTATGGCCCTTTATAATACGTTAGAGAAGCTCTGCGGCCTGGCAGGCCCCTCAGGATTTGAAGGGCCTGTGTCCGCGGTGGCGAAAGAACTGCTGACCCCTTTGATGGATGAGGTTTCCCACGACCGCCTGGGCAGCGTTATCGGCCTGCGCCGCTGCGGGAGAGCCAATGCCAAACGGCTGTTGCTGGATGCTCACCTGGACGAGATCGGACTTATCGTGATAGGGATCGAGGAGGGTTTTCTCCGTTTCGCCCCCGTTGGTGGGGTGGACCCCCGGATGCTTCCGGCCAGAGAACTGACCATCCTTACCAAACCGGAGCCTCTGTTTGGAGTGGTGGTCTGTCTACCTCCCCATGTTCAGACCGCTTCCGACTATGACAAATCGGTAAGCATTGAAGACCTTCGGATCGACGTGGGGATGACCCAGGAGCAGGCAGAGAAGGCCATCCCTATCGGCACTCCTATAGTCTACCGGGAGGGGTGTTTCCGACTGGCCGGAGAACAGGTCTGCGGAAAATCTTTGGATGACCGGGCCTGCTTCACCATCCTGCTGCGGGCGGCGGAGCTTCTCAAAGACCGTGAGTTGGACGTGGACCTTTATATTATGGGCAGCGTTCGGGAAGAGGTCTCCGGGACCGGAGCCATTGTCGGGACCAATGCCGTTGCCCCCGACTGGTGTGTGGCGGTAGATGTGACTCATGCCGCAACGCCCGATCTTTCCCACCCCAAAGACAGGACCTGCGAGCTTTATGGGGGCCCTGCCATCGGAGTGGGACCCAACATGACCCGGAGCCTCACGGACCGCATGGTGGCCAAGGCAAAGGCCCATAGGATCCCCTACCAGTTGGAGGTCATGGAGGGACACACCGGCACCAACGGCTGGCATATGCAGATCTGCCGGGAGGGGATCCCCACCTCGGTGGTCTCTCTGCCCCTGAAATATATGCACAGTCCTGTCGAGGTGGTCTCTCTGGAGGATATGGAGCGCACAGCCCAACTTCTGGCCGCTTTTGTCATGGATCTGGGAAAGGAGGGGGTCTGAGGTGCTTCTTGATTCGATAAAAAAGCTGTGCGCCCTCAGCGGTCCTTCCAGTTACGAAGACTCTGTCCGGGATTATCTGAGGGGCCGCGCGGAGGCCGCCGGGGCGGTCTGTCGGGAGGACGGGATGGGGAACCTCATCTGTGAGAAAAAAGGCGCCAAGCCCGCTCCCGGCAAGCTGATGCTGGCCGCTCATATGGATGAGGTAGGTCTTATCATCAAGCGTGTTACGGACGAGGGCTACGTCAAATTTGCCTGTCTGGGTGGGATCGACCGCCGCGTGCTCATTGGCAAGCCGGTTTTCCTGGGAAAAGAGCGAGTCCCCGGCGTCATTGGTCTGAAAGCCATCCATCTGACTACCGTCGAAGAGCGAAAAAAGGTTCCAAAGCTGGATGAGCTCTATATTGACATCGGCGCATCCGGCAGGGAGGAGGCGGAAAAGCTTACCCACATCGGGGATTTTGCCGTATTTTCCGACTCTATTACTGAGTTTGGCAATGGTATGCTGAAGGCCAAGGCCATTGATGACCGGCTTGGCTGTGCTGTGATGATAGAGCTTTTGGAGCGGGACCTGCCCATGGATGTGACCTTTGCCTTTACCGTCCAGGAGGAGGTGGGGACCCGGGGCGCTTTTGGGGCCGCTTTCTCCGTAACGCCGGAAATCGCCCTCATCATAGAGGGGACTACCGCCGCCGACGGCCCCACCACCGATGTTCACCGCCGGGTCTGCTACTCCGGCAGGGGACCGGTGCTCCCTTATATGGACGGGGGCACGGTATACGACCGCAGACTCTTTGATCTGCTGCGAGATTTGGCGGAGGAGGGAAATATCCCCTGGCAGACCAAGGAGTACGTCTCCGGCGGCACCGACGCCAGGGCCATACAGCGGACCAAGACCGGGATCCGCGTGGCCGCGGTCTCCGCCGCGGTGCGGTATCTTCACTCCCCCTCCAGCATCGCTTCGATCCTTGATTTTCACAATATTGAGACTCTGGCGTTCCGCTTCATTGAAGCTGTCGCCGATGGGAGGGCATAAACATGGACACCTTTGAATTGATTGCCAAACTGACCGCTGTTTTTGGTCCCTCCGGGCGGGAGGAGTCTGTTTCCCAGGTCATCTCCCAGCTGGCTGCCCCTTACGCCGATGAGATCACAACAGACACCCTGGGCAACCTTATCATCCATAAAAGGGGAGAGGGACCCAGGCTCATGCTGGCCGCCCACATGGACTCCATCGGTCTGGTGGTCACCTATATGGAGGAGGACGGCTCTCTCCGGTTCGGGAAGATCGGTGGGGTGACAGCCAAAGAGATCCGCAACGCGCCTGTCCGCTTTGAAAATGGGGTCATAGGGACTGTGAAGGTCCACGGCAAAGCGGATGAGGATAAGCTGACTCTGGATGACCTGTACCTGGACATTGGCGCCGAAAGCCGGGAAGAGGCCCAGGCCATGGTACGGCTGGGGGATACCGCAGTTTACGCCACCGTGATCGGAAAAGCCGGAAACCGGGTCATCTCCCCCTACCTGGATAACCGGGTTGCCTGCGCCGTTCTCTTAAAAGTGCTGGAACAGCTAACGAAAAGTGAATATGACCTTTACCTGGTATTTACCGTTCAGGAGGAATTGGGCCTGAGAGGAGCCAAGACGGCAGCCTACGGTATAGACCCTGAGCTTGCCATCGCTGTGGATGTAACGGGGGCCTATGATTACCCAGGCGCCCCCAAGGCCGGCAGTGCGGTCCTGGGCGGGGGAGCGGCCATCAAGGTGATGGATTCTTCCGTGATCTGCCATCCGGAGTTGGTGGAAAAGCTCTCTCTTCTGGCTCAGCAACGGAGCATCAGGGCTCAAATGGATGTGCTTACCCGGGGAGGTACCGATGCCGGAGCCATCCACCAAAGTCGGCAGGGGGTCAAAACCGGGGGAATATCCATCCCGTGTCGCTATTCTCACACCCCTACTTCCGTGGCTGACCTCAGAGATGTGGAGGCATGCGTGGACATTCTTGCCGCATTTCTGGAGACCAAGTAAAACAAAAGGATGTAAAATAATATGCCTTTACAAATAAGCGAGAAAACAAGAGAGCTGGCAAAACAGGCAGAGGAGGATCTCAGGGAGCAGTTTACAGCTGTAGACACCATTGCTCAAGCCAATGCGGAAAAAGTTTTGGATGCCTTTCAGACCTATCGGGTGGCGGAGAGCGATTTTGTCGGAACCACAGGATACGGTTATGATGATATGGGGCGGGACAAGCTGGAAAAGATCTACGCCCACATCTTTCGCACAGAGGACGCCCTGGTGCGCCTTCAGATGGTAAACGGAACTCATGCCATCACCTGCGCGCTTTTTGGGGCTTTGAAGCCGGGAGAGAAGCTGCTCTATGTGGTGGGGGCCCCTTACGATACCATTCAAAGCGCCATCGGGATCACCGGTAATGCCCCCGGATCCCTGAAGTCCTATGGGATCAGCTATGGCCAAGTGGAACTGACCGCAGATGAAAAGCCGAATATCCCCGCCATTGTTCAGGCGGTCCGGGAACCTACGGTAAAGGCGGTAGTGATACAGCGGTCCCGTGGTTACGCTACCCGGTCCTCACTGTCTGTGTCAGAGATCGGCGCCATTTGCACTGCCATTCATGGTGTCCGCCAAGATGTGTCTATCCTTGTAGACAACTGCTACGGTGAATTTGTAGAGCTTTTGGAACCTTCTGAGGTGGGAGCCGATTTGGTAATGGGATCCCTCATCAAAAATCCCGGCGGTGGCCTTGCTCCCATGGGCGGATACCTTGCAGGACGTCACGACCTGGTCGAAGGTGCGGCTATGCGGCTCACTGTACCTGGCATCGGAAAGGAATGCGGTGCCTCTTTGGGCAATAACCGCAGTCTCTATCAAGGAATATTCCTTGCTCCCCATGTTACTGCTCAGGCGGTAAAAACAGCTCTTTTCGCCGCACGGATGATGGAATTGCTGGGGTATCAGACAGATCCGCTTTCTACCCAGACCCGTCATGACATTATTCAGATGATCCATTTTGGTTCTCCGGAGCCTCTGAAAAAATTCTGTAAGGGGATCCAAATGGGGGCGCCGGTGGACTCCTATGTCACTCCGGAGCCCTGGGACATGCCGGGTTATGACACCCCCGTCATTATGGCCGCAGGCGCTTTCATCCAAGGCGCATCCATTGAACTTTCCTGTGATGCTCCGATGCGGGAGCCCTATACAGCCTATTTGCAGGGCGGCTTGACCTATGAGTCGGGCAAGCTGGGGATCCTGCTTGCGGTGGAGGCCATTCAGTCGTAGGACGGCCCCCGTCCGGCATACTCTTTCCTTGGAGGTGGAGTTATGCCGGGAAAGCGATTTCGGGCTCCATGGCTGCGGAAGCTGAACAGGGGGAGTGGGGGAAGGAATCCGTTTTGGATCTCTCTGGCCTTTGGGCTGGCGATGTCGCTCTTTCTTATCCGCTGGTTTGATGCGGCGATCCGCCCTCAGCTGGTGACCCTATCCGAGGCGCAGATCAGCAACCGCCTGATCCAGATCGCAGATCAAGCCGTAACACAGGCCATTGCCGATCAAAAACTGTCCTACCCTGACATGGTGACCCTGCGATCAACGGGGGAGTTGTTTACTTTAGTTACCGATACAGCTTCTCTGAACAGTCTGCGGTCCGCAGTTCTGGATGATATCATTGCACGGATAGGAACCATAGACAATGACCCGATGGGGGTTCCCCTTGGCGCTTTGACCGGAATCGATCTGCTTTCCGCTTTGGGGCCCAGACTTCCTGTTCGGGTGATCTCTGTCTCCACCGCAGAGGGGCAGTATCGAAATGACTTTACCAGCGCCGGTATCAACCAGACCCTTCACCGCATCATGTTGGACGTAACTCTTAACGCAAGGCTCCTGCTGCCTGGCGGTGTGGTGGAGGTCCTTGTTTCCACTCCTGTTTGCATTTCTGAGACGGTCATTATCGGGCAGGTCCCACAGACTTACCTAACTTTAAACCAATGACGAGGGGAGCATCGCAGCTTTGAGCTTAATTCAGGAATATCTTGTTCAGCTGACGGTAACTACCCTGTTTGGTGCCTTACTGTGGTTGGCATCCTATCCTTGGCGAAAAACCCGGCGGTCCGTGTCCGGCCGTCGGGCCGGAGCTTATCGAGAGGGTGTGCTGCTTGCGTTTTTCATGTTTCTCTCCGGCCTTTTCGCCTTAACGCTGACCCCGCCGAATTTTTGGATGGATATTCTGATCTTACGTCGCAGACCCACTCTCCCGGCCCCTTTTCAGGGGGGCGTCAACCTGATCCCCCTAAGGGAAAGCTGGCGACTATACTGCTATTATCTTAAAATAGGCTTTGGAGAAGCGATTTTGCTCAATTTCCTGGGAAATATTGTCATGTTTCTCCCAATCGGTCTTTTTTCCGCTTTGCTTTCGGACAAGCCCCGCTATTGGAAAAGTACCTTGTACACGTTTGGAACTTCGCTTTTTATTGAGGTATTTCAGCTATTTGTTTCCAGGGGCACCGACGTGGACGATCTGCTCCTAAATACCGTCGGGGGCATCATGGGCTATTGGACCTTTCTGCTCCTTCGTCGCTATTTTCCGCAATTTGCTCAGAAATGTCAGACTTTGTAAAGGAGAGAGCCTTTATGGACATTTCCCAGGAGATCTCAGCCCTCCGGCTTGCGCTGGAGAGGGCCAATTATGAATATTACGTGCTGGATGCTCCCACTATGTCCGATTATGACTTTGACCATAAGCTTCGGCGCTTGGAAGAACTTGAAGCGGAACACCCCGAACTGATCACTCTCGATTCCCCCACCCAGCGGGTAGGGGGAAAGGCGGCGGAAGGGTTTGACGAGGTGATCCATCAGGTACCTCTGGAGAGCCTTCAGGACATATTTTCCTTTGAGGAATTGGCTGAGTTTGGGCAGCGGGTCAACGAGATAGTAGAGGGCGTGTCCTACGACGTGGAGCCCAAGGTAGATGGGCTTTCCGTAGCGTTGGAATACGAAAACGGCATATTTGTCCGAGGCGCCACCCGAGGCGATGGCAGGGTAGGGGAGGATGTAACGCAAAATTTGAAAACCATCCGCTCGATCCCCCTGCGTCTGCCGGAAAATCTGCCCCGTTTTGTTGTTCGGGGTGAGGTTTTTATGCCAAAAACTGTATTTCATAAGCTCAATGAGGAACGGGAATTGAACGGACAACCCCTTTTTGCCAACCCCCGAAACGCCGCTGCCGGGTCTCTGCGGCAATTGGATCCCAAGATCGCAGCCGCCCGGCAATTGGACATTCTGGTTTTTAATATCCAGTATGTGGAGGGAAGGACCTTTTCCACCCATACCGAAACTCTAGATTATCTGGAAAGTCAGCATTTTCGTGTTATTCCGCATATCTCCTGTGCCGATGTGGATGCCTGTGCCAAGCAAATTGAGACCATCGGAGATGCCAGAGAAAATTTTGAATTTGACATTGATGGAGCGGTCATTAAAGTAAATTCCCTGACAGACCGTGAGGTATTAGGCAGTACGGCGAAATTTCCCCGATGGGCCGCCGCCTACAAATATCCCCCGGAACAAAAGCCCTCTAAAGTGGTGGATATTGTGGTCCAGGTGGGACGTACAGGCGTTTTGACCCCTAAGGCGGTGGTAGAACCGGTCCGCTTGGCCGGGACCACAGTGACAAATGCCACCCTGCACAACCAGGATTTTATTACGGAGAAGGATGTGCGCATTGGAGATACTGTGCTGGTCCAAAAAGCAGGGGAGATCATTCCGGAGATCGTTTCGGTCCTGAAGGAGAAGCGACCGCAGGGAACCAAACCCTATTTTCTTCCAGAGCAATGTCCAGTTTGCGGCGCTGCGGTGATTCGGGATGAGGATGGAGCAGCGCTGCGCTGTACAGGCGCGGAATGTCCCGCACAGCTTATGCGGAACCTGGTCCATTTTGCGTCTCGTGACGCAATGGATATTGAAGGACTGGGGCCTGCCAATGTGGAAAACCTGGTGAACGCCGGGTTATTGAATACTCCGGGCGACCTGTACAGCCTCCGGGTGGAGGATGTGGCTAAGCTGGAGCGGCTGGGGAAAAAGTCCGCCCAAAATCTTATCCGCGCCATAGAAAAATCAAAGGAAAACGATCTTTCCAAGCTTCTGAACGCCTTTGGGATACGCCAAGTGGGACAAAAGGCTGCACAGGTTCTCTCCCGCCAATTTGGATCATTGGAGGCGTTGGCGTCAGCGGGGGAAGAGGAGTTGACAGCCGTTCCGGACATTGGGGCCATTACCGCGCAGAGTCTTACTGCTTGGTTTACCGCTCCACAGTCCCAGCATTTGATCGAAACGTTAAAAGCGGCGGGAGTCAATATGAAAAGTCGAGCAGAACCGATAGGAGACAAATTGGCAGGACTTACCTTCGTTTTAACGGGAGAGTTGGCCAACTTTTCGAGAAAAGAGGCGGGAGAACAGATACAAGCCTTGGGCGGTAAAGTCTCAGGCTCTGTATCAAAGAAGACCTCCTATGTGGTGGCCGGAGAAGCTGCCGGCTCCAAGCTTCGAAAAGCACAGGAATTAAATGTGCCTATTTTAGATGAGGTTTCTTTTATCAATATGCTGGAACAGGAAAACTAACGTCAGAAAAGTTGACAAGCCGCTCAAGATGGGGTAGACTTATAAAGCAAAAAAAGAAGAACGGGGGATACGAATGAAAAGACAAAAGGTATCAAACGCCGTTATTCGCCGCCTTCCGCGCTATTACCGTCACCTGACTGATTTATCTCAGACGGGGGTACAGCGGATCTCTTCCAGTGCGTTGGGGATGGCGATGAACCTGACAGCCTCCCAGATCCGGCAGGACCTATCCTGTTTTGGGGAGTTTGGGCAGCAGGGATATGGATACAATGTAGAGAGTCTTCGCAATGAAGTGGCGGAGATCCTGGGCATGACAAGAGCGCATACCGCCATTATTCTGGGCGTAGGCAATCTTGGACGGGCTTTGATCGAGAATTTCCATTTTGACCGGGGTGGTTTTCGGCTTACTGCCGCCTTTGACGTGAATCCCGCGCTTATCGGCACCCAGGTTTCCGGCGTTCCCATCTATCCTGTGGAGGAACTGGAAGTATATTTGAAAGAGAATCCTACCAGCGTAGGAGTCCTCACCGTTCCCCAGTCTGCGGCCAATGATATGGCTCAGCGGTTGGTCCAGAGCGGAGTAAAAGGGATTTGGAATTTCACCAATCTGGAGCTTCATGTTGAAGATTCCAATACAGTAGTGGAAGACGTCCATTTTGCCGACAGTCTGCTGACGCTCAGTTATCTTATTTCGGAGGCGCCATGAAACACAAGGAACCCATTGCCCTGCTGTTGATCGGAGTGCTGCTTTCAGGAGTCCTCACCGTGGGGGCTTCTGAGGCAGGATCTGTCGGCGACCCGCTTATCGCCCTCAACTGGCTGAAGGAAACCTTTATTCCAGGAGCGGTTGCGGACGTGGAAAACAGGGTAGACGAAAAATTGGAGGAAATTGGCGATCAAATTATTTCCTCCGGAGCGCGGGGAATTGAGTTGCGGGTCAAACGCTCCGATATTCTATGGCTGGAAAGCGGATCCAGCCTGACGCCGTTGGCGGGGACGCTGTCCCTATCCGACTCCTCCCAAGGCGTGGTGATTGATGTAACCTCCGGGGCCGAGATACCTCTCGGCAGCAAAGAGATCGCCATTTCCCACCGCTATTTGGCGGCAGAGGACTCCCGTATTGCATTCATTGTAGATTCTGATACTGCGGTCATCCAATTCAACGGCGCCTATGAGAGAGAAGCGAGTGGGGAGATCGACTATAACGCTCTGGCTGAGGCACTTAAGACCATGGGCCTGTTTCGGGGCAGCGACGTGCCCTACGGTTCAGGGTTTGACCTTGAAAGTGGTCCTACCCGCATTCAGGGTCTTGTAATGTTTTTGCGGTTGATCGGGGAGGAGCAGTTAGCCCTGAATTATCCCGGCAGCGGAATCACCTTCACCGATGTTCCCGAATGGGCGGAACCTTATGTGGCATATGCCTATGACCGTGGTTACACAAAAGGCCAGGAGATCGACAGCCAATGGAGGGTCATCTTTGGCTCAGATCAAGCCTTGGCGGCCCGGGACTATGTAACCTTTCTGCTGCGGGCGCTTGGATATGAGGATGGTAACGCGTTTACTTGGGAGTCAGCCATCTCCAATGCGCAAACTCTGGGGGTTTTGACAGCGGGGGAGGGGAGATTACTAACGGAGAAGCCGTTTCTCCGGGCTCAGGTCGTTTACCTTTCCTATATGTCTCTCTCCGCTCAGCTAGTGGGGGGGGACGGTACGTTATTAGACAAGCTCATATCCTCGGGAGCTGTCAGCGCCACGGCCGCCGACTTATCTATGGCAGATTTGACAGGCCAGAGAATATAATAAGCGCTAAAAGTAAAGAAACCAGCGGAAAACAGATATTTTCCGTTGGTTTCTTTTTTGGCTGTATCGGCATAGGATAGTAGGAAAGGAGGGAGGCTCTGTGTCGGATATACTCCCTTATGACCGGGCTGCGGCGGTGGCTTATGCCCATCGCTGGGCGTTTCATCGTAATCCACAGTTTTATGACTACGAAGAGATCGGCGGTGACTGTACCAATTTTGCCTCTCAATGTCTCTACGCCGGTGCAGGCGTTATGAATTATACTCCAATCTATGGCTGGTACTACATCAATGCGAATGAAAAAGCACCTGCCTGGACTGGGGTAGAATACTTTCGAAACTTTTTGATCCGAAAAGAGGATTCGCCGGGACCTTTTGCAAAGGAGACAGACTTAAGTGAGTTGCTGCCCGGAGATTTTATTCAGTTAAATTTCAAAGGGGAAGTATTTGGGCACACTCCCATTGTTGTAAAAATCGGAAGCCCTGCCACACCGGAAAACACCTTGATCGCCGCACACTCCTATGATGCGGATTATCGTCCGCTCAGCACCTACACCTACCGGGATATACGATATCTGCACATTTTAGGCGTCCATCCACCCGCCTAAAAAATCACTCTGATGGACTTTCGGGGGGCTCAGGTTGCCGTGGCTTAATGCGGCCTAAGGGATTGGCCTTTGCCGCCATACGCAGATTATCATTGTCCACATGAGTGTAGATCTGGGTGGTATTCAAATTTTCATGTCCCAGTAGCTCCTGTAAAGTCCGGACGTCCACGCCGTTCTGGAGCATCAATGTGGCAGCGGTATGGCGCAGCTTGTGGGGGGAATATTGTGTGCTGTCCAATCCGGCCTTCAACAGATACTTTTTGACCAGTTTTTCCACTGCAGATTTGGATATTCTGGTACGCCGACGGCTCAAAAAGAATGCGTTCCTATCGATGGCCTGCTGCCCGGGCCGAACGGCCAAATAGTCTTGGATGGCCTGAACACAGGCGTCATTAAGATATAGAATGCGTTCTTTGTTGCCTTTACCCAATACTCTAAGCTGATCGCCCCGAATATCGGAGACATTCAAACCGATCAGCTCTGAGATCCGAAGGCCACAGTTTAAGAAAAGAGTCAGAATACATCGGTCCCGCGCCTGAAAATCCCCATCTACACTCTCCAGCAATTGGATACTGCTGTCCAGATCCAGATATCGAGGCAAAGCTTTTTTGGTGCGCGGAGCGTCCAGATCCTGCATAGGGTTTTCGGTAAGGAGCTTTGCCTTATTAGTAAGGTATTTATAGAACGACCGAATAGCCGCGACCTTGCGAGCGCGGGAGGTCGCCTTAAGCCCATAGCCGGTTTGAGCGCTGTTGGGCTGCTGAGCCCGATCTCGGCTCAAATAGTTCATATAGGAATACACATCCGTCAACGTCACAGAACGCACCAGATCCAGATCCACATCACTTATATCGATGGCGTCAAATTCAGCCGAACGTGAAACTTTATTCTTTTCGATTTTGATAAAGCGAAAGAAATTGCGTAGATCCAGAAAGTATTCATCAACCGTCTTTCGGGAATGACCCTGGATCGCTTCGTGATAAGTAAGAAAATCCCGCAGGATCGGTGGGGCGTCAGTACGATAGTCCATAAATTTGCTCCTATCCGCTGGAGTGGCTTCAACCGGGCAAAACACCCCTCATCTTACAAACAAGCGTTTCGCCTCCCTCGAAGTAAACAAAATTTTTATTTTGTTTACTTCGCATTCTGCTTCCAGCGCCCTCCTCTCCGCCGTTTTTATTCCCACGTGTGTGTGCACTCAAAGGATCGCCACCAATGCCTCCCGGATATTCTTTACCCGAATCAGCTGCAATCCGTCGGGAGCGGTAATTTTACTTCCTCTGGACGGGACCAGACACTTGGTAAACCCCAGACGGTGAACTTCGGATAGGCGTTGGTTTAAAGCGTTTACAGAGCGAAGTTCTCCGGTCAAGCCAACTTCGCCGATGGCAGCCAGGTCGCCCGGAACAGGCTTGTCCCGAAAGCTGGAAGCCAGCGCGATTACCGCGGCCAGATCTACCGCGGGCTCCCCCAGCTCCAAGCCACCCACTACGTTTACATAGGCATCACAGGAATGGAGCAAAAGTCCCCCCCGCTTTTCCAAAACGGCCAGCATCAGCATCATTCGGTTGAAATCCACCCCGGATGCCATCCGGCGTGGGCGGTCTGAACTGGTTGGGGTCAACAGGGCCTGGATCTCCGCCAGGACAGGACGGGCTCCTTCCATGGCGCAGGTGACACAGGTCCCCGGTGTATCGGTAGGCCGTCCCTCCAGCAGCATTTCTGAGGGATTGGGAACCTCTGTAAGCCCACTATCTGCCATTTCAAAAACGCCGATCTCGTTGGTGGCGCCAAAACGGTTCTTGGCAGCCCGCAAAATGCGGTATGTGGTCTGTTGCTCCCCTTCAAAGTAGAGAACACAATCCACCATATGCTCCAACACCTTGGGTCCCGCAATAGAACCTTCCTTATTTACATGACCGATCACAAAAACAGTAATAGCCATGCTCTTAGCCACATTCATCAAAGCCAGTGTACAGTCCTTCACCTGCCCTACACTTCCCGGCGATGTGGTCAAATCGCCATTGTAGAGGGTTTGAATGGAATCCACAATGAGAATGTTGGGCTTTAATTCCTCTACGGCGTCCAGGATATTCTCCAAATTGGTCTCCGCCAAAAGGTATAGTCCCTCGCCCCGCACTCGGAGCCGCTCGGCCCGCAGCTTGATTTGCCGCTCAGACTCTTCTCCGGACACATATAAAACATCGGCAAAGCGGCACAGGCTGTCACAGATTTGCAGCATTAAAGTGGATTTTCCGATACCGGGAGCTCCTCCCACCAACACCAAAGATCCTTCTACCGCTCCTCCACCCAGGACCCGGTCCAACTCGCTCATTCCCGTCTCAAAGCGCAACTCGTTGGTGGTCTCCACTTCCCGAAGCGCCTTGGGACCGTTGTAGCCGATCCTTGGTAGGTCCCGGCGCCCACTGGTAGATTTGGGAGCCTTACTTTTGGGGGCAGAAGGCTTCTCTGCAATGGTGTTCCACGCTCCGCAGGCTGGACACTGCCCCTGCCAGCGTAGGACCTCATTGCCGCAATCCGTACAATAAAAAATCGTCTTTTCTTTCGCCATTGCACTCCCCGATTTCTCTTCTTTTGTTTCTGTCTCTGGAAATTATATCACAGGTCCCACCCCATTACCAGACTGAATTTCTTCGCTTTGCAGCCAAGCGGAGGCCAGGCATAGTGCCAATTGAGCCTGATAACTCTCACTTCTCAGCTTTTTTTCCTCAACCGGATTGGATAAAAAACCGCACTCAACCAAAATGGCGGGACAAGTGATATGCTTCATAAGATAGACGGAATCTGGGATCTGGGTAGGTGTTCGCCCATTCTCCGGATCTACTCCCTGACGCAGGACAATTTGCGTCAGTTCCGCCAGGGCCTTGCTCTCCGCTCCTGTTCGAAAAAAAACCTGGGCCCCATGATAGGCTGAGTTGGAAAAAGTGTTTTGATGGACGCTGATGACAAACGCATTCTCTGTCCCCTCTATTATAGCTACCCGATTGTGAAGATCGGAAACCTTTTTTTGACGTAAAGTTTCACAGCCGGGATCGTAGATGGAAATGTCACTGTCTCGCAAAAGAATGGGAGCCGTCCCATAAAAACCCAAAAACTGATCCAGCCTAAGAATGACCGCCAGATTGATATTGCTCTCCGGCACTCCGGTAACGGAAACCGCACCTCCATCCTCCCCGCCGTGTCCAGCATCCAAAATGAGCTGTCGCTCAGGAAAACGCACAGGAGCAAATGTCGAGATCGGCGACATTTTTGGGCGCAGATGCCCCACCGCACCGCATATGGAGAAAGCCAGCACGATCCCGAGCGCCAAAAATTTTTTCCTGCCAAATTTTTTCATGGTACATCCCCTCCCTGGCAAACTTATGGCAAAAAGTAAGGCGATATGCCACAAAAGAAGGATCCCCCCGCTTCCCTGCCTCCTTTGGAAGGCATAGGATAGCTCGGAGGAGTTCTCTCCCCTCCCATCAATGATAAGGAGGAACAAGCTTTGTATCCCGATACCGATACCAATAAGCCCACCGTCCCGGAAACAGGAGTCTGTCCTGACGGTTGCGGTACTCTGCCTGAGTGCGCGCCTTTGGCGGTACCTTATGTTCCCTTCCAGCAGACAAATCCTAAGCGCTATAACCAAGCTGACGCTCTCAGCAACGGCACTCTCTTCCCCGGGCTGAATCTGCCCTTCCATCTGAAGAAGGACGCTCCCAATGCGGTCAGCGGCCCCCTGGGTGAACTGCAGGCCTTGGAGTTTGTGCTTTTGGAGCTGGGTCTGTACTTGGACACCCATCAGGCGGATGCTGAGGCGTTTGCCCTTTTCCAACAGTATGCCGCGCTGGAAAAAGCCGGGCGTGAGAAGTATGAGTCCCTTTATGGCCCACTCTGTATGAGGAGCGTTGCCGGTCAAAAGGACTTTTCCGCTTGGATCAAAAATCCATGGCCTTGGGATTTCCCGGAAGGAGGCAAGAAGTAAGCTATGTTTATGTATGAAAAGAAGCTTCAGTACCCGGTAAAGATCAAGAATACCAGCCCCAAGCTGGCCTCGGTCATCATCAGCCAATACGGCGGCCCTGACGGAGAGTTGGGTGCCTCCCTGCGCTATCTGTCCCAGCGGTACGCCATGCCCTATCCTGAAGTATAGGGTACGAGTTTACAACATGGGTCAATAAAAAACGACCTTAATGTCGTCGTCCGTTACAGTGACTTGTTGAATGAAAACCTTTGCCACACTCTTGCGTTGCTCCATATCAAAGGAACTCCATTCGGTGACAACATCATCAATGCTGTATCCACCAAACTCTGGCGTACTTTCCTTTACAATCAGTTCGTTTACCCGCTCCAAGATTTCTAACTTCTCTTTGTTGAGCCGTTCTACCTCCTGATTGATATAGGCCATAACGGTTGACGAAGCCTCTGGCACTCGTTTGAGATAGGTTGTAATCTCATTGTCCTTGGCCGTAGCCTCAATCTTCAACTTTTGGATTTGAGGAGCATATGTGCTTTTCCTCTTTGCGGTCTTGACCTTCAGCGTCTTTAGATGGTTTAATAAGTGGCCCTCAACAATGTCCTCCAGCACATCGGCAGTCAATGCCTTTTTACGGGCATAGCAGTATTTTTCAATTCTGCCCATGCAAATAGTATAGACCTTGCTTCCCTCTCTTCCTCCGTCCTTGAAGAAGATAGATGTGCCACAGTAGCCACATCGCACCAGACCAGTAAGCCAAGATTTTGTGCCAGTCCCTTTAGCCCCAAAATTGTGATTGTGGGCCAGCCTATCCTGCACTCGAAGCCACAGGTCAGCGGGAACTACCCCCTCATGCATACCCAGCGTTGCATATTCATCGTTGTCGGTGTTGTACTTATCCTTTGCCACACCCTTGGTCTTACCATAGAGATACACACCGTTCACACCGATATAATCTTCCACGGGGTTGTTGATATGTACCCCCTTGCTCTGCAAAAAGGTATATACATCGGCGTCAGCTTTCACATAGACTGGATTGCCTAAAATTCGGGCAATAGCGTGTTTTTGGAAGTAGTTTCCCTTCTTGGTCTTTAGCCCATTCTCATGTAGCCACTTCTGTACCTGTCCCAGCGAACAGCCGCCATTTCCATAGAGGTCATATATCTTTTGCATGACTTCTACTTCCTCGGCAATCGGAAGCAACATAAAGGTTTTCTTTCCGTGTAGCTGGGTACGCACCTTTTGAAATCCATAAGGCGCACGCCCCCCTAAATAGAAGCCCTGCTTCCCTCTGGCATAGTAGTTCTCTACCACACGCATTTGGATTGTCTCACGCTCAAACTGGGCAAAGGCCGAGAGAATATTCAGCATGAGTTCATCTGCTGGATTTCCAGAGATTTGCAAGCTACTTTCCTTTACACTGATAAACTTCACATTATGATTTTTAAGCCGATTAACAAAGTCAGAGAAATCCAGCAGTGAACGAGAAAGACGGTCTAACTTCCAGACAACTACCCTCTCTATAAGGCCAGCCTCTATATCCTCCATCATTTGCCGAAAGGCTGGACGGTCTGTATTTTTGCCACTATATCCTTTGTCTTGGTAGACCTGATACTTTGTCCCTTGGGCTACTAACTTTTCACAGTCGGCTATCTGGCTCTCGATACTGATACTATCTACCTTATCTACCGACTGACGCACATAGATAGCGTCCATCTTATCGTCCTCGCTTTCCCATTGTCATTAGTATGCGGATTGCTTCGTCAGCAAGTTTAGCGTCCCGCTTCTTGCGTTCTTCTGGGGTCAGGTCATCATCGTCTACTTCTACCGTAACCTTGTAGCCATTCTGCTGTGTCTGCGATAGCAGCCGTCCCATCATACCGCCCCCCATAGGTGACGATATGGAGTAAGCCAGTATCATATGACAGAGTACGGGATTGTCCATTAAATATTTACGTAGTGCCGACGGGCTGTTTATTGTTCTTGTATTCAACATTTTAGAAATCCTTTCATAATAATTTATTTTGTTTATGTACTTGAAGTTTTGATTGATTGTTCGCTCCAAACCGTTTGGTGTCCACATTTTTGGTTTACCACAAAACTCTCAAAAAGTCAGAAGTCAAAATAGCCAAATTTGAAATTTTTGCAAAAATTTTTACCGCCAGACAGTTCAAACCCTTGTAAATACGAAACTTCCTCCTTCCTCACCAAATGTCACTCCCCGCCAATACTATTTAATTATATTTGTATTGGGCCTAATAAATCATAAAGGAAAAATTATAAGTGTCCTTCATCGTCAAAATAGACAAAAAGAGAGGCCGCAAGGGTGTCCCCTACGGCCTCGGGCCTATCTTAAAATGGCAAATCATCGTCTACCTCTGCCGCTGGTGCTGGCGGGGGCGGCGCAGGGGGCGTAATAGCTCCCAAGGCGGAAACGGTCTTGATGGCCTCGGCCTTGCGCCCCGTGTCCTCCCTGATGATTTCTGGAAGCGGGTTCTCCTGATAGCCCACCAGCCTGTACTGATTGGCGAGAAGGTCGTACTGGTAGACCTCCAGCTTGCCGTTGCCGACATCCTTCGGGAACTTCACCATAAGCTCACAGCGGCGCTTTAGCTGTACGCTGGTTTCTGGTTCCTCGGAGAACACGTTCTTGAAGAAGCTCTCAATGCCCAACGTGGTGGTGATGATAATGAGCTTACATTCCAGCACCTTGTTCTTGTAGCGGCTCTTGACCGTGCTGGAGGTATTGTTGTCCAACATCTTCAAGAGGTCGGACAGGCCCATGCAGGAGGGCCGCAGGTCGTCCAGAATGATACAGTCCTGCCCTTCGTAGCCATCCAAGGGGTCATTGCTCCCAGAAGAAATGAAAAGGCTATACCCCTGCTTGACTGCAAGCTCCTTTGCGTATGTGGTCTTGCCAGTGCCAGAGCCACCCGATATGTAGATACATCTCATGCTCCTGTTCGCCTCCCGAATACTGTCGGCCCGATATTGAAAGGCCGTGTCGATTTCTTTCCTATGATTGATATATGTGGTAGGGGGTATGAATTTGGTGTAGTTGAACTTCCGTATCTTGCCGCTCACAATGTCGTCAAGAATATCGTCCAGCATATTGCCCTTGCTCAATACAGCCTCCTTCTCCCACTCAAAGTTAGCCACTACCGCCGAAGGGTCATACTGGTGCTTCTCTGGGACGTTGGCGTGGGTGAGGTAGGCAAGGGCGTCGGTCCACCGCCCCTTGATACTTTCAAAATACTGTTCTGGGATTGTGTTGTTGAACATCTTGACAATGGTGGACAAATGGCGTGGGCTTTCCAGCTTGACCATCACATGGTAATGTGGTTCCTTCTCCGTGCCATCTGCGTTGGTGTCCTTGTCATGGAGGATAAAGGCATACTTTTCCACTACCGAATTGGCGTCCAGTATTGCCTTGATAGAGGAAATGCTTTCGTCGGGCAGAAACCGCACCTGTTGCATGATTTCAAAATTGCGAAACTTCTTATCTCTCTTTTCATCATTCATTTGTAGAACAGCTCCTTTTTTGATTTTACTGTATGATAGAAGCTGGCTACAAAGATTATTCCCCATTTTGTAGCTACCCCTTGCTTGCTTCGACAGAATGGACGGAGCGGTGGGGCTTTCAAACATTCCGTTGCTACACGGCTACAAAAAACCACGGCGGAGGACAAGCCCTTCCGCCGTGGTTTTTCAATAGATATGTGGATTTGCTACATTGCTACAAACTAAAATAACTGTTTGTCCGGAACAATCGGAACAGATCCGCATTGTTCCGATTGTTCCGAAGGATTGTTATGCAGAGGCGATGACGCAGATGGGCAAATCAATCAAGGTCAATTTCTATCCCCTGTTCTTCCTCCATGACTTCCTCAACCAACCTTAAAATGGCCTCGTCTTCCTCCTGCTCCTTCTGGGCTATGTAGTCGGCCTTTTCCTGATGGCCTCTGCCGTCCCCTACACGCCCGACCTCAATGCCGTACTTCTGGGCTATCCCTTCCAGCCTCTCCCGTTCTGCCGCCGTCCATGCGGCCTGTGCAGTCTCATTGATATGCTCCCCCTTGGCGTAGCCCATCTGCTCACAGCACTTTGATATAGAGGTTTGCCGTTCCATCCCTCTGGCATAGCCGTCAGCCCAAGGGATGAAATCAAGGTGTGCGTGGAGGGTGGCCTCGTCAGCGTGGATATAGGCCCCCACCACCTTCATCTGGGGGTTGTTCGCCTCAAAGGTCTGGATATACTCCCGCAGGATTGCCCGCTCTCTGGCGCAGTATATGGCCCCTGTGGTGTCCTTGTCGCCAATCTGGGCAATTATCTCATAGACGGGGTACTTGGCCTTGTCCTTGCGTATCTTGTCGTAGTAGTCGCCTATCTGCCGCTCTGGGCGGGTCTGCTTGGCGTTGTACTCGGCTACGGCCTCCCCGAACAGGTCACGGTAGGCTTGGCGGTGGTCAAGGTCAATCAAGGTCTCGTTCATCCCACGGCGGTGGGGGTCAATGTGGTCGGGTGTCTGGCCTCGTTTATATCGGCGGGCGTTGTGTGTCCTGTGCGCCCGTCCCCCTCCCACATGGAGCGTCACTGTTTTTGTCATAAAACATCACCTCACGTTCTGTTATATGCCAAAACAGTAACGCAATACTACTTTCGGAGGCCGAAAGCATTGCGCCGCCCACGGGCGGGGAGAACAAAACAAGAGCCGCAGTGGAAATAAATCCACATGCGGCTCTTTTAATTGTGAGTAGGTTACTTGTTCCAAATCTTTAGCTCAGAAACCCCTCCGTTAGGAGTATCTCGCCAGTCTACAATTACGGTATTGAATGTACGAATTTCCGTAATTGAAGTGCCATTCTTATCAACATCTTCTACCATATCATAGATAGCTTCAACATCCTCAGGGTCAGATACGATTTCGCTTAGAAGAACCTTTACAACCTTGAGATAGTCGGCAGTTTCAGCATAAATTGGATTATTTTTTTTCTCGTCCCAGCCAATAGCCTTTCTAGAACCAACATAACTTCCCAATCCAACCAGCCAATACTCAAGCTTGCCATCCTTCTCATTGCTATAATCATCATGGTCATGAATCTCGAGCCAGATAGAGTTAGTTGTAGGAGCATCTGCAGGGCGAATTCCAAGGTCGCCATTGGACTTATTTATCTCAGCATTGGTCTCCTTAATGATAGCAGCAACAGCGGGATTGTCCTTAACGCTATAGGTATCATGCCAACCGCCAGTAAGGTCGTCAAGGGGTCTTGTTCCTACCCAATCCTTATCGCCGCTCTGGGTCTTGGGTCTCTTAGCAGTTACATATTCTTCCAATTTTCTATATGCTTCTCTCGTAAAAATTCCTTCATCAATCAGCTTATCCGAAAGTTTTTTATCACTGTCTTTCAAACAAACCGTCAAAGCGGTGCAAGAAATGTTTGCAACATCCCCCCGCAAGAAGCTCACGGTAGAGCTGTTATATTCCCCCGAAGTCAATCCAATCTTATCCGACAGCTCCCACGCTTTATCCCACTGGAAATCTGCACCATCTGCATATCCCAAGGCCCGAAGGATAAAGGTAATATACTGACTGACCGTGATGGTATCATTTCCGCTAAAGGTGGTAGGACTGGTGCCGCCAGTCAGGTGGTTGGTATAGGCATATCCAACATAGGGTTTTGCCCAGCCGTCTACATCGGTAAAGGGCGTTTCCCATGTCCCAGCTTGGGCCTCTTTCTCTTTTCCAAGAAGTCGAACCAACATAGTGATTGCTTCCTGGCGCGTAGGAGAACGGTTCAAATCAAAGTTGGGTGTGCCGTCAGCATTAAGTCCTGTACCACTGAAAAGGCCCAACTCATAAAGTGCTTGTGCGGCTTGGTCGGCTTCATCATTGGCGGCAAAGGCGGGCACCGCCAACCCCATCACCAGAGCCATAATGACCATGCCTAAAACGATGTCGTGCAGTCTGTGCTTTTTCATATTGTCTCCCTCTTTCTCTCTGATTCGAGGCTTGGCAAACTCTATTATACCGCCATGCTGCCCATTCTGCAATAGGGCGTTCCTTATTAAGAATAAATCCTACCTTGACGCAATAGAATAAATGTGAGCGGTGTAAAGCCGCCACTCCACTCGCCAAGTGGTTAAAATGGTAAGGTAGGAACATAAGAAAGGTAGGAAGAATATATGAGGCCCCAGCGGTGTGTCCGCTGGGGCCTCGCTTTGTCTATGTTGTAGGTTTGTGCGGTATAGCGAGCTGAAGGCCCTGCTTACCGATATTGGAACCGAAGAACTGGGCCATATGGAAATGGTGGCTACCATCGTCCATCAGCTCACCCGGAACTTGACCGAAGAGCAGATCAGAACCGCGGGATTTGACACCTATTTCGTGGACCATACCACGGGTATTTACCCCCAGTTTGCTTCAGGCTATCCCTGGTCGGCCTCCACCATGCAGTCCACCGGCGATGTGATCGCCGATCTCACCGAAGACTTGGCTGCCGAGCAGAAAGCCCGCCTTACCTATGATAATATTCTGCGCCTGTCAGACGATCCAGACGTAAATGACGTTATCCGCTTTCTGCGGGAGCGGGAGATCGTTCACTTCCAGCGCTTTGGCGAAGCCATCCGCCTGGCCAAGGAGCGGATGGATCAGAAGAATATCTATCTCACCAACCCCGCCTTCGATGGTCCCAAACCCAAACAGTAACCTTTTCTTCAAACAAAAATACCCCGGTCTGTGGACCGGGGTATTTCTTTATTTCCTTCTCAGGCGATCCAGCTCCTCCAGAGTACCTCGAAACACATTCAGGTCGATATGCTCCTCCCTTCCCTCATAGCCGGACAGATGGGCGGAGTGGGAATACTGCCAAAAAGTCCAGTTTTTATCTATCGGAGCAAAAAGAGGCCGGGTGATCCACAACGGATACTCCTCATAGCCCCCCTCCAGATAGAGACGATAGGAACGGTAAGTGGCATACAGGATTGGCTTCTGCCCATAATACTCCTCCAAACAGACCAGAAGGGGCTTCAAAATGGCCTCTGTCTCCTCCCTCGAGGGAGGAGACTGCAGTTTATCCCCGTAAAATTCAATATCTACCACCGGCGGAAGCATCTCAGGAGTCAAAGGAACTAGGTCGATAAAATTCTTTGCCTGGGTCTCTCCGGGGGAATCATAACTGAAAAAATGGTAGGCTCCCGCCCATACCCCAGCGTCTTGAGCCCCTGTCCAGTTTTGAAGGAAGTAACGGTCTGTAGAGCCGCTTCCCTCGGTGGCCTTGATAAAGGCAAACTGGACTCCCTGCCGGGCCAGCTCCTGCCAATCCACCTCCCCTTGATAGGAAGATACATCCACACCCCAAGCATTCCAAGGCTTTGGGGATCTTTGGTTTGGAAACAGGAGCAGCCCTCTCCAGTGGAGAAGAAAAAGCACCAAAAGACCTATACAAATTAGAACCAGAAAGCCCTTCAAAAGCCGTCTCAGCTTAAGCAATATCTTCCCTCCTCCCCTGCTTACTGCTCAAAAAAATGCCGTGGTGTCCAGATAGTCGATATTCAGATCCTGGGTATAGGCCCGGGTCTTTACCACATATTTCGGAGAATAGAGCACCTGGGCCAGGTGTGCCCACACGTCCTCCTGGTACTGCCATGCATCGGCGGAGAGGACATCGCCCCCATCCCTGGATATAGTGTAAACCTTATTCCCTTGCTCCTCCTTGTCACACCAGAGGGTTTGGACGGCATAGCCATGTTCTTCCATGATATTCAGCAGCTCCTTCGCCTGCCCGGTATGGCCTTCCTCATATTCAAAGTGTAATCTCACCACATCCCAATAGGTGGTGGGATACCAAGTGTTTTTATAATAGAATTCCTCCACACCGTCGTTGTTCAGATCGCCCCAATAATGGACTTGGTCATCTAATACCCGTTCCGCCGTGCCGGCAAACTGGGAAACCCCTTCCTCCAGAAACTCCGCGGTCATCTGGGCCAGCTTATCTGTGTAGTAATCATCCCCCTGCCGCAGATCCTCCTCATAGCCCTCAACCTCACGAAAAATCACGACCTCCTCCACGGGAACGCCGTTTTGGAACTCATATAAGCTCAAGCCGCTGACATTTTTTGTTGCATAGTTGATATTGGAGCTCCATAGATACTTCTTTCCTTCAAAAAGGATAAATCCGTAACTGCCGCGGTCGAGAAAGCAATGCACATCGTAAGTACCTTGATACCCACCCTTCGCCAACCCTCGGAAAAACATCAGGCCAATGTTACCTGCGCTCCCTCCGGGAGTGATAGCGATCAGATCCAAAACGCCGTCATTGTCTCCATCCGCTTCGATTGTAAGCAGTTCACCAAAAAGATTTACTTCTGAATTCACATAGGAACGAAGATTATGCCACCATGGATCCTCCGGCTTTCCCTCCTGATCTATAATGGCCAAAATCTCATCCTTGGACACGCTCCGGCCGACTTCCATTGGGCCGAATACCTCGTCCAAGGTGTTCTCCTCCACAGCCTGAACCGCAAGATCCACCAGTCCCTGGGGGATATAAGAGGGCTCTTCCAAAATCGGCGGTGGGGTGTATTTCGGATAGACGGGCGGCGTCCATTTCGCCTCCGGTTCAGGTGTTACTGCAGGGCTTGGGATGACCATCTCAACAACAGGCACATCAGAAGGCTGGAAGGTCTCTGCAGCCGGAACGGTACAGGCAGACAGGGATACGAGAAGAAGAAACAGATAGAATATCTTTTTCAAAGTTATCACCAAAAACATTATAAGGGGCCTTTTTCCCGGATTCAACAACAAAAGTGTGACAAAAAGGGGAGGGCCGGACAGATCCGGCACCCCCTCCAGATAATCAAAGGCAAAAATACTTTACAGAGTATTTCTAATGCGGTCTACCGCCTCCGCAGTGGCCTCCGCATCCCCAAAGGCGGTGAGACGAACATATCCCTCCCCGCTGGGGCCAAAGCCCGCGCCGGGGGTAGTAACCACACAGGCCCGCTTGAGCAGACGGTCAAAGAAATCCCAGGATGCAACACCCTCTGGGGTCTTAGCCCAGATGTAGGGGGCGTTGACGCCGCCATAGACGGTAAGCCCAGCGGCCCTGAGCCCCTCCTTGATAACCTTGGCGTTGTTCAGGTAGAAGCCGATGGTCTCTTTGATCTGCTCCTGTCCCTCCGGAGAAAATGTAGCCTCGGCGGCCCGCTGAACTACATAGGATACCCCATTGAACTTGCTGCCCTGGCGGCGGTTCCACAGGGCGTTGAGACTGGTTCCCTCCCGCCTCAGATCCTTGGGGATGACGGTATAGGCGCACCGGACGCCGGTAAAGCCGGCGGTCTTGGAAAAAGAACGAAACTCAATGGCGCAGGTTTTAGCCCCTTCAATTTCAAAGATGCTGTGGGGAATGTCCGGTTGGGTGATAAAGGCCTCATAGGCGGAATCAAACAGGATCACGCTGCCGTGGGTATTGGCATAGTCCACCCAGGCCTTGAGCTGCTCCCGGGTCGCGGCGGTTCCCGTGGGGTTGTTGGGAGAGCAGATATAGATAAGGTCAGGCGCTTTCCCCGTGGGAAGGGCCGGGAAAAAGCCGTTTTGGGCGGTACAGGGCAGATAGACAAGCCCCGTCCACTTCTCCCCGTCATAGTCCCCCGCCCGGCCCGCCATGGCGTTGGTGTCCACATAGACCGGATACACCGGATCGCACACCGCCACCACATTGTCCGGGCCAAAAATATCCCCGATGCTGCCACAGTCGGTCTTGGCCCCGTCGGAGACAAAGATCTCGTCGTCCTCCACATTGACTCCACGCCGCTTGTAGTCGTCCCGAATGGCAAAGCGAAGGAAGTCATAGGCACAGCAGGTTTCCTCACAGTAACCCCGGAAGGTCTCCTTGCGGCCCATCTCCTCCACCGCTTTGCGCATGGCCTCAATGACAACGGGAACCAACGGCTGGGTCACGTCGCCAATGCCCAGGCGGATCAGAGGTTTGGGCGGATTTTCCGCCGAAAATGCCCGCACCCGGCGGCCGATCTCAGGAAAGAGATATCCTCCGGGCAGTTTCAAAAAGTTCTGATTGATATGGGCCATGTCAATTCCCTCCCCGGAATTCAGTATCGGGCCATTCGCCTTCAAATACGGTGACAGCAGGGCCGGTCATATAGACATGACCGTCATCCTCATCCCAACAGATCTCCAGATCGCCCCCCAAAAGCCGGACTGTGGCAGAGCGCTCCGCCAGCCCCTCCAGCACGGCGGCCACCAAAGTGGCACAGGCCCCCGTTCCACAGGCCAGGGTCTCCCCGCTCCCCCGCTCCCATACCCGCATCCTTATATGCCTGGGATCCAGCACTTCCATGATCTCCACATTGACCCCACTTGGAAATGCTGGGTTGGGAATCGAAAGGGGCGCATGGATTTGCAGATTAAAATCCTTTACAGAGACGACGGGAAACACAATGTGAGGATTCCCCATGGAGACCGGGCGACCCCGGTATTCCTTACCCCGGCAGGTCACGGTGCGGGGCTCCTCCGGGATCGGAACGCCCATATCCACCGTGACCGCCGTCACCCTTCCGTCCTGTGTATGGAGTTCCAGGGTCTTGATCCCCGCCAGTGTCTCTATGGTGAGCTCCTTCTTATCTGTCAGGCCCCGGTCGTAGACCAGCTTGCCCACACAGCGGATGCCATTGCCGCACATCTCCCCCTGGGAGCCGTCGGCGTTGAACATCTTCATCTGAAAGTCCGCCTTGTCGGAGGGACAGACGCAGATCAGCCCGTCGCTGCCCACACCGAAGTGCCGGTCTGAGATCGCCCGGGCCAGCCCGGGCAAGTCGTCAGGGATAGACTTGGTACAGTCCAGGTAAACGTAGTCGTTTCCCAGCCCTTGCATCTTGGTAAAACGCATGGTGGCAACCTCCTGTCTCCGCAAATCAAAAGGACGGCGGCCGAAGGATCCGGCCACCGCCCCCTATTATATCAGTCCAGCCAGCTTCCGTCCAGTACCATCCGTGCGGTCTGGAGCAGTTTCGCCCCGGAATCCATACTTTTCTTCTGAAGGAACCGATGAGCCTGCTCCTCCGACATCCCATTCCGCTCCATCAGGAGAGCCTTGGCCCGTTTCACCAGAGCCGTTTCCTCCTCGGAGTGTCTGGGCTGCTGATACCGCTGGATCCGATGCCCCATCTGAGAAAGCATCTGAACGGAGGCAAGAAGATCGTTTCGGGAGACTGGAGCCGTCAGCTTGAACACGTCCTCACTGTCGATCATATCCAAAAGGTTCTGTACCGCCAGTACAAGGACAGAGCAGGATAGGGGGAGATCCACGCACAGGGTCTCCGCCGTCTCATCCCGCAGCTTGTAGCCGCAAACCACTACCGGGATATGGAGTTTATTGACCAGCCGCTTTACCTCCGCCGCAGAGTGACAGATGAGACATTCGGCAATGCCGGCGCCCTCTAAAATATCCCGCACCCGGGCAGTGGTCTTTTCCCCCTCAAAAGCCAGGATGACCTTGTCCACGTCTCATCACTCCTCTCTTTGCAGGAGTTGCGTCAAAAATCAGTAGATCACGATATATTTTTCCCGTTCCCAGGAAGAAACCCTGGTGCGGTATTCGTCCCACTCTTTCCACTTTCCCTCGATATAGTTCTCCGCTACATGCTGTCCCAGGGTATCCAACACCAGCTGATCGGCCTCCATAGCCAGAATAGCCTCCTCCAGGGAGCCGGGGAGACTGGCTATGCCGTGGGCTTTTCGGGTCATCTCATCCATCTTAAAAATATTCTCCGTGATCTCCGGGGGCGGCGTCATTCCCTTCTCAATACCGTCCAGCCCAGCCGCAAGACAAACCGCCAGGGCCAGATAGGGGTTGCAGCAGGGATCGGGACAACGAAGCTCCACCCGGGTCCCCATCCCCCGGCTCACCGGGATTCGGATGAGTGCAGAGCGGTTGGCCGCGGACCAGGCCAGATAGCAGGGAGCCTCATACCCTGGCACCAACCGCTTATAGGAATTCACCAGGGGGTTGGTGATGGCTGCAAAGCCCTGAACATGGGCCAGCAATCCCGCAATAAAGGAATAGCACTCTTTGGAGAGCCCTTTCTCCCCCGTGGGATCGGCAAAGGCATTTTTTCCATCCTTAAAAAGAGACATGTTGGTGTGCATCCCTGAGCCATTGATCCCAAAGATGGGTTTGGGCATAAAGGTGGCGTGAAGACCGTTCTTCTGGGCCAGAGTCTTGACCGCCAGCTTGAATGTCATGATATTATCTGCAGTCCGCAGGGCGTCGGCGTACTTAAAATCGATCTCATGCTGGCCCTGGGCCACCTCATGGTGACTGGCTTCGATCTCAAAGCCCATCTGCTCCAAGGCAATACAAATCTCTCTTCTGGTCCCCTCCCCATGGTCCAAGGGACCCAGATCAAAGTAACCTGCCTCATCGTTGGTCTTGGTGGTAGGCTTGCCGTCCTCATCGGTCTGGAACAGGAAGAACTCCGCCTCAGGCCCTACGTTAAAGGCGTCGTACCCCATCTGCTTGGCCTTCCTCAGTACCCGCTTTAGCACCCCTCTGGGGTCGCCCACAAAGGGCGTTCCATCCGGGTTATGTACATCGCAGATAAGCCGGGCCACCTTGCCGTGCTGTGGCCGCCATGGGAAAATGGTGAAGGAGTCCAGATCGGGATAGAGGTACTGATCGGACTCATTGATTCGCACAAAGCCCTCAATGGAGGAGCCGTCCAGCATAATCTCATTGTTCACCGCCCGCTCCACCTGGGAGGCGGTAATCGCCACATTTTTCAGTTGTCCGAAGATATCGGTAAACTGCATCCGGATAAATTCGATATCCTCCTCCTTGACCATGCGGATAATGTCCTCTTTGGTGTAAGCCATTGCGCAGGATCCCCTTTCCCTCTAAAATAATACGATTTGTTTCGCCCTTTTACCTTTCGTGCTGATGAAAGTCCAGTTCCTTAGTTTTTTACTGTTAATAACTATATGGGTGATTACTTGCAACGGATAATTACCCGATAAATCCGACTTTATTTAATTATATGTGCTGTAATAATTGTGTAACTGTAAGCGTTGATTGTTATTTTGATATTATCAATTTCGCAGTACCAATTCTTTCCTTGCCTGCAAATATTGCACCCCTCATCTAACACCTTGTTCTTACACCATTCAACCACGTCATTGGTATCTAATCCCAGATTTTTCTTTATTCTATCAATTCCCATTTCTGTAGTATGAACTTTGTCTATATTAGATAACAGAATTTCTTTATCCATATACTATTGCCCTCGCGAATTCCCATTTGCTACTTTGACTATATCATAGGCAATTTTGGGCTTCAACCGTATGATTTATTAAATTGCCAGAGTTTTGAGCCAACAACACGAAAGGTAAAAGGGACATTTGTTTTGAAAAAGAAGGCGCTCCGCCCACCGGGTCGGAACGCCTTTGTTCTCAACTGATAGATTGAGTATACGGTTTTTCCTTTCCCTTGTCAAGAAATTTCTTCTCCGGGAGGAAATTTTAGCGGAAACAGAAAGCATTTTCCTCTGGTTCCACATATCTTTTTGTTCATCATCCCCAACAAAACAGCATTTACCCAATTTTTGATCTGCTCTTTTTCCAGACCATAATACTCCGCTATTTCTTTACGTGTTTTTCCTGCCTCCCGCATAGCTATGATCCCAGCTTCCAACCTCTTTATGTCCCTCCACTTTTGTTTTCCATGCCAAAGCCCCCTATGTAGTTTATTTTCCTACATAGGGGGCTTTTTGTCTATTGTCCGTTTTTACTGGTCCTGTTCACCGGACGGCATGGGGCTCCTTTTAACACTTTTTAGACATATAGAGACCGTTCTTTTGTGGGCAAGAGGGACAGCATCACGATATTTTGTCCTCTTATTCCCACTCGACAAATTCTCTTGTATAGGGAATATTTCTCCTGTTTCTATAA
>CANPTT010000003.1 GCA_947577065.1 uncultured Pseudoflavonifractor sp.
ATGGTTGCAGATATGCATATGACCGTTATCACGATATGCTTTCTGAGGGTGATATTGTGGTGATGCGGCTTAAAGATGCTCACTATTACATTGGAAGGGTCAAAGCTCATAAGGATAAGAGATCTCCTCGTTTTTATTGGGGAGAGCGATGTGGCGAGGATGAGTATAAAGAGTTCTCTGACGATTACCCCACCCCGTTTCCTATCTCCTGGGCCTGCGAAGTTGAGCAGTGGTACGAGTATAAAACCGTTGAAGAGGTCCCGGCGTATGTAGTGGGGAGAATTTGCAGTCGTCCTGGGCGTAAAACAATTGAAAGGGTATCAGAGGGACAAGTCATACTTCAAGGCATGATTCAGGCCATGTGGCGGAAAAAGGCACAAAAAGGCTGGAAACCTAATGAGAAGCTGAGTGAAGATGGCTTTGCAACCTCTCTGTCTTACGAAGAACTGGAAGATTTAGTGGCAAGCTACATCTACGCACATGAGGCGGGATACAAGCTGCTGCCATCCTCCTGTAAGCTGGATCAGCCTAAATATGAGTTCTTCTTTGTTGCACCCGGAAAGAAGCCGGTTACTTGCCAAGTCAAAAACCAAGAAGATGTGCCTGCGTTGGCTAATTACGAAGACGATGTTGATTGTTATGAGCGGATATATCTATTCTCCGGGAAGTGGAAAAGCGATGAAGCAAAGGCGCTCCAAAGCCAGATCGATAAAAAGCATAAGGGGAAAATTATTGCCATCGAACCATCTGAGTTGTTTAGGTTTCTGACAGAGCGAGAAGAAGCAGAATACCTCCGTAAGAAGCTAGAAAAGTTCTATGTCCTGCATTAACAAGGAAAAATCCCATCCTATCTCTAGAGGATGGGATTTTTTCTCCCCATCCATTGGTGTATATTTTACTTACACCAAGAAAGGGAGGAATAATCATGAGCGCATTCGATAAGATCATTGGCTACGAACCGGAAAAGCGGGAACTTAGGAAGCTGTGCGAAATGATGCAAAATAGTGAGGCCCTTGAGAGGCTGGGTGCGAAGCCTTCCAGGGGGCTCCTGATCAGTGGGAATCCCGGCCTGGGGAAATCCCTGATGGCCAAATGCCTCATGGAGGAGAGCGGAAGAAAGGCCTATATCCTGCGTCGGAACAAGCCCGGGAATGACTTCATCAACGAGATCCACAAGACCTTTATGGATGCTGCGGAGCATCAGCCGGCCATTATCCTTCTGGACGACATGGATAAATTCGTTGTGGAGGATGACTCCCGGGAGGAATATGTGGTCCTCCAGGCGGCTATCGATGAGGTGGCCGACAAAAATGTCTTTGTAATCGCCACGGTAAACAATATGCATGGGATTCCCGATTCCCTGACTCGGGCGGGACGCTTTGATCGGACGCTGAAGATATACTGGCCTAATCAGAGCGAGTCTGAACAGATCATTGCCCACTATTTGAGTGATAAACCTCTTGCAAGTTCAGTATATCCACCGGATGTGGCGAAGATGGTTTCTGGTAAGTCCTGCGCTGAGATGGAGAGCATTCTGAATGAAGCGGCCCTCAATGCCGTCAGCAATTGCTGCAAGCAAATCGAAATGCAGCACATCGTGGAGGCATTCTTAAGTATCGAGCACAGTATCAAAGATCCTAGCATGTCTCTAAGTGAGAAAGAGGCTTTCCGGATTGCCTATCACGAAGCAGGGCATGCTGTGGCTCAGGATTTGGCCTTTGAGGGAGGAGTCGGGTTTGTGACCGTTCTCAACGCATATCGGAACGGCGCAGCCGGATTCTTGATCAATTGCCGAGAGAATCGTACAGAACACGAACGGTTACTGGTTACCCTCGGCGGCATTGCAGCCGAAGAACTGGTTCTTGGAGCCCACAGATCGGGCGGAGAATCCGATCTTCAGCGTGCGAAAGAGACCATTAGCCGGTATGTTATAGATGATGGAACCATGAGCCTGAGCAACATAGAGATCGATAATAGACATCGGGTAGAACCGTCCCCCACTCTGATGGCAAGAATTGAGATAGTGATTGCAACAGAACTGGAGCGCTACTTGGGCCTTGTGCGATCTATTCTGAGCAGGAACCGCCCCTTCCTGGATGCGGTGGCGAAGGAGCTTCTGGAGAAGAATTATCTTCTCAATTCGGACATCCGGCGCATCAGGAAAAGCTGTGTGATCGATCAGACTGGATGCGATTTAGCGGGATAATTCAAAGTGACGCAATGATTCTTTGACATAAGGGAGAAAAAGCAAGCATGGGGCATTTTTGCCCCATGCTTGCTTGTATGATAAAGACAGATATGATATGATAAGCTCAGGAAGAAGGTGAGCTCATGTCCGCAAAACAGCCCAAGCGACTTCTTATCATGAATATTCTGGACATCCTTAAGCGCTACACTGACGCAGACCACCGGCTGAGTCAGAAGGAGATCGCCGAGATCTTGCGCAAGGAGTACGACATGACTGCCGACCGCAAGTCCATCCGGCGCAATCTCATGAACCTTATGGACTGCGGTTACCCCATTGAGTACAGCGAGACCATCCGCATGACCCCTGACTCCGCCACGGGAGAGCCGGAGGAGAGCTATGTCTGGTCCGACTTCTATTTAGATTGAGACTTCACTGATGGGGAACTGCGGCTGCTCATCGATGCATTGCTCTTCTCCCAACATGTGCCCTACAGCCAGTGCAAGGATCTGGTTGAGAAGCTGGAGGGGTTGAGCAACATCTACTTCCGCTCCCGGGTAAAGCACATTGCCCGTATGCCAGTGGACCGGGCGGATAATAAGCAGCTGTTTCTAAACATCGAATTGCTGGACGAGGCCATCAGCAAAAAGCGAAAGGTGGCCTTCCACTACCTGGAGTACGGCACCGACAAGCGCCAGCGGTCCAAGCGGCGAGAGGACGGCACAGTGCGGGAGTATATCATCAGCCCTTACCAGATGGCGGCTCGGGAGGGTAAGTACTACCTCATTTGCAACTACGATAAGTATGATGACATCTCCAACTACCGCATCGACCGAATCGCCAATCTCAGACTGCTGGATGAGCCCGCCAAACCCTTCGAGAGACTGAAGTGGGCAGACGGTCTGCCACTGGACTTGGCGCAGTATATGAAGGAGCATCCCTACATGTACGCTGCTGACCAGGTGCAGGTAAAGCTGCGAGTGTGTCTGGATATGATCAGTGATGTCATCGACATCTTTGGCCGAGAGGTGCGCTTTGAGGACGAGGACGAAACAGGGGTTACCGTCACTACGCAGACGAATGCCCTGGCTGCAGCCCAATTCGCCAAAAGCTATGGTCCCGACGTGGTGATCCTGGCACCGGAGCGTTTGCGGCAGCAGGTGAAAAAGGAGTTGGAAAGCGCCTGCGAGGCATATAACATCGAGAAAGAGGGAATTAAAAATGATTGAGGAATTGAAACAGCCCGCCATTGACTTTTTCCTGTACAGCTACTTTGGAATCATTGAGGAAGACAATGAGGATGTTATGATCCAGAAATGCGCTGAGCGGGCATATCTGGACCTTTGCAGAACGCTGGAGTATGAAGAAAAGGGCTCTCACGAGAGTTTCCGTGATGCCGTTTGTGGAGTTGTCCAGGAGCAAGTCCATGTATTACTGGATTCCAACATCAATAATTTTGATGAGAAACACAAGAGCGCTTGTAAAAAGATTCAGGAGACTGCGGACAAATGGAAAGAAAAGCTATATTATGGGCAGGCGCAGAAGTGGTTGAATATGACCATGAAATATATGTGGCTGCTGGGGGCGTGGGATTACAAATTTAAGCCACTTCAATCAGTAGTACATATCCCGGTGGATCGTTTTATTATGCAAGCGGTTGCGGAGCTTGGAATCAAATTGCCTGATAAAGAAGGGGGCTTATCCTCATACAGCAAGGCTAAGCCATGGAGCAAGTGGGGAGAGCAGGATTACGAAAACTTCAGGAAGCAAATAGAAGGGAAGATAGGCGATAGCCCGTACGAATGGGAAGGACCTGCTTGGATTAAGGTTGCAAAAGAAAGAAAAGAGAAAGCATGATTTGCAGCGGCGCACATGCGCCGCTGTTTTTATGCCCCTTTTTTGCCCCACGGCGACTGGTAGGATAGAGTGCAGGAGAGGGTGATTACAATGGCATCAAACGGAGCGCAGCTGAGCATAGAAGGGAAAGAAAAAACTGGCCGCAGCCCCATCGGCCATATGACTATTCCGGAGGGAATGAGGGGCGTTTTTTGGGTAATGGACGGAAAACTGCTGGCATTCCCTTTCTGTGAGGATAATCAGGCGGGGATAGCCAAGTCCGGGAAAACCTACAACCACAAAAAACTGTGGGAGGTAGTGCGCCCCAAGGGATGTAGGAAACCTTTTGACTACTATCCCCGAGGACGTGTGGAGATGAGCAAGCTGGGAGTTCCCATCCTCTACATGAGCACTCATGTGGAGGAGAGCATAATCCCGGCGATCAAGGCCGCCTTTAATCTCGGGAGAGATCCGGTCGTCCGCTACGATCACAGTATCCATTATCGGTGCCACTTGGATGCCGGGTATAAGGCCGTGATTGGGGAATAATCGCAGGGAAGTATCGATTTATAACCATTTTTCTCATACCGCTCATTGGAATTAGATTGTGAAGGAAGTGTCTCCTTTGGAAAACTATGCGTCGGAACTAAACTGCATGATCACTGAGAAGCTGCACTTGATTTACGGCGAGACAGTGCCTGCTTTCGTTTCTCAGCGGGTAAAGGCTGAGCAAAGCATCATTTTACAACGGGGATATGACAAGGTCTATTTGATAGCACAAGAGCTGGTACGTTCTTCTTTGGAGCAGGGGCAGCCGGTGACTGCCCGGGGTAGGATCTGTTGCTCGCTGATCGCTTTTCTGATTGGCATCACGGAGGTGGACCCTTTACCGCCCCATTATGTTTGTCCACATTGCAAGCATGCAGAATTGGAAATCGACAATCTATGGAAGTGCGGCGCAGACCTGCCTGATCGGCTGTGCCCCATTTGCGGCGGACAATACCGCAAGAGTGGCTTTCATATGCCTTTTGAAATCTTTCTCGCAGCCCCGGAGGATGAGGGACTTCCTGAGATAGAACTGGACTTTACAAAGGAGTATCTGGACAGAGCCATAGCTCACAAGGATGCCCTCTTTTCCAAATATGGGTGCAGTGATGCAGAGGGTGCCCTTTGGAGACTGGAGGTATCCGACAATGGCTGCCTTTCTATTTTCCATACGCTCCAGACATTGACCGGCGTCAATCCACAAACTATCCCATTAGATGACCCGGATACCATCAGCCTTTTTTCTTCCACAGAAAAGCTGGGTTATCGTGATGAACCACTACTTAGACCAACTGACACCGGAGTAATCGGCTTCTGGTCCTGCTGTAAATATGAAGAGCTTCGTCCAAAGCAGTTTGGGAATCTGGTACGGTTGTTTGGCTCTCCTTGCGCCGGTAAATTGTGGCCGGGCAACACCTGGAGGTCCGTTCTCGGCGGAGGAGCCAATTATGGGGAGAGTGTGGTTTTCAGAGATGACATCTTGCTCTACCTTCGAAGACATGGCGTGGAGCAAGAGACGGCCTATCGGATCACGGAGGTAATCGGCGAAGGTCAACTGGAGGGACACGACATGGCTCAGAGGTGGGTAAATGTGATGAGAAGCCATGGCGTACCCGACAGGTACATCAGACCCTTATTCAAGATAGATTATCTGTCCTACAAGGCCCAAGCTGTGACCTCTGTGATGATTGACTACCGCCTGATGTGGTTTGATCTATATTATCCCTTGGCATTCTACTGTGCTTGCTTCTCTAACAGTACAAGCGCCGCAGAAGCCACTGTCATATGCAGAGGTATTGATGCAGTGAAAACTGGGCTACAGACTCTCATGGATGACTGGGAACAGGGGTGGGAATGGTCCGAAGAGAAAGCGGGGTGGGTTGGCACCTTGAAGGTGGCCTACGAGTTATATCTTCGAGGCTTCGGCATTATGTCTGACGAATTTTCGGGAGAGAGGACGCCTCAATTTCTAATTGCAGACGCCAAAAATTTGAAGATATTTTGAATGATGGCGCTAATGATTCCAGCTAGAAAAGCTGACTTTCCGGTTGCTTCGATTTGAAGCTATGAACTCTGTGTTCGAAGATCGAAAAAGCAGCAGGACGCTTTGAACCTCCGTCCTGCTGCTTTATGCTGATCTCACTTTCTTTCTGCAGTATCCTCTTCCACCTTGGCTTTCCAGGATGGCGAGAACGGCTCAGCGGCACGAGTGCGGCTGAAGATATTAAAGATACTGCTCCAGGCGGCATCGGTACCCTCGGAGTCGGCGAGGTAGGTCGCAGCTCGCTGCGGGCAAATCCCAATCTCTCCGGCCGCTTCCACAGCATCGATATTGGCTCCCAGGAAAACGAACTCCCAGCCGGCCTTTTCCTGCTCCGCAATCATGGCCTTCACCTGGTCCCGGGTAAACTTCCGGCTTGCATTTTCATGCCCGTCTGTAGTGATGACCACGACGGTGTGAGCAGGCACGTCCTCCGGCCGGGCATACTTATGAATCCCTTTGATATGGTTGATGGTACTCCCCACAGCATCTAAAAGGGCTGTGCAGCCACGGACAAAGTACTCATTGCTGGTGATCGGCTTGACTTTCTGCAGATCTACACGATCATGGATCACTTCAGACACGTCGTCAAAGAGGACGGTTGTCACGAACGCTTTCCCATCTACCTTCTTCTGCTTCTCGATCGTGGAATTGAAGCCGCCGATCGTGTCGGCCTCCAGTCCATGCATGGAACCGCTCCGATCCAGGATCAGGACCATCTCAGTCAGCTGCTTGTTCATAGAAAGACCTCCTATAGTGTGTTTTCGGCGCTTGCCTTATGAACACATTATAGGAGGTCTTGAGCCTTATTTGGTCGCTTGAGGAGCGACATTTAGCCGCCCAGCAGTCTCTGGTCGAAGGCGAACAGTGCCTCATTGATCGTGAAGACATCGTACACGCCGTTCGAGATGAAGTACTCGATGATCACGTCGAATTTGTTGGAGTGAGACAGAGCATACCCTGCCTTCTTCAGCATGTCCATGGCTTCATCGAGCGGCAGCTCCAGGGCGATGATAAAGGCGATGGCAGTGGGCTTGCTGGGCTTATAGTCCCTGTTGCTCCGGATCTTGGAGAACAGCTTCCGATCCACGTTTGCACGCTTATAGCATTGCGCATCTGTAAGGCCCTTCTCATCGATCTTGCGGAAGAGCATATCCGCAAAACCCTCATCCAACTGCTCCAGTTTGGCCTGGAGCTCACTGCTTCTATCCTTCGAAGAAGTGCGCTGGAAAATGTGAAAGACGGATGACCAGTGGTCCCTGTCATCCTCTTCTTCCGCTGGACTGACAGGCGGTGCAGCTTGCGGGGCGGCATAGGGAATAAGCGGCTCGGTAGTATAGTTCTGGTCTATGTACTTGAGGAGATCTTGATGGAGAGCCCGGTCAATCTGGTAATCATGTTTATCATAGATTACGAGGTACACAGTCAGGTCATGATCCTTGAGATAGTCGATTATGGCCCTGGAAGCCACTTGAATAGCCTGATCTGCAGGGTATCCATATACGCCAGAGGAAATCAGCGGGAAGGCCACCGACTCACACTCATGCTCTGACGCCAGCTGGAGCGAGCGCAGGTAGCATGAGGTGAGAGAGGCCTGCTCACCATGATTGCCGCCTTGCCAAATGGGGCCCACGGTATGGATCACATGCTTACAGGGAAGATTATAGCCCAAGGTGATCTTCGCATCGCCCGTCTCACATCCGCCCAAAGTGAGGCATTCTTTGTAGAGCCCAATGCCGGCAGCACTGTGAATAGCGCCATCCACTCCGCCACCGCCCAACAGCGAGCTGTTGGCAGCGTTGACGATGGCATCGACTTTCATTTCAGTAATATCCCCATGGACGATTTGAAACGGCATATCGCATTCCCCCGTTATCTATGTAGTGGGGCCGATGGCTCCGGTGGTGGGTGATTGAGGACGCCGTGGTGCGGGACACTTGCGTATCAAGGCGTTTTTCGGATACCCGGTCCATTGGAGGCATTGGCCACAGCGGTCACAATAACTCTGAAATTCTCTTTCCAACGAGATATGGCAACGTGGGCAAAGAGGGAATCCGCCCCACCGCTCATATATTATCATCTCTGTCACCAGCATAGGTTCTCGATATGATTCGGCAGAATCTCGCTCGCATCTTATTTGGGATCTTTTGGCCTTCATAGGAAGAGATAATCAACGATACTCCTTACTGCCCAATAAGATGCTGATTGAGATTGTTTCCGAACAGATGATGTGCTGGTAGCAACCCTGACTCTTTGCTACCAGTTTTGAAGCGAGCGACTCACTCTCTGTCAAAATCATGCATAGCAAACCTCCTCGGGAAGGGAATAATCCTGGAGAACGCAAATGTTGGTGGCAGATGACTCCTATCTCAAAAGGGTATGGTGGAATGAATGGACAATCACTTCCGTGTATAAGTCGCAGACTTAGCGGCCTCCACTACCTTCACTCCAAAGGCCTTGAGCTTTTCAATGATCTCTTTGAGCTCACCGGGATCAGAAGCCAGACGCTCCAGGTCTGCCAACATGACGGTGTCGATCCCGCCGGCAGCAGCCTTCTTGAGGAGAGCGGTAATGCCATCGGGGGTGGCCTTGTCCATGACCTCTCCAGCCACCTTGGACGCAATCTCCTTCATACCTTTTACCTGATCTTCAAAGCTCTTGTTCTTAGGATCTGTCATAATCTATTCCTCCATCTTGTTTATTCTTGCGTGTCTTTTGCCAGGGCTTCATAGGCTTCTCGGTTTTCCTCGATGATCTTATCTGCAACTGAGAGGAGATGCTCTGTGCGCTTTTCCTCAGAGTCAAAGATGCCAAGGTCAATGATCTGCTGGATGGCCTTAATGGCCTCATCATAGGGCAGCGGATGATTCTGGAAGTAGTTGGTGATCGTGTCGTAGTCCTGCCTGTAGACGCCCTTGTCGAGGATCTCCTTCAGCAAAGAGGAGATGCTGACGCCGGGCTGGGCGGATGGGCAGATGGTCATCTTTGCCCGATGCGCCCGTACTTCCTCCACGAGCGCACCGAATGCGTCATCCATGACCACCTTGGGCATGAGCATATAGATGTCATAGATGTGCCGGGAATGCCGCTTGATCTGCCCCTCCAGATAGTAGTCACACAGGGCGAACACCTTATCAATCAGGGTCCGGTCCAGGGTCTGTACCGTCATTGTGAAGGGCTGGAGACAATACTCCTCGACGACTTCGGCATTCTCCCTCATGAGGAACTGATAGACCAGGCTGTCCACCGTCTTCTGCTCTGTCGGGAAGGCGATGGACCCAAGGGCGGTCTCAAGCATGACGCCAGCAGAAAGAGCCTCGGTGGGATAGCTGGCGAGAGGAGTGTAGGTGAAGGTATAACGATTATAGTCCCTGCGGCTCCGGGTATCCTTCCAGTCGGAGATGGGAAGTCCCAGTTCCTCGCTGATGCTGAGAATGATCTCGTTCTTAAGCCGCTTCCGCTGCCCCTGAGAGAGGTTTTCGGAGAAGGTGATGTCGATATCCTCGGAGAACCTATCGATGGCGTGGTGGCACTTAGAAAGCGATGTGCCGCCCTTAAACACGCACGCCGGCGCACGTTCAGAAAGAAGCCTGAGGATCATGGTCACATAGTAGTCCTTCTCCACGATCGGGACTGGCTGTCCCAAAGCTGTGGCGGCGGACATCACTGCCTCTCGGAAGAGGTCTTTGTCTTCATGCAAATACATCATATAACCTCAAGTCATAGAAGTTTTTATAGACTTTCTCGGGGAAGAGGGCGATATACCGGTCGATGTCCTGCTTGGTAATGCCGTAGGTCTTTGCAAGCTGCGCCAGCCGGGCAGAGACCTCCTCAAGACTGCCATCCACATACTCCTCATAATCCTTCAGAAAGTCAAGGAACTGAAGTACACGACGGTTCTTGCCCGTCACTTCCGTCCGGGGACGCCGGAGGGCAATCTTCCGGCCAGCCAGAGAGACAACTCGGTAGTTCCCGCTGGCATAGTTTGAAACGATCTCCATGGTGTAGGGAACCTGCGTGGTGAGGCCAAGCATATTGGAAAGCGTGAAGCCAGTATAATATCCATCGATCTTGCCGCCACGCTCAATATACTTGTAGCTGGCAACAACCTCGGGGGTGAGGCCTGTGCTGCCCTTGAGCCGAGACTCTGACGGCAGGTAGTAAACCCCATTATCAAAGCGCCTGAGCTTTCCTGTGTCACAGAGCTTTTTGAACATCGCCCGGAGCGTGTTGTCGTTTACAGAGGGGAGCTTGACATCTGTCAGAAAGATGGGCTCGTTGGGCTTGTAATTGGTCGTCAGATACTCATATAGCATAGAGGATCACCACCTAACAACAAAAGTGGACAGAGTAGGTCAAATTCTGTTGTGTTGATTATAACATATGTGTACTGCTGTTGTCAACATCTGTTGAGCCTACTCAGCATCTTCCTCGCTGCCAACAGGTGGCTCTGAATCGGGAGCGGTCATAGCTGCAAGGAAGGCTATGTCGGTGTTGTCCTGGAGCAAGGTGATCACAGTATGCATACCGCCCAGGCATGATTCGAACTCGTGGACAAAGCGAGCATCCCGGGCAATCTCAGAAATACTCCTCATGAGGATGGCGTCTGCTGCGTGGGAGAGGACTGCTTCCGCAGCAGTCTTGAGGCCGACACGGTCGGGATACTCCCAGGAGGATAGATCAAAGCTTAAGCCAACGATCTGGTAGTCATGCTCCTTGGCGTACTTGATCAAAGCGGCGAAGGGTGTGCCATTGGCCGAGGCCGGTAACTCAAGCTCTTTATCGTATTCGCTACGAAGGGAAGAAAGAAGCGCATCGGGGTCAATGTCGTCCCCATACAGATCCTGTAGCTCTGCTCGTACACGATCTTCGGGAATTACTGCGCTGGATCTCCCATATAGCCAAACCCTTTTCATGGAGAATGCAACTCCTTCCAGACATATTTTACCATTATTCTTTTGATCCGACAAGTCGAGACTCACGTTCTCTCCTCTCACGCAATGCCTCGGCTCGCCTCTGGACTTCATTCTCGACTGAGATGAGTTTTGTGCTCATCTTCCAGTACACCTCCTGGGAGATGACGCCTTCTTTGAGAAGGAATTTGTTGATGTGCTTCATGCAGGCGGTCTTATATACTTCAGACAGGATCGCCTTGTCTTCGTCATTCAGCACTGGACTCACCTTTCCTTCCGTCCGGGTCCAGGATGTAGTCATAGAGATCTCCGGGCTCTTTGAGACACCACTGCATCTTCCCATCGCTGGACCAGATCATGTAGTCCGGAGCCCCTTCATAAAGCCACCAGCTGATATAGTCGAACTGATCGTCCAGCGCCTCCTTCAGAATCGCCAAGAGGGCCTCATAGTACTTGTTGCCGGTGCCAAAGACATAGTGGCCATTGCCAACAAGCTGCAGGGCCTTCTCGAACTTCTCATTGATCTCACCCTGCTCCTGAATGAGCTTGAGCGCTTGGCAGAAGCATTCCTTTGAGATGCCGGGACACTTACTTTTTTCCATGATCCGATCCTCCTTGATCGCTTTCCGGGGTAATTTCAAAGGCCTCATAGAGTTCTGTGCGCAGATCATTTATCGACTCATCGATGATACGTTGGATGCGCACCTCCCGGGGCATTTGGAACCACTTGTTCTTAAATGCATTCTTTCTTTCCAGATAGGTATCCTTGTCAGTATCTCCGGATGCATACCAGTCATAGTCGTGGATGAGGTCAAACACATCCCAAATGAGCTCAGAGATCTCCCTGTCCTCAAAAACATTCCACGGCTGTCTGGCCATTCCAAAGATCTCATCCTTCAAGCTGGAATCCACATGGCAAAAGCGTCCACCACTCATTCTGACTCTCCTCCCTTTAGTTGAGGCAGGACGATCTCCTGCCAGGTGCATTTCTCTGCCAGCTTTTCCGGAGCATCATCAGGAAGGTTCATAAACGAGATCACATTCTGTCCGGGGAACCAGGTGCTGCAGTAGACGGGCACGACACCCTCCGGAACGATTCCGATCAGTTCTTCGCCGGTGACACGCTGAGCCAGAATGTCGCCATCCTGGAGGAAAACTGGGAGGTTTTTTGACTTGAGGGCCAGGTAGATCTTGATGGTCTCAATCGTTCTCGATACCGCTGACCCTGCCAGGATGAGGCTATACCCCTCTTAAGGGGAGCAAATAAGATTGGAGGAAAGTACAATGGACAAGGAAGAGGCAAAAAGGATGCTCGATGAACTGCTGCAGGAAGCAGAACGATCGGAAAGGTGTTATACCCGGGAGGAAGTAGATGCCCATATCTGGGAACTGATGGCACCGGAAAACTTTGTGGTTCTCACCGGTGACACGCATGGCCGGTTTGAAAGGATCGTCCAGTTCACCAAGGAGCACGAACTGGAAAAGGGGAATACCCTCATCATTCTTGGCGATGCTGGGATAAACTTCCGGAGCGAAAAGGGAGACCGGCCCAACAAGGAACTGCTCGCCAGCCTACCGATTACTCTCTTTTGCATCCATGGAAATCATGAAAAGCGGCCTGGCCCTAAGCTTGGGTATGTCCAGCAGGAGTATCGAGGTGGTAAGGTGTGGGTGCAGCCCGAGTACCCCAACATAGTCTTTGCGATCGATGGTGAGGTATATAACTTCTGTGGGTATGAATGTATCGTTATCGGTGGAGCCTACAGCATAGACAAGTACTATAGGCTCTCCAAAGGTTGGTCATGGTTCCCGGATGAACAGCCTTCAGACGAAATCAAAGCAAAGGTTGAACGGGTTCTGGAAGAGAGGAACTGGAAAATCGATGTGGTTCTGTCCCACACTGTGCCTTTGCGATATGAGCCGACTGAGGCATTTATTCCGGGGATCGATCAGAGCCAGGTGGACAAGTCCACTGAGGAATGGCTTGGAGAGATCGAGAAGAAGCTTAAGTACGAGAGGTGGTACGCCGGCCACTACCATATTGAGAAGGTCATTGATAAATTGCGGATCATGTTCAATGACTTCACGGTTATGCCCTCGCATCTGAATATCGAAGACGAGAAAGCATTTATTGAAAAGATGGAGAGGCAGGCCGAAATGGTAGAAGCCTTGGGCTTATTGAGGCAGGAAGCCGGCCCTGGTCAATGAAATCTGGCACAAAAAAGTTCTCTTTGAAGGGTGGTCGATAGGTGGGGTTTTTCTACATTTATTATGTGGAAGGGCTCTTCAAAGCGTTTGAGAAAGGGGTTCACAGGGTCCACCACAATCTGCGGCAACTAATTATCTGGAATAATATGGTAATCTTTGGGTTATCATTTCGGATACAAGCGCTGCATTCTGAGGTGGGCTACTTGAAAGTGATTATCGACCCGGATAAGAAGCTTTTTACCGTTTGGGTTACAAACGGGGAAAAAGAAGATGATAAATTCCTGGAAAAAGCACGGAAGGATGCCAGTATTTTCAAAAAGGCAGGGTACCTTGTTGCCTTCTTTCATTCGGGCAATGAGGAACTGCTTGAAGCAGCAAGTGCCCTTGTATGCTCAAATTACAGGGAATTATGTGAGAAAGAACGGCAAATTGGTGCTGCGATCGAAGTATGACCCAATCAAAAAGGAGGAGGGAACTGGGATTATATCCCTCAGTTCCCTTCTTTTTTTTGTTGTTATTTTGATGCTTTCATAGTAAGTAATTGTAGAGGGGTTAGAACGAAGATAAAGGAGAGATTATCATGCTTTGCAATTATCACTTTGCTGGCTATACCAGAATTTCAGTTGATGAGGAGCTTGACCGAGATAACGTCTCGATCGAAAATCAAAAGGCCATCATTGAGGATTTTGTAAAAGCGAGATTCCCTGGAAGCACTCTGGATTTCTTCGAGGATCGAGATCGTTCTGGATATACCTTCGAGCAGCGGGAGGGGTATCAGAAGATGCGCCGAGGGTTGATGAGCCATGAGTACGACATTTTGGTAGTCAAAGACTTCTCCCGTTTTTCACGGCGCAATTCTCGTGGCTTGGTGGAATTGGAAGACCTGCGGGATGCAGGAGTTAGGATCATATCTATTGGCGATGGGATCGACTTTCCAAATGATGATGACTGGCTCAAAATCCAATTTCAGTTTCTGATCAATGAGATGCCGGTGACAGATACGAGCAAAAAGGTTAGAAACGTCATTAAACGGAGGCAAAAGGATGGGCAGTGGATTTGCGCTGCCCCATTTGGCTATGTAGTTACCCCACAGAAGAAGTTTGAGATAGTACCGGTTGAGGCAGAGATCGTCCGAAAAATCTATTCGCTCTATTTAGATGGCTGGGGCTACAAGAGGATTTCCCTTTACCTCACTGAGAATAATTACCCAACGCCAAGGATGGTTGAGCGGGAGCGAAAAGAGGCAGCCGGATTTGAGTATAAGAGAAAGTGCCGCCCTGAGTGGGCTATCATTTCCGTCCAGCACATATTGGAGAACGATTTTTATATTGGTACGTTTAGACAAGGGAAGTACACCAGAGAGAAAATCAATGGCAAAGATGTGAAGATTGAGCCACACGATCAGATTGTCATTGAGGATCACCATGAGGGAATCGTCTCGAAGAGAGATTTTGCTGCTGTTCAGGCTATGAGGGACGTGAGGACCAGGGGGAAGAAGTTTTATGTAGGAATACGAAAGTACGATAATGTCTATTCTGGCCTTTTGGAATGCGGGGATTGCGGGCATCCCATGTTTGCACTGAGTCAACCCCATCTCCGGGAGGCTTATCACTGCGGACGATACCACAAGTTTGGGCTAAGGAGTGGGTGTACGAGCCACCATATCCGGGCTGACCGCCTGGATGAGTTGCTGAAAATGTATGTTCGCATTCTCCGGACCGGCTCTGAGGAGATGCTTCAGAAAATAAACGAGAGTCTGAAAAAAGAGAGAGTTGAGCCGGTTGTATCAGACCAGTCGGTTGAGGAAATAGAAAAAAAGATTCAAGAGATGCATGAGGAGCTCAAGGTGGTGAAAAGGCAAAGGGTTCGTGACATTCTGCGGCATCCCGACAACGAGGATTTGTTGACCGAGACTTATGATGATCTGGAGAACGACATCATTAAGAGGGTCGAAATGTACAACACAATGCTGAAGATGCAGCAGGATCGCCATAATACTGTTGCTGTGGTGAACCGAGTTGCCAAGGACGTGTTTGAGGTGCTTGATGAAATCTTAGCGAAAGATAGGCTTACTAAAAGAGATGTCCAAATGATTGTGGAAAGGATTAAAGTCTTTGAAGATCGGATTGAGGTGAAACTAAGACCAAACATCGATATGCTCCTCCAGGGCCTAACCGAAGTTAGAGTAGATGAAAAAGGAGAGCAGGCGAAGAGTCAGAAGGAAACGGTCGCAGCGATGGCTCCGATGATGCTCGATGGTAACCCAATGACCCTGGTTCAGACTGCTGCTAAGCGTCCGGATAGGCTTTTTATCATCAACAATATCTATGACGGCGACCCGCTGGAGATATACACCGATAAGGACGGCGAGGTCATCTTCAAAAAATATTCCCTTATGGGAGGGCTGAGCGACTTTGCCGCCCAAATGTGTGAGACCCTGAACAAGACCACGGGTCATGTCTGTGTCATTACCGATAGAGACAGCTGCATTGCCGTGGCGGGAGCTCCCCGCCGGGACATGGTGGATAAGCGGCTGGGAGAGCGGCTGGAGGCGGTGCTGGAGGGGCGGAAGATCTATCAGTACCAGCCGGGGGAGACCCCCATGCCTGTCAGCGATGAGACCTCCAAGTTCTTTGTGGCCTGTGCCGCCCCGATCCTGGCTGAGGGGGATGTGTTGGGCTGTGTCCTCTTCGCCGATGAGGAGGGGGACTTGGGCTCCAGCAGTGGGGAGACCGAGTACAAGCTTCTCCAGTCCATGTCCGGTTTTCTGGGCCGTCATATGGAGGGGTAATTTGAAAAAGACGTCCGTTCCCTGGAAGGGACGGGCGTCTTTTTCCTTCTATAAAAATGTCTGAAATAGCAGGATAATGGCGATATTTATCCAAAATATCACCGCCAGAGCCAGCCAGGGCCGTTTCTCCTCCATGGTCTCTCCTCCCGTCCTGTCAGTTTACGCCGGGGGAGCGGGGGATATGCCGGTATGATTTTTCCCCTTCTGGGCCATACTGGAAGCAGAAACCGACAGGGAGGGAGTCCCATGATCAAAGGGATCAGCAAGCGGGTCATTGTGGTGAAGTCGCCGGACCGCCGTTTTTTTGAGGAGGCCATCTTCATCGTCCGGGAGGGGATCATCGGCCAGGGGGGAGTTACCGCCGACCAGGTGGTAGAGGAGGCCAGAAGGGTGGCCGACGGGTTTGTAAAAAAGAGAAAAAGCCGCTGGTGGCAAAGAATACCTGCGCCGGGCTATGCGGCCCTGGGGGCGTTGGCGGCTACGGCGGCGTGGTGTGTGGGGATGATGGTGTAAAAAACGGGACTGTCCGGAGGGACAGTCCCGTTTCCGTTCTCAGCCGGTACCCACGCCTCCGCAGTACCAGTATCCGTCCTTCAGGTACATGCTGCCCCGGCGGGAGTATGCAAAGGCTCCCTCCGGTACGTCGGGGTCGCCGCCCTCGTATGGCCCGGTGTTGCCCGCCATCAGGGTGTTGAGGGCGTCCTGGTTTTCGGGGACGAAGGCCACATCATAGGTAAAGGCAAAGTGGGGATAGTCTACGATGTCCCAAGGGAACCAAGTCTCGGGCATATCCTCCAAGGTCCCTACCCCCGTCACCTTCACATAGCTGCAGCTCATGCTGCCGCCGGGGGAGAGCCGGGTCATAAGGCCCTCGTGGGCCTGGGCCCACTCTTGGGCGATGTTCAGGTAGCTCTGGCCCTCGCCCTCATCCGGGATCAGGGGCATGGCTCCTTCCATGGCCTTCCACTCCGCGTCGTCGAACCAGCCCCGGGCCTGATAGTAGGGGTAGGCCCGGTAAGCGAACACATCTTGGGCAGGGTCGCCGTCATACTGGACCTCATACCACTCAGGTTCCCGGTTTTCCTGTTTATACATCACAAGGCCGCTGTCCTTCCAGAACCGGAGCGTTTCGTACCAGTCAGGGCTGGAGAGGGTCACGGAAGGTCCGGCAGGGTCGGCGGCGGGGGCCTGGGCCCAGCTCCAGACCACATCGTTGTCCTTCATCTGGTTTAGATAGTAGGAGCCGTTGTCCTCCCGGGGGGGCACGGTGTAGGTTCCACTGTTCCCCTGACCGTCGTCATACTGGATCCTTACCGTATCTCTCACAGCAAGGCGGTCCAGTCGCTTCTGGAACCAAAGCTGGGCGTAGGTGGAGCCGTCGGGGAGTTCTATGCCTTTTTCCTCCATCAGAAGGAGGACCTGCTCATTGACATATTGGGACTCCGGGCTTTCCTGGACCATACGGCAGTTCAGATAGCGATATTCGCCGCCCTTCACCTCAAAGAACAGGGCGTCACAGCCGGGATAGCCGGGGGAGACCCAGTGGTCCTCGGTCATGTACCGGCCCCCGGCCAGCACCACATCCCCCGGAGTGGTGGTGTGGAGCTCGTAATTAAACTGCCACATCTCCACCGTGGCCCCGCCGTAGGAGTAGGTATAGGGACCGTCAAAGGATTCCACCCGCCAGTCGTCCAACTCGCCCACGCCGTCGCCTGGCTCCTGATAGACCTGCTGGGCGTATTCCCAGGCCTTGGCCACCACTTCACCGGGGACCCCGTCAGAGATCCCGTCCACCATATGGTCCGTGGTGGACTTTTCGTTTTTATAGACCAGAAGGTTTTCCCCGTCGAAGTAGAGGTACCGCTCCCACATGGCCGGGTCGGAAGTCACGCCGTCTGTCAGCCCATTGGCGTAGAGGCACTTTCCATACTTATCCCACCGCTCATAGTCCCAGTAGGAAAGCTCCGGGCAGGCGGAGAGGAGCAGTTCGTCCAGCCGGGCCTCGTAGACCACGCCCTCCCGCTGGAAAAAGAGCTGCCGGGGGGCGACAAGCTCGCTCTGCCCGTCCCCGTCCAAGTCTATGATTTGGCTCTCCCCCTGACACCGGGCCAGCAGGGTCAGCACGCCGCTGCCGTCAAAATAGTAATAATCCCGGATGGTACCGACGCCGTCTCTGTCCTCATAGGGGCCGAAGTAGTCCAGCCAGAAGCCGTCATGGCCCAGAAGGTCTTTGTAGAAAAATACGCAGTTGTGGTTTTCCGGCAGGCCGGACTGGAACACGTGGTAGATATCGTTTTCCTCATAGGCGGCGTACACCACGCCGTCCGCCGCTTTGTATACCGCGATGTGATGGTCGTCGATGTTCCAGTTGGCGTAGCTGGTCTCATAGTTGAAGGAATAATGGTTCGGGTAGTCGGTCACCGTCACCGCCGGGGCGGCGTAGGGGGCCAGGTCCCCCAGGGAGACGGTCGCCTCCGGCTCCCAGGCGGGGAGGGGGGTGGAGATGGCGGGGGCTTGGCTTTCCTGATTGGAGACAAACCAGTAGCCGCCGTCCGGCTGGGCCTCCAGGGTGGTGCAGTACCACTCCGAGCCGCTGTTCCAGCCGTGGTGGTAGAGCCTGACGGTGCTTCCCTCCCGGGTGCCGCAGACGATCTCGATGTCCCCGGGGTAGTTGGTGTCCCCGTGGCCCCAGTAGTAGGTATCGTTCTGATAGGTGAAGTTCTCCAGTCCCACCTTGTTGGTCTGCTCCAGAGTCAGGCCGGTATGCTCCTTCAGAATTTCGTCCATCTCTTCGGCGGTTATCTTGTATTCGGGGCAATTCATCTCCCCGCCCCAAATGGCATTATGCTCCTCCCCACTAAGCATGGTGCCGTCGCAGTAGAACAGCTGGAATAGGTCGATGTCCTCCGGCTTGTCATAGAGGTTGAAGGCGGAGTTAAGGAACTGGTTGCGGATATTGTAGTATTCCTGATACCCGTCGCCTGAGACGGCATAGACTTGGTCTTTGCCGCTGCCGGAGGAGTTAAAAAATTCCTCGTTGAACCACCGCAGCTCCTCCCCGGTGAGGGGGCGGAAGGTGTTCTCGGTGGGACCCTGGGAGGGGCTTGGCGTAGGCTCGCCCTTTCCTCCCGTGAAGGTGCAGGCGCTCACCACCCCTGCCAGCACCGCCACCGCCAGCGCGGCGGCTACCAGCTGCCGGGGCCGTTTGGCGATGCGGGTGACCCGGTCCTTGAGTTGCTTTTTTCCGGAAGTCATGGTGGTGGCGGCCAGCATGGGGTTGGAGGCCTTCTTCACCGGAATGAGGGACAGAAGGGTCTGGCCGTAGGGGATGCGCTCCTGCTCCCCCAGAGCCTTCAGCGCGCTCTCGTCACAGGCCAGCTCGCAGTCGGTCTTGGAGCAGGCGGCGGCGATCCAGACCAAGGGGTCGAACCAGTAGATGGTGAGGCACAGGCACCGCAGAAGGGACCACACCGGGTCCCAATGCTTGGCGTGGGTAGATTCATGGGCCAGCACATGGCGCAGCTTGTTTTCATCTGCCGCCACCGCCGGAGTGATATAGATGCTCCGCCCGAACAGGCAGGGGGAGGGGATGACCCCGTCGGGGACCAGATAGACAGGCAGGGCGGCCTTCGACTCGAAGGCCCGACGGGATTTTCGCAATTTATGGGAAAAGATAAGATTGCTCAGAAGGAAGAAGCCGCCCATCAGGGCCATGCCCACCTTCCAGACCAGAGCCATGATCTCCCCGGCGGTCATTCCGGAGGCGGGGTTAAGATCGGGAACGGTTCCCGGTTCAACGATCTGGGGCAGAGGGCCCTCCGGCGCCGCATGGTCCAAAACCGGAGGCGCGTCCAAAGGGTTTTCGGGGGCTTGGATGTTTTCAGGCCGGACAGGGGTGAGAGTGATCCGGTCCAGCCGGGCAGTTACCGCCTGCTCCATAGGCTTGGCGGCGGTGAGGACGGAGAAATCAGACGCCGGGAGAAGGTTCACGGGCACTAAGAGCCGCACCAGCACCAGCCCCCACAAAGCGTACTGGAACCGGCGGGACAGCACCCCCCGGAACACCCGGCGGATGAGGAGCAGGGCCAGGATCAGAGCCGTTGAGGTGATGAGAATTTCCTTCATCATGTCAATTTCCCTCCTTTGCACTTTCCAAAATGGCGGTAAGTTCGTCAATATCTTGCTGGGTGAGGGCCCGGGAGTCTACCATGGCGGACATCATCAGCCCCAGCCGGCCCCCGTAGACCTTGTCCAGGAAGCTGCGGGTCTCGCTCCGGGCCGCGTCCTCCTGGTTCAGCTTGGGGCTGTAGTGCTTGGGGCTTCCGCCGTCGTGCTCCACCGCCCCCTTGCCCTCCAGCCGGGAGAGCATGGTGATGACGGTGTGCTTGCCCCAGCCCGTCTCGGAGTGCAGGGCGGCGGTGAGCTGGGTGATGGTGAGGGGCGCGCCCTGCCAGAGCTTGTTCATCAGCTTCCACTCGCCGTCGGACAGATTCACTTTCATAGGGATACCTCCTTTTTGGTGAACAAATGTCTACCTTGCGATTTTATCCTACCACAGAGGTAGACGGATGTCAACCTTTGAGGGGTTACAATAAGGTGACAAATTCCATTGTTCGGCGGCCGCGGGGAGCGATTGAAACCCGGAAAGGAAAAAGGGCACAGCGCTTTCAGACGCTGTGCCCTTTTTGCTTCCTTCATTTTGCTTTTGCCACGACCACCCGAATGCGGCCGCCCTCGGCGGCGGGCTTGTCGTAATATCCGGTGAGCTGGTATCCCGTCCGGATCCGCTCCAGGCTGCTGAGACGGTACGCATCGTCGGCCAGTTCATATACCGCTGCCCCGTCTGCCATGGGGAAGGAGCTGTTATCTTGGGTGACGGCGCTGAGCGTGTCTACCGTCTCCAAACGGACCGAACTGAGCTTGGACAATTTGCTGGGGGCCTGGAGAGGGCCCTGGATCTTGATGGGCCCGGTGGACAGGTTTAGGATGCCGGAGGACATCTGATAGACATAGCTCTGTCCTCCTACATCGTACTGGTAGACTCCCATGAGAACGCCCATGGCGGCCATGTCGGTTTCCTGCACCGAGGTGAGGACGCCGTAGGAGTACAGGTCCCCGGTGACGTCGTCAAGGATCAGGATATCGATCTCTCCGACGGCATTCTTGCGGACGTATTTCACATCCTTGCTATCCAGAGTCATGCCTGCCAGACGGCTGGGATAGACCTTGACGGCCAGACCGTCATCGTTCATGTCCAGGATCTCTACGTTTCCGGCAAAGGGGGTGAAGCCAAGCTTATCGGCGGCGGCGTTCACTTTGCCCGAGAGGGAGGACTGGTTCAGACGGGTGATCTGAGCTTCTCCCCCAGCGGTGAGGACCACCTGCACCAGACTGCCCGCCTTAAGGGTGGAGCTGGCCTCCACAGGGTAGGAGTAGACGTTGCCATCGGTGGCGGTAAAACGTACCGTCTTGGCGGTGTAGGCGTTGCCATTGGAATCGGTATAGGGGCTGTCGCTTACGGCAGACACCACGCCTACCATGGTACCGTTGACGCTGGCGGGGGCGGCTACAGCGGCCACCCCTCCGTCCCGGCCCAGCAGAAGGGTAACGGTATCCCCGGTCTTATATTCTCCCAGATTGGACAGGGCGTAGGCGGCAGAGGTGGTCTCAATGGAATAGGTCTTGCCCGCCACCGTGACGGAATTGGGGCTGGAGGCATTGGGAGAGACAGCCTGATAAAGACCGGTCACCTTGTTGGAGTACGCCCACAGAGTCCGCATGGATTTAGACCAGTAGACGACGTCGTTTTGCTGGAGAGCAGCCAGGGTGGAGAGCTTGCCTGAGCGGTACACCGTGGCGGTGTCCACGTCAAAATTCACTTTGGCCTGCCAGCCTGTTTCCATGACCACGGGCCCCTCCATAGCGGAGTTGATGAGGGCCACCCGGTCGATCTCCCCGGCTGTGGTGAGGAGGGGAAGGGTGGGCTTGAGGACCGTGAGGTAAGTCTGGCCCTGCTTGGTTTTGGCGGTGAGGAGGTTGTAAAAGAGATGCATAGCGTCTTGTCGGGTCATAGGGCTATTCTGTCCGACGGAGACCCCTTCATCCAGATCCAGGTTGTGGTAGAGGGTCATCTGCCCCGCGGGCCAGGCGCCGGAGAAGTCCAGGTCGCTGTAGCCCAGCAGGCGCACCGCCATGGTGACGCCCATGGCCAACGTGATATTCTCATCAGGGTGGAAGGTGCCATCCAGATAGCCGTTGACGTATCCGGCGGCCACGGCGGCCTCCACATAGGGAGCGGCCCAGTGGGCGGAGGGTACGTCGGGGTAGGGGGAGACGCTGGTGGTGGCCCCCACATTCTCTCCCAGAGGGGAGGCGGCGACGACCAGCTTGGTAAACTCCGCTCTCGTTACAGTGCGGGTGAGCATCAGGTCGCCGTTTTCGTTGCCCGACATGATATCCAGGGCGGCAAGGACCTGGGCCATATCCTCCACCGGAGCAGGGGCGGCCAGGGCGGCGGGGAGGAGGGAGCCCAGCAGGACTCCGGTGAGCAGAAGGGAAAGCAATCGTTTTTTCATATTTCTCGCTCCTTGTGTGAGGATGGGGGACGGATCGCCGCAGCGCGGAGGACCCGGTAAGGGTGAAAGGAAAAGGGGGTCAATCATAGCGCAGGGCGTCGATGGGGTTGAGCTTAGCGGCCTTGTTGGCGGGCAGATAGCCGAAAGCTACGCCGATGGCCACACTGACGCCGAAGGCCACGGCGATGCCCTGGAAGGTGGGGACGGCCACAAAGCCGTCGTTGCCCGTGCCCAGGACCAGGGCGATGACGCTGGTGATCACATTGGCCATGATGATGCCCAGGATGATGCCCATGGTGCCACCGATGGCCGAGGTGGTGCCCGCCTCGATAATGAACTGGCTGCGGATATCCCGGCCCTTGGCCCCCAGGGATTTGCGGATGCCGATCTCCCGGGTGCGCTCGGTGACCGAGACCAGCATGATGTTCATGATGCCAATGCCGCCCACCAGCAGGGAGATGGCGGCGATGAGGGTGAGGATGGCCATGAGCAGGTTCACCATGGAGTCCATGGCGTCCATCATCTCCGCCGAGGTCAAGACTACGTAGTAGTCGGTGTCGTGGTAGGCCTTGAACAGGCGGTTTTCCACGATGCCCTTGGCCGTGGCGGCAGTGGAGCGGTCGGTGGAGGTGAACATATAAAGGATGTACCACTGGGAACCGCCCAGCCGGTTGGCCTGGGTATAGGGGATGTAGATGCAGTCGTCGCTGCTGCCCTCAGAGTTGTCCCCGCTTTTTTCCAGCACCCCCACCACAGTGAAGGGGGCTCCGGAGATGGTGAGGGTCTTGCCCAGAGCGTCCCCGCCGAAGGCCTTCTGCTCCAGATAGGAGCCGATGACGCACACCGCCATCTCCCGCTCCACATCCACATAGGACAGGAAGCGGCCTTTGCCCAGGGAGGAGCCGGTCATGATGGTGTTCTTGTCGACATTGTAGAAGGTCTCGCCCACGCCGTAGACGCTGGAGCGCTTGAACTCGTCGCTGCCCTGACGGACCACGCCCTGAACAGTGTTATAGGGAGTGACTCCAGAGAGGTATTGGGGATACTTCTCCACCAGGGCGTACATATCGTCGGCCTTCACGTCCAAAGAGGAGCCGGTGAGATAGACCTGGGCCTGGACCAGGTTGGAGCCCATCTCCTCGAACTGGTCGTTCATGTAGTTCTGCATGCCGTTACCCAGGGAGGTGATGATGATGACGGCGGCCACGCCGATGATGATGCCCAGCATGGTGAGCAGGGATCGCATCTTACTGGTCAGAAGGCTCTTGACCGCCAGCTTGAAGGATTGACTTAGGTTCATGCTTTGGCCTCCTCTCCCAGCAGCTGGGCGAAGCCGTCATCGGGCACGGCCTCCTCCTGGGGCTGGACCACGGCCTGGGGATCCTGAGAGTCCCCGTCGTAGATGATCCTGCCGTCCTGGAGCCGGATGATCCGCTTGGCCTTCACGGCGATGGAGTTATCGTGGGTGATGAGGACCACGGTGTCCCCTTCGGCGTTGAGCTTTTGAAGGAAGGCCAGCACCTCCCGGCCGGTGCGGGAGTCCAGGGCTCCGGTAGGCTCGTCGGCCAGGATCACCGAGGGGTTCCCCGCCAGGGCCCGGGCGATGGACACCCGCTGCTGCTGGCCGCCGGAGAGCTGGCTGGGCAGGTTTTTCCGTTTGTCGGCAAGGCCCACCCGCTCCAGAGAGCGGATGGCCCGCTCATGGCGCTCCTCGGCGGAGACCCCGGCGTAGAGGAGGGGCAGTTCCACGTTCTCCTGGACGTTGAGCTTGGGGATGAGGTTATACTGCTGGAAGATGAAGCCCAGCATCTTGTTGCGGATCTCGGCCTGCTGGTCGTCCTCCATGGTGGAGACGTCCACGCCCCCCAGGTGATAGGTGCCCGACGTAGGCACGTCCAGACAGCCGATGATGTTCATGGCGGTGGATTTGCCGGAACCCGACTGGCCCACGATGGCCACGAACTCCCCGGGGTCAATGGCGAGACTGACCCCGTCCAGGGCGTGGACGGTCTCCTCGCCCATCTGGTAAATTTTGTAGATGTCTTTGAATTCGATGAGGTGTTCCATGGCTTACATCCCCATCATGGCGCTCATAAAGCTGGAGGCGGCGTTGGGGATGAAGACCACGTCCCCCTCCTCCAGTCCGGAGAGGACCTCAATGTACTCATCGTTGTTCCGGCCCAGCTCCACCGGGCGCTGTTCCAGTTTGGTAAAGTCCGCCAGGCCGCCGTTTTCATCCAGGGCACCTTCCCCGGCCACCAGGACGTAGGGGGTCTCAGAGCGCTGGATGGCGTCCACAGGGACGCAGAGGACGCTGCCTACCTCCTCCACGATGATGTTGGCCGAGACGCTCATGCCGGGGAGAAGGCCCTCTGCAGCCAGGTCCTGGCCGTTGCCGTCCACTGCCACGGTGACGGGATAGGAGGTGTTGCCGTTCTGGGTGGTGCCGTTGATGTTCACCTTCTCCACCACGCCGGTAAACTCCTGTCCGTCCAGGGCGTCGGCGGTGAAGGTGACCTTCTGGCCAGCCTGGACCCGGACCACGTCCATTTCGGAGACGTTGATGTCAAAGGTGAGGCGGGACATATCATAAATGACCGCCAGGAAGGCGTTGGCTCCGGTGGAGGAGGCGGTGGAGGGGTCGTAGTTGTCCCCCTCCTTATAATTCTTTTCGATGACGGTGCCGGTGATAGGGGAGGTGATGGTATAGTCCTCCAGGCTGTCCTGGGCCCGTTCCAGGCTGTCCTGGGCGTTGCGGAGGGCCAGGCGGGCGTTGTCCAGCTGGATGGCGGCGGCGTCGATCTGGTCCTGCATCTTGGTCTCCTTGAACTCGCCCAGGATCTGGCCGTCGTAGACCCGGTCACCCTCGTTCAGGGTGAGGGTCTGAAGCTCACCGGAATATTTGGCGAGGAGCTGTTTGCGCTCGCCGTACTGGAAGGTGCCGGAGGCGGAGGAGGTCACGTCCCCCACGGCGGCGGAGCCCATGGAGGTATCGGAGAGGGCGCCGGGGTTTTGGACGGTGATGGTCACGTTCCGCACCAGGGTGCCGCCAAGGCCCACGGAGTCGGTGGCGGCGATCTCGGTGATGGTGCCGTAGAGGACCTCGGCGGTGCCGGAGACGGTGACCGAGGCGGACTGGCCCACATAGAACCCGGCGGCGTTCACCGAGTGGAAGGGGACCTCCAGCTTCATGTTGTCCCGATCCAGGATGTCGGCGATGGGGGCGCCGGCGGCCACGGTGTCGCCGGGATCCACATAGACCTTGGTGATAATGCCGTTGGCGTTGGCCTTCACCTGGCGGTCCTCGGTGTTATCGCTCTGGGTACGGAGGAGACTGTCGTAGTTGAGCTGGGCGGACTTCACCGAGAGCTGGGCCTGCTCCACGCCGGTGCGGGCCTGCTTGATGGCGTTCTCCACGTCGGAGGCGTCGATGGTGAACAGCACGTCGTCCTTCTCCACCGTGTCTCCCTCCTCAAAGGGGGCGGTGAGGATCTCCCCCTTGATAAGGGTGGTGGCCCGATAGGAGTCATTGGGCTTGATCGTGCCCGGACCGGTGACAGCCACGGTCAACTCCTGTATCCCAACGGGGGTGGGCAGATAGGAGCCCGATACGCTCTGGACTCCGCCGGCCATGCAGCGGGATAGGATAAAGACGAGGAGGGCAAGCGCGGCCACCAGGATGATGAGCCGCTTGACCCATTTTTTTTTTTTTTTGGGAGCCTTGAATTTGGGCGCTTCCTTAGCGGAAGCTTGGACGGTGCTTTGTTCAGACATAAGTAGGTTCTCCTTCCGATTGCAGGTCTCAGGTCAAGTTTGGAGTATAGCACAAGAGAAAAAAAGAAACATGAACAAAAGATTAAAAAACGCTTAAGATAGCTTTTTTGAGTTTGAAATATTAGAACTCATTATACAGCGGGCAGGTGGGAAAAGCAAATGAACAAATTGTAAAAGAGTACAGGCGAAAATTTTGCGTGGGGAGGGTATAAATCCCTGTGGGCATGGCAACACTTACCCTCGGAGGTGCAAAGCGAATGAAAAAAACAATGCAGGATCGTGTCGGCGACTTTATGGCGGGGAAGGGCTTCTACATAGTCCTTCTCCTGTGCGTGACAGCGCTGGGAGTTTCGGGCTATTATCTCTTCTCCGGCTTTGATCAGGAACCGGCAAAGCCGGTATCGGGGTCGGTCACCGTGGTGGTGACCCCCGCCCCCACCTCGGTTTCGGTCCCCACGGCGGCGCCCATGCCGCCCGCCACCGCTACGCCCCGGCCGGTCCCCACGGCGGCGCCGATCCCTGAGGCCACGGCCCCACAGGAGTTGACGACCTTGGCCCCGGCGGCAGAGCCCACCACAGCCACTGCTTCAGTCTTCACCTGGCCGGTGAAGGGGGAGGTGCTGCGCTCCTGGGCAGTGGAGACTTTGAGCTACGACAAGACCATGGGGGATTGGCGCACCCATGACGGCATCGATATCGCCGCCCCGGCGGGGACCCAGGTCATAGCTCCGGCGGGGGGGACGGTGACAGACGTCTATACCAGTGCTCTGATGGGGACTACAGTGGTGATCGCCCACGCCGATGGAGTGATGTCGACCTGCTCCAATCTGGCCGCCGTACCCACGGTGGAGATCTGGGATACGGTGCGGACAGGAGATGTCATCGGCTCGGTCGGTACCAGCGCCATCGCGGAAAGTGCGGAGACCTCTCATCTCCACCTGTCCATGAGTAAGGACGGGGAGAGCGTGGATCCCATCAGTTATCTGCCGGAAAAGTGAGGGAGGGCCCACGGGACCCGATGATCATTTGAATGACAGGGCGGGCAGCCGCCGCACAAAAACGTCCCGCGGAGAGATCCTCCACGGGACGTTTTTATGCGGGTAAGCAGGCGCGGAAGTCTCCGTCTGCCCTTTGGGATAAATGGGCCTCCGGTCAAAGCCCCACTGCCCGTAGAACAAAATAGTATAGGAAGGTAAGCGCTGAGAACACCGCCACCATGGGGACCGTCTTGGCGATCATGGGTCCCAGGGGCACCTTGTGGTCTTCGGCGCAGAGGGTGAGGCACACATGAACGGGGGAGAGCTGCATAGCGGCGTAGCCCATGCTCATCAGGAGCACAAAGAGGGAAAGAAAGGACCCCGGTCCCACCGAGGCCATAGCCATGGGCATACACATGACGATAATGGCCTTGTTGTCTGCGATAAGGGAGCCAAAGAAGAAGAGGAGGGCATAGACCAGAAAGGAGGGAATGGGAAGCTGGGAAAGTTGCTGGGGAAGGGCGGCAATGACCCCGGCAGCGTCGAGCAGCTCCTTGAACATCATGACCAGCACGATGTTGGCGATGAGCCGGGGCTCAAAGGCGGAGCAGAGGAAGGGCCGGACCTCTTTGATGGTGAAACGGCCCACAAAGAAGTTAAGGAGGATACATACCGCCACCGCCCCATAGACAGGCAGGCCGGCAGTCAAAATAAGGCCGATGGCAAGGCCAATGGTCCAGATGCTCCGCAGCAGCATTTTCCAATAGAAGGTCCCAGGTTGGTCAGCCGTGACGCCCGTATCCCTGGGCAGCTTTCGCAGGTAGAGGAGCCATCCGGTAAAAAAGAGGGCCAGTACCGTGGGGACCATAGCCAGAATAAAGCTTCCCGGAGTGACATAGCCGTCCACCAGCTCCAGAGCGATGGCGATGGAGGTGAAGGTGGGCAGGAAGCTCTCCGGGATGTGACGGAAAAAGGAGGTGACGGCGGCGGTCTCGGTGGGGGAGAGGAGTCCTCCCACACTTTGGCGGACGATGGGGCCGCAGATGAGCACCGTACTGCCCCCCGGCAGGCAGCCCAGCAGACAGGGGGCCAGGGAGGCATTGATCCGCCGGTCATTGAAGATGCCGTTGAGGGCGTTGCGGCAGTTCAAAAGGTCCCCCCGCTTTTCCAGCATCCGCTGAAGAAAGGTGACGGAATAGAGGATGAGCAGGGCCTTGACGGTGGGACGGCCCGTAAGTCCCCGCCAAAGGGCGTCGGCGGCAATATCGGGGGCCAGGCCATAGAGCAGGATGACTGCCGCTCCGGCGATGGCCATGGCGAGGGACAGGGGCTTTTTCAAGGCCAGCACCAGTACAATAAGAACAAAGGCCGCCAACAGCTTGAGAATGTCCACAGCCCCCATCTCCTTTTTGATATGCCCCTATTCTATCAGCCGTCGGGAAAAAAGACAAGGAAAATGCTATTTTCTTTTTTGAGGGGCTGTGCTATAATAAAAACGACTGGTTTCCCCACCCAGTCCAACCGGCAATGCGAAAGCCGTCCGGAGGCGTTGCGCCGTGTCTCCGGGGTAAGGGCCCGCTGCCGCTGTATGTGGCGCACATACTCTAAACAAAAAATGGAGGTAAATTTGTTATGCGCAAGTTCAGTACCAAAGACCTGACCCTGGCCGCCATGGTGGCCGCCCTCTACGCCGTGATGGGCTATTTCGGCAATATCTTCGGGCTTACCTTCGGGCCCATCCAGTTCCGCTTTGCCGAGGCCCTCACCGTGCTCCCCTTCCTGTTCCCGGCCACCGTACCGGGGCTCTTTGTGGGCTGTGTCATCGTCAACCTGCTCTCCCCCTATGGGCCCCTGGATATCGTGGTGGGCTCAGCGGCCACCCTGATCGCCGCGGTGTGGACAAGCAAGCTGAATAACAAATGGCTCGCCCCACTGCCCCCGGTGCTCTGCAATACGGTACTGGTGGGCTTTACCATCGGCTGGGCCGAGGCCAATGGCTTTACCGCTGCCCTCCCCATGGCCTGGCTGGTCAACGGACTCAGTGTGGGCGTGGGGGAACTGGGAGTTTGCTATCTTCTGGGTATGCTTCTTTTGGAGCTCTTGCCCAGGATCGGGTATTTCCGTTCCATTATTCCGGAGAAACGGCTTTCCACCCTGTGATGTAAGGGAGGGGCTTGCCCCTTCTGTAAAAGCGCTGCGAGATCTGGGGGGAGGGGAAGGCGCCTCCCCCTGCAATGGTATGAAAAAAGGAGGATGTCCAATGAAAGTCCGCAAAGCGGTCATTCCCGCCGCCGGGTTGGGGACCCGGATGCTGCCCGCCACCAAGACGGTGCCCAAGGAGATGCTGCCCATGGTGGACAAGCCGGTGTTGCAATATATCATCGAAGAGGCGGTGGCCGCCGGGATCGAGGATATCCTTATCGTCACTAACCGGGCCAAGTCCGCCATGGACGACTACTTTGATTACTACCCTGAGCTGGAGCACCGCCTGGAGGCGGCAGGGAAGGAGAAGGAGCTGGAGGCGGTAAAGCAAGCCGCGGATCTGGCCAACATTTTCTACGTCCGGCAGAAGGAGACCAAAGGCCTGGGACATGCCATCTGGCGTTCCAAGCGTTTTGTGGGGGACGAGCCCTTTGCCGTGCTGCTGGGCGATGACATCATGCGCTCCAAGACCCCGGTCATCGGCCAGATCATTGCCCAGGCTGAGCGGTATGACTCCTCTGCTGTGGGGGTCCAGCAGGTCTCTGATGAGGTGGTGTCAAAATACGGAGTCATCAAGGCAGAGCCGTTGGACGAGCGGGTATTCGCCGTCCGGGATATGCAGGAAAAGCCCGCCCTGGCGGAGAAGTTTTCCAACTACGCCATTCTGGGCCGCTATGTGCTGCGGCCGGAGATCTTTGACATTCTGGAGAACCAGGCCCCCGGTTACGGAGGGGAGGTCCAGCTCACCGACGGACTGAAAAAACTGAGTGTCCAGGGCAAGATGGTGGCGGTAGATTTTGAGGGGAAGCGTTACGACACCGGGAACCTGAAGGGCTTTCTGGAGGCCACCATCGACTTTTCCCTGGAGCACCCGGAGACAGGGGAGTGGCTGAAGGAATTCTTGAAGGAGAAGGCGGCTGCGCTGTAAAAGGAAAAAAGGACCGCCCTGTGAAACAGGGCGGTCCTCTTTTTGCTTTTTTAGTCGTAGTCCACTTCCCACTTGAGGATGACCCCGGTGACGGCGTTCACATCGCACTCATACTCGGTACGACCCTCCCGGAGCTCCACCTCATAGACGTAGCGGCCGTCGTCCCGGTCCAGCTCGCACTTGACCACCCGGGCACCCGAGGGGGCCCTGTCCAGAGCGATCTGCTGAGCCTGGGCGGAGGGGATCAGATCCTCCTGGGTGGTTTGGCCGGAGGAGGGGCGGTGGATGGAGTAGTTGTCCAGGTCGTGGTCAAAGGAGAGCACTGCGCCGGTGAGGGCGTCAATGTCGTAGTCATACTCCGTGCTGCCGGAGTAGAATTCCACGTCGTAGCAGATAACTCCACCCTCCCGGTCCAGTTTGGTCTGGAGGAACACGGCCTCGGCAGAGCTTACCCCAGCGTGTTGGAGGGCCAGCTCCCTGGCCCGGTCGGCGGTGATGTAGCTGGCGGCGTTGGGGTCGGCGGCCAGGACCATATCCTCCGTGGTGATCCTGGCGGTGCGGCTGGCGCTGTCATAGCTGACGGTCATGCCCGCCGCCTCGCACAGGGCGCGGATGGGGGCGTAGGTGGTGCCGTCGTAGGAGAAAAGAGGGACCTGCTCCCCCTTGACATTCCTGGGGGAGAAGCGGGCGCCGTTGATGGTGACGGTGATGCCGTCCTCAATCTGGATGGAGCGGCCTGCGGCAAGGGCGGCGGAGCCCAGGCTCAGGGCAAGGACGGTGGTGAGAATGCCGGCCAGGAAGCCCTGGAGGTGGTCGCGGTTGTGTTTCATCATGGTAGGACTCCTTTCAATGTGAAATAAATATGAGTTGTTCACTAGGAATTTCGCCCATATAATAGCAAAAAAATAGGAATTAGTCAAGTAAAAACCGGCCTCTTGGGAGGCCGGAGGGCCCTTTATAGAAATTTCCTTGACATTTCACAAAATTCCGTTATAATAATATAGCCTGTCTTCTGAAAAGGGCAGAGCTCCTTGCTCCCGGCAAAGACTGGGGGCCACAAGACCATAAGGAGGTGCACAAAAATGGCAAAGCTCAACGCAAACTACGAGGCCGTGTTCATCATCGATCCCCGCAAGAACGAAGAGGACACCGCCGCTCTGGTGGAGAAGTTCAAGACCCTCTGCGAGGCCAACGCCACCCAGGTGGAGGTGGACGAGTGGGGCAAGCGCCGTCTGGCCTACCCCATCCAGGACCAGATGGACGGACACTATGTCCGGCTGACCTTCTCCGCCGCCCCGGCTTTCCCGGCCGAGTTGGACCGTATCTTCCGTATTACCGACGGCGTGATGCGTTCCATCATCGTCTGCCTGGACGAGTAAGGGGGAGACGAATGCTCAATCATATCGTCATCATGGGCCGGCTGGTGGCCGACCCGGAGCTTAGGACCACCCCCGCCGGAGTGACGGTGGCTACCATGCGTCTGGCGGTGGACCGGGACTTTAAGAACAAGCAGACTGGTGAGCGGGAGACCGACTTTATCAATGTGGTCGCCTGGCGTCAGACCGCTGAATTTGTCAGCCGCTACTTCACCAAGGGCCGTATGGCCGTGGCGGAGGGCCGCCTTCAGATCCGTCCCTATACGGATCGGGACGGCAACAAGCGCACCGCTGCCGAGGTGGTGGCGGACAACATCTATTTCGGCGATTCCCGCCGGGATGGAGAGGGCGGCGGCTATGGCGGCCAGCCCTATTCCGCTCCGATGCCGTCCCAGCCCTCGGGCGGCTATGCCGCCCCCACGGGCGACGACCAGTTCACCGAGCTGGTGGGCGACGAGGACAACCTGCCGTTCTAATGCGGACGGCCATATTTTGAAATAAGGGAGGGAATTTCCCATGCCTATGGATACTGGAAAAGAGATGCGCCCCCGTGGGCGGAAGCGCCGTAAGGTTTGCACCTTCTGTGCCGACAAGGTGGAGCACATCGATTACAAGGACGCGGGCAAGCTCAAGCGGTTCCTGTCCGAGCGCAGCAAGATCCTGCCCCGCAGGACCACCGGCACCTGTGCCATGCATCAGCGTCAGCTGACCGCCGCCGTAAAGCGGGCCCGTCAGATCGCCCTGCTGCCCTATGTGACCGACTAAAAGCCAAAAAACAAGGAAACGCCGTGGAGCTCCCACGGCGTTTTTTTGCGCGTGTTTTTGTGAACATTGCCCTTGCATCCGTTAAGAATATGACATATAATATGAAACCGAGAGACCGAAGAAAACGAAGGAGGGATCTGTCTTGAAACTTGCCATTGGAAACGACCATTCCGCGGTGGATATGAAGAATGAGATCAAGGCCCATCTGGAGCAGAAGGGCATTGAGGTCATAGATGTAGGCGTGTGTACCACGGAGAGCTGCAACTACCCTGTGCTGGGCTATCAGGTGGCCCGTATGGTGGCGGACGGTGCGGTGGACGGGGGCGTTCTTATCTGCGGTACCGGGGTGGGGATCTCCCTTGCCGCCAACAAGGTCAAGGGCATCCGGGCTTGCGTATGCAGCGAGCCCTATACCGCCAAACTCTCTAAAATGCATAACAACACCAACATCATTGCCTTTGGCGCCCGGGTCATCGGCGTGGAGACCGCTAAAATGATCGTGGACGAGTGGATAAACGCCGAGTTTGAGGGGGGACGCCATCAGAAGCGGGTGGATATGCTCGCCGAGATTGAGCAGACCCAGGATCTGCAAGCGGCCCATGAGGGCTGAATCCAAGGAGGTTTTCATTATGGACAGAGTTTATAACTTTTCTGCCGGCCCCTCCATGCTGCCCCTGGAGGCTCTGGAGCGGGCGGGGAAGGAGATCACCAACTACCAGGGTTCCGGTATGTCCGTCATGGAGATGAGCCATCGCTCCAAGGTGTTCCAGAAGATCTTTGACGACACCCAGGCCAAGTTTCGCAGGGCCTTGAAGGTGCCCGAAGGCTATAAGGTCCTCTTTCTCCAGGGGGGTGCCTCCACCCAGTTCTCCGCCGTGCCCCTGAACCTGATCGGTAGAACGGGGAAGGCTGACTACGCCGTCACCGGCAATTTTGCCAAGCTGGCGTGGAAGGAGGCTCAGAAGTACGGCGAGATCAGTGTAGCCGCCACCAGTGAGGATCAGAACCACACCTACATCCCCGCCCAGGACCAGCTGAAGCTGGATCCCCGGGCCAGCTATTTCTACTACTGCGCCAACAACACCATCTACGGCACCGAGTGGCAGTACGTCCCCGAGACGGGGGAGGTGCCCCTGGTCTGCGATATGTCCTCCAACATCCTCTCCCGGCCGGTGGACGTGAGCAAGTACGGCCTTATCTTTGCCGGAGCTCAGAAGAACATGGCCCCCGCGGGGCTTACGGTGGTCATCGTCCGGGAGGATCTGGCGGGCCATGAGCTGCCCTACACCCCCCTGATGCTGGGCTACAAGACCATGATCGACAAGGACTCCATGTACAATACGCCTCCCTGCTGGTGCATCTACATGCTGGGGCTGACCCTGGACTGGCTGGAGAGCCAGGGGGGAGTGGAAGGCATGGAGAAGATCAAGCACGGAAAGGCCAAGCTGCTCTACGATGTGCTGGATGACTCCCGGCTCTTTACCTGTGCCGCCCAGCCGGGCAGCCGCTCTGATATGAACGTGACCTTCCGCTCGGTGAGCGAGGAGCTGGACGCCAAGTTCGTGGCCGAGGCCACCGCCGCCGGCTTTACCAACCTGAAGGGCCACCGCAACGTGGGCGGTATGCGGGCTTCCATCTACAACGCCATGCCTGTGGAGGGCGTGGAGAAGCTGGCGGAGTTTATCAAGAAGTTCGACAAAGAGAATTAAAAGGAGGCCCGCGCTATGTTCCGTATCAAGACCATGAACAAAATTTCTCCCGCCGGCCTGTCCCAGCTGGACAAGGCCCGGTATACCGTTTCCGACAGCGAGGAGAACGAGGACGGCGTCCTGGTCCGCTCGGCGGATATGCTGGAGTATCCATTCCCCGACACCCTCCGGGCCATTGCCCGGGCGGGGGCGGGTGTGAACAATATCCCCGTGGACCGTTGCTCCCAGGCGGGCATCGTGGTCTTTAACACCCCCGGGGCCAATGCTAATGCAGTGAAGGAACTGGCGGTCTGCGCTCTCATGCTGGCCTCCCGGGGCGTGGTGGCCGGGTCCAAATGGGTGGACGGCCAGATCACCGCCGGGGTGGATGTGACCACTGTGGTGGAGAAGGGAAAGAGCCAGTTCGTAGGCCCCGAGGTCATGGGGAAGACCCTGGGCGTCATCGGCCTGGGGGCCATCGGGGTCCAGGTGGCCAACATCGCCACCAAGCTGGGGATGAACGTCTACGGCTACGACCCCTTCCTGTCGGTGAACGCCGCCCTGAACCTGTCCCGGATGGTCCACGTGGCCACCGACCTGGACACCATCTATAAGAATAGCGACTACATTACCATCCATGTTCCTATGGGCAAGGAGACCAAGGGGATGCTCAACGAGGACGCCTTCCACATGATGAAGGGGGGCGTCCGGATCATCAACCTGGCCCGGGGGGGGCTGGTGAACGAGCCTGATATGATCGCCGCCCTCCAGAGCGGCAAGGTGGCCGCCTATGTCACCGACTTCCCCACCAACCCCTTGGCCGGGTGTAAGAACGTGACCCTGATCCCCCACTTGGGGGCCTCCACCCCCGAGAGCGAGGAGAACTGCGCCGTCATGGCGGCCCAGCAGCTCCGGGACTATCTGGAGAACGGCAACATCCGCAACAGCGTGAACCTGCCCACCTTGGAGCAGCCCTGGTCGGGCATCGCCCGGATCTGCCTGATCCACAAAAACAGCCCCGGTATGCTGGCCCAGATCACCGCCCTTCTCAGCGACGAGGGGGTCAATGTGGAAAACATGACCAACAAGTCCAAGGGGGAGTATGCCTACACCGTGGTGGACATCGCCAGCCGGATCACGGATAAGGAGATCGAGGAGCTGCGCGCCATCGAGGGGATGCTGCGGGTGCGGTATCTGACCCATTAAAAGAAGGAAAGACAGAAAAAAGCGGCCGGCGATCAGATCGCCGGCCGCTTCTCTTTTTCAAGGGTCATTGGGTCTGGATATAAATGCCTGTTTCCGCCGACCAGTCCACGGTGAAGCCCAAGGCGGCTCCCAGATCCCGAAGCCTGAAATAGGTGCTCCCGCCCCCATGCGTGTCGGTGATCACAAAGGAATCCAAGACCACCTCTTGGCCGTTTACCTTTACCGGATCGGTTTGGACGGTGTAGTATGCCATGCCCGAGCGGGAGCCGGACAGCTCAGAACCGTTGGGGGAGTATCGCTTTCCGGGGGCGAGGGAGATGGAACCGTCCCACTCCACCTCAAATTGCGCGGCGGTGCCGTTTAGGATGATAGCCAGATCCCGCAGCTTGATATAGTTGGTGTCGTTTCCATTCTCATCCTTCAAGGCGTAGCAGGGGAATTGAACGGCCGAACCGTCCACCAGCACAGCTTGGGAGGAGGCGTAGGCCATGTCGGGGGCGGCGTTGGGCGGGATGGTGAAGAGCTGAACGGGAAGGGGCTGGTACGGGCTGGTACGGTCATCGGAGACCGTTCCGGCAAAGCCGTTTCCAAGCTGTCCTCTGTCATTGAGTCCCCATACCCACAGGGAGGAGTCTATTTTGCGGGCGATGGCAAAAAATTCTCCGGCAGTCACCTCGTCCACATCGGCCATGATCTGGGTGGGGAGAGGAACATAGTCCTCTCCGCCGGTCCCGGCCTCTCCGAAGATATTGGAGCCGCAGACCCAAAGGCTGTTGTCCTCCTTGATGATATAGCTGGTGGTGTTGGCCGCCGCCACGTCCCGGACCCCCTCCATGACCTGCGCGGGGCGGGAGCAGTAGCCTTGGTCGAAGCAGTCCACCTTGTCGTAATGCTCCTCAAAGAGAAGCCCGTCCGCGATCCCCCAAGCCCACAGGGTGCCGTCCTCCCGCACCGCCAGAGCGTTGATATTGCCCAGAGCCATTTTGGTTACTTTGTCCAGTACCCAAACAGGCTCCTCCCGGTAAACGTCGAGCCACCCTGAGTCGGGGCTTTCCCGGCCGTTTCCCAGCACGCTGAACGCGTCGTCTCCCCAAGCCCAGAGGCTTCCGTCCTTCCGGAGAGCGAAGACTGTGGAGGAGTCCGCGAGAAAATCGGCGACCTCATCAAACAGGGGGACCATTTGAAGGGTCTCCCCGTCAATGGGGACTCCGCCGGGGGAGAGGGTCCCTGAATGGTTGCTTCCCCAGCCGTAAAGGGCGCCATCCTCGGTAAGCACATAGCCGCAGTCCGCAAGGTAGTCATACTCCGCCTTCACGGCCCCGGTCATCCATTCTATTCCCTCCCCGGAAAATCCCTCGGAGAAAAAGAGAAGGGTCCCGTCGGTGCGGACCAGCATAGAGGGAACACCGGAGGTGGCTTGGGCGGTACAGCCTTCTCCCTCTACGACCCGGTGGGGAAGCCCATCCTCATATCCAAAATCCCAGACAGAGCCGCTGTCGTCAATGTAGGTGGTCCAGTTATAATTGGCGTTGAGGCGGGGAGAACCGTTTCCCGCCCCCAGAGCTGCCGGAGAAAAGAGGCTGAACATGACCAAGGTCAAAAATAACGCCGGAACAGACTTTTTCACGGGAATCATCCTTTCTTTATTCCTATAAAGGGCGGTTTTCTATATTATATCAGGAAGATCCTTTGCCTACAAGGGGGCCGCCTCACAAAAATTCCCTCTTGACAACTGTGCTTATCACATATATACTGTATATGTCCGATAGATACAGTATCTACAAAAAGCAGATGGGAGTGACCACATGGATATCATCATCCGAAATACGGGGGAGACCCCCATCTACGACCAGATCACCCGGCAGGTCAAGACGTTGATCCTCACCGGGGTCCTGGGGGAGGGGGAGGCGTTGCCCTCCATGCGGGCTCTGGCCCGGGATCTGCGGATCAGCGTGATCACCACCAAGCGGGCCTACGAGGAGCTGGAGCGGGAGGGCTTTATCACCACCGTCCCCGGCAAGGGCTGCTTCGTGGCCCCCCGGAACCTGGAGCTGGTCCGGGAGAACGCCCTGCGCCAGGTGGAGGAGCACCTTCAGCGGGCGGTGGAAGCCGCCAAGCTGGGCGGGATCGCCGCCGCCGAGGTCAGGGAAACCCTGGACATCCTATGTAAGGAGGAATAAACCATGGAATACGCTATGAAACTGGACCATCTCACCAAGGACTTCGGGTCCTTCAAACTGGACGACGTCTCCTTCGCCATCCCCGGGGGCACCATCCTGGGGCTCATCGGGGAGAACGGGGCGGGCAAGTCCACCGCCATCAAGTGCCTGCTGGGCGTCCTGCACCCCACCTCCGGCGGCGTGGAGCTGCTGGAGGGGGAGGGCCTTGCCGGGGTGGGCTATGTCCCCGACGAGTGTCCCTTTTCCGACCAGCTGAAGGTACGGCAGGTGGGGAAGTTCTGCGCCGGGCTTTTCCCCGGCTGGGAGGACAGTCTCTTTGCCCACTACCTCCAAAAATTCGAACTGCCCGGGGATAGGAAGGTGAAGGAGCTCTCCCGGGGCATGAAGATGAAGCTGTCCATCGCCGTGGCCCTGAGCCACCGGCCCAAGCTGCTGGTGCTGGACGAGGCCACCTCCGGCCTGGATCCGGTGGTGCGGGACGAGATCCTGGACGAGTTTCTGGCCTTTATCCGGGACGAGGACCACGCCATCCTCATCTCCAGTCACATCACCAGCGACCTGGAGAAGATCTGCGACTATGTGGTCTACCTCCATAAGGGGAGAGTCACCATCTCGGGGGCCAAGGACGAGCTGCTGGAGACTTACGGCAGGCTGAGCTGCTCCAAGGCCGACCTCGCCCGGGTGGATCCCGGGCTCATCGTGGGCAAGCGGGAGGGGGACTACGGCTGCCAGGCCCTCATCAACGACCACGCCGCCTTCCAGCGGGCCTATCCCGACCTCTCGCTGGAATCCCCCACTCTGGAGGACCTGATGATCTTCACCACAAGGGGCGACTCACTCTCTTTTGAAAAAGAGAGTGAGCAGAGAAAACTTTGAACTTTCGGAGACGGCAAATGGGGGAGATGTCCATGAAAGGCTTTTGGAAGCGGGAGCTCTACTTGCTCCGGCCCAACCTCTGGTTCTGCGGGGTGTTTCTGGGGCTTCTTCTGCTGGCGGCCCGGTTCGCCCCGCTGACAGGCCCCCTTGACTTTGCGGTCCTCTTTCTGGTGCTCCTGGGCCTCAACGGGATCCAGAGCCTGTTTCTCTGCGACGAGATAAACGCCTGGCAGGCCTACGCCGCCGCCGTCCCCGGAGGCAGGCGGACCATGGTGGACGCCCGGTATCTCTTCGCCCTTGAGGAGGGGCTGCTCCTCATGGGGGCCATCCTCCTGATCTCGGTGCTCCGGCGGGAGAGTCTGTCCCTCTGGTCCGCCGGGTTTTACGGCGCCACCCTGCTTGTCACCCTGGCGGTGACCCTGCCCATCTATTACCGCTGGGGCGGGACCCGGGGCAAGCTGGTGTCGGTGCTTTTTACCTTCACCCTGCTGGGGGTGATGGGGGGCCTCTCCACCGGAGTGCTGGACAGCGCCCGGGAGGACCTGGCCCAGGGGTTTCTCCGGGAGGACGTCAAAGGGTTCTTCTCCGCCGCCGCCCTGGTCCTCCCCCTTTTGGGGCTGGGGGCGTTGGCCCTCTCCCGGCGGGTCTCCCGCCGGATCATGCAGAAAAAGGAGCTGTGAGCCATGACCGGTTTTCTGAAACGGGACCTGTACCTGTCCATCCCCTTTTTCCGGCTCTACGGGGTCTTTCTGGTCCTGGCCCTGTTTCTCACAGCCCGGTCTGGCTTGCTGGGACGGACCTATCTTCTCTACATAATGGTCCTGGGGACTGTGGGGGTGCAGAACCTGTTCAACTTTGACATGATAAACGCCTGGCGCTCCTACGCCGCCGCCGTCCCCGGAGGGCGGCGGGCCCTGGTGGACGCCCATTACCTCACGGCTCTGGGGCTTGCAGGAGCGCAGGCTCTGATCGAGTTCTTCATCGGTTGGCGGCTGGGGTGGACGGGGCTTCTCCATACCGGCTTCTTCCTCCTGATCCTGGCCCTTATGCTTCCGGCGGCCTGCCGTTTCGGTCCCCGGCAGGCCGCCGTGGCGGTCCTCCTGGTCCTGGGGCTGGCCGTCATCGGGGCGGTGGCGGCCGTGGCCTGGCAGGACCTGGCTCTGGGCTGTGATAAGAGCAGGCTCCTGGCCGTCCTGGGCTATGCCCTGCCCCCGGTAGGACTGGTCCTGCTGGCCCTGTCCTGGCCCCTGTCCCGCCGCATCGCGGCAAAAAGGGACTGGTAGGCCGCCTATTTCTTGATTTCAAACAAGGAGTGAACAACTATGACCGGCTTTCTCAAACGGGATTATTACCTCATCAGCGGCACCCTGAAATTTTACGTCCTCTTTATGGCGGCCTTCATTATTTTGGCTGTCTTTACCGACTTCAACTCCAGTTTTCTCTCCCTCTATGTGGTCGTCTTCGCCATGTCCAGCGTCATGGGCCTTTTCAGCTATGATGACATGAGCCGCTGGACCGCCTACGGCGCCGCCGCCCCGGCGGGACGGATGGCTATGGTGGACGCCCGGTATCTCCTGACTCTCCTGATCTCGGTGGGGATCTCGCTGTTCCAGATGCTGATCAGCCTGCTGGGAGGGGAGGCGGGGGATCTTCCCATGGCCGCCCTCTATGGCGGGGGATTTCTCCTCTACGCCGCGGTGACCCTCCCCGTCTGTTATCACTTCGGCGGCACCAAGGCCCGGACAGTGATGATCCTGATCGTGGCGGTGATGGGCGCCCTTATCGGTATGGGGGCCACCACCCTGCAGCTCAGCAACGGCTTCGGAAGGGTATCCCTGCCCTCCCCGTTCCTCCTTCTCCCCCTGGCGGGGATCGCCGCCCTGGCCATCTCCTGGCGCGTCTCCCTGGGGATCATGGGGAGGAAGGAGCTGTAAGGAAAAGGGGCCAAAAAGCACAAACAGAGCCGCGCTGTACCGGGTACAGCGCGGCTCTGCTTGCCGTTCACCGTTCATTTTCCCTGTATTCCGTGGGCGTGATCCCAGTGTGCCGCTTAAAGACGGCGTTGAAATACCGGGGATCGTTCAGCCCTACGTGCTGGGCGATCCGGGCGATCTTCCAGTCGGTCTCCTTCAGCAGATGCTGGGCTTGCTCGATGCGGATGCGGGTGATGTACTGGGTCAGCCCGATCCCCATCTCCCGTTTGAACAGGTGGCTCAGGTAGCTGGGATTGACGTGAAGATGGCCGGCGATGGTGGTCAGGTCGATGGGGTTATAATACTGCTTGCGGATAAAGCGGGCTGTGCGGATGGAAAGCCCGTCGGGATGGAGGGGCGGCAGCTTGCATTCGGAGAGCAGCCGCAGGATCAGGATATGGACCGACGCATACAGCTCCTCAATGAACAAAAACCGATCCAGATCCAGAGCCTCCGCGATCTCCAGGGTGCCGGACAGTCCCAGGATGAGGCACAGGTCGTCCATCCGCTTTTTGAGGAGGACCATCACTTCGGCGCAAAGCCGTTTGTCCTGGGCGTGTTTGAGCTGTTCCAGAAGCAAAGTGCGCAGCAGCGCCTCCGACCCCTGGACATCCCGCAGGAACATCCGGTCTGAAAGCTCCGCCAGCTCCCGCTCCACCTCCACCATGCTGGTGGGGACCAGATCCCGCTGGGCCTGCTGGGCGCCAAACACCTTGTATTCCCGGAGGAAAAAGGCCCGCTCATACAGGGCCTGGGTCTGGGCGAAGGCCCGCTGATAAGCCTCGTAGCTGTCGATCCGGTGGGAGAAGACGGTGATGTTGCCGATCGGAGGTCCCTTATGGACCCCAAACCGGATGTAATAGGTCTCCAGAAAGGCCCCCAGATGCTCCGCCAGAGATTGAATATCCACCTCCCCCCTGGGGGAGACCACCAACAGGATACGCTTGGAGTAGTCGTAGTTCAGCACGGTCATCTCGCTTGAAAATCCCAGGGAGTCTGCCAGGCGCGCCACCTCGGCCTGAAGCTGGTCCACCTGCTCGATCAGGTCGGACCGGCGCATCCCCAGCCGCTCCATATAAAAGCGCCTGGGAAGTCCCGTAAGGATCAGGTAGCAGTGGGAGAAGTCGATGTTCAGCTTGATCTCCATCTCCAGCTCCATGTTTTGGAGCTGGCTGTAACTCTGCCCGAAGAGGGACTCGTTCATGGCGTAAAAAATACAGTTCCGCTCCCGGTTTTTCTCCGGCTGATGGGTCTCCGTTGGGTTCATAGGCTCCCTCCTGAATCATGGGCCAAAGTCCTCCCGCGGAAAGCGGGAGGACTTTGGGGGTATCAGGCTTGATCTTATTTCGCCAGAATGGTCTGGGCGATCTGGCTGCCCTCGAAGACGTTGATGGTGGTGGGGGCGCAGCCGAACAGGCCGTCGCCGGCCAGCTCGCCGATGGCGTAGAGGTTATCGCACACGGTTCCGTCGGTCTTGACCACCTGCAGAGCCTCATTGACCTTCACGCCGCCCAGAGTCACCTGGATGCCCGGCTGAGTCTGCACCGCGTAGTAGGGGGCGGTCTCCAGGGCGGTGTTCATATACATGGTCCGGCCGAAGTCCTCATCCTTCTCATTCTTCACATAGCCGCCGTAGGTCTCCACCGTGGCCTTCAGGTTGTCCGCCGGGACGCCGATCATGCCGGCCAGCTCCTCGATGGTGTCGGCCTTCACGATGTAGCCGGACTCGAGGAAGCCCTGGAGCCGCTTGGAGGAATCCAGGCTGACCTGGTCCATGATCAGGTAGCAGTAGTCGCCCTCCTGCTCCATCATGTGACCGGAGAGGGTGGTGTAATCGGTGATGTACTCGTCGCAGAAACGCTGGCCGTTCATGTTGACCATGATGGCTCCGGCGGTGCGGGCCGCGCTCAGGGAGACGCTCACGCTGCCGTCGGCGTAAACGGAGGGGTTGAGTCGAACGTTGTCGATCTCCTCAAAGGCGGCGCCGATGGCCTCCGCCATGGCGTGTCCGTCGCCGGTGCTGCCCTTGGCGGTGGTGCTGGGAAGGCCGGCCCAGTCGGGGCTGTACTTGGCGATGGCCTCCGGACTGGCGGCGTAGCCGCCGGTGGCCAGGACCACGTTGTCGGCAAAAATGTTGTACTGGCCGCCCTCATCCTCAGCCACAACGCCTTTGATCACGCCGTCCTCCTCAATGAGGGAGACCGCCTTGGTGTTCAGCCGGAGGTTGACCCCGGCGTTCTCCAGCTCGGCCTTCATCACCCGCACCATCTCCACGCCCAGGGAGCTGCCGTCGGAGGTGCCGATCTGGTAGTAGGACATGGGCCGGGTAAAGTCCGCGCCGATCTCCAGGAACCAGTCCAGAATGTTCTGGGAGTCCTGGAACATGGCGGTCATACGGTCTGCGTCAAAGGCGGGGTTGAGCTTCTGCTGCTTGGCCACATAGTCCTCGATGGTGACGGTGTCCACCCCCGCGTCCTTCTGCATCTGGGTGTCCATGACCACCAGGTAGGTGGCGGACAGGGTGGTGGCGCCGCCCACCATGGGCTGCTTTTCGATGAGCAGCACGTCGTGACCCGCCTTGGTCAGGTCGATGGCGGTCTTCATGCCTGCGCCGCCCGCGCCCACCACCAGGGTGGACACGGTCACATCCTCGGTCTTGCTGGCGGCGGGGGACTGCTCGCCCTCCTTGGTCTGCCAGGCATTCACGTCCAGCCCCGCCTCGGTGAGGGCGGCGGCGGTGGCCTCCAGAATGGCCTTGCTGGTGTTGGTGGCGCCGGAGACGGCCTCCACATTGAGGGTCTGCCCGGCCACGATGGCCGCCGGGATAGTCTCAATAGCCGCGTCACAGATCCCCGAGGTCTCCCCGTGCTCGGTGACGGTGACAGCGTTCACCCCGCCGTTCTCCACCACCACCTCGACCTTCACCGGCCCATTGTTGCCCTGGGCGCTGCCGGTGTAGGTCTTGGCCCCTTCGCTCTCCGCCTGCTTGGGTCCGCAGCCGGCCAGCGCCATGCTGAGCGCCAGGGCCAGAGACAAAAGACGATCCTTTTTCATTGTTGTATCCTCCTAATTTATCCTTTTATCGGGCCCCCTGCGGGAGCCCTTGACAAAAGAATAACATTTTCGACATGCTTTTCCTATTCAAAATTCTTTGGGTTAGGGGAAAAATTTTGTGAGTTTCCTTTGGCAGGTCTGCCGGATCCAAAAAACAGACGGGCCCTGCCGGAGGGGTTCCGGCAGGGCCCGTTTCAGCGGCAAAGGGGAAGGGAAGAGGCGGTCAGCCTCCCAGGGTCATCCCCGACCCCAGGCCGTCCTTGTCCAGCATCCGCTCCAACACCTCCACGTCGGTGGTGATATCCATCACATCGGTGGCAAAGAGCTGATCCAGTTGTTTTTCAAACCCCTCCACTACCTTGTCCATCATGTCCTCAATGCGCCGTTTGGCGGCGGAGATATTTTCCCCCTCCACCCCTTGGGCCTCCATCTGGGCATAGGCCCGTAATATTTTTAGGGTGGTGGGCAGATAGTAGTTCAAAAACTGCCGCAGTTCGGGGGCCTTGGCGGGATTTTTCCGCTGGTAGTCCAGGATCTTTCCCGTGATCTCTCCGATGCGGTCGATTTTTCGGCTCATCTCATCATCAGGGATGGCGTCGTTCACTGCCTTGATCTGGCGAAGAATGGCGTTGTCTTCGTCCTCCTTGGGCTGCTCCGACGCCCTTCGGGGCGCCGCCTCCGGCCTTGGCGCCTCATAGCCCTGGTCGGTAAGGACCAGTCGTCCGGAGGCCCGGTCTATATATCCCATGGGAAGCGTACCGTCTGAGAGCATCCGCTGGAGGTCGGAGACTACCTTCTTTTCGCTGACTCCGGCAGCGTTCGCCAGATCTGAGAGGAACACGGAATTCCGACTGCCGATGACACCCATATAGAGCCGCTGCCGCCGCCCAAACCGGGTCTGGCCCAGGCCGTTCCACAGCATTACCAGCCCCGCGCAGAAGAAACCGAAGATGGGGAACAGCTCGTCGGCGTAGGACAGAAAACCATAGCGGAGGGCGTCGATCAATTCGCTGGCAAAGCCAAGGCCGAAGACAAAGCTGGTGATCCCGCCCAGAGCGGTCAGGAGTTTTCCGCTTTTGGGCTTGCGGGAAAACCGCTTTTTGTTGCTCTCGCCCTGGGGCGAAGCCTTTTTCTGCCCGGCGGGAGCCGTGCCGTAGGAATAGGGGCGCTGGGCCGTTCCTTGAGCTGCCCCTTGAGCCGTCTTTTGGGAGGCGCCCTGAGCGGTTCCGCTCTGGGCCGCTCCCTGACCGCCGGACTGCCCCGCAAAGCCGCTCTGGGCCGTGGGGGGACGGTACTGGTACTGACTGTTGGGGCGGTAGCTCTGCCGGTAGTCCTGCCGCATTCGGTCAATGGGAATGGACACCCCACCCAGGCTTAGGAAGAGAAGGATCATACCTGCCGGCCAAAAAAAGATGAAGCCCAAAACAATAGCCCACCAAGGGATATTGGATTCCTGTTTATTGGACATACTGCGCCTCCCGCTGGAATGAATGAAATCGGGACAAATTCATACTCTATCTAATATACAACGAAATCTGCCGGATGTAAAGAAAAAAACCGTGCCGGAAAATTCAGGATGTAACCGTTCTGTTATTGCTTTTTGTGGGGAAAACACGTATAATGACCCTATATCTTGTGTTGTCTGCCTGTGTGGACCTATGGAGTGAGCATATTATGGAAGAAAAAAGCGGCGGCAAGCGTCTGACCTCAAAGTTTGATAACAAAAAGAAGCGGATCGTCCTCATCGGCGTGGGGGCGGTCCTTGCTCTGCTTTTGAGCGGCTATGCCGCTTTGTGTGCCTATGCAGGAAGCGGCGGAGGCCGTATGGCGCCCAATACCCGTATAGGCGGGGTAGAGGTGGGAGGACTTTCTGCCGAGGCGGCGGTCTCCACCCTGGACGCCGCTCTTCAGGTCCGGCTGGCTGCCCTGGAGGTGCCTTTTACCTGCGGAGAGGGTCGATACGCTGTCTCCGGTACGGAATTTTCCTATGACGCGGAGGGGGCGGTCAAAAGCGCTTCCCCCGCTGCTGCGCCCATGCCCCTTCGGGGCTTTCGGTTTTTGGCCGGGATGCTGGACCGGGACGGAGCCTCCGTGCCCCTCACCCTGGACCATGTACCGGCAGAGGTCAGCCGTGCCGCCATGGAGCAGGGGGATACCGACGCCCAGACTACCTGGGACATCCGGGACACCGCCATCGTTTTTACCAAGGGCCGGACCGGCCGCACAGTGGACACGGCGGAGCTTTTGCCCAGGCTCACCGAAAAAGCCACCGAAATGCTGAATGGCGAGAGCGATTCCCTGGAGCCGGCACAGGCCAACATCACCGTCGCCCCGCCCGCCGAGCCCGATTTTGTGTCCATTCGTGAGGAGATCTACGCCGAGGTGTCCGAGGCGTATCTGGACCGGGAGACCCTGGAGATCGTCCCCTCGGTCACCGGAAAGGATCTGGATATCGAGGCGGCCCGCGCCGCCTTGAACGCCGCTGGAGAGGGGACCGCCTTCCGGGTGGAACTTACCGTCACCGCACCCGAGACCTCTACGGAGCAGCTTGCCGAGAGCCTGTTCCGAGACGTGCTGGGGGAGGCCACCACCCGGGTCACCGGCACCGCCGACCGGAAGATGAATGTGAGAGTGGCGGCGGAGTTCATCGACGGCTCCATCCTGTTTCCTGGGGATGAGTTCTCGTTCAATCAGAAGTGCAGTCCCTATACCGAGGGCAACGGCTATGGAAAAGCCACGGCCTATGTCAACGGCCTCTCCAAGGATACGGTGGCGGGTGGCATCTGTCAGGCCAGTTCTACCCTCTATTGGGCCAGTCTCAAGGCCGATCTGGAGACGGTGGAGCGCTATGCTCACCGCTATGAGCCAAGCTATGTCCGGGGCGGTCTGGACGCCACCGTGTACGGAGACTATGGCGAGAAGGGGAGCCTGGATTTTCGCTTTAAAAACAGCAGTGAACACCCTGTTAAGATCGAGGTCAGCGTAGACAGTAAAAATTATATCCATGTGACCATTCTGGGCACCGATACCACCGGGATCCATGGAGAGCCATACTCCACCAACCGGGTGGTGACCCAGCCTTATGAGACCATCTACCAGGCCGACGACACCGTCCCCCAGGGGACCACCCGAAAGGACGAGGAGCGGACGGGCTACAACGGAGTTACCATTGAGACCTATCAAAAGCTGGTGGACGCCGAGGGGAAGACTGTCTCGGATACCCTGCTCTACAAGACCAAGTATTATTGCCGCAACGAGGTGATCCTGTTCCACCCCAGCGATCTGGAGCTTTGGGGCATCGATCCCGTCACCGGTATCCGTACCGAGCCCACAGCGGCGCCTGAAGTCCCGGTGGAGAGCGGGCCCCCCATCGTCACTCCCGCCCCCGGGGAGAGCCAGCTGCCCCCGAGCACCCCGGACCCGGTCCTGCCCCCTGAGGGCGGTGAGCCGATCCTTCCCCCGGGCCAGGAGATCCCTTTGCCCCCGGTCCAGAGCGCGGCGCCGACCCCGGCAGAGGAAGGGTTGCCTGATCTACCCATCATCCCGCCCCCCGGCACCATTGTGGTGGGGCAGTGAGGTATAGGGGAGCCGGGGATTTTGCGGACCGATCCGGAAAAAGGAGAAAGAGAGAATGAGTTTTCAAGGATTTGACCCCGCAGTGGTGGACTTTATGTGGGGTCTCCGCTTTAACAACGACCGGGAGTGGTTTGAGCCCCGAAAGGCGGAATACAAAGAGATATTTGAAAATCCCATGAAGGAGCTGTGCCGGGAACTTTATGCTGAATTTTCCGAAAAGCACTCCGAACTGAGTCTGACAAGCCGGGTGAGCCGCATCTACCGGGACGCCCGGAGGCTCTTTGGCAGGGGGCCCTACAAGGACCACCTGTGGCTCACCGTCTCCGCTCCTGCCGAGCGGTGGTCCTGCCAGCCTGTCTTTTGGTTTGAGCTGACCCCCGAGGGGTACAGCTTTGGTTTGGGCTATTGGATGGCCCAGGCGGTGACCATGGCAAAATTTCGTGCCCGGATGGACCGGGATCCCAAAACCATGGAAAAGCTGGCCCGCCAGATCAAAAAGCAGGATACTTTCCGGTTGACAGGGGAGGAATTCAAAAAGCCCCGCCCTGCGCCAAATGAGCTCCTTGCCCCTTGGTACAACAAGAAGGGGGGCTTTTCCCTCAGCTGTGAGCGGGAGCATGACCAGCTGCTGTGGTCCTCCCAACTTCCACGGCATATCCTGGAGGAGTGGGAGAAGCTGGTCCCTCTGTTTCAATATCTCTCGACCCTGGATGGGGATCCGGACCCCAGGAAGCAATAAAGAAGTATGGGCCCGTGCCGTTTGGCACGGGCCTGATTTTTGGAAGGACGGAACCCAAACGCGGCCTACGGAGCGACGCCACCGTCAGGATATCTCTTGGACATGACCCTTCCCAAAGGTCCTTGACGATGGAGGCAGCATAAAAAAGATATCTCCTTGTCAAAATGACAGGAGAGAGGAGCGCAGGATGGGCCTGTACTGTGTATCCTGTCCAAAATACCCTGAATTTCACAAATAACCGCAGTTTTATCCAGTGGATATTTTTGCCTATCCTTTGTAAAATATGATTATAGCAAACACCATGACCGTCTCTTGTTTTGGCGAAAACCACAAATCATAGAAGGAGGAACAAGAACCATGAAAAAGCGTGTAATGGCCCTGACCCTGTCCCTGTCTCTGGTGGCCGGCCTGCTCTCCGGCTGCGGCGGCGCCGCCGAGACTCCTGCTCCTGAGAGCAAGTCTCCCGATCCCGCCCCCGTGGAGTCTAAGGCTCCCCCCGCTCCTGTGGAGAATCTGACCGCGGTCCAGAAGATCATCAAAGAGGCCGAGGGCATGACCATGGAGGAGCTGGCGAAGAAGGCCATTGAGGAGTCCAACGGCAAGACCTTCTTTGGCGTGGGCAACTCCAGCCGCGGCAAGAGCGCCCTGCCGCTGTTTATCGATTACCTGAAGACGATCGATCCTAACTACAGCATGGAGTTTGAGTGGCAGCAGCCCAAGAACAACAAGATCTTTGACCAGCTTACTGCCGACTCCCTGAAGCCTGAGGGCACCTTTGCCATGACCCTCATCCAGGACGGCAACCAGATCGAGTCCAAGATGGTCCAGACCGGCATTCTGGATACATATATCCCCAAGGAGTGGGCCGAGGCCAATGGCACCACCGCTGACGCGGTGGACGGCTATCTGGCTCTCCAGACTCTGAATAAGGTCTTTATGTACAACAACACCGGCTCCAAGACCTATGATAACTGCTGGGACTTTGTGGCCGAGGGCGAGCACGGCCTGTACATGGACATCGACTCTGAGATCGTTGGCAAGAACTTCCTCTATATGCTGACTGCCGACAAGTACGCCGGCTGGCTCAAGGAGGCCTTTAATGCCCTCTCCGCCGACGAGCAGGCTTATTTCCAGCCCACCATCAAGGCTATGGAGTCTGAGGCCAGCGACCTGGGCCTGGGCGCCGACGGCGCTTATGCCCTGGCCTGGATCAAGCTGTGGGTGGAGTCCTACAATGCGCAGACCGACGACGGCCCCATCTGCAACACTCTGGTCGACAAGTCTGCTACCGATCAGTTCGGACTGCTGGTCTACTCCAAGCTCCGCTCTGTGGAGGAGTCTGCCTCCGTCTCCAAGAATAACATCAATGTGGCGGCCTATGACGACGGCTACACCGGCATTGGCGGTTATGGCTACTGCCACTACCTGTTTGTCACCGACAACAGCCCCCTGCCCTGGACTGCCTGCGCTTTCATCGCCTACATGACCTGCACCGTGGACGGCTTCTCCGCCTGGGGCAAGGACATGGGCGGCTATTCCTCCAACCCCACCGTGGCGGCTGGGACCGAGGAGCAGTATGGTCACTCCAAGGGCGGTATGGCCGAGGATGGCACCACCGTAGAGTTCGAGTGCAAGAATGACCGCGGCTATGAGTGGTGGACCAACGAGGGCAAGCTTGTCCTGGAGGATCCTGAGTATTGCGCCGATGTGGCCTTTACCGTGGGCTCCTGGGTGGAGATGCTGACCAAGTACTCCGCGGGCTAAAAAGTCTGGGCCCTAAATAAACATGGAAACAAAGGGCCCGGAGGCCGAGCCTCCGGGCCCTTCCTAAAAGAAGGGGAGGGTGAGGCTGTGGTCAAGCAGGTCATCTTTGATGTGGGCGGCGTTCTTTTGGAGTTTGATCCTTCCGCCATGGTGGCGGCCGCCACCGACGATGCGAATGACGCGAAGCTGCTTCACCGGGAGATCTTTTCTCACAGCGACTGGAGCCGTCTGGACCGGGGAGAGGGGCCGGAGGCCATTTTGGCCTCTGTGAAGACCCGCCTGCCGGAAAGGCTCTGGCCGCAGGCGGGGCAGATCATAGCCGACTGGCACAGGAGTCTTCGCCCCAAGGAGGATATGGGGGAGCTGGCCGAGGAGCTTCACGCCATGGATCTGCCCCTCTACATCCTCTCCAACGCCCCCTTCCGCTTCTATGAATTTCGGGATAGGATCCCGGGCTACGGTTTGATGAGGGGGGTCATGCTCTCCTGTGAGGAGGGCCTTTTAAAGCCGGATCCGGCCCTCTTCCACCGGCTTTTTGACCGATTTTCCCTTTTACCGGAGGAATGCTTTTTCATTGACGATTCTCCCTTGAATATCGAGGCCGCCCAGTGGTGCGGAATGGGGGCCTTTCTCTACCGGCAGGATATGACGGAGCTTCGCGCGGCCCTCAACGCCGCGGGAGTTCCGGTCCGGCCTTAAACCATCCCGCATCAGAGAGGAGAGAAGCTATGAACGACACCCTGCAAGCGAGCAAGGGGACCATCCTTCTCAACAAGATCAAGACCTTTTTTTCCAAGCCCTACAATGTGATCCTGCTGCTGTTCGGCCTTGTGGTCACCGTCTCCACCATCGCCCCCATCGTGGCTATTTTGAAGGACACCTTTACCATCCATCCCGGTACCATCGATCAGCATTTGACGGGCATGGCCTCGGGGTATACCACGGTGAACTACATCGATCTCTTTACCAGCCGTATGGCGAAAACCAACCTGTGGACGCCCCTTCTCAACACGGTCTGGCTGGCGGTGGGCACCTGCGTCGTGTCCATCCTCTTCGGCGGCGTGTTCGCCTTTCTCATCACCCGGACCAACATGGCCTGGCGGAAGTATTTGAGTTCTATTTTTATTTTTCCCTATATCATGCCCCAGTGGACCTTGGCGGTGGTGTGGCAGAATCTGTTTAACTCCAACGCCGTCACCGGTACCTCCAATGGACTGCTGGCCAGCCTCTTTGGGATCAATATGCCCATTTGGTGGTGCAAGGGCCTGTTTCCCAGCCTCATGGTGTTGGGCCTTCACTATGCCCCCTTTGCCTACATATTGATCGGCGGCATTTTCCGAAATATGGACGCCAACCTGGAGGAGGCGGCCACCATTCTGGACACACCCCGGTGGAAGATCGCCTTCCGGGTGACGCTGCCCATGGTAAAGCCCGCCATTCTCAGCACCATCCTGTTGGTCTTCGGTTCCTCCATGGGCTCCTATCCGGTGCCCCACTATCTGGGCCTTACCACCCTCAGCACCAAGTACGTGTCCATGAACTCCAAGTATACCGGTGAGGCCAGTATCCTGGCTATCATCATGATGGTCTTCGGTGTGGTGATCATGCTGATGAACCAAATGAGTCTCCGCAGCCGCAAGAGCTATACCACCGTCACCGGCAAGTCCGGCCAGATATCCAAGATCAATCTGGGTAAGGTGGGCAAATATATCATTGCCCTTGTGCTGGTGGTGGTGACCTTCTTCACCAGTATTTTCCCCATTGTGTCCTTTGCCTTTGAGACCTTCCTGCCCAACCCCGGAGATTACTCCTTCCTCTATACGGGGGATACCTCTAACCTGACCACCAAATGGTGGACCACGGATGAGAACGTATCGGAAAATGGAATGTACGGTCAGAAGGGCATTCTCCACAACGAGATGATCTGGAAAGCGTTCAAGGGGACGATGATGGTCAGCGTGGCCTGTGCTCTCCTGGCGGGTACCATCGGCACTCTCATCGGCTATGCGGTCAGCAAGAACCGACGAGGGAAATGGGCCAACTATGTTTACAATATGGCGTTCCTGCCATATCTAATGCCCTCCATCGCTGTGGGCGCGGCCTTTTTCATTCTGTTCTCCAATCAGCATATCAACCTCTTCAACACCTATACTCTGCTCATCATCACCGGTGTGATCAAGTATATCCCCTTCGCCAGCCGTACCAGCCTCAACTCCATGCTCCAGCTCTCGGGAGAAATTGAGGAGGCGGCCATCATTCAGGATGTGCCCTGGATCAAGCGGATGACCCGCATCATCATTCCCATCCAAAAGTCCTCCATCATCAGCGGCTACATGCTTCCCTTCATGACCTGCCTTCGTGAATTGAGCCTGTTCTTGCTGCTGTGTACCCAGGGCTTCATCCTGTCCACCACCTTGGACTACTTCGACGAAATGGGCCTGTATGCCTTCTCCAGCGGTATCAACCTCATTTTGATCGTCACCATCTTAGTATTCAACACCCTGGTCAATAAGCTGACCGGGGCCAGTCTGGACGAAGGGATCGGAGGTAATTAATATGCCGAGAATCGAACTGACCCATGTGACAAAACGCTGGGATAAATTTTACGCCGTAGACGACCTGGACCTGGTCATTGAGGACAATGCCTTTGTGACCCTCCTGGGCCCCTCGGGCTGCGGAAAGACCACTACCCTCCGGATGATCGCGGGACTGGAGACTCCCACCTCGGGCCGCATCACCATCGGCGACCAGGTGGTCTTTGATTCCGCCGCGGGCATCAACATCCCCGCCAACAAGCGGAAGGTGGGCTTTCTGTTCCAGAACTATGCCCTTTGGCCCAACATGACCGTATACCAGAATATCTCCTTCGGTCTTACCAACGTGAAGGAGGAGCTTCCCAAAATCGACCTGGAGGCCCGGAAGACCGCCGCCCTCATTCGCATCCTGCAAAAGCCCGACGATGTGGTGAAGACCATTCAGGAGTGCGTGGACAAGAAGGGCAAGCTGGATGAGAACAAGGCTCACATCAAGCTTGTCGACCGTTATGAGATCTCTATCTATACCGCCAAGACTCTTATGGGCTATAAGCTCCATGAGAGTATGGAGCCCGCCACCGTGGCTAAGGCCAAGCTTTCTGAGTTGGAAAAGGCCCTGGAGGCCGCCCAACAAAAGTGCCGGAGTGAGGGCTGCACCTTCTCGGAGGACTACACCTACCTGAAGGGCGGAAAGCCTGTCACCGGCGTGAGGAAGCTCTCCAAGGAGGAGATCGACCTCAGTGTGCGCCGGGTCGCCCGGATCGTGAAGATCGGCATGTTTATGGATCGCTACCCTGCCGAGCTCTCCGGCGGTCAGCAGCAGCGGGTGGCGATCGCCCGTACCCTGGCCCCCGAGCCCAGCGTCCTCTTCATGGACGAGCCCCTCTCCAACCTGGACGCCAAGCTCCGCCTGGAGATGCGCTCTGAGCTCCAGCGGCTCCATTTGGAGACCGGTTCCACCTTTGTCTATGTGACCCACGATCAGATGGAGGCCATGACCCTGGCCACCAAGATCTGTCTGATCGACAACGGCGTTTTGCAGCAGTATGACGCACCTTTGACCGTCTACGGACAGCCCAATAACACCTTTGTGGCAGACTTTGTGGGCAACCCCGCCATCAATTTTATTGAGGCGGAGGGCAAGCAGAATGCCGATGGCTCTATCGCCCTCACCATCTTTGACGGCGTGCGTGCCGTTTTTACCCCCAAGACCCCTCTGGCCCTGACCGAATGGTTTGCCCGGGCAGACAGGGAGGCGGAGGCAAAAAAGGCCGCCGAGGCGGAGAAGGCCGCCCACAAGGGACATGTGGAGAAGGGGAACAAGGATACTCTCTTCCGTTACCATGTGGCCGTGGTGGATGAGCAGGAGGATTTTGGAGACGAGGTGGAGCTCACCGATGAGGACCTTGTGGTGGGCGTCCGTCCCGAATTTCTGAATATTACCGCCGATGGGGCTCTGGAGGGTGAGATATACTCCGCCATGCCCACGGGCATGGAGACTACGGTGAAGGTCCGGGTGGGGGATTTCCTCCTCACCGGCGTCGTTTTCGGCGGAGTCCTCTACCAGATCGGGCAAAAGGTAAGGCTGGACTTTAAGGGGGAGGATATGGTATTATTTAGCCGTAAGAACGGCCGCCTCATCACCCAGGGCAGGCTCACTGTCCGGTAAAAGGCGTTACCAGAGCCGGGGGGCGTTCACACGTCCCCCGGCTTTTCTGTTCAGAAAGAAGAGGATCTCTATGATAAAACTTATCGCCAGCGACATTGACGGCACGCTTATCCCCTATGGGGAGACCGGGTTGTCCCAGAAGCTTTTTCCCCTTCTCCATGGGCTGAGGGAGGCCGGGATCCTGTTTTGCCCCGCTTCGGGCCGCCAGTATCACTCCATGCGCCGCCTCTTTGCCCCGGTGGCAGAGGAGGTCTATTTCCTCTGTGAAAACGGAGCCATTCTCTATGGTCCCGCCGCCCGGGAGGAGGACGCCCCTATCCTGGCCCGGACCCCCATGCCCCGAGGGGAGGCCCTGGACTTGGCGCAGGCCATTGTCGATCTTCCCGGCTGTGAGCTTTTGGTCTCGGGGGACAACACCAGCTACGTCTGCCGCTGTCCGCGGGAGTATACGGATTATCTCCGGGAGAACAAGGGCAACAACGTGACGGAAGTGGAGGGGGTGGAACAACTGCCCCGGGAGATCCTGAAGGTTTCGGCCTACTGCCCCGGCGGGACCGACGGCCCCCAGGAGGCTCTTGGTCCGCGGTGGAGCCATTTGGGTATGGCTGCCGCCGGCCCCGATTGGGTAGATTTTACTCTGGCCAACAAGGGGACGGGGATCCGGACGCTCTGCAAGGCCCTGGGGATCGCCCCTCAGGAGGTGGCCGCCTTTGGGGACAACTGGAACGACAGGGCCATGCTTCAGGCGGTGGGGGAGCCCTGGCTCATGTCCGCTGCCGATCCGGAGCTTCGGGCCCAGTTTCCGCGGCAGTGTGCCGATGTTTTGACGGTGTTGGAAGAGATCCTGCGGGATAGGTTATAAATAAAGGAGGGGGCGGGGTATGAAAAAGCGGAGCCTGGCGTTTCTTTGCACCCTTTTTTTCCTCCTGTCCTCCTGCGGAGAGACGATCCCTGAGACGGGTTATCCAGCCCCCGGGGAGGAGGAGAGACTGGTGGTCTATACCTCCCATAAAGAGGGGGTCTACGGTCCCATTATCAAGGAATTTGAAGAGCGGACGGGCATCTGGGTAGAGGTGGTCACCGGCGGCACCAATGAGCTGCTGGAGAGGATCGCCGGGGAGAGGGATGATCCCAACTGCGATGTGATGTTCGGCGGCGGGGTAGAGAGCCTTCAGATGTATGAGGAGCAATTTGAACCCTATGCCGGGTCCGAGGCCGACCTTCTGAAGCCGGGACTCCGGCCCGAGGGGGACCGGTGGATGCCCTTTTCCTCCCTTCCCGTCGTGCTCATCTACAATACCCGGCTGGTCTCCCCCGGAGAGCTGACGGGCTGGGCCGACCTTTTGGAGGAGCGCTGGCAGGGAAAGATCGCCTTTGCGGACCCCGCCGTGTCCGGCTCCAGTTATACGGCGGCCATTACGATGCTGCTGTGTCTGGAGGGGGATCTGTGGGAGAATCTGGCCCGCTTCCAGGAAAACCTGGGCGGCAATGTGATCGAGGATTCCGGCGATGTGGTGACGGCGGTGGATACGGGCAGCTGTCTGGTGGGGGTCACCCTGGAGGAGACCGCCCTGAAGCGCCGGAGTCAGGGGGCCAAGATCGCTATCGTATATCCTGCGGAGGGGACCAGCGACCTTCCTGACGGCACCGCTTTGGTGGCGGGAGCCCGGCACAGGGAAAACGCGGTGGCATTTTTGGAGTTTGTGCAGAGCGCCGATGTACAGGCCATGGTGGTCAGCGACTTTGCCCGCCGCTCGGTGCGCTGTGATGTGGCGGATTGGGATACCATGCCCTCGGAGGAGGAGATCGGCATCATCGATTATGATGTGGCCTGGGCCTCGGGGATCAAAGAGGAATTTCTGGAGCGCTGGTCGGTGGCCGGAGAGGGGGGAAAGCCATGAATGGTCTTTCTCTGCGTTCTTCCTTCCGGAAAAAACTGTTGAGCGCTTTTTTGGCGGTGGGGATCATTCCTCTGCTGGTGTGCGTTTTTCTTATTCTGAACGTGTTCCGCCTGACCCTTGCCCGCAGCGCGGCGGCCAATGCGGAAAGCCAGCTTTCCGCTATGACCGGCGGCTTTGCCGAGCTGATGACGGCCTGCGGCGAAGTGCTGGAGGACCTGAGCGGACAGAGAGAGGTGGGAATGGCCCTGTCCGAAGGGGCGGAGCGGGATACCAGGATCTACAACGCCCTTTACAGTACCGCCGCCCCTTTGCTGCGAAACGCGGAGTTCTCCCTGTATGACGGGGCGGGGGAGCTGCTTTATACAACGGGAAGCGGAACGGGAGGGGAGGCCCTGCCGGTAAACTGGGGACTTTTAGCCGCCGCCCGGAAGCAGGAGGGAGTGGTCTATCGGGCCGTTTCACCCTATGACGCCGACACACGGAGCAAGATGCAGCTTGCCAGGGCCATCCCCGGCGAAGAGGGGGTGGCGGGCTATGCGGTGGCTGAGTTGGGGGAGGCCCACTTCGCCCGGCTTTTAGAGGGAAAATACGCCGCCGACAGTGACGTGTTGGTTTTGGATCCCTATTGGGATCAGGTATATACTACCCCCGGCATTCAGGAGGAGGGACTGGCCCGGCGGTTACGCTCCAGTCTTTTGGAGGGAGGCCGCCTTTCCGAGGTGGAGACGGATAAGAGCTATACTCTGCTGCGGGAGGAGCAGAGCGGATTTACCGTGGTCCTGCGTCAGCCCCAGCCTCTGGCGGAGTGGGTCATCCGGCTTTTCTATCTGGCGGCGGGGGTTTCCCTGCTGTTATGCCTTGTTTTGTGCCTGATCGTATCCATGCGCTTCAGCCGCCAGCTTTTCCAGCCCATCCGTTCACTCAACAGCGCCATGGCAGCGGTGGAGAAGGGGGATCTGGACGCGCGGGTGGAGGTCCCGGGAACCGATGAAATAAGCCAGCTTTCCGGTCGGTTCAACCGGATGACCCAGCGGCTCAAAACCAACCTGGACGACTCTATTCGTCAGCAGCAGGAGTTGGGCGACGCCCAGATCCGGATGATGCAGGCACAGCTGAATCCCCATTTCCTCTACAATACGCTGGATACGCTCAAATGGCTGGGAAAGATCCATCAGGTGCCCCAGGTAGCGACCATATCCGCCGATCTGGCGGATATCCTGCGCAGCAGCATTTCCTCCGAAGAGTTTGTAGGGCTGCGGGAGGAGCTGGAGATGCTGGAGCGGTATGTGGAGATCCAGAGGATTCGCTTTCCCGGAAAGTTTGAGTATGAGGCTCAGGTGGAGCAGGGACTTTTGGACGCGCTGGTGCCAAAGCTGATGCTTCAGCCGCTGGTGGAAAATGCCATCATTCACGGCTTCGAGGACGGGAGTCACGGCAGGATACGGGTCTCTGCCCGCTGCTGCGGGGAGGAACTGATCCTGACCGTAGAGGACGATGGGTGCGGGATGTCAAGGGAGAGTATGGAGCGGTTTTTGGCGCGGGAAGAGCCTACAAGCCGCCATTTTGGGATTTATAATGTGGACGCTATTCTGCGCCTCCACTATGGACCGGAGCGGGGGCTTGCCTTCTTGACGCCGGAGGGCGGGAAGGGGACTTGCATCCGGGTGATCTTGCCCATCAGCCGCCGGGAGGAGGAAGAGAAGCTATGAAAAGAGTGGTAGTCGTGGAGGACGAGGCACTGGTCCGCCGGGGCATTGTGCTGACGGTGGACTGGGCCGGAGTGGACTGCACCGTAGTGGGCGAGGCGACCAATGGCGAGGAGGGGCTGGAGCTGGTCCGGCGGCACCGTCCCGATATTATCGTGACCGATATCAAAATGCCTCGGATGGATGGGATCGAGATGCTTCGCCAGCTCCGCGCGGAGGGGAGCGATGCGGCGGTCATCCTGCTGACGGCCTACTCTGATTTCACATATGCCCAGGCCGCTGTGAAGCTGGGGGCGGTGGATTATCTTTTAAAGCCCTTTCACGATGGGGAGCTGGAGGAGGCGGTGCTTCGGCTGAACAGGGGAGGGGAGGAGACGGGAAAGACTCCTGTCCGGCCCGGAGGGATAGAGCTGCCCGCCGGGGCCAAGAGCAAATATGTGATGGAGACCCTGCGGTATATTTCGGAGCACTATGCCGAGACGGATATGGGCATATCCCAGGTGGCGGCTTCCCTGGGGATCAGCGAGGGGCATTTGAGCCATGTGTTTAAAAAGGAGACCTCCCGGACGTTAGGAAGCTATATCGCCGATTACCGGATACAAAGGGCGAAGGAGCTGCTGCGGGATTGCCGCAGCAAGGTCTATGAGGTGGCGGAGCAGGTGGGCTATCGGGATATCACCTATTTCAGCGCCACCTTCAAAAAGTCGGTGGGGGTGAGCCCCTCAGAATTTCAAAAGCAGAGTCAAGCGGATTGAAGGGAGGGCCGGAGCTTCCGGCCCTCCCTTTGTCTGCGCGTTTCCTATCACTTCCATTGACACTCCGGGGGGAAAACGGTAAAATAGAAGAAAATTTGTCGAATCCCCCGAGGAGCGGAACCCATGAAAAAGTTGACTTCACTACTCTGCGCCCTGGCTCTGCTGGCCGGAGTGACAGCACCTGCAAAAGCCATTCAGCCTGAGAGAGTCCCCATCCGGATCCATGATGAGGCCGCCGCGCAGTATGGGCCGGAGACCACAGCCGAGGTGGTCAATGTGCTGTTTAACGGGAAGCCCATGGAGCTGGATGTACCTGCCGTCAGCCAGAGTCTGGACGGCGTCGACGGACGCACCATGGTGCCGGTCCGTCCTGTGGCCGAGGCTCTGGGAGCTACGGTAGATTGGGATGGAGAGGGACGCCAGGTGAAGATCGCCGCCGGGGCGGACAGGGTGGTGCTTACCTTGGGACAGCCTACGGCGGAGGTAAATGGGGAGACGGTGGACCTGCCGGGCCGGGTCCCCGCCGTGGTAGCCAGATATGGAGACGCAGAGCGGACGCTGGTGCCGCTCCGGTTTGTCTCGGAGCAGCTCCACGCTCAGGTGGACTGGGATAACGAGGCTTACGCGGCCCTGGTCACCGCCGTCATCGAGCCGCCCGATCCCGATGCGCCCCCCAGGGGACGGCTGACCCGGCTGGCGGCTGACGATAACGCCCAGACCATTACCCTCTACCTGAGCTCTGAGCCCCAGTACCGGGTGACAGATCTGGGGGATCGGGTGGCCATTGACCTGCTGGGGGTGGTCATCGGGAGCGGCGAGGATGGCTCTCTGCGGCCGGAAAACCCGGTGGTGAGCCGGGTCCGCTATGCCCAGCATGGGACCGACATTGATCCCAGGGAGAACTATGTGACACGGGTCGTACTGGATCTGGCGCGGGGTTGTACCTATGAGGACAATGTGACCGTAATAGGAGACCCCAATCTGCAAGCGGTGGTCATCTCGGTGACTCCGCCGGATACAGGGGCTGCGCTGCCAACTCTGCCTGAGGATTGGGACCCCAATGCCTTTACCGTGGTGCTGGACGCGGGCCATGGAGGCAGTGCCGATGGGGCGGCCTATGAGGGGGTGAAGGAGAAGAATATCACGCTCCCTGTTACCCTTCGGGCGGCGGAGCTGCTGCGGGAGAAGGGATATAATGTGATCCTCACCCGAAATGAGGACGTGTACATGGACCTTTATGACCGCTGCGATGTTGCCAACAATGTGGGGGCGGATATTTTTGTCTCCATTCACGCCAACGCCAGCCCCACCAATCTTGAATTTCAGGGGACCTTTACCTATTCCTATCCAAACAGCGCACGGGGCGAGGCACTGGCGGGCCACATCCAGGCGGCGGTGGTGGCCCGGACAGGCTCTGTGGACCGGGGCCTGCTCACCAACGATTATGTGGTGCTGCGGGAGACCGCAATGCCCGCCGCTTTGCTGGAGATGGGTTTCATGTCCTGCCATGAGGAGCTGGAGCTGTTGGTGAGGCCGGAATACCAGGAGAAGGTGTCCCAAGGGGTGGCGAATGGAGTGGAGAGCTACCTATCCACCCTGCCCAGAAAAGAAAAAACCGCCGGTGGGGGAGGGGGGTTCCTCCTGCCGTCGGGGGCGTAAAAGGGAGAGAAAAAAGTCCGTCCGGCCTGTTGCCGGACGGGCTTTTTTTTCGAGCTACCGCCGCTGTCCCTGCAAGAGCATGGCCCCGGCGAAAAAGAGGGCCAGGTATAGGGTGATAGAGGCCCCGGCGGAGGCGCCGATGTAGTAGGAGGTCATGAGCCCGATCACTCCACAGACCACCGCCCCCACAACAGAAAAAATGTGATATTGCCGGGTGTTCCGGGCCACGCCCCTGGCTGCGGCGGCGGGGAGCACCAGCAGGGAGTTGATGACCAGCAGTCCCACCCAGGACATGGACAGGGTGACCACCACGGCGATGGCGGCGTTGAGGACCGCCTCCTGCCAGAAGACCTGAACGCCCCGGCTGCGGGCCAGAGCGGGGTGGAGGGCGGAAAGGAGCAGTGTGTTGTAGGCGCAGCTCCACAGCACCAGAATGACCGCCAGGACTCCCGCCAGAAGGGCGATCTTGTTCGGATGCACACTAAGGATGTCGCCGATGAGGAGAGCGTTGAATTTGGTGAAGGAGCCCCCATCTAAAGTGGCCATAAAGATCCCCAGAGCCACCGCGGTGGAGGAGAATACCCCGATGACCGTGTCGCTGGCCAGAGCCGAGCGGCGGCGGACATAGGTGAAGAGAAGAGAGAACAGGAGGGAGAAGGACACAGCGGCCCACATGGGCTCCTGAAGTCCGCACAGGACCCCAATAGCCACCCCGGTGAAGGCGGAGTGGCCCAGGGCGTCGGAGAAGAAGCTCATCCGGCTTTGGACCACCATGGTGGAGAGCAGGCCGAAGAGAGGAGAGATGACTAAAATGGCCAGCAGGGCATTCTTCATAAAGAGCATTTGCCCCGGCTGGGCCCACTCAAAGGGCAGCAGGTCCACCAGCGCGTACCACAGGGACATTTACTCTACCCCCTTTCCCATACGCAGGTGAAATACGTCCTGGAATTCCTGACTGCCCAATACCTGGCTGGGGGAGCCCAACTTTAGAACGGTATTCCGGAGCAGGATCACCTTGTCGGCGTACTGCTCCAGGGTGGCGAAGTCATGAGTGGACAGGAGGATGCTGAGGTCATAGGTCCTCCGCAGCTCATCCAGCATGTCGAGAAGCTGTTTCTCTCCCTCCACGTCTACCCCGGACAGGGGCTCGTCCAAAATGAGGATGTGGGGGAGGGGTTCCAGGGCCAGAGCCATGAGCACCCGCTGAAGCTCCCCCCCTGAGAGGGAGCCGATGCGCTTATCCAAAAGACCCTCGGCGTGGGTGCGGGCAAGACAGCCCCTGACCTGCTCCCGCAGCCTCCGGGGGAGGGGGAGAAACACGGGCCAGTCGCCGATGGCGGCAGCAAAGAAGTCCAGCACGCTTACCGGGTCGCCCTGGTCAAAGGCGGGGGATTGCGGGACATAGCCGATGACGGGCCGCCGCTTCTCTCCGTCGGAGCGGTGGAAGGAGATGGAGCCGGAGTGGGGAAGCTGGCCCAGAACGGTCTTAAAGAGGGTGGACTTTCCCGCTCCGTTGGGGCCGATGAGGGCTGCGATCTCTCCGCAGTGGAGATGGAAGGATATGTCATGGAGCAGTTCGTCGGAGCCCATGGTGACGCCTACGTCCTTCAGCTCCAGGCAGCAAAGTCCCTCGCAGCCGTGGCCGGTACAGTTATTGTGAATGTGAATACTCATTGAAGAGCCTCCTGAACAGCGGCGCGGTTGGCGGTCATGGCGTCAAAGTAAGGCCGGATGCCCGTGCCGTCACCGGACATGAGCATATCCAACTCATAGATCTTGCAGCCTGTCTCCCGGGCGATGACCTCCGCGGTGGAGCGGGAGCCGTTTTTTTCCACGAAGATGGCTGGAATGTCATATTCCTTGATAAGGGCCACGATCTCCTTGATCTCCTGGGCGGAGACGGTGGAGCCCTCCTCTTCCTCGATGGCCTTGAGAAGGGTCAGACCATGGGCCTGGGCAAAGTATTGGAACCCGTCGTGAAAGGTGATGAGGTAGGGACAGGACAGCTCTCCCGGGAGTCCGGTGGGGGCAGGGAGCTGGTATTCCGCGGAAGGGCCTGCCGGCGTGACAAATTCCGTGAGGGCTTGGCGGAGGTTATTTCCTGCCTGAAGAAAGCACCCGGGGTCCATCCAGTAGTGGGGGTCATACTCCTCCTCGTGGTCGTGACCGTCATGGTCTGCGTGTTCCGGGGCGGGCAGCAGGTCGATCCCCTCGGAACAATCAATGACCGCTGCGGCGGAGGCGGCCAGGGCGTCGGCCATGAAATCTTCCAGCCCCGTCCCGCTGGTGATGATGATATCGGCCCTCTCAATGGCCTTCATGTCCTTTACCGTCAGGGAGTAATCGTGGAGACAGGAGGTTTGAGAGTTCACCAACAGCTCCACTTGTACCTCTGATTCCTCCATCCCCTGGATGAGATCGGTGGTGAGCAGGTACACCGGATAGGTGGTGCAGAGGATGTGGAGCGCTTCCTCCCGCACCGGGGCCTGGGTACAGCCAGAGAGCAGAAGGGCTGCCAGCAGCGGGGGAATAAGCCGTTTTTTCATGGGACCACCTCCTTCCATTGGATCGGGAAATCATTATACTCTCTTTTACCCGGTTTGTAAAACAAAAGCGGCGTTACCCGTGAGGTAACGCCGCTTTTTCTTTTTTATCCCAGCAGAGCGGGGAGGTTGAAGGTGACGATGAGGACCGAGGAGAGCAGGGCCGCCGTGACCGCCAGCATTGCCAGCGCGGGTAGGGCAGGGCCCGCCGCCTGGTACAGAGAGGCAAACGCCCGCTCCGCCGTCAGAGCAAAGCGGTGGCAATCAGAGCCGCGGCCACCTCTGCGTCCGCTCTCCACATATCGCCGGGCACCGCCCAGAACACCGCCGGTGAGGGTGAAGAAGAGAGAGAGGGTCACGCTGAACACCGAAAGGCATCCCAAAAAGCCCAACAATCCCCGAAGTCCCAACAGGAGCCCGGCTGCTATGGGAGCCGTCAGGGCAAGCAGAGCAGGGGGGAGAAAGCCCAGCAAGGACCGGGTGGCACAACGGGAGACGCAGGCGGCATAGTCCGGAGCCTGCCCCCCTTCCATCAGTCCGTCGTTATCCTGAAACTGTCGGCGGGCCTGCAGAAGAACGGAACGGGCTCCGCCCCGGACCGCCAGCATAAGGAGCCCCAGAATGAGAAATACCACCATAACGCCCAGCAGGATCCCCAGAAGCAGGAGGGGGTCCTGTTGGGAGAGGGACCAGTCGGCCTGGGTCTCGGAGAAGATCCGGGCAAGACACAGAAGCAGGGTCAGGGTACCGAATGCGGAGGACAGGGTAAGGAGGCATTGGCCGCCGTTGGCAGCGGAGGCACCGATGGCGGCCAGATTATCCGCCCGGCGGCGGGAGACCTCGTCGGCGTCGGTAAGAGAGGCGGCGTGGGCGGCGCAATCCCCGATGGGCCCACAGAGGGCGGAGGCCAGGGATATGCCGGTGACCGAAAGCGCACTCACCCCGGCCAGGGCGATACCGTAGGCGCCCTTGAGAAGGTCGTTCATGCCTCCGGCGGTATAGAAAGCGGCGGCCAGGGCGGCTGTGGCAAAAAGGACGGGGATGGCGGCGGAGCAAAGACCGATCCCCGATCCGCCGGTGACGGCTGCTGCGGCGCCGGCCTCGGCGGTCTCCGCCAAGGAACGGGCCGGTTTATAGGTGTCGGAGGTAAAATATTCCCCTGCCAAAGCGATAAAGGAGCCTCCGATCGATCCGGCAAAGACAGGCAGACACAGCGCCCAGCTTCCGGTCAGAAAATAAGTGATAGGCAGGCAGGCCGTGGCGGTGAGGACTGCGGGGACCAAAGAGGCGAACCGCAGACACCAGGGAAGGGAATAGCGGTCCCCGCGCTCCTGAGGACGGATGGTGAGGAAGCCGATCAGACAGGCGACGGCGCCTGCCGCCGCCACCGCCAGGGGAAGAAGCATGGCGTTCCAGGCCATGTCATCGGCGGAGAAAGCGGTCATACCCAAAAAGAGGGCGGCAAAGAGGAGATTTTCGTAGGAGGCGTACCCCCCCGCGGCGGTCCCCGCCGCGGGGCCGACCCCGTGGCCGATCCGGTCGGCGATAGCGGCGGGATTCTGGGGGTCGTCGGGGGGCAGGCCCATCTCCCGGTCCACTGCCTCGGCCGCGATTCCGGCGGAGCGGGCAAAAAGAGCCCCCATACGGAAGAGAAGGGAGACCAGGGCGCAGCCCAGGCCAAAGAAAAGCAGTGTTCGGGCAATGGCGTCAGGATCGTAGCGCATGGAATACTTGAGAAAGAAAAACCAACCGGTCAGGTGGACAAGACCCAGCCCCATGGAGAAAAAGCTGACCACGGCCCCGGCGCTGAAGGCGACGTCCACGCCCCGATCCAGCCGCTCTCCGGCGGCCTGGGCGGCCCGGGGACCTGCGGCGGCGGTGACAAAGGCTCCGGCCATGCCTACCAGAAGGGCGCAAAGGCCGCCGGAGAGGAGCGCCAGAGGGGTAAGGCGGCCCAAACGCCGAAGGTAGACCAGCGCCGCCTGTAGTCCAAAGACCAGCGCCAGCCCCCCGCAAGAGAGGATAAGTTGCCATTTTAAGTAGGCGTTGGTCCCCTTGCGAAGAGCTGCCGTCAAGCCCTGGGCGGGCTCGCCGCCCTCGGAAAGGGGGATAAGGCGCCCCAGTTGGATAAAGGCGAACAAAAGGGAGAGGCCCCCGCCTATAAAACCGATCCAAAAGAGATTTTCGATCTGCAACTGCTCCAGCTCCTTTGCCGCCCCAAGGGGGACGGCGGGAATATGTATGACCAATTTTACCAATATCCAACCGTTTTTTCAAGCATTAGTTTCCACAAACCCCGGACTTCTCCATATTTCCTCTTTCCCCTTTCTCCAAAATACGCTATAATGAGAACGAAAGTCAGCCGGAGTCAAAATTTGAACAGAGGGGTGAGCTTTTATGCAGGAGCATGAGCTTCAATTTCACATCAAGTGCAGGAAGGGGGACGTGGGCCGGTATTGCATCCTGCCCGGAGATCCGGGCAGGGTGGAGAAGATCGCCGCCTATCTGGACGAACCCCGCAAGGTCCAGCAGAACCGGGAGTATGTTGTCTATACAGGCTTCCTTTTGGGGGAGAAGGTCAGCGTCTGTTCCACGGGCATCGGCGGTCCCTCCGCCTCCATCGCGATGGAGGAGCTTGCCGCCATCGGGGCGGATACCTTTGTCCGGGTGGGGACCTGCGGGGGCATTGCCCTGAAGGTCCAATCGGACGACGTGGTCATCGCTACCGGGGCCGTCCGTCATGAGGGGACCAGCCGGGAGTATGCCCCCATCGAGTTCCCCGCCGTCAGCGACTACCAGGTCCAGCAGGCTCTGGTGCGGGCGGCCCAGAACCTGGGCAAGAGCTGGCATGCCGGGGTGGTCCAGTGCAAGGACTCCTTCTACGGCCAGCACTCTCCCGCTCGGATGCCGGTGGCTCAGGAGCTGCTCTACAAGTGGGAGGCATGGAAGCGGCTTGGGGTGCTGGCCTCTGAAATGGAGTCGGCCGCCCTCTTCTGTTGCGCCGCCGCCCTGGGGGTCCGGGCAGGTTCCTGCTTCCATGTTATCTGGAACCAGGAGCGGGAGGCTGCGGGGTTGGACCAGAAGGAGAGCCATGACCTCCAGGCTGCCATCCAGGTGGGAGTAGAGGCGGTAAAGGTGCTCATTGAGGAGGACAGAAGAATACATAAGGACTGATCCTGTTGCTTGGAGGGCAGGAAAGGAGGGGCAGTCACTGTGAAACGACTGTTTGCCGGCGCGGAGGAATTTATCAAAGCCAGTACCTGGAGGGACCTGGCCCTGCTGAAGTTTTGCCTTTTTTCACTGGGGGTTCTCTTTGGGGCGAAGGTCCCCGGGCGGCGCAGGTCCATCGCCGGGGTGGGGGCCGCTGTGCTGTTTATTTTGACCTATATCCCCCTGATGATAAAGTATATAGCCGCCCTTCACCGGGCGGGGAGGAGCGCGCGTGCGTAAGAAGCGTTTTCCGTCGGGGCAGGAGGGGGACCGCCATAGGAGGCCCCCCTCCTGTCTGTTTTTCTGATCGGGAAGCGTGGCAAAGATTTACGGTTTTCACTTCCATTTTTGTAAATTGCGGTTGCATTGTATCCGGGATTTTGATAGAATGAAAAAGAGGACACCTGTCGATTTTGTGCCCTTGAATACAAAGCTGAAAGGAGAAAGGAAATGAAAAAGAGGATCACTGCCCTTGCCCTGGCCATTTTTATGGTTATGGGAACAGTCGCTCTGGCGGCTGGCACGGAGAAGAGCATCACGGTTGCTCCCATGACGATAAGCGTCAACGGATTGGAGGTCACCCCCACCAAGTCTGACGGGACCGCCGCCGAGGTCTTTTCCTATGAGGGCGCCACCTACGCTCCCCTGCGTTATCTCAGCGAGCTGCTGGGGATCGAGGTGGAGTGGGACAAGAACGATCCCAATGCCGCCAAGCTGGTGGGGGTGCCCGGCATGCCCTCCGCCTCCAAGGCTGCGCTCAGCTTTAAGGCCGGTACCTACACCGCTGAGGCTCAGGGCAACAACGGCCCTGTGAAGGTGGAGCTGACCGTCTCCGCCGACGCCATCACCGCGGTAAAGGTGCTGGAGCAGGCTGAGACCCCTTCTATTGCCGGCCCCGCTCTGGAGCGGATTCCCGCGGCTATCGTGGAGAACCAGTCCCTGAAGATCGACACAGTTACCGGCGCCACCAACACCAGTAAGGCTGTTCTGGCCGCCGTTGAGGAGGCCGTCAAGCAGGCCGGCGGCGACGTGGAGGCGCTGAAGAACGCCGCTGTGAGCGCCGGCCGCCCCGTGGGCGATCAGGCCCTCACCGCTGACGTGGTGGTCATCGGCGCCGGCGGCGCCGGACTGGCCGCTGCGCTGGAGGCCAAGGACCAGGGAGCCGGAGAGGTGATCCTGCTGGAGAAGATGGCTGCCATCGGCGGTACTACCTTCACCTCCCAGGGCCTGATCGGCGGCTATGACAGCAAGCTGCAGAAGTCCAAGGGTGTGGAGCTCACCTTTGACCAGATGTACGACAACCTGATGAGTAACGCCTCCTATCACCTGGACCAGAACCTGACCACCATCACCCTGAAGAAGAGCGGTGAAACGGTGGACTGGCTGGCTGACCGGGTGAAGCTGGATATCAACGATGTGAAGGTGGGTTATGGTCCCCTCCAGATGATGCACACCGTCAACGGCGGCGGCGCGGCTATGGCCGGCCCCTTTGACGCCGCGCTGAAGGAGGCGGGCGTAAAGCTTATGCTGGAGACCAAGGCCACTGAACTCATCACCGACAACAGCGGCGCGGTGGTCGGTGTGCGGGCCGAGAGCAAGGGCTCCAAGGTAGAGATCGCCGCCAAGAGCGTGGTCATCGCCACCGGCGGCTACGCCTACAATCCCGAGCTCACCGCCCGGTTTACTCCTGAGCTGGCCGGAACCTGGGGCGTGGGTTTCCCCGGCTCCACGGGCGACGGTATCATTATGGCCAGCAATGTGGGCGCTGCCACTACCCACACCGATGATATGATGTGCGTCCTCAAGGACTACACTATTATGTCTGAGCATAACGGCACGTCCAACTCCGCCAACAACAACGGCTTTATGAACCTGCCCAACATGATCATGGTGGGCGCCCAGGGCAAGCGCTTTGTCAACGAGAAGGACCAGGGCTATATGACCCAGAAGCTCAACGCCCCCATCTTTGACCAAATGCACAAGGATAAGCTGGGCTATGTCTGGGCCATCTCTGACCAGGCCGCTGTGGACGCCACCAACGGCAAGACTAAGCGGAACGGAGGCCTGAGCTATGTGACGGGCAACACCATTGAGGAGTTTGCCGCCAATCTGGGGGTGGACGCCGGGAACCTGAAGGCTACCATTGAGAACTTCAACGCCTACGTTGACGCGGGCTATGACCAGGAGTTCCGCCGCAATGAGAAGGAGATGGCAAAGCTCACCGCTCCCTACGTGGCCATTCCTCTGGTACCCTGCGAGATCATCACCTACGGCGGTGTGGCCCGCAACGACAAGGCTGAGGTCATCCGGGCCGACGGCAGTTCCATCCCCGGCCTCTTCGTGGCCGGCGAGGCCAGCGCCAACAGCGCCTACATGGGCTTTACCCTGACCAACTGCTTTGCCTGGGGCCGGATCGCCGGCTCCAGTGCTGCGGCCTACGCGAAATAAGGAAGACCGGAATACTCTGACAGGGACGCCGCGATTTTCGCGGCGTCCCTGTTTTGTCCGGATGTGCCGCCTCAGTCACGCTCCTGGTTTTTGCGGCGTATCTTGTGCTCGATATGAAAAAGGCGCTTTTGGATGTTTTCGGCGGTGGCGTAGTCCGGATCGTTGCGGAGCAGATATGAGAAGGAGGACCTTCTGGAGTCCTCCCGAAGGACACGGTTTTGATAAAAGAATGGGATCCGGCGGAGAATGACCCCCTCCCCCAAAGTGAGGGGAAGGGAAATGTCGATCTGATTTTGTGCGGCGCACAGCTCCCGGCAGCGGGCCGCGCGGTGATCCCGGAGCAAGGCCTGGTATAGATACGAGGTCTTGCTTGGGGAGAGCCCCAGCTTTTCCCCGATGGCCTTGAAGGTCATGCCGGATTCCTCCCGGAGCTGGGCGATCTCCTCCGCTCGTTTCATCGTTTGTTCGTCCATAATTTTGTTGCCTCCCTGTGCGCCTTATCGGATTCATAAATATAGCACCCTTTAAGGTGTGCGCCAAGAGGAATCTGATAAGATGCGTATAAAATACTCTTATCTTTCAAGGGGGGCAAAAGGATGGAATATTATGAAAGGCTGAAAGCTGTTCGTGAGGATATGGATAAAACGCAGCAGGAAGTTGCGAAGCTCTTAATACGACCAGACAGCAAATAGGAAAGTATGAAAATGGAAGTCAAAATATGACGATTGGGCGATTGAGAGAATTATGCCGGTTTTATGAAGTATCAGCCGACTATATTTTGGGTTTGCCCAAGGGGTTGGATTGGCCGAGAGACTAAAAAACAAGGCGGGGTGTCCCGCCTTGCTTTTTGCCTATGAAAGGATCTTTGATCGGTGATACCGTTTGGCTGGGGGATGAGAGTAAATTTACAACTGCGTGAATGCGAAAGACCATCCTTTGACGGGCCGAAGAATGGTCTCGCCTGCCGGCTCGGTCGTGCGGTAACCGCCCGCCACTGGCGGGCACCGCCCTCTCGCCCTCTCAACCGCTTCGCGGCATGAACTCCCGCTAAACTCGCTTTGCCCGTTAAGCGGGAATCATCAAGAAAGCCTGTTGAAGCAATGCCGCCTCTATCCTACACAGCTTGATGTGTGGTACTGCTAACGTTCAGCCAGGAACCACCCAGGCGGTGTTTTCTTTCAGCGCAGGGGTCAAAGGCTACGGACCAGTGGCGGCAGTAACGCAAGGAGGACGGCCGGCCGCTGTGAGGGAGCCGCCGGTCAACAGAACGATATCCCATAGGTTATTGCCCGAGGTATAACATGGCAGGGTTGGGACTCTGTAAGGTTGTACCGCAGCTCCCCGATCCCTCCACTGGTCCAAACGTCCTTCCAAAGTTCGGAGTCCAGAACCGCTTTCTAAGCGGTTTTGGCCCCCGCCGGGCAGGCCAAAAAACTCCCCCGGTCGGGCAAGCCCCCAAAAAGGCTCCCAATCAGGCAGACGAAACCCTACATCCGGGCGGCCAGGGCCTCTCTCCTGAGAATGTGGTAGCCATCCGGTCCCTTCGACAAGAGCCCCTCCCCCTGCAGCTCCTTCAGGATCCGCAGCAGATGCCGGTAGCTGAGACCCAAAACGGCGGCGGTGTGGGTGAGAGGTTCCCGAAACACGCCCCCCGACGTCTCCTCCAGCAGATAGGCGCACAGCCGTTGTTCCCCGGTGCCCAGGGCGGCGGCCCTGCCCTTTACCGCCTCCAGCTCCCGCTTTGCCATGATTTGGGCGATTTTGTTGGAGAAGCGCACGTCGGTGAGAAAGAGGACCTCCAGGGTCCGGTAGGGGATGGCCAGGCACAGAAGGTCGGTCTCCGCAGTCACCGAATTTTGAAATTCCCGGATCCCCAGGGCCAGTTCCAGGTCTCCGATGATCCCGGAGGCGGAGGACTGGCGCATGGCCAGAAATTTTCCGTCCCTGGTGTAGTATCGAACCTGAGCGGTCCCCACAACGATGAGGTAGAGATACTCCCCCAAAAATCCCTGCCGCACCAGCACGTCCCCCGCCAAAAACCGGACGGGCCGGCAGGTCTCCATGGGGATGCCGTAGGGGCGCAGGGCCTCCTCCAAAAGAGCTTCCTCCTGCTGGGTCAAGGTCAAGTGCGACGCCTCCTTTCGAAAGATGATATGACTTATGTCGCATATAGAGTATGACATAAGTCATATGTTTCTGTCAAGGGAGATGGTATGATTGGGCCATCTCAGGAAGGAGGTGTTCCCCATGTACAATACCGCGCGTTCCCTGTTCTTTGATCTGACAGGCTGGCTGACGGCTGGACTCCATAGGTCCCGGTTCTCGGCCGAGGTGAAGAGACAGGCGGCCAAGCGGGAGGAGATGCTCTATCAGGAGCGGCTCCAGCGCATGGAACGGGAGTACATCCGGCAGGCCATGGCGGCCTATGCCCGGCGGGACCGGCGAGGAGAGATCTGAGCCAACCGAACTGAGGCGAAGGGAGACGCTTCCCTCCGCTGACCGAATATAGAGGTAAGGGGACGCCCCCTGTGTCAACGACCACTCCCGTTGACGCAGGGGGCGTCCCCGCCGCTGTTTACAGTTCCAGGCTGTCCGCCACTTCCCGTAGCGTTTTGGCCGAACGCCGGAAGGACTCGAGCTCCTCCGGGGACAGCTCGATCTCCAGCACCTTCTCCGCCCCGCCCCGGCCCACCACCGCCGGGACGCTCATGCACAGATCCTCCACTCCATAGAGTCCCCGCAAATTGACAGACACGGGCATAATGGAGTGCTCGTTCCGTACGATGCACTGGGCGATGCGGGCCACCGACGCGGCGATGCCGTAGTAGGTGGCTCCCTTTCTGTCGATGATCTCATAGGCGGAATCCCGCACGTTTTTGTAGATGAGCTCCAGTACCTTTTGATAATCGGTGATCTCCTGGAGCGCACAGAAATGGTCCAGGTCCACTCCGGAGACGTTGGCTCCGCTCCACACCGCCAGCTCGCTGTCCCCGTGCTCACCGATAATAAAGGCGTGAACACTGCGGCTGTCCACCCGCAGATGTTCCCCCAGCAGATATTTTAGGCGGGCGGTGTCCAGCACCGTGCCTGAACCTATGACCTGCTGAGGTGGGAGGCCGGAGAGCTTTTGCGCTGCCCAGGTGAGGATGTCTACCGGGTTGGAGACGATAAGCAGAATGGCCTCCCGGTTTACCGCCGTGATCTGAGGAATAATAGAACCCAGAATGGCGACGTTTTTCTTTACCAGGTCCAATCGGGTCTCTCCCGGCTTCTGGTTGGCCCCGGCGGAGATGACGATAAGGGCACAGTCGCGGAGATCGGAGTAGTCTCCGGCATAGATCCGCATGGGGCGGGAAAAGGGGAGGCCGTGGGCGATGTCCATGGCCTCCCCCTCGGCCTTGCCCCGGTTGGCGTCCAGCAGCACCAGCTCGGAAAAGATCCCCGAGCGCATCATGGCAAAGGCAGAGGAGGATCCCACAAAGCCGCAGCCGATCATAGCGGCCTTTTGAATGTTGACCATATTTGAAAAAGCCCCTTTCCAAAAGAGAGTAATCCCAGTGTATCCGGCAAGGGATAAAAATATGAGAAATCCCCTTGACACGTTGGAGAAAAGGTGTATAATGAAAAAACGACAAACATATGAATAATTGTTCATATGACAGAAGGGAGGCTTCCCATGACGCGTGAGGATCTGCCGGAGGTGGAGCGGTGCGAATTTATCCACGTCCATGAGGATATTGTGAAGAAGGTCACGCGGGAGATGCCGGGGGATGAGACTCTGTATGATCTGGCGGACCTGTTCCGGATCTTCGCCGACTCGACCCGGATCAAAATTTTATATGTGCTCTATGGCTCGGAGATGTGCGTATGCGACATTGCCCAGCTGCTGGGCATGACCCAGTCGGCCATCTCCCACCAGCTCCGGGCCCTGAAGCAGTCCAAACTGGTCAAATATCGCCGGGAGGGAAAGACGGTCTTTTACTCTCTGGCCGACGACCATGTGGTGACCATTTTGGCCCAGGGCATGGAGCATATTGCCGAGTAGGGCGTACCCCTCGCGGGAGATCCCGCCCACCCCATCCAAAAAAGGAGGAACTATCCATGAAAAAGAAGTTTCAGATCGAGGTCGACTGCGCCAACTGTGCCCTGAAGATGGAGGAGGCTGTCAACAAACTGGAGGGCGTCACTGCCGCCAGCGTCAGCTTTATCCAACAGAGAATGACCATAGAGGCTCCTGACGGAAGCGATTTTGATGCGCTGATGAAAGAGGTCGTAAGGGCCTGCAAAAAGGTGGAACCCGATTGCGTCATCAACCTGTGAGAGATGACTTTCTGGGATAGGATCGCCGGAGTCTATGACCTGGCGGAGAGGACCAACCGAAGGGCCAACGCCGAGACGGTCCGGCAGGTGAGGGAGCTGGTCCCCCAGTGGTCCTCGGTGCTGGACTGCGCCGCGGGAACGGGGGAATTCTCTCTGGCCGCGGCAGAGCGGGCGGGGGCAGTGATGTGTACCGACCTGTCCCGGCCCATGCTGGACCGGGCGGCGCGGAAGGCAGAAAAGCGGGGATTTTCCAACATCTCCTTCACCATGCGGGACCTGACCTGTCTGCCTGAGAGGGACGGAATGTACGACGTGGTCATCGCCGCCAATGTTCTCCACCTGCTGCCCCATCCCGAGGCGGCCTTGGGGGAGCTGTGGCGGGTCACCGCCCCCGGCGGCAGGCTCATCCTGCCCACCTACCTACAGGGGGAGGCCACCGCCCTTGCCAGGCTGCTCATCGAACTCTATCAAAAAATGGGTTTTCGGTATCAGAAAAGATTTACCCTGACCACCTACCGAAGGTTCCTGCGGAACCAGGGCCTGCCCGCCCGGGTGACCCGAGTCCCCGGCCGGGTCCCGGTGGGACTGGCAGTGTGTGAGAAGCCTTTGTGAATGTACCACATGCCGGGCGGGCTGCGCCCGCCCACTTTCCCAAGGAGGAATGCTCCGTGACAAAAAAGCAAGAAAAGACCCTCGGCCGCATCGGCGCCGCTGGCGGACTGCTGGTACTGGCGGTGGTGGCGGCACCCCGCCTGCCCGTCCCGGCCATCCTGCTGTTCCTTGTCCCCTACTTCACCATTGGCTGGGACATTCTCTGGAAGGCCCTGCGGAACATCAAAAACGGTCAGGTCTTTGATGAGAATTTCCTTATGGCCATCGCCACGGTGGGGGCTCTGGCCATCGGAGAATATCCCGAAGCGGTGTTTGTGATGCTCTTTTACCAGGTGGGAGAGCTGTTCCAGGCGGTGGCGGTGGGGAGATCCCGGAAGTCCATCACCGCCCTGATGGATATCCGGCCTGACTACGCCAATGTGGAGCGGGAGGGGAAGGTGGAGACGGTGGATCCCGACGAGGTGGCGATGGGTGAGACGCTTCTCATCCGCCCCGGCGAGCGGGTGCCTATTGACGCTGTGGTGCTGGAGGGGGTCTCCACTCTGAATACCGCCGCCCTCACCGGGGAGTCTCTGCCCCGGGACGTTGCACCGGGAGACGAGGTGATCTCGGGCTGCGTCAATCTGTCGGGCCTTCTTCGGGTAAGGACCACCAAGGAATTTGGAGATTCCACCGTGGCAAAGATCCTGGACTTGGTGGAGAACTCCTCTGCCAAGAAGGCGAAAACCGAGCAGTTTATCACCCGCTTTGCCAAGTGGTATACCCCGGCGGTGGTCATCGGAGCGGTGGCCCTGGCTGTCCTGCCGCCCCTGCTATTGGACGGGGACTGGACCCGTTGGTTCCGGCAGGCCCTCATTTTCCTGGTCATCTCCTGTCCCTGCGCCCTGGTCATTTCGGTGCCCCTGACCTTTTTCGGCGGCATCGGCGGCTGCTCCAGGGCGGGGATCTTGGTGAAGGGTAGCAATTATCTGGAGGCCCTCGCCAGGACTGAGACGGTGGTCTTTGATAAAACAGGGACCCTTACCGAGGGGGGCTTTCAGGTTACCGCCATCCATCCTCAGGAGTGTGAAGAGTCCAGACTGCTGGAGCTGGCGGCCCTGGCAGAGAGCCATTCCAGCCATCCTATTGCCCGGTCCCTCCGGGACGCCTATGCTGCGCAGCTGGATCAAAGCCGCGTGTCGGACGTGGAGGAGTTGGCGGGCAGAGGGGTGAAGGCTGACATTGACGGAATGACCGTCTATGTCGGAAACGACAAGCTGATGGAGGAGGTGGGGGTCCCCTGGCGTCCCTGCCACAGGGTGGGGACCACCGTCCACCTGGCGGGGAAGGGGGAGTATCTGGGCCACATCGTCATCGCCGACCAGATCAAGCCCGATGCCAAGGCCGCCGTTGCCGCCCTGAAAAGGGCCGGGGTCCGGCAGGCCGTGATGCTCACCGGGGACGCAAAGGAGGTGGGCCAGGCCGTGGGGGCGGAACTGGGGCTGGATCAGGTCCATGCCCAGCTGCTTCCGGCGGACAAGGTGGACCGGGTGGAGGAGCTGCTGAAGGGAAAGTCTCCCAGGGGGACGCTGGTTTTTGTGGGGGACGGCATCAACGACGCCCCCGTCCTTTCCCGGGCCGATGTGGGGGTCGCCATGGGGGCCTTGGGCAGCGACGCCGCCATTGAGGCTGCCGATGTGGTGCTTATGGACGACAAGCCCTCCAAGCTGGCCCAAGCCATCCGGATGGCCCGAAGGACTCTGCGGATTGCCAATCAGAATATCGTCTTTGCCCTGGGGGTGAAGGGGATCTTTCTTCTGCTGGGCGTGTTGGGAAGGGCCAACATGTGGGAGGCCACCTTCGCGGATGTGGGGGTCAGTGTCATTGCCATTCTTAACGCCACACGGGCGCTGAAGGAGAACGGCTGAAAAGGAAAAAACGGCCCTGTCCCAAGCTTTGGGACAGGGCCGTTTTGATATGGAGGTCTGTGGAGGGCGGGGACTGCCTCAGCTTTTGCCCAGCTCCACAGGCTTTTTGGGAGTATTCACCGTCCGGGCGGAGGTTTTGCCCTCGGGCTTGATCTCTCCGGCGGCCATCAGGGATCGCTTGGTAAGAGTGGGTCCCACCAGCTCATAGACCAGTACGGAGAAGAGGACCACGTTTCGCACCATGGCGCCGTCCGCCAAGTCTTGGGCGGTGAGAGCCATGCCCAGGGCGACCCCTGCCTGGGGGAGAAGGGTGATGCCGAGATGCCGCTTGATCTTGGCGTCGCACCCGGTGGCAGCACAGCTCAGGTAGGAACCGGTGAACTTGCCCAGGGAGCGGAACAGGATGTAGACCACACCAACCAGCAGCACCAGAGGCTGGGACAGCACCCCCAGATCCAGCTCTGCGCCGGAGAGGACAAAAAAGAGAATGCTCAGGGGGGCGGTCCAATGGTCGATGCGCTCCATGATCTCCTGGGAGGTATGACAGATATTGCAGAATACGGTGCCGGCCATCATGCAGGTGAGAAGCAGACTGAAACCAATGTGGACGCCGCCCACCTCAAACTCCATCATGGAAAGGCCGACGGTCAACAGCACAAAGCCGATAGACAGGCTCCGGCGCTTGCTGCGGGAGTGAAAAAACTGCTCCATGCAGTGAAGGAGATATCCTGCCAGACCACCCAGGAGAAGGGAGAGGAGGATCTCGATAACAGGCTCTACCAGTACGCTGATCACGCTGATCGCGCCGCTCTCCATGGCGGTGGCTACCCCAAAGGAGGCGGAAAAAAGGACCAGTCCCACCGCGTCGTCAATGGCCACTACCATCAGCAGGAGATGGGTCAGAGGACCATCGGCCTTATATTGCCGGACCACCATCAGAGTGGCGGCGGGGGCGGTGGCGGCGGCAATGGCGCCCAGGGTGATGGCGGAGGGCAGACTGATGAGAGTGGGGTTCAGAAAATGAAGGCCGATGAGGGCCAGATCCACGATGACGGTGGTGGTTACGGCCTGGGCGATGCCCACTACGATAACCCGGGAACCCATGCTCCGCAGCTGCTCCAGCCGGAACTCATCCCCGATGGCAAAGGCGATAAAGCCTAGAGCTACCTGGGATATGATATTGAACTGGGCCACTTGCTCCGGGTTGACAAAGCCCAGGCCGGAGACCCCTAAAGTCCCTAGACAGAAAGGACCCAGCAGAAGTCCGGTGATGAGGTAGGCGGTGACGGCGGGAAGCCCCAACTTCTTGGCGGGCCGGGACATGAGAAGCCCGCCCACCAGGGCGATAGACAGGCAGGTGAGGATCTGGGACATGAATGCTCGCTCCTTTGGGATCAAAATCATAGCAACGCATTGTAGAATAGCACTTTTAACCAAAAACTGCAAAGGGTTTCGGGGAAAAAGGTAAACAAAATAGGCCGGAGTCTCCGGCCCATTTCTTGTGATTTGTGATTATTTAGCAGGGGGCTTCCCGCTCTGCCCAGTATGCCGCCGCCATGGCTTCCCAGTACCGCCGGTCTTCCTCGGTGATCTTCCGCAGGACCCGGCAGGGGTTGCCCGCGGCGATGACACCGCTGGGGAGGTCCTTTGTGACCACTGCGCCGGAGCCAATGACCACATTGTCCCCGATGGTGATTCCGGGGTTGATGACCGCATTGCCCCCGATCCATACCGAGGAGCCGATGGTCACAGGCCTGGCATACTCAAGCTCCGAGTTCCGAACTCCTGCGTCGATGGGGTGGGTGGCGGTGTAGATGCACACTCGGGGGGCCAGAAACACGTGGTCCCCAATGGTCACCGTTCCGGGGTCCAGGATAACGCAGTCGTAATTGGCGTAAAAATGGTCTCCGATGTGAATGTTGCTACCATAATCGCAGTAAAAGGGGGGCTGGATCCAGAAGTCTTTTCCGATGGAGCCCAGCAGTTCCCGGAGGATGGAGCGGATCTCATCTGCATCGGTGGTCTGATTCAGCCGGTGGGTCAGCTTCCATTTTCGCATATCCCCGGCCAGAAGCTCCGGATCACAGGCTCGATAGAGTTTTCCAGAGAGCATTCGTTCCTTTTCCGTCATATCAGCTCCTCCTCAAGGGTGGGCAGCCGGGAGGTGTCCACCACAATGTCGCTCCGGGCTTCGATGGAGAGGGGACCAAAATAGTTCTCCTCCATGGGGATCCAACGCTCCTTAAATTTTTTCAGGCTTTCGGGACTCTCCCGTTGCTCCAGGCGGAGAAGCTGGATCTCCGGTGAGCAGGTGAAGAAGACGCGGAAGGTGGAATAGTCCGCCAGAGCGGGGTGGAGGGCATAGCTGCCCTCCACCAGGTTGAGCCGCCGGAAGGGGACGCCCTGAGGCTCGCCCATGGTCATGGAATGGCAGTCAAAGCGCCGGTGAGCCACCGCCTCCTCCCGGCGAAGGGGTTCGAAAAGCTCGGTGGCCGCCCGCTCATAGTCCACGTTGCCGCCGGGGGCGGCAAGGCGCTCGGGAGTCCGCTTATCGGCGGGCAGGAAGAAATCGTCCATGTGGAACACATTGCATTCCTCAAAAAGTTCCGCTGCCTTCTGGGCAAAGGTGGTTTTGCCGCTGGCACAGCGGCCGTCCACCGCCACGATGACGGGACCCTTGGTGTGCCGCAGAAGCGCGTCGATGGCCCGGAGAGCGGGGGCATAGAGGGACAGGTCTCGGTCCATCACCCGGTAATGGGGACGGTGGAGCTCCCGGTAGCTGTCGCTGTGGGCGAGAGGCGGACAGCCCTCGCTGTCGTAGAGAGCCAGAAACAGCTCCAACTCTTTGAGCTCCAAGGGCAGGGCTCCGGACCAGGCCATGGCGGACAGAGTCCCCAGCTTTTCCCACAGCCCCGCCGTGCTCCCCCGGGGACGAGCCGAGCGGATAAAACACCGGCAGAGCAGGGGGAGATCTTCCTCCGACAGAAGGCGGGGGTCCAGATGCGTGCGGCACAGTCCGCCCCCAATGGCCTCTACGGCGTACTCGGGGGAGTAATCCTCCTTCACGGCCTGGGAGAATTCCGCCCGCAGGCTGTTGAAAGCGTCGTCCTCCGCCGTCAGGTGGCCGGGGCCAAATTCACTTTGGTAGAGAAGTTTTATATAGTCCCTGGCCTCCATTCCGGGGTACCGCTGGGCGTGAAGGGACAGAATGTGCTGTATAACGGACATGGTTCGGCCTCCTTGGGAACGAGAATTTATATCATTTTAACACAAAGAGAGGGGTTTGGGTAGAGGGCCGCCTGGGGCTGCAATAAAAAAATTTAGGGGAAAACGTCAAAGTTTAGATTGTACATGGAACCCGGAATATGATACTATAATATTGGTCTTTCTGACCAAATCGAAAGGGAGAACAACGAAAGGAGAGGAATCATCATATGAAAAAAAGGATCACAGCCCTTGCCCTGGCCTGCGTCATGGTCATGGGGACCGTGGCCGCAGCCGCCGGGGTGGAGAAGACCATCACCGTCACCCCCATGGAGATGTCGGTCAACGGCTGTAAGGTCACCCCCACCGACGCCAAGGGCGCCGAGGCGGAGGTCTTCGCCTACAACGGCACCACCTATGCCCCTGTGCGCTATCTCTGCGAACTGCTGGGCATCGACGTGGCGTGGGACAGGGACGACCCGGGCACCGTGAAGCTGGTGAACGTACCCAATGCCCCCGCCGGGGACGTCAAGCCCGGCACTTACTATGGGCAGGCCCAGGGCTTTGGCGGTCCCGTGAACGCTGAGGTCACCGTGGATGCCAGCGGCATCGTGGACGTAAAGCTTACCGGCCCGGAGGAGACCCCCGCCATCGGCGGCGCGGCCCTGGAGGCCCTGGCTGCCTCTGCCAAGGAGAAGGGGGCCGACCTGGACGGCGTGTCCGGCGCCACCTATACCTCCAACGCCGCCCGGGAGGCCGTGAAGGCCGCCCTGATGGGAGCGGCCAGCCCTGATGGGACCGTGGCCGACGGAAAGTACACTGTCAACGCCGTGGGCCATGAGGGGACCATTGTGGTCACCACCATGTTCCAGGGCGGAAAGATCAAGTCCGTGACCATCAATTCCCAGAGCGAGACCGAGGGGGTGGGCACCTACGCCATCGACCGGATGCCCGGCCGGATCGTGGAGGCCCAGAGCGTCAACGTGGACGCCGTGGGCGGGGCCACCGTAACCTCCACCGCCATCAAGCAGGGCGTGGCCCAGGCCATCACCATGGCCGGGGGCAAGGTCTCCGACTTCTCCACCGCCCCCGCCAAGGCCGAGGTGGTGCCCACCGAGGTGTCTGAGGACGTGGATGTGGTCATCGCCGGCGCCGGCACCGCCGGACTGCTGGCCGCCGCCCGGCTGCTGGAAAACGGGGTGAAGAACGTCATCCTTTTTGAGAAGCAGGACATTCCCGGCGGCTCCATGCCCATGGCCTTCGGCGGCTTCAACGGCGTGGGATCCCAGACCTACCAGAACTGGCTGGCTGGCCGGGAAGTGCCCAGGGCCAGCCTTACCATGAGTTCCTGGGAGAATATCGGCGATCTTCTGGGGGCCAAGTACGGCAAGAACAAGGACACCCTTCCCTGGCTCCAGCAGATGTATGAGGGGGGCGGTAAGCTCTACGACTGGATGAACAGCATCGGCGTGGGCTTCATGTCCCTGGGCACTGAGCCCGCCCTGGCCGGCAGCCCCTACTTTGCCCCCGGCTGCTACTCCGGCGGCTGCGGTTACGCCATGGAGTTCTTTGTGGACCGGATCACCGCCCAGGGCGGCCGGATCATCTACAACACCGAGGTCACCGAGCTTATTCAGGATAAGAGCGGCACGGTCACCGGGGTGAAGGCTGTGGGCAAGGACGGGAAGAGCTGGACCGTCAACGCCGACGCCGTCATGCTGGCCACCGGCTCCTTCGCCAAGAGTCCTGAGCTTCTGAAGGAGTATCACTCCGAGTGGGCCGACGAGTTCTTCATCTGCCCCGAGACCCTCACCGGCGACGGGCTGAAGATGGGTCTGAAGGCCGGCGGCGTGGTGGACTATGCCGACTCCTATATGCCCGGCTTCCTGGCCACCTACGCCAGTCACTTTGAGCTGGCCTTTATCCACTACATGAACGTGGGCCTGATGGTCAACGTCAAGGGCGACCAGTTCGCCAACATCATGGTGAACAACCATGCCACCATGGCCGCCGCCAAGGCTGATCCCGCCAACGGCAACACCTTCTACTATATCTTTGACGACGCCGGGGCCGCCACCATCAAGGATTATGAGGACCGCAAGTTCTCCTACAAGGGCATCTTTGAGAAGAATGAGGCCATCCACTTCGATACCGTGGAAGAGGCCGCCGTGGCCCTCGACCTGCCCAACCTGGCCCAGACCATCGCCACCAACAACGAGTTGGCCATGAACGGCGGCACCAGCGAGTGGGGCCAGGGCAACCTTCCCTATCTGGACACCAAGGACGGCATCTGGCTGGTCCGGGTGGAGCCTGTGGTCTACCTGACCACCGCCGGCCTGCGGGTGGATCTGGACGGTCACGTCCTCACCGAAAAGGACGCCAAGATCCCCAACCTGTGGGCTGCCGGCGACGTCATCGGCTCCTATGAGCAGCGGGAGACCCGCTACGGCAATGGCTTTGACGCCGCCGTAGTCTTCGGAGCCCTGGTGGGCGACCGGATCGCCGCGGAGGTAAAGTGATCTGCGGACTGGCAAAGTGAAATGATCCATATGGAGAAAGGCGCCTGACCAAAGGCGCCTTTCTCTTATTTCGGTCCGAAAATGGGGGAGATGGCCCTTTGCTGCCTGCAAGCGGTCGTGAGCCTTTCGACATACATCTGTCGGCTATCTTGACACTGATTCCCGAATGTGGTATGCTGTCGAAAAATAAGCAGGAGGGAGCATCCATGGCGAAGGGCAAGAGGATGGGCGGCAAGGAGGATATGCGCCAGCGCAGGAGCAGGCAGCATTTGACGGACGCGCTTATGGGACTGATGGAGGAGCGGCCCTATGGGGAGATCTCGGTGGTGGATATCTGCCAGCGGGCCATGGTCCACCGCACCACCTTTTACGCCCACTTTGAGGACAAAAACGATCTGTTTGAATATATGCTCCAAAATATGATGGACCGCTTTTCGGAGAACAGGTCTAAGGCGGAGCAGGAGAAAGGACTTCGAAGGGCGATCCGGGATGAGTTCCGGAAGGTGCTGGAATTCTTTCGGGTGCACCGGAGGCTTCGAATGGTGGGGATGGGGGGACCGGGGAGCCCTGAGCTTCAGATGATGGAGGAGGCCATTGCCGCGGTACTGGAGAAGTTCATTCTGGAGAAGGGGGACCCCGCGATTTGGGCGGAAAACGCCAAAGGCCCTCAGGTCTGGAGCCACTTTTATGCCGGGGCCATCATGTCCACGGTGAGCTGGTGGCTGGAAAATGAAATGCCCTTGAGCGAGGAGGAGATGGTGGACCTGTTGGAGCGGCTCCTGCCTGAATGCTGGTAAGAGAAAAACAGCGGGGATCTCCGCTGAGAGCCTTCGGAGACCCGGTGACTGCACCGGGTCTCTTTTTACAAAAAAGTTTGCCGACCCCATACCAATTTTCCTTTATCTATGGTAAAATACAAATAACTATACGCCATGCCGCGTCGGGGCGGCGGAAAGGGAGGAGGGAGCGGGCGTGAAAAAAAGGACTGCGGGACCATGGGGGCTGGCGCTACTGCTGTGCCTGCTGTTGACAGGCTGTTTTTTCCGCACGGTGGATGAGCTATACGCCATTCCCCAGCCCTCTAAGGACTATGAGGCTCTCCAGGCCCGGCTGAGCGAGGTGGTGGCCCAGGGGGGAGAGTACGCCGCTCCCCTGACGGGAGAGATGATCCAGTCGGTGCAGCTTCAGGATCTGGACGGGGACGGAAGGCAGGAGGCCATTGCCTTTTTCCGGATGTCCAGCGAGGAGAAGCCCCTGAAAATATACATATTCCGCCAGGTGGGCGAGGAGTACAAGACCTTTGCCGTGATCGAGGGGGCGGGAGCCGCCATCAACTGTGTGGATTATGTGCAGCTGGATGACGAGCCCTTCAAGGAAGTAGTGGTAAGCTGGCAGATGACGGCCCAGGTCCATTCTTTGGCTGCATACTCCGTGGGGCCCGAGCAGGTGGAGGAATTGATGCGGACCGATTATGACAGCTATAAGCTCTTTGATCTGGACCAGGACAACCAGCAGGAGCTGGTGGTTTTCCGTACTGCGGCGGGCAGCGTGCCCCAAGCCGAGTTCTATGACTTTGACGGCGTGTTGTCCAGGACCAGTGCGGCCCCTCTTTCCGTGGGGGCGTATGTAGGGGCTGACGGGACCATCAAAAATGATTACCTTACCGCCGTTCAAGCCGGTTATTTGACCGATCGGACGCCCGCTCTTTTTGCCACCTCTTCGTATGGGGAGACTGGCTCTATTACGGATATCTTTGCCGTAAGGAATGGTGAGTTGAAAAACGTGACCTTGGATAAGGAGACAGGGGAGAGCGGAGAAACTGTCTGCTACTATTCTCAGGCTTCCCTTCGGGATATCAACGGAGACGGCGTCATGGAGCTGCCTCAGCCGGTGCCCCTGGTGGACTACCGCGTCACCACAGACACAGTAAACTTCTGGCTGATCCACTGGCGGCAATTTGACATAGAGGGCAATGCCGCTCAGGTATTTACCACCTACCATAATGACCGGGACGGTTGGTATTTTATTCTGCCGGACGAGTGGGACAGCAGTCTGTCCCTGTCCCGGAGCGATCTTCCCGGAGGGGGGGAGAGGGCCGTCACCTTTTCCTATTGGTCCGGTGACCCCACCACCGAGCCCCTTCCTTTCCTTACGATCTATAAACTGACTGGGACCAACCGGGCGGCTCGGGCCCGGTCAGGGGAGCGGTTTATCCTGTATCCCATGAGCGCTCTGGACCATCCGGATGAGGCCGCCACCATCTATGCCGCTGAGTTCCGGGAGGGGTGGGACTGTGGCCTTACCGAGGAGCAGATCCGGGAGCGGTTTGCCATCATCCGGACCGACTGGTACGGATATTGAAAGGGGAGAACATCACATCATGAGTAAGAAAGTATTGGTGCTGGAGGACGAGGCCAACATTCGTTCCTTCATTGTGATCAACCTGAAGCGGGCGGGCTATGAGACTGTAGAGGCGGGCACTGGGCAGGAGGCTCTGGACCAGCTGCGCGGCAACCCTGATGTGAACGTGGCCCTTCTGGATGTGATGCTACCCGATATGGACGGCTTTGAGGTCTGCCGTCGTATCCGGGCGGGGGACAATCATATCGGCATTATTATGCTCACCGCCAGGACCCAGGAGATGGACAAGGTGACGGGGCTTATGACGGGGGCGGACGATTATGTGACCAAGCCGTTTTCTCCCGCCGAGCTCACCGCCCGTATCGACGCCCTGTGCCGCCGGACCACAGGGGAACCTGCCGCCGCGGCGGATCCGGGGGAGATCAGTTGTCCGCCGTTCCTGTTGAATACCCGGAACCGGACGCTGGAGAAAAACGGACAGCGGGTGAAGTTGACGCAGGTGGAGTATTCTATTGTCAAGCTCTTTATGGACAATATTGGGAAAGCTCTGGCCCGGGAAGAGATCCTGGACGCGGTGTGGGGCAAGGACTATTTTGGTGAAGTGAAGATCGTGGATGTGAACATTCGCCGCCTGCGGATCAAGATCGAGGATGACCCCACAAACCCCACCTATATCACCACGGTTTGGGGGTATGGCTACAAGTGGGGGTTCTGATGTAGGCTGTCCTGTCCATTGCGCAGAGGGGAAGGAAGGTGACCGCCATGCCAAAAATGAAGGGGATCCGCCGCCGATGGATGACCAACTCCATCGGCGTGGTCCTGTTTGTCCTTCTGTTTGCCATCACGGCCTTTTCCGTGGCTATGGGGGGATATTATTACGCCACCCTCTCCAACGGACTTCAGACCAAGGCGGAGTATGTGGTGGAATTTTTTGGCGACTACTCGACCCAGAGTGAATACTATCAGCATGTGGTCACCTATGTGAACAACAACACCGAGGGAAAGGACAAGGTGGAAATGCAGTTTCTGGGGCCCAACGGCACCATCCGCTTTTCCACTTTTGGTCTGGCGGCCTACAGTTCCCCCGGCACTCCCGATATAGCCGGGGCTCTCAGTGAGGAGGCCCCCCAGACTACCCCGTGGACAGGCCGGGATCCCTCTACGGGGGAGCATATTATGGCGGTCTCCGCCCCCGTGCTCGTCGATGGGCAGGCAGTGGCCGCGGTGCGGTATGTGACGTCTCTCCGGCTGGTGGACAGACAGCTGATGATCATCATTTCCATTACGGCGGCGATCGGCCTTGTGATACTGCTGTTGGTCTATTTCTCCAACCTGTACTTTGTCAAATCCATTGTGGAGCCCATGGCCGGGATCACAGAGATCACGCAGCGCATTGCCGGCGGAAGCTATGGGATCCAGATCGAGAAGCAGCACGACGACGAGATCGGCGACCTGACAGACGCCATCAACGACATGTCCGCCCGTATCGATCAGGCCGAGAAGCTGAAGTCGGAGTTTATTTCCTCGGTCTCCCATGAGCTGCGCACTCCGCTCACCGCGATCAATGGCTGGGCCGAGACCATCCAGCGGGGCGAGGTTCGGGATGCGGAGGATGTGAAGAAGGGCATGGGGATCATTGTCTCCGAGGCCAAGCGTCTGACCAACATGGTGGAGGAACTGCTGGAGTTTTCTCGCATTGAGGACGGGCGCTTTACCCTGTCCATAGAGCCCGTAGACCTGAAAGCGGAGTTCGAGGATGCGGTCTACACCTACCGGGAATTTTTCCGTAAGGATGGCATAGAGCTTGTCTATCAGGACAGCGACGAGGAATTTCCCCCTGTGGAAGCCGACCCGGAGCGGCTGCGTCAAGTGTTCTGCAACATTATGGACAACGCCGCCAAGCATGGGGGCAGCGGGGGACGTATCGACTGCGCCATCCGTCGGGAGGATGGCTGGGCGGTCATCACGGTCCGGGATCATGGGGCCGGCATTCCGGCTGACGAGCTGCCCTTGGTCAAGACAAAGTTCTACAAGGGCTCCTCCAAGGCGCGGGGCTCGGGCATCGGACTGGCGGTCTGCGAGGAGATCGTTGCCCGCCATGAGGGAGAACTTGTGATTGGAAACGCAGAGGGGGGAGGATGTGTGGTCACCATTCGCCTGCCGGTAGGGATCCCTCCAACAAATGGAACATAAGTTCTATTTTTTGCCCATCCCCTCTTGAAAAAAGGGGATGGGTCTGTTAGAATGTAGGGGCGGATGGTATCCGCCTGTGATTTTTTGGATCACCCAAAGGAGAACTCCATGCTGAAACAACTTTTTTTATTGGCCGCCTCCGGGTTTAAAACCATGATCGGCGGACAAGCCCTGATCGAAGGGATCCTGATGATGGGGCCGGAGAAAAGGTCCATTGTGATCCGTAAGCCGGATGGGGAGTTGGAGGTCAAGACTGAGCCCCGGAAAGCGCTGAAGGACAAATATCCCTTTTTGGCGCTGCCCCTGCTCCGGGGGGTGGTGAATTTTGGTTCTTCCATGTACAACGGAGTCACTGCCCTTATGTATTCTGCGGAGTTTTATCCGGAGGAGGAACAGACGGAGGAGCCTTCCAAGGTAGAGAAGTGGCTGGATGAGAAACTGGGCAGCGAGAAGCTGACGGGGGCTGTCATCACTCTGTCGGTGGTGATGGGCCTGGCCTTTTCCGTGGGGCTTTTTATCCTGCTGCCCACCGCTTTGGGCGGACTGGTGGTCCGGCTCTTTCCCGGCTGTCCCGTGTGGGGGAGAAACCTTGCGGAAGGTGTTTTGAAGGTGGTCATCTTCCTCCTTTACCTTATCCTCTGCTCCAAAATGAAGGATATCCGCCGCACCTTCCAATACCATGGCGCGGAGCACAAGACGATTTTTTGTTATGAGGCGGGGCTTCCGCTGACGGTGGAGAATGTCCGCAAGCAGCCGAAACATCATCCCAGGTGTGGGACCAGCTTTCTCTTTGTGGTAATTGTGGTGTCCATCCTCCTGTCCAGCGTGATCTTTTCTCTTGTTGAGGTGGAGAACACCTTTGCCCGTATGGGCTTTCACCTTTTGATGCTGCCTGCGATCGTCAGCATCACCTACGAATTCAACCGCTATGTGGGCGGTCATGACGGCGCTTTCTGCCGTCTGGTCCGTACCCCTGGTATGGCGATCCAGCGCTGGACCACCTTTGAGCCGGACGATGGTATGATCGAGGTGGGCATACGGGCTCTTACCGAGGTGCTGCCCCAGGTAGAGGGTTCGGACTGTTGGTGAGAAAAGGGACGAGCCGTTTCTTATTTTGGAAGAGTGGAGAGGTGAGGTCATGGCGACCACCTACAATAACCTCTATCTGGACGCCCGGCGAAAGCTGAAGGCGGCGGGGATCCCCGCTGCCCAGCTGGAGGCCCGGGAGATCGTTTGCTACGCCGCGGGCAAGGTCAGGGAGGAATTTTACCGGGACCTGATGCTCTATGCCTCCGACCAGGTGGAAAAGACGGTGGCCGAGTTGACCCGCCGCCGCCTGGAAGGGGAGCCGGTGGCCTATATTATCGGGGAATGGGAATTCTATGGCCTCAGCCTGGACGTGTCCCGGGAGGTGCTGATCCCCCGGATGGACACGGAGGTATTGGCCGAACAGGCGATCCTGTCAGCCCGCGCTGCCGGAGAGGGCTGCCGGGTGCTGGACCTATGCGCGGGAAGTGGCTGTGTGGGATTGGCGGTGGCGGCTAATGTGCCGGAGTGCCATGTCGTGTTGGCAGATAACTCGGAGGGGGCGCTTCGGGTATGCCGGCAGAATATCCGCCGGACCGGCCTCAACGACCAGGTGATCTGTGCCTTTGCCGACGCCAAACTGCCCCCCCTGCCTGCCCTGTGGGACTTTGACGTCATTGCCTGCAATCCGCCCTATATCCCCTCTGCGGATATCTTGACCCTGGATCCCTCAGTGAAGGATTATGAGCCCCGGGAAGCCCTGGACGGAGGGGAGGACGGACTGGATTTCTATCGAACGGTCTGTGCCAAATGGAAGGGAGCCCTTCGCCTGGGCGGCCGCCTGATTTTTGAGGTGGGCATTGGGCAGGCTGCGGATGTGGAAGCCCTTTTGAGTCAGAACGGGTTTGAGGATATTCGGACATTCCAGGACACTCAGAATATTTGGCGGGTGGTCTCCGGCGCGATCAACGAGTGAAGTCCGTTTTATGGGACACTTGCTGCGATAGAATCTAACGGTAGGACAGGGCAGACCAGATCGGCGCCCTATCCCTGAATTATATAAATCAAAGGAAAGGCCCCGCCTTTCGAGAGGAGAAGGAACATGGCAGAGAAGAAGAAAATGCCCGTCACCCAGCCTGGACAAGCCTCGGATAAGAAGAAGGCACTGGATACCGCTCTGGCCCAGATCGAGAAGGATTTTGGCAAGGGTGCGGTGATGCGTCTGGGGGAGAACTCCCATGTGGTGGTAGAAGCCATCCCCACCGGGTCTCTGGCCCTGGATATGGCTTTGGGCATTGGCGGTGTTCCCAAGGGACGGATCATTGAGATCTATGGTCCTGAATCCTCCGGCAAGACGACGCTGGCGCTCCATATCGTGGCCCAGGCACAGAGGCAGGGGGGCGAGGTGGCCTACATTGACGCCGAGCACGCCCTGGACCCGGTCTACGCGCAGGCACTGGGGGTGGACATTGACTCCATGCTTATTTCCCAGCCTGACACGGGAGAGCAGGGCCTGGAGATCTGTGAGGCCCTGGTCCGCTCCGGCGCTATCGACGTGGTGGTGGTGGACTCTGTGGCGGCTCTGACTCCGAGGGCCGAGATCGAGGGCGACATGGGCGACGCCCATGTGGGTCTGCTGGCCCGGCTCATGTCCCAGGCCCTCCGGAAGCTGGCGGGCGTTATCTCCAAAACCAATTGCATCGTCATCTTTATCAACCAGCTTCGGGAGAAGGTAGGGGTGGTCTACGGAAATCCGGAGGTCACTACCGGTGGCCGGGCACTGAAGTTCTATTCCTCGGTCCGTATCGACATCCGCCGGGTGGAGGGGCTGAAAAATGGCTCTGACATCATTGGTAACCATGTCCGGGCCAAGATCGTGAAAAATAAGGTAGCTCCTCCCTTCCGGCAGGCGGAGTTTGACATCCTCTTTGGAGAGGGCATTGCCAAGGAGGGAGAGCTGGTGGACATGGCGGTTCAGCTGGGACTGGTCCAGAAATCGGGCTCCTGGTTCTCCATGGGGGAGGTCCGCATTGGCCAGGGCCGGGACGCCGCCCGCCAGTATCTGAAGGACAACCCCGATGTGGCGGAAAAGCTGGAGGCGGATATTCGGGCCAACGCGGCCAAGCTTCAGCCCGGCAAGTCCGCGCCCGCCGGCCGCGCTGCCATGCCCAGGGCGTCTGCCGCTGAGAGTTCTGCCCCTGCCCCTGTCGCCCGCCCTGCCGGCAGGGGGGTGGACGTGTCCGCTGAGGATTTTGAGGATGCGGACTAAGCCGTGCAGATCGTAAAATTAGAGCCCTCCAAGCATGTCGCCCAGCGGTGGCTTTGCTGGTTGGAGGACGGCTCCTGTATCCGGGTCACCGAGAACGAAGTGATCAGCTTTGCCCTCTATTCCGGGATGGAGGTTTCTGACGGGCTCTACGACCGGCTCACTGAGGCCGCCGCCCGCAGTACGGTGCGCACCAAAGCTCTGGACTACATAGCCTCCCGGCCCATGTCCCGAAAGGAACTTGAGGATAAACTCACCGCCCGCCGCCCCCGGAAAAAGGATGGACGGGAGCGTCCCCCTCTGGCTACCCCGGAGGAGGCTGCTGAGGTGGCCGACTGGCTGGAGGACCTGGGATACTTAAACGACAGCGAATACGCCAAAACCGTCGCCCGGTATTACTCCGCCAAGGGTTATGGGGTCCACAAGGTGAAGGATGAGTTCTTTCGCCGGGGGATCCCCCGCCGGTATTGGGAGGAGGCTCTGGAGGAGACTCAGGAGCCGGAGGAGGGCATTGACGCCTTTCTGCGGAAGCGCTTCCGGGGCAAGAGCCCCGACCAGAGGGAGTTGAAGCGGGCCTCCGACGCCCTGGCCCGCCGGGGCTACAACTGGGGCGAGATCCGGGAGGGACTCAACCGCTACGGCGCCGACATCGAGGAGGAATAGACCATGGAGAAACGGGAGTACCAGACCCGCTTGGGCGCCATCTGCTACTGGGTAAGCCCCGGCGAGGGGACTCCTCTGATATTTCTCCCCGGTCTTACCGCCGACCACCGACTCTTTGAAAAGCAGATCGCCGCCTTTGAGGGACGTTATCCCCTTCTGGTCTGGGACCCTCCGGGACACGGAGTCTCCCGGCCCTTCCGGCTGGACTTTTCTTTGGACAGTACGACGGTTTGGCTTCGGGCCATCCTCCGGCGGGAGAGGCTGGAGAAGCCCATCCTTATCGGTCAGTCCATGGGCGGCTACGTGGCCCAGTGCTTTATGGAGCGGTTTCCCGGAACAGTCTCCGGGTTTGTCTCCATCGACTCCGCCCCCCTGAAGCGGAAATACATTACGGCGGCGGAGCTTAGTATGCTCAAGCACACGGACCTGATCTACCGCCCCTATCCCTGGAAGGCCCTCCAGAAGGCGGGGCTGGCCGTGTCCACCACCGACTATGGCCGGGACCTTATGGCCCGGATGATGGCCGGCTACACCAAAAAGGAGTACGTGGACTTGGCGGTCCACGGCTTCCGCATCCTGGCCCAGGCCATTGAAAAGGACCGGCCTTACAAGGTGGACTGCCCCTGCCTCCTCCTCTGCGGGGAGGAGGATCGGGCGGGCTCCGCCAAACGCTACAACCGCCGCTGGGCGGAGCGGGAAGGGCTGCCTCTGCTGTGGATCCCCAAAGCGGGTCACAATTCCAACTGTGACGCTCCCGAGCGGGTGAATGCCCTGATCGAGGATTTTATCCGTCGGAGGCTCACCATCCCTATCTGAACAAAAGGAGACATTCATTTTGAAAATCGCCTTTATCTCCCTTGGCTGCTCCAAAAACCTTATCAACACCGAGCAGATGATGGCGCTCTGCCGAGCCGCCGGACATGAGGTGTCGGGGGAGCCCCAGGGGGCTGACGTGGCCGTCCTTAACACCTGTGGCTTTATCGATGCCGCCAAAAGCGAGGCCATTGAGCACATCATCGCACTGGGAGAACTGAAAAAGGAGGGCAAGCTGGGAAAGCTCCTGGTCTGCGGATGCCTCTCCCAGCGCTACCGGGAGGAGATCCACTCTGACCTTCCGGAGGTGGACGGCCTTATGGGCACCGGCAGCTATGATGATATCGTCGCTGCCGTAGAAGAGGTGAACAAGGGGCAGTTCCCCCAGCGCTTTGGGGATATTTCCGCCACCAGCGAGGAGGGGGAGCGGCTTGTCACGGGCCCGGGCTATACCGCTTTTCTGAAAATTGCCGAGGGCTGTGATAATTTCTGCGCTTTCTGTATCATACCTTATCTCCGGGGCCGCTACCGCAGCCGCCCCATGGAAACGGTGCTGGCCGAGGCCAAGACCCTGGCGGACAGCGGCGTGAAGGAGCTGATCCTTATCGCTCAGGACATTGGTCCCTATGGAAAGGACCTCTACGGGGAACGCCGTCTGCCCCAACTCCTGAAAGAGTTATGTAAACTTCCGTTCCGCTGGATACGACTTCACTATTTATATCCGGATCACTTTGATGACGAGCTGGTAGAGGTCATCGCATCCCAGCCCCGGATCGTCAAATATCTGGATATCCCCCTTCAGCACTGCAGCGACCATCTGCTCCGCTCCATGAACCGCTGGGGGACAGAGGACGGGCTTGTCGCGTTGCTGAAAAAGCTGCGTGAGCGTATTCCCGGTCTGGTCCTTCGCACCTCTCTCATCTGCGGGCTGCCCGGGGAGACGGAGGAGGATTTTGAGGCGCTGTGCCGTTTTGTTACCGAGACGGGGATCGAGCGGGCGGGGGTCTTCCAATACTCCCGGGAGGAGGGGACCAGGGCGGCGGAGATGCCGGACCAGGTGCCGGAGGAGACCGCCCGACAGCGGGTGGAGCGGCTGGTGGAACTGCAGTCCGCTGTTCTGGACCGCTACAATGAAAGCCGGCTGGGAACTGTAATGGAGGTCCTCTGCGAGGGCTTTGACGCCCAGATGGGCTGCTACGCGGGCCGTACCTATGCCGACTCGTTGGAGGTGGACGGCAGGGTTTTCTTTACCGCCGCGGGAGTGGTCGCGGCGGGAGAGTTTGTGAACGTCCGCATCACAGGGGCCGAGGACGGCGACCTGATAGGTGAGATCGAGGAGTGAGGACATGAATACACCCAATAAGCTGACCCTTCTGCGGGTCCTGCTGATCCCCCTGTTCCTGGGGGTGCTGTACCTGGGCTTTCCGGGGAGTAATTACGCCGCCCTGGCCATTTTTGTCCTGGCCAGCCTCACCGACCTTTTGGACGGCCACATTGCCAGGAGCCGGAACCTGGTCACCGACTTCGGCAAGTTTATGGATCCCCTGGCCGATAAGGTGCTGGTGGTCACCGCCATGCTCTGGTTTGTAGAGTGTGGACAAATGCCCGCCTGGGCGGTGGCTGTGGTCATCTTCCGGGAGTTTGCCGTCTCCGGCATGCGGCTCATCGCCGTGGAGGGGGGGCGGGTCATTGCCGCCGGCTGGTCGGGAAAGGTGAAGACCGCCTCCACTATGGTGTGTCTGATCCTTATGTTTTTGCCCATCCCCGGCTGGATGAGCGCCGCCTGCGTCTGGGTCATCGTATTGACCACGGTCTATTCCGGGGTAGAGTATTTCGTGAAGAACCGGGACGTGATGGATTGGACGGAGATCTGAGGGACGATAGAATAGGACAAAGCGGGCGGCCGGAAGGCCGTCCGCTTTGTGGTATGTAGGCAGGGAAATCTCCGGTTACCAACCCACCAGTTCAGCTTTTCTCCCCACGTATCGGGCCACGGCAGGGAATCCCATCTCCCTCACCAGCTCTGCGGCCTGTGGGATGCCCTTTCCCACATCCTGGGGAGTATGGGCGTCGCTGCCCAGTGTGAGGAGCTCTCCGCCGCAGTCCCGGTAGAGGGACAATGTCCACCGCCAGTCCTCCACCGTCTCGCCCCGGCAGGTGTTGACCTCAATACCTTTGCCCTTGGAGACCATTGTGGAAAAAATAGAGCGGAGGCGCTCTTCATATCGGTCCAGACTGGCATGCTGCCCGTCCCGCCTGTTCATGTATCGCAGGGGATAGATGATGTGGGCCAGCACATCGCAGCAGTCCATAGCCGCCAGCCGCTCCATACAGGTGAAATAGCGGTCCAGCACATAGTAGCAGTCGGCGTCGGACTTATAGTTTACATAATAAAAATCCGTGCCTCCGTCGGCAAGGCTGAGATTGTGGACGGAGCCCAGCACAAAGTCCAGGTGGGAATGGGAGATCAGCTCCTGGGCAAAGGCTGGGAACTCCCAGGGAGCTCCCAGCTCTATGCCCATGCGGATGGTCAGTTTTCCCTCAAAGAGGGGACGGGCCAGAGCCAGCTGCTCCTCCACCGGGGCCCAGCGAAAGGAGAGATCGGCCTCCCCCTGCGTGTTGAGAAGATCGCAGTGGTCGGTGAGGCACAGCTCACTCATGCCTGCGGCCAAGGCGGCCTGGGCCATGTCCGCAAGGGGGGCGGAGCCGTCAAAAGAGCACAGGGAGTGGGTGTGGTAGTCCGCGTAAAACATAGGGGCCCCTCCTTTTAAAAAGGCCAGGATTCGATCCACTTGACCAGGGGCGTATACCAGGTGGGGATGGTAAGGCCAATGAGGACAGGGTAGAAGAGAGCGTAGAGCCCCACACTGAGTCCTGTCAAGCTGCAGACGGGAACACGCCAGTCCTGGTCCCGCTCCAGAAGTCCGTCAAAAAGATAGCTGACGGCAAAGACCAAAAACAGCAGGGAGGGAAAGTAGTGGTATTCAAAGGTGGTGCGACCCACAAACATCCAGGGGACCAGCTGAGCGAGATAGCCCACCAGAAGAAATGCCGCCTTGGAGGAGTGACCGGGGAGAAGCCGGAGGATCACAGCGCATAGGGATAGAAACAAAAGCAGACACAGGGCCAGAATGACCCCGTTTCGGGCCAGGATCTCTTCCGAGAGCTGAGGGTCAAAGACTCCATTGGGGGTCTGCTGGACCTTATAGATGGCAAGACCGGAAAAGATCCCGAGCCCCCCTAAAAAAGCGGCCTTGGCCCACACACGGCGAAAGGTGTGGGCGGCGCAGGTCAGGATGGCGACGAGGCCCGTCCAGCAGAGCACGGGGTTTGCAAAGGCGGCAAATCGGGTGGTGACTCCGGGCACGTCGTTGTCCATATAGTAGAGGATGGGCCGGGCGTTCACCAGCCACTGGAACCACCAGGAGGAGTAGGGGTGGGACTGGGTGACCCCGTTGTGGTAGTTGAACATATACCACTGGTTGTTGGCCATGATATTGAGCAGGTTGTCCTGAGGGATATAGGCTCCCTCAAATTTACCATCTCCGGTGAAAGTAAGCTTACCCCAGACATTCTGGAGGAGAAGGGCAAGACCGTTTTCCTCGCTGGGGGCAAACAACTCCACCTCCAGGGCTTTGGCATAGGGGATATAGGCGGCGCAGTAGATGGCGAAGGGGAGAACGATAAAGCAAAGTACAGAGAACAGGAGGGTCTGGATGAGCCAGGGGCCCCGCTGGGACCCGGAGGCGTCATCCGCCGGCCAGTCCCGCATTTTCTGATAAAGGCCCATGAAGTAGACCACCGCAAGGCCGATGCCGGCGTAGAATACCGTCCACTTGCTGGCCGCTCCCAGGCCCCAAAAGAGACCGGAGAGGAGCAGGAGCGGCGCCCCCTTCCGGAGGGGAGTCCCGGCGGGGAGGGTAAGGTAGCGATACATGAAAAAGTACATCAGAAGGATGAAGAACACGGCGTAGGTATCGATGGTGGCGATGCGGGTCTGAGTCAGATGCATGAAGTCGGTGGCAAAGAGGATGGTCCCGCAGGAGGCGACCACCGTTTTGCCGAACATATTCTTGAGGAAGATATAGAGGATGGGCAGCATCAGGACGCCCAGGAGGGTCCCTGAAAACCGCCAGCCGAAAGGGGTCATGCCGAAGAGGCGGATCCCCAGGCCCAGGATCAGTTTACCCATAGGCGGGTGGGTCACCTCATAGGGATAGATCCCGTCGATGTGCTCTTTGGCGGTGCGGGCGTGGTAGATTTCGTCAAAGTAGGTGGAGTTGTGCCAGGTGGATCTGGCGGGGATGTTGTTCACCAGAAGGATCGACCCCAGTCCATCAGGGATGGGGGAGCCGTCGGCCATGTCCCAGTTGAAGGGAACGGGGGCGCCGTCCTGCCCCAGAAGGCACAGACGGGCAAGCTGGAGATTCCTTTTGTCCGCCTTTCCTGTGATGCGGAGGTACTGGACGTTCTGGGGGTTCTCCACCTCAATGTCGATCCACTTGTAGAGCTGGTTGTATTTCTGGGTCAGGGCGTAGTTGGGGGCATAGCCCTCCGCATCAGCAAAGTAGTAGCCCGTCACCTTGCCTTTGTCATCGGGGTCGTCCTTCCGCTGCCAGAGGGTGGACCAGGTCTGACCGTCAGGAGAGACCTCGATATTATAGCTGCCTGTACCCAGGCCGGAGAAATAGCGCAGGCCCGTGGTGTAGACGGGGGCGCCGGAAATGTGGATGGTGTAGGAGACGCTGGGGCCAAACTCGCAGACCTGGCGAGGGGTATTGCCGTCTCCCAACTGGAAGAATGCGGTGAGGGCATAGATCAGGGTGATGACCAGCACAGGCAGCCGGTCCTTCTTTTCCATAGGGTGGCTTGTCCCGGCGAAACGGAGGGGCCGGGGTCTTTCCCGGAGCAGGGAGGAGCCGCTCTCCGCGGCCAGGGCGTACCGGGCCAGGAGGAGAAGGATGGCGCCCAGAGTGAGCAGGGCAAAGAGGATGGAGGGTGTAATATAGTTCATAGTAATAGCCTCAACAGAAAAATGATGGGCAGAAAGCTCTGCCCATCATTTTATTTCTTTTTTCGCCGTTTGTCAAAAAAACCTTTCGACTCCTCAGGAGCATCCTCGCCCATGGTCTGGGAAAAGGCTCGCAGGGCTCGCTCCTGCTCGGGATTCAGGGAGGTGGGGACGCTCACACGGACGGTGACGAACTGGTCCCCCCGGCCCCGGCCGTTCACCGAGGGAATGCCCTTGCCACGGAGGCGGAACACCGTTCCGGGCTGGGTGCCCCGGGGCAGGTTATACTCCACGTTGCCGTCGATGGTGGGGATCACCAGTTTGGCCCCCAGAGCGGCCTGGGCAAAGGATACCGTCTGCTCGTAGTAGACCGCCGTATTGTCCCGGGTAAATTTATCACTGGGGCGGATGGTGACCGAGATGAGCAAATCCCCGGCCGGCCCGCCATTGTGTCCGGCCCCCCCTTGGCCACGGAGGGAGACGGCCTGGCCGTTGTCGATGCCCGCGGGGATGGAGACAGTGAGCTTGCGCTGCTTTTTTACCAGGCCGCTGCCGTCGCAGGCTTTGCAGGGCTGGTGGATGATCTTGCCCGTGCCCCGGCAGCGGGTACAAGGGGCGGAGGTGGAGAAGGTAAAGGCCCCGCCACCCCGCTGGATGCGGATGGAGCCTGTGCCCCGGCAGTCAGGGCAAGTATTGGCAGAGGTGCCGGGGGCGCAGCCGGAGCCATGACACTCCTCACAGGTCTCCGAGCGGGTGAGGACGATCTCCTTTTCACACCCGAAGGCGGCCTCCTCGAAAGAGATGGTCACTGCGGCCCGGAGGGTCTCCCCCTTCCGGGGGGCGTTGGGATTGGAACGCTGGGCCCCACCGAAGCCCCCGCCAAAAAAAGAGCCGAAAAGGTCGCCCAGATCCAGGTCTCCCATATCAAAGCCGCCAAAACCTCCACCGGGACCGCCCGCACCAAAGGAGGGATCTACCCCCGCGTGGCCAAACTGGTCGTAACGGGAACGCTTGGAGGGATCGGAGAGGATCTCGTATGCTTCGTTGACCTCCTTAAACTTAGCCTCGGCAGTCTTGTCGCCGGGGTTCAGGTCGGGGTGGTACTCCTTGGCCTTTTTGCGGTAGGCTTTTTTCAGTTCGTCCTCAGAGGCGGTCTTGCTGACCCCCAGGACCTCGTAGTAATCTCGTTTTTGTTCTGGCATATGTGCTCACCTCTTTTGAGGGGATATGGACAAGGGATGGCGCGCCGGATCGTCGCCCCCACAAGAGGCCGCTATGGTCCTCCTGTGGGGGGCGACGACCCCGGCGCGCCCCTCTTTACTTTACTGGGGATCGTCATCCACCACGGTGTAGTCCGCGTCCACTACGCCGTCATCGGCGGGGCCGGTCTGGCCGCCAAAGCCCGCGCCGCCCATATCGGGGCCGGGCTGGCCCTGAGGACCGGCCTGCTGGTAGAGCTTTTCGGCGATCGGATGGAACGCCTTGGTCAGTTCCTCGGTGGCGGCCTTGATGGCCTCCACGTCGCTGCCCTTCAGGGTCTCCTTCAGCTTGCTGATAGCGGAATCCAGGGTGGACTTGTCTCCCGCTTCCAGCTTATCCTTCAGGTCCTCCATGGTTTTCTCGGTCTGATAGACCATCTGCTCGGCCTGATTGCGGATATCCACTTCTTCCTTCTTCTTGGCGTCCTCCGCAGCAAACTGCTGGGCCTCCTGCACGGCCTTGTCAATGTCCTCCTTGGACATGTTGGTAGAGGAGGTGATGGTGATGTGCTGCTCCTTACCGGTGCCCATATCCTTGGCCGAGACCTCCACGATGCCGTTGGCGTCGATATCGAAGGTGACTTCGATCTGGGGGACGCCCCTTCTGGCGGGGGCGATGCCGTCCAGGCTGAACTTGCCCAGGGTCTTGTTGTACTGGGCCATCT
>CANPTT010000004.1 GCA_947577065.1 uncultured Pseudoflavonifractor sp.
CCTCGAGCTGCTTCTTCAGCTCCTCGGCCTCGTCCTTGCTGACGCCCTCCTTGATGGCCTTGGGGGCAGCCTCGACCACAGCCTTGGCCTCGCCCAGGCCCAGGCCGGTGATCTCGCGGACCACCTTGATGACCTTGATCTTGGCGGCGGCGTCAAAGCCGGCCAGGACCACGTCAAACTCGGTCTTCTCCTCGGCGGCGGCGCCGGCGGCAGCCCCACCGGCGGCGGGAGCGGCCATGGCGGCGGCGGAAACGCCGAACTCCTCCTCCAGAGCCTTCACCAGGTCGTTCAGCTCCAGAACGGTCAGGGACTTCACTTCTTCGATCATAGCGGTGATCTTCTCGCTAGCCATAATTGTATACCTCCTAAAATAGTATGTTGTTTTGTTTATTCAGCGGGGGTCTCGGGGGCCGCTTCCTCAGCGGCAGGGGCAGCCTCGGCGGCGGGAGCCTCCTCAGCGGGGGCAGCGGCTTCGGCAGCGGGGGCCTCCTCGGCGGCAGGAGCCTCCTCGGACTTCTCGGCGGGGACGCCGCCCTTCTCGGCGATGGCCTTGATGACGATGGCCAGGCTGGTGATGGGGGAGAGCATCATGCCCAGCACCTGGCCCAGCAGGACCTCCTTCGAGGGCAGCTCGGCCAGAGCGGCGATGTCCGCCAACGGCAGCACCTTGCCGTCCATGAAGCCGGCCTTGATGACGAACCGGTCGCCATTCAGGCCCTTGGCAAACTTGTGGATCACGCGCATAGGAGCGATGGGATCCTCCTTGCACACAGCCAGGGACGTGGTGCCGTGGAGCACGCCGTCCAGCTCGCTGAGGCCGGTGTCGTCCAGGGCCCGGCGGACCATGGTGTTCTTTACCACGGAGTACTCCACCCCGGCTTTGCGCAGCTCGTTACGAAGGGCCGTGTCTTCCGCCACGGTGATACCCTCGTAATTCACCAGCACGCCGCTGGCGGAGGACTTCAGGGTCTCAATGAGTCCGGCTACCACAGCCTGCTTTTCACTCAGGACTTTTGCGTTCGGCATATTGGGAATTCACCTCCAGGTTTTTTGGATAACGGCCTTTCCCTCTATCCAAAAGACAAAGAAAAATGCCGCTTTCGTGTTCGGCACGAAAACAGCACAATAAAACCCTATTGTAAGCTGCATTCTCGGCGGGGGACAGATGTCGTTAGAGCCGTATGGCTCCCCGCTGTCTCTGAACACGATTGATAATATATCATCCCTGGGGGATTTTGTCAAGCAAAATCCCCCAGGGAGGTATATTTTTGGGAAAGGACTTGCAGATCACACGAACTTGGCGGCGTTCAGCTTCACACCGGGGCCCATGGTGGAGGCGGCCACGCAGCTGCGGACGTAGGTGCCCTTGGCGGCGGAGGGCTTGGCCTTGACGATGGCGCCCATGAGGGCGTTCAGGTTCTCGGTGAGCTTGTCAGCACCGAAGGAGACCTTGCCGATGGGGCAGTGGATGATGTTGGTCTTGTCCAGACGGTACTCCACCTTACCGGCCTTGATCTCGTTGACGGCCTGGGTCACGTTGGGGGTGACGGTGCCGGCCTTGGGGGAGGGCATCAGGCCCTTGGGGCCCAGCACCTTACCCAGACGGCCCACCACGCCCATCATGTCGGGGGTGGCGACCACCACGTCGAAGTCGAACCAGTTCTCCTTCTGGATCTTCTCCACCATGTCCATATCGCCCACGAAATCGGCGCCGGCGGCGCGGGCCTCATCGGCCTTGTCGCCCTTGGCGAACACCAGCACACGGGCGGTCTTGCCGGTGCCGTGGGGGAGGACGATGGCGCCGCGGACCTGCTGGTCGGCGTGGCGGGAGTCGACGCCCAGCTTCACGTGGAGCTCCACGGTCTCGTCGAACTTGGCGGGGGCGGCCTTGACCACCAGGTCCATGGCTTCCTTCACATCGTAAGCGGCAGCCTTGTCGATAAGCTTGGCGCCGTTCTGATACTTCTTACCTCTAAACATATCTCTGTACCTCCTCGCCTTAGTCGCCCACGATAACGCCCATGGAACGGGCGGTACCGGCGATCATGCTCATGGCTGCCTCGATGCTGGCGGCGTTGAGGTCAGGCATCTTGGTCTCAGCGATCTTGCGAATATCTTCCTTGCTAATGGTGGCGACCTTCTCCTTGTTGGGTACGCCGCTGGCCTTATCCAGACCGCAGGCCTTCTTAATGAGGACGGCGGCGGGAGGGGTCTTGGTGATAAAGGAGAAGGAGCGGTCTGCGTAGACGGTGATGACCACAGGGATCAGCAGACCGCCGTCGTTTTTAGTCCGCTCGTTAAATTCCTTGGTGAAAGCGGCAATGTTGATGCCGTGCTGGCCGAGGGCGGGGCCCACGGGGGGAGCCGGAGTCGCCTTGCCGGCGGGGATCTGCAGTTTCACGTAACCGGTGATTTTCTGTGCCATTTGAAACAGCACCTCCTACTTGAAATGTGGTATGGACGGGACAGCTTCTGTCCCTCCCACGGTGTACCTTGAACGGCGGGCGGACAATGTCCGCCCCTACAGACATCCCTTTGGATGCCCATATGAGGGAATGTAGGGGCGCACAGTGTGCGCCCGACCTCAATTTTTGATGACTTCTACCTGGTCCAGCTCCAGTTCTACCGGGGTCTCCCGGCCAAACATGGAAACCACCACCCGGACCTTGCTCTGTTCCATATCGATCTCCTCCACCGTGCCGATGAAGGACTCCAGAGCGCCGTCGGTGATCTTCACGCTGTCGCCCACATTGTAGTTGACCACTACCTCGTGCTTTTCTACGCCCAAGGCGGCGATCTCCGCCTCGGAGAGAGGGATCGCCTTATTGCCGGAGCCTACAAAGCCGGTGGCGCCGCGGATGTTGCGGACCAGGTGCCAGGTGTCGTCGGTGAGCACCATCTTCACCAGTACATAGCCGGGGAAGACCTTGCGCTCCACCGTCTTGGGACCGTTATCCGTGATCTCGGTGACGGTCTCCATGGGGATGTTGACCTCTTGGATCAGATCGTGCATACCCCGGTTTTCCACGGCCTTCTCGATGCTGGCCGCCACGGTGTTCTCATAGCCGGAGTAGGTATGCACTACATACCATTTCAGCTCTTCCATGGCACTTCCCCTCAGGAGTGGGTCAGGTTGATGAGGGCGCCCAGAAGGCCGTCAGCCAGTTTGTCAAAGAGGAAGATACAAGCACCCACCACCACGCAGAAAGCGATGACGATGAGGGTATTGTTCAGGGTCTGCTTCCAAGTAGGCCACTGGACCTTCTTCAGCTCGGCCTTGGTCTCTTTGAACCACTGCTTGATGCGGGCAAAGACGCCGGGTTTGGACTTCTTTTCCGGCTTCTTGTCCTTTTTCGCGGGAGTGTCGGAGTTGGTGGAGTTCACCTTTTCCAGCTTCTCGTTTTCAGCCATTAAATGTTACCCTTCTTTCTTGTGAGCGGTTATCATTTGGAAATGACGGCTCATTACTTGGTCTCGGTGTGGACCGTGTGCTTCCTGCAGAAGGGGCAATACTTGTTCAGCTCCAAACGGTCGGTGGTGTTCTTCTTGTTCTTCTTGGTGTTGTAGTTGCGCTGCTTACACTCGTTGCACCGCAGGGTGATCTTCACCCGGTTGCCAGCCTTTGCCATACGTTCGGCACCTCCTTATTACTTGCCGGGCCAACAAAAAAAGCCGGTCCCGGCGATTTGCCGGTCCCAGCCCGAAAAAGCCCCGGAGGGGGCTGATACGAGGCGGTGTTGGACCGGCATGATTGCCTCCCTATGACCTCGCGGAGAGGGAGAGGGTTTCATGTGCCGTTACACCGTAAAAACGGACATGAAAAAAGAGCCCTTTTCATAGGTGATGGTATTTTATCACGCCGGGAGGGGGAAGTCAAGAAAAAATCCGAAAAAACCTTCCTTGCGCCATGGGGTGGAACCTGCTATACTGACAAAAGAGAAAGGGAGGATGGATATGCTGAAATGTATGGTGTTTGACATGGACGGGACCCTTTTGGACACAGAGCGTCTGGCGGTCCAATTCTGGGTGGACATGGCGAAGGAGTGCGGAGTGGATCTGCCCTTGGAATTTGTCATAGGCTGCTGCGGTCGGCCCAGGGGGGATATCGTGGAGCGATACAGAAAATATTACCCTGCCCTTCCTGTGGAGGAGGCTATGGAAAACCGGGACCAGTGGTGGCTGGATCAGGCCGCCAAGGGACTGATCCACACCAAGCCAGGGGCGGAGGAGGTGCTGGCCTATCTGAAGGAGAAAGGGCTCAAGGCGGTCATCGCCACCTCTACCCCCTATGCCCGGGCGGTGACAGAATTGACCGAGTTGGGCCTTTTCCCCTATTTGGATGGGATCGTCTCTGGGGATATGGTGTCTCCGGGCCGGGGAAAGCCTGCACCGGATATCTTCCTGCTGGCGATGGAGAAGATGGGGTTTTCCCCGGAGGAGTGCATGGTGGTGGAGGACTCGGAAAGCGGCTGTATGGGTGGCGTCGCCTCGGGGGCCAGAACGGTAATGATCCCCGACCAGCGCCAGCCTGGGGAGGAACTGCGGGAGAAGCTGTACCTGTGTCTCGACTCTCTCACCGACCTGATCCCGGTGGTGGATGAACTGGCGGGCAAGTGATAGAGAAAGGTTTTTGATACGACCCCTTATACCGGACCCTCTCAGCCTACCCTGGGCTGGGAGGGTCTTGTCGTATTCTCCATCTTTCTGTCCCCCCACCCTTTAGACCTTTTCCGAATCTGGCTTGGCCTATAATAGCCGGGTAAGGAGGGACGGGTATGACGGTATACATAGACGAGGTGTTCCTCCTGAACGCCATCGTGGACTATCTGCTCCTTCTCTCGGCGGCCAAGCTGGCGGGGGAACCCTTCCGCCGTCTGCGGCTGGCTCTGGGGGCGGTCTTGGGTGGGCTGTACGCTGCGGCAGTGTTTTTCCCCGGCCTGGAATTTCTGGCCCATCCCCTGTGCAAGCTGGCGGCCCCGGTGGGGATGACCCTGCTGGCCTTTGGTTCGTCCCGACGGCTTTTGCGGGTGAGCCTTACTTTTTGGGGGGTATCCGCCGCCTTTGGGGGCGGCGTACTTGCCCTCCAGCTTTTTCTGGGGGCACCGGCGGTGCTGGACCTGAAGACGACCCTGCTGGCGGCGGCGGGGTGCTATCTCTTTTTGACCCTCCTGTTTCGCCGCTCCGCCCGCCATACCGGCGGGGAGCTGGCCCCTGTCCGGTTGGAGTTGGAGGGGCGGGCCTGCCGTATTACCGCCTTGGTGGATACGGGCAATACTCTTACCGATCCGGCTACGGGCAAGGCGGTGATGGTGGCGGAGGGGGAGAAACTGCGGGACCTGTTCCCTGCGGGGGAGTGTCCTGCGCCGGCGGAGCTTCAGGACCCGGCGGCGGCGTTGGAAAGGCGAAAAGGAGAGAGCCGCCGCTGGCGGCTGCTGCCCTACCGGGCGGTGGGGGTCCCTTGGGCTTTGCTGCTGGCGGTAAAGGTGGACCGGGCGCAGGTGGGGGGAGAGGACTATGGCCCGATTTTGGTGGCTCTGTCGCCCACTCCCGTATCGGATGGCGGGGGTTACAGCGCACTCATCGGCGCATAAATAAGGAGGAAGCGGCATGGAAAAATGGAGACAATTAAAATGGCGGCTGCTGGCCCTGCTGGCCCGGTGGGGGATCTTACTTCCCGGAAAGATCATGTATATTGGGGGCAGCGATACCCTTCCGCCGCCGCTGAAAAAGGAGGAGGAGGCCGCCCTCATTGCCCGGCTGGGGGAGGGGGATGAGGAGGCCAAGAGCACGCTCATCGAACGAAATCTCCGGCTGGTGGTATATATTGCCAAGCGGTTTGAAAATACAGGCATCAACATTGAGGATCTGATCTCCATTGGAACCATTGGACTGATCAAGGCGGTGAGTACCTTTAAGGCGGAGAAGAACATCAAGCTGGCCACCTATGCCTCCCGGTGTATTGAAAATGAGATATTGATGTATCTGCGAAAAACGGTGAACCAGCGGGGAGAGGTGTCCTTCGACGAGCCATTGAACACCGACTGGGATGGTAACGAACTTCTGCTCAGTGATATTTTGGGGACCGAAGAGGACATCGTGGAAAAGCCCTTGGAGGACGATGTGGACCGCCAACTTCTCTCTCAGGCTTTGGATCAGCTGGACCAGCGGGAGCGGGTCATCATCACCCTCCGGTTCGGTTTGGATGGAAAGCCGGAGCAGACCCAGAAGGAGGTGGCCGATCTGCTGGGGATCTCGCAATCTTACATTTCCCGGCTGGAAAAGCGCATCATTCAGCGGCTCAAGCGAGAGATATTGAGGATGATGTAGCGCCTGGCTGTATGGGACAAAGAAGAAGAGCGCCGCACGACCGTGCGGCGCTCTTTTCAGCCTTTGTTCTTTTCGTAGATAAGCCTTAGACCGTCCAACATAAGGTTTTCTTCGAAAATGACCTTACGCCTGCAGAATGGGACCAGAAGTCCTGCCAGGCCGCCAGTGGCAATCACAGCGGCCACTGGCTGTCCCAGTTCGGCCTCCGCCCGCTCTGACAGGCCGTCAATCATGGCGGCGTGGCCATAGACGGCCCCTGCCTGCATACACTGGATGGTGTTGGAGCAGATCAGCTTGGGCGGGGCGGCCAGCTCGATGCGGGGGAGTTGGCTTGTGCTGGCGGACAGGCTGTCCACCGACAGACGAAGTCCCGCCATGATGGCACCCCCCAGGAACTGTCCCTTGCCGTCAATGACCGACATGGTGTTGGCGGTCCCCATATCAAAAATGACCAGCGGCTTGGGGTGCTTGGCCAGGGCGGCTACCGCCCCCACCACCAGGTCGGCCCCCAGCTGGGCAGGGTTGTCGATCTTGATGTTCAGCCCCGTTTTGATCCCCGCCCCCACTACCAGCGGCTTTTGATGGATCACGATCTCGATGGCCCGGCACAGGGAGAGGGTCAACTCAGACACCACACAGGAGAGGATGGCTCCCTCCACCCGCTGCCGGTCGATCTGATGCAGATCGCACAGATTGCGGAAGATGAGAGCGTACTCGTCGGCGGTCTTGGCCCGGTCGGTGTGGACCCGGGCGGTGAAGAGGAGGGAGGAGCCCTCCATGCAGCCCAGTACGATGTGAGTGTTGCCCGCGTCAATGGCGAAGATCATGGATTTTCCTCCTTACACTCTTTTCAGGGACCGTTTCCCAATGTGGATGAGCCTGTCGATCACGCCGCTGAGCACCAGGTCCAGTCCCAGTTCGAAAAAGAAATTGAATCCAATAAAGACGGTCATAATGATGGCCGGGCCGCTGCCGGTGATGCCAAGGTTTGCTGCGAACTGGATACAGTCGTCCAGAAAGCAAAGCATGCACCCGAGAAAGAACACGCCGGTGTTTACAAAGGGATAAGCCATCGCCGCCGCAAGTACGGCCAGAAAGTCGCTTTTCCTCTCCAGAAGCTGGTAGAGAGCGCTGGCTGCAAACCCGGCCAGAGTGCCCTTGAGCAGGACGATGACCACCGTAGCCACAGGGTCCCAGGCAAAAAAGAGGGCCGCATCCCCGGAGACCAGCACAGTGATCCCGAAGACCAGTCCCAACCATGCCCCCGCTGCGGGCCCCATCAGCGCACCGCCCAGGATGACGGGCACACCCACCATGGACACGGCAAAGGTCCCAAAGCGGATTGCCACTCCCATCAACTGTAGTACGGCGACGATGGCGGTAAAGATCGCCAGCGTCACCAGCTTCCGAGTGTCGAGCCTTGTGTTTTCCATATTCAATTACCTCCTGCTGCTGTCCTCGGTGGGTACAGCGCAATTATACGCCCGGAACTCCTGGCGTAAGAAACATTATAAAAAAACCGGAGAAAAAAATCAACCGTTTTTGAAAACTGCGGTGAGAAAATAAGACTTGACATATATATTATATATTGTATAATACTAATATAAAAAAGTATGAAAGGAAGTTTTCCATGAGATCCTTGTTCTTGGCATTGCTGTGCGCGGCTCCCCTGGCGGTCGGCTATAGCGCTGGGGAGGTTCCGGCCGCAGAGCCTGTTGTCCAAGTGGAGACGGTATACTTGACCAGCATGGGGTGCGACCTTCAGCACTGTGCCGATCCGACCCACTACCACTCCTGTCTGCCGGGGTGTGATGAGGCCGGGCACTACCACGACTGCCCGATAGGGTGTCAAGAGCTGGCTCACGGGCACGGGAGCTGTTATGTGGAAGAATATGATGGGGGAGAGGTCTTCCATCCCTGCATGGGCTGTATCGATCCCAACTGCACCGATCCCAGTCACTACCATTACTGCGCGGCGGACTGCGCCGATCCCGCCCATTACCACAACTGTCTGGCGGGTTGTCAGGGGCCGGGCTGCGGACATGAAAGCTACTGCGTATATGTGGAGGAGAGCAGCGAGGAGCCGATTTTCCATCCCTGTATGGGCTGCGGCGATCCCAACTGCACCGATCCCGATCATTACCATTACTGCGCGGCAGGCTGCGCCGATCCCACCCATTACCACAACTGTCCGCTGGGCTGCCAAAACTATGCGCATCCACACTCCGGCATGGGTCATGGCAGAGGTCGGGGACATCACAGAGGCCGTCATCATTGCTGATTTCCCTCAAAGGAGCAAGCCAAAGGCTTGCTCCTTTTTTTGAAAGCAGAGGGGAAAAGGGAGGGGAATAGGCTGGATGGGGTGGGTCGAGCCCGCCAAGGAAACTGCCCGGTCGTATGTTTGCCGGCAGCAGCCACACAGCTCCGCTTCCATTCGCCCTTCTATCCAATAAGGGAAAAAAGAGCAAGAAGGACTGTCCCAGGCACGGGATGGTCCTTCTTGCTCTCTTGAAATAGGGAGCCCTTTACTCCGCATAGGCCGCGGCGGACTCGCCGGCGATCCGGCCGAAGACGACAAAGTCGGCAACAGCGTTACCTCCCAGCCGATCGGCCCCGTGGATACCGCCGGTGACCTCCCCGGCGGCAAAAAGACCGGGGATCTCGCTGCCGTTGAGGTCGATGACATGGGCGGCGGGGTTGATCTTTACGCCGCCCATGGTGTGGTGCACACCCGGGGCGATCTTGATGGCATAGAGGGGGGTGGTATCCAGCGGCCAAGAAAAGCTGGTCCGTCCAAACTCGGCGTCGGTCCTTGCGGCCGCAGCCCTGTTCCACTTGTCCATGGTTTCGGTCAGGGCAGTCTCAGGTACGCCCATGACCCCGCCGAGCTCGGCGGGAGACTTCCCCTGAACGGTGTAGCCCTTGGAGATATAGCCGGTGATAACATTAGAGGCGTCCACCATCCTTTGATCCACGATAAGCCAGGCGTACCCGCCGGTTTGGGCCAGCACAGCGGCGGAGACGGCGTCACGGGTACCCACCTCGTCACAGAAGCGGTAGCCTTCCGCATTCACCAGGATAGCGCCGTCCCCTCGAAGTCCTTCGGTGATCAGTGCGGAGGTAGTCTGTTCTACGGTGGGGTGGATCTGGATCTGGTCCATGTCCACTGTGGCGGCGCCTACCGCCTGAGCCATTTTAATGCCATCGCCGGTAATGCTGGGGGCATTGGTAGTGACAAAACCATCCAGTTCAGGCTTCAGTTGGGTGACCATGTTTAAGTTGGCGCCAAAGCCGCCGGTAGCCAGGACCACGCTTCTTGCATTGACGGTATAGCCCTCTGCCTTTACACCTATTGCCTTGCCATCCGCCATAAGGATCTCGGTGACAGGGGCGTTGAAGAGGATCTCTACCCCGTTGTCAATGCAGGCTTGCTCCAGGATCGGCACGATGTAGGAGCCCATAGAGATGATCTTTCCCTCGGCGTTTATAGGCCGATGGATCCGCTTGACGGAGGCGCCGCCAAAGGAGCCCACGCTGTGGAGCTCCGCACCGATGGTGTTTTCCAGCCAGTCAATGGCGGCGGCAGAGCCTTCGGCCAGGGTAGTGACCAACTCCAGATCATTGATATTTTTACCGCCGATCATGGTATCCAGGACAAACAGTCCGACAGAATCAAAGTAACCCTCAGAACCTGCGGTTTTCCAGCTGTCATACTCCGTTTGGACGGCGGCGGCCAGGCCGCTGAGCTCTGGGTAGACCGCGCCGGCGGAGCGCAGAGTTTTTTCCACACCGTTGGCCTCATTCCAGCCGTTGTCATCCTGCCAGTCCGTTTTAGCGGCATTCATTCCGCCGGTAGAGCGGACGGAGTTTCCGCCGGTCATGGCGGTTTTCTCCAGAATGATCACCTTTTTGCCGGCCCGGGCGGCAGCCACCGCGGCGGTCATGCCAGCGCCACCGGCGCCGACAATGACCACATCCGCGTCCAGAAACTGTTCTTCGCTGGGGGTACTGATATTGTCATTGCCGACTACGGGGGAAAGGGAGGACGCATCCGTGCCGGCACTCATCAAGGCGGCGGTGACCGCCTCTTTAATGCCGGCGCTGGATAGGGAGGCGCCGCCGACGGCGTCCACTTGGACGGACTGGGCGGCAACGATAGCGTCGGGAAGAGTGTCTACGGCCTTGGAGCCGATCCCCTCGGACTCCTTATGCTCAATGACGGTAACGCGTTCAATCTTATCGGTGGACAGAGTGACCTCCACCTTGATAAGGCCGCCAAAGCCCTGTCCTTCACCGGTGTATGTTCCGGGGACAAATTTGCTTTCCGCCACGGGGGTTTGCGCCTCGGAGGGCTCGGGCTGGCCGTTGCAGGCGGTCAGCCCACAGAACATAACGGCGGCAAGAAACAGAGCGCAGGGTCTCCTTTTCATTTGAATCTCTCCTTACATTCCTGGGGGGCGTATATGTGGAAGGGGCGGCCCTTATCATGTGACCAGATTATATCACCGGAGACAGGAAAAGGCAACAATGGTGGTTTTTTGCATTTCCCGTCAAAAATAGCGGGTGACGGCCGACGCCGTGCAAAAAGCGTCCCCCCGCCGGATGATCCGGCGGGGGGACGGGGGGAACGAGGATCAACCCTTGTTGGGAGTGAACTGCATACACTTGGTGGGACAGGCCTCCACGCAAGTACCGCAGCCGGTACATTTTTTGGAATCTACGTGGGCCAGGTTGCCCTCCATGGTGATGGCCCCCTCAGGGCAGACCTTGCTGCACTTGGTGCAGCCGATGCATCCGACCTTGCACACCTCCATCACAGGCTTACCCATGTTGGGGTTGGAGCAGCGGTCAAAGACCTTCTGGACCAAAGGGATCATATGGATGACATGGTTGGGGCAGGTTTTCTGGCACAGACCGCAGCCGATACAGACCGACGGATCCACCACAGCGATGCCCTGCTGAATGGAGATGGCGTGGACAGGGCAGATATTGGCGCAGTCGCCGTAGCCCAAGCAGCCGGAGGCACAGGCTTTGGGGCCGCCGGAGATGAGCATGGCGGCGGCACAGGTCAAAGTGCCCTCATAGTCGGCCTTTTCAAGGGCTTTGGTGCAGTCGCCGCCGCAGAAGACGGCGGCGACCATCTCCTCCACGTCTGCCGCCTCGACCCCCAGTACACCGGCAATGGCGGCGGCGCCGCCGTCTCCGCCAGGGACACAGAGGTTGGTACGTGTTTCTTCGCCGGAGGCCAGTGCCTTGGCATAGCCGTCACAGCCGGCATAGCCGCAAGCGCCGCAGTTGGCGCCGGGCAGGCATTCCCGGACAGCGGGGAAGAGGGGGTCCTCGGGAACGGCCATGACCTTAGAGGCCACCACCAGCATTACCGAGCACAGAAGGGCAATGATAGCGACGGAAAGGACAGCGAGTATAATAGGATTCATATATCTCTACCCCCTTAACCGAACAGTGTCTCCACCACCCCGGCAAAGCCATTGAAGGCGGCGGCCAGGATGGAGGCGGAAACCAATGTGATGGGAAGACCCTGGAAGCTCTCGGGGGCCTCGCAGCTCTCGGTGCGGGTGCGGACTCCGGCAAAGATGACCATGGCAAGGAAGAATCCCAGACCGGAGCCGAGGGAGTTGGCCATGGATTCGGCAAAGCTGTAGCTCTCGGTGATGTTCAGCACCGTCACGCCCAGCACGGCGCAGTTGGTGGTGATGAGGGGCAGGTAAATACCCAGAGATTTATACAGGGCGGGGATATACTTTTTCAGGATGATCTCCACCAGCTGTACCAGGGCGGCGATGACCAGGATAAAGACCACAGTCTGGAGATAGCCCATATCCCGGATGAGAACGCCATTGGCGTCCCGGGGAGTCAGCAGAAAATTCTGAATGGGCCAGGTGACGGCGGTGGCCAGCAGCATGACGAAGATAACGGCGATGGACATGCCGGTGGCCTGGTCCAGCTTCTTGCTGACGCCCAGGAAGGGGCAGATGCCCAGGAACCGCTGAAGTATATAGTTGTTGACGAACACCGCCGCCATGATGATATAAAATAGATGCTTGATATCCATGGCTTACCCCTCCTTTGCCAGCTTGGCACAGGCTTCCGCATTGGGGCAGGAAGCGCAGCCGGTAGCGTTATGTTTGACCTTGCCGTGGGTGAGCTTGGCCACCAGAGCCACCATACAGCCGAATACGAAGAAGCCGCCGGCAGGCTTGGTCAGGATAGGAATGTTAAACTCAGAGAAGAAGGGAAGGGGGATGCCGTACCAGGAGCCGGAGCCCAGCACTTCCCGGATAGTGGCCATGACCGTCAGGGTCAGGGTGAAGCCCAAGCCCATGCCTATGCCGTCCAGGGCGGAGTCCAGGGGATTGTGCTTGCTGGCAAACATCTCCGCACGGCCCAGAATGATGCAGTTGACCACGATCAGGGGCAGGTACACGCCCAGCGCGGTATAGAGATTCTGCAGGAAGGCCTGTACCAGCATCTGGACTACCGAAACGAAGCCGGCAATGACCACGATGTAGCAGGGGATCCGGACGGAGTCGGGGATGATCTTCCGCAGAAGGGAGATGAAGATGTTGGAGCAGATGAGCACGATGGTGGCGGCAAGACCCATGCCGATGGCGGTGGACACGCTGGTACTGGTGGCCAGGGTGGGACAGGTGCCCAGCACCAGCACCAGCACAGGGTTCTCTTTGATAATACCGCGGGTCAGGGTAGAGAGCTTATTGTTTTCTTTCATAGTAACCCGCCCCCTTTAATTAGATTTAAATTGGGCCGCGGCGCTGTTGACCGCGTCCTTCACGGCGTTGGAGGTAATGGTGACACCGGAGATGGCGTCTACGCCGCTTCCGCCGGTGGCTCCGATGAACTTGCTGGTGAAGCCGGACTCGGAGCACTGGGTGCCCAGACCCGGGGTCTCTCCAGAGGTGTCCACGCTTAGAGCGGTGATGACGCCGTTGGCGTCGAAGGTGACGGTGACCGTCACCGTGCCCATGCCCTGGGCGGAGGCGGTGATGGTCTTGGGTCCGGCGGCGGGAGCCTCGGAGGGGGCCTCCGACGGAGCCTCAGAGGGAGCCTCGGACTGGACGGGGGCTGGCGTCTCCACAGGGGCGGTGGTCTCGGCGGGAGCAGGGGTGGGTGCGGGACCGCCGGCGGAGACAGGGCCGGTCTTGCCGGACTTGAAGGCGTCAGCAGCGGCGTTCACCGCATTCTTGACCGCAGTGGAGGTAACGGTGGCGCCAGCGATGCTGTCCACGCTGGAGGCGCTCTTGGCGCCGATAAACTTGTTGGTAAAGCTGCTCTCAGAGCACCGGGCGCCGAGACCGGCGGTTTCGTCAGGGGTCTTTACGGAGAGCCCCTTGATAGCGCCGTCGGCGCCGAAGGTGACGGTGGCGGTGATCTGGCCGCCGAAACCCTGGGCCGTGGCAGTGATGGTCACATCGTCCGCGGCGGGGGCCACGCTCTCCACAGGCTCCTCAGACTCGGCGGGAGCCTCAGGAAGGCCGTTGCCGGCCTTTACGGAGTCCAGGTTCTCAATGGCGGTGTTCACCGCGTTCTTGATGGCGGTGGAGGTAAAGGTGGCGCCGGAGCACACGTCCACATCGTCGCCGCTCTTCACACCCACAAACTTTTCCAGATACTCGGGCTCAGTTGCCATGGTGCCGATGCCGGGGGTCTGGGTGGAGGCGTCCACCGACAGACCCAGGATATTGTCGTCGGCATCAAAGCAGACGGTCACGTCCACCAGCCCGCCGCTGAAGCCCTCAGCCGAGGCGTAGACCACGGTGCCCTTGTCAGAGGTCTTGCCGTCGGGCACATCGATGAAGGTGGCGCCGGAATAGAGCTCTTCCAGCAGATCGTCAGAGGAGGGAGCCTCAGACTCGTTGGGCTCCACAGGAGCGATGACGGGAGCATCAGCCTCGGGAGCGGACTTTACCGCCTCCAAATTGGCAATGGCGATATTCACCGCGTCCTTTACAGCGGAGGTAGAGAAGGTGGAACCGGAGATCACATCTACCTCATCACCGCTCTTCACGCCGATGAATTTGTCGGTGAACTCCTTTTCAGCGGCCTTGTCGCCGATGCCCGGAGTTTCGCCGGAAGTGTCCACGATGAGGCCGATAATATTGTCGGAGGAGTCAAAGCAGACGGCCACCTTTACCTCACTCTGGAGGCCCTGGGCGCCGGCGTATACCACAGTGCCCTGGTCGGAGGTCTTACCGCCTACCACATCGGTAAAGCTGGCGCCGGAGTAGTATTGCCCCAGGGCCTCTTCGGTCATGTTGGAGGGGGGAGCGTAGACAACGGCCTCGATGGTTCCACCGGAGAGAACGATATAGGCGTTAAAGGCGGCCTTTACGGCGTTAGTCATACCGGTGGAGGACACAGTGGCGCCGGAGGTGGCCTGGATATTGGAGGCGTCGGTCATGCCGATAAGTTGGGCCTGGTAGGGAGAACCGTCAGAGACCACCTTGGAGCCGATGCCCTCAGTTTCAGCCTGGACCAGGACCTTACTGCCGGTGATGGCGCCGTCGGCGTCTATACCGAACATAGCCTGGATCACGCCGCCGAAGCCCTTGGTCTCGGTGGTGATGACATAGCCCGCGCCATTGCCGGCGGCATCCACCGAAATGACCTCGGCGGGGAGCCCCTCAACATCGGTCACAGGAGAAAAGTCAGAGCCGTTGGGAAGGACTACCTGTTTGGCGGCCTCCGCGGCCTTGGCCTGTTGTTCAGCGATGACGGGGGCGGTGATCTTGTTGGTGACCGCCAGAGCAGCGGTGACGATGGTACCGATGAGGACCAGCACGACAACAGGGGCGATCAGGGCCCAGGAACTGTTTTTCTCTTTCATGCCGCCTCACCTCCTCCCAAAGCCTTGTGACTGGTCAACTTGTCAATATGAGGGGTCAAAATATTCATGAGAAGGATGGCATAGCTGACGCCCTCAGGGGTGGCGCCCCACAGCCGGATCATCATGGTCAGCAATCCACAGCCCACGCCGTAGACCAACTGGCCTTCCTTGGTCATGGGGGAGGTCGTGTAGTCGGTAGCCATAAAGAAGGCTCCCATCAGCAAACCGCCGCCCAAAAGCTGAAGGGTGAGGTCTTGTCCGGCGATCAGGGAGACCACGGCCACCGTTCCTAGATAGGCCACGGGGATATGCCAGGAGATAACTTTCCGCACCAGAAGATAGATCCCGCCGATGAGCATGGCGGCGGCGCAGGTCTCGCCCAGGCACCCGGCGTGCTTGCCCAGCAGAAGAGCGGTGAGACCGGGGTTGACGGCTCCCTCCGCCAGGGGAGTGGCGGCGGATACTCCGTCAATGGTCCAAGTGGTCATGGCTCCGCCGAAGGAGCAGATGAGCAGGACCACCCGGGCGGTGACGGCAGGGTTGGCAAAGTTCTGACCGATGCCGCCAAAGAGCTGCTTGACCACTACGATGGCGATGACGCTGCCCAGGGCGGCGATCCACAGGGGAATGGTCACCGGAAGACAGTAGGCCAGCAGAAGGCCGGTGACCACGGCGGACAGATCGGAGATGGTGACGGGCTTCTTTACGCCCTTCTCAAAAAGGAACTCAGAGAGGACGGCGGCGGCAACAGACACGGCAGTGACCACCAGAGCCCGGATGCCAAAGATGACCACAGAGGCCACCAGAGCGGGAAGAAGGGCAATGACCACATCCAGCATGATGGACTGGGTGGTCTCTCTATCCCGGATATGGGGCGCGGGAGTAACAGTCAGCAGCTTCATGCCTTCTTCGCCTCCTTTTCCTTTTGCTTTTTGGCTTCGTCGGCCATGAACCGCTTTGCCAGCTTATTGCTGGTCACCATATCCCGCTTGGCGGGACAGACATAGGCGCAGCAGCCGCACTCAATGCACAGATCGGCCCGAATGGCCTTCAAGGTGTCCAGATCCTTGGCCCGGTACGCCTTGGTGATCTGGAAGGCCATCAGATTCATGGGACAGGCCTCCACGCACCGGCCGCAGCGAATGCAGGCGCCGGGCTCAGGAAGCTTGGCGTCCTTCTCATTGAGGGCCAGGAAGGAGCCGTTCTGCCACAGCAGAGGGTAATCCAGACTGTCCAGGGACACACCCATCATGGGGCCGCCGGCAATGACCTTGCTGGGCTCCGTTTTAAATCCGCCGGCAGCGGCAAAAATATCGCCTACGCTGACGCCGATGGGAGCGTTGATAAGAGCGGGGGAGTTGACGGCGCTGCCGTCTACAGTCACCGTGCGGCTTACCAGAGGCATCCCCGTGCGAAGGAACCGGGCCAGGTAGGCCAGGGTGTTCACGTTGATGACGATGCAGCCCACGTCCTTGGGAAGCTTGCCGCCGGGGACCACTCGTCCGGTGGTCTCCTTGATGAGCATCTTCTCTGCGCCAATGGGGTAATACTCTCTCAAATGCTGGACCTGAGCGCCGGGAATGGCTTTAAAGGCAGCCTCTGCATCCTTGGGAGGATGCTTCAGGCCAATGACGGCCTTCTCCACTCCGATGTACTTTTTTACCAACTCGATACCTTCTGCCACATCACTCACAAAATCCCGGAGGGCGGCGTAGTCGGCGGTGCAGTACGGCTCACACTCGCTGCCATTGATGATGAGGTATTCCACCTGAGCGTCCAGCTTTACCCATGTGGGGAAGCCGGCGCCGCCCAAACCCACCAGACCGCTCTGGCGGACGGCCTCCAGAAAGCTCTGGCGGTCGGTGACCGTGGGGGCCTTGACGCCCTCCCAGACGGTCTGCTTGCCATCGGTGGTGATGACCAGCGTGTCGACAACCGCGCCGCTGGTAAGGCGGAGCTTTTCGATCCCCGCCACTGTGCCGGAAACGCTGGCGTATACCGGCACGCCGATGCCCTTGCCCTGGTCGGCGACGGGCTGGCCGACAGCCACCTCGTCTCCCTTTTTTACCAGGAAGGTGCTGGTGTTGGCGCCCAACAGAGCCAGGGGGAGACGTACCTTCTCAGGTATTGGCATCTCCACCGGCGTACAGTTGACGGTGTTTTTATGACCGTCCAGCCGGACACCATGGATTCCCATTCCCATAATCCCACTCCTTCTTCTTGAATGTTTGCCCGCAGGGCAGGGACTTGCCCCCACCGCCATACAGTGCCTATTACGGGAGAGCGGCGGGGGCAAGCCCCCGCCCTGCAAGGTGGATTTTATGAAAAGGGCCCGAAAAGTCGGTCCCTTAACTAACTTGATCCGCAAGGACAAATCTGTCGTTCAGCCCGGAGGTCCAGGTCACGACATCGTCCCTGGTGACAAAAATGGCGTCGATACCGCTCAGACTTTCAATGAACGCGGTGCCTTTCTCTACCCCCATGGCAAATACGGTGGTGGAGAGGGCGTCAGCGTCAAAGGCGTCCCCGGCAATGACGGAGACACCTGCCAGCTCGTTTTGGACCGGCCAGCCGGAGGCGGTATCTAAAATGTGATGGTAACGCACGCCATCCAGGTCAAAGCCCCGTTCATAGATGCCGCTGGTGACCACGGCCTGATCGGACACCTTGGCAGCGCCCACGATGCTTTGATCCCGTGTGCCCAGGGGGTCCTGGATGCCGATGTTCCACTCCGACCCGTCGGGTTTGCGTCCGATGGTCAATACATTGCCGCCAAAGTTCAAAAAACCGCTCTCCACCCCGCGGGCTCTGAGGAAGTCGGCAATGCGGTCGGTAATGTAACCCTTGGCAATAGCGCCCAGATCGATGGTCATACCGGCGGGGAGAAGGACCCCCTCCTCATTCACATCCACCTGGGTCCAGTCCACTTTGGCTGCGGCTTGGGACAGAGCGGCCTCGTCCGGAAGAAGACCCATGCCCTCACCGGTAAAATCCCACAGGGCCACACAGGGCTCTACGGTGATATCAAAGATCCCGTCCGAGCGCCGGGAATAATCCAGAGCCTTATCCAGGATCTCCCGAGTTTCATCGCTTACCGGCACCCGCTGTCCCTCCGCGTGGTTGATATTCCATACATCAGAGCCCTCCGCTGTTTTGCTCAGCAGGTTGTCGTACCGCTGACACTCGGCCTGGGCGTCGGCGAGGAGAGTCTCGTCGTCGGTGTAGACCTGCATGGTCACCACGGTGTCAAAGTAGAAGCCAACCTGGCTTTTCAGAGCCGGAGTGGGGGAGACGATGGGGCGGACTTCTGTGGATCCGCAGGCGGTGAGGCTGGAGAAAAGGACGACCGCGAGGAGCGCGCCGAGAAAACGTCTTTTCATAGTTCTTCGCCCCCCTTTGCCTGAAAGGGATCGGAGCTGCCGGGGATCCTCAGTACCCGGACGATCTGCCGTCCGGCAAGGCCGGTAATGACTCCGGTGACCACGGCGGCGATCATCAGCGGGAAGATATAGAACATCAGCCCGGGAGTTCGGAGGATCAGGGCCGCCACCAAAAGTTGTCCCACATTATGAAATACGGCGCCCACCACAGAGACGCCCACAATAGAGACGCTCTCCCGGCCTATGGACCGGGTCAGGAGCATCATCAAAAGACTCAGCGCCCCGCCCCCCATGCTGTAAAAAAAGGCGGAGGCCAGATTGCCCGACATAAATCCGGTGAGGATCACCTTCAACAACATCAAAATGACAGAGTAACCAGGGCCCAGTAAGTATATGGAGTAGAGAAGTACCGTGTTGGCCAGCCCCAGCTTAATGCCGGGAGGAAGCAGCATAAAAGCGGAGAGGATACCCTCTATGTAGCCCAGGACTACGGCCGCAGCAGCCAGAAGTGCCAGCCGGGTCATCCGCTGGGTGGTGAGCCGGGAAGACGTTTGCTTCATTTACCCCTCATCCTCCAGCGTCAGTTCCACAGTGACCTGATTGGGCAGACATACGATCCAGTTTCGCAGGACGCGCTGCTCATAGTTGTCCATCGAGATCTCCCCCTGACCGACGCACTGCTGGTCCGGACAGGTGGAGTCGGACATATAAATGGCGCCGTCCTTGATCTCCACATGGTTGACAATGTCATTGCCCTGGTCGATCTCAATAACCTGATCCTCACCCAGAGAGACCTCTTTATAGACGTAGGAACCAACATAGATCTTGGCAGAGCCGGTGGCAGTGTTTGGGGAGAGAAACTTTACAGCGGCCATACCCGCCACAGCCACCAGAAGGAGGGCGGCTACAATAAACAGGTCCCGCTTTTTCATCAGGGGCTTCTTTTCGTTTTCAGCCATAACTTGGGATCCTTTCCGAGGACATAAAGATACTTTCTTAGTATAGCGCCCAAAACCTCCGGGCGCAAGAGCTTTTTCGGAATTTTCACAGGGAAATCACGTTAAATCTGTGACAAGGAGGCAAATCTCTTTTCCCCGGCGGGGAGAATGTGGCGCGGCCTGCCGGTGGGAGGGATGACACCGATGCGGGAAGGCCGCGTTTTTGTTCTCAGAGATTTGGCCGTTTGGGGGATGGAACACCGATCTCACTGTAAGGAGACGGACAGAATGAAAACGCTGCTTGTACGCCATGGCGCCATAGCGTGGGGGTTAAAGGATACGAAGGGGCTTTGATGAAAAAGAGAGGCATGTGCCTCTCTTTTCATGAAATGGGGAAAAACACATTGACTTTTCTCGGGGGAATGGGTATGCTGAGAAAAAGACCTTTGTCCCGAGCCAAAGCACGGTATAAGAGAGGGGAGAACAGCCATGGATCAGGAGCGAAAAAACGGGAGGTTTACCAGCAGCTGGGGCTTTGTGCTCTCAGCGGTGGGCTCCGCCGTCGGTATGGCCAATGTGTGGGGCTTCCCTGCCAAGATGGGCAGCTATGGGGGAAGTGCTTTCCTCATCGCCTATCTGGTGTTCGTCCTGCTCTTTGGCTTTGTGGGCCTCTCTGCTGAGTATGCCATGGGCCGGCGGGCTCGAACGGGGACTCTGGGAACCTACAAGATGGCTTGGTCTGCCCGCCGCAAGTCCTTGGGAAGGGTGGGAGGGGCCATGGGGTGGCTCCCTCTGGCCGGCTCTATGTGCATTGCCATCGGCTACGCCGTCATCATCTCCTATGTGCTGAAGGCGTTTTCCGGCGCGGTGGAGGGCTCGCTTATGGAGGTGGACACCGCGGCCTGGTTTGCCTCCTTCTCCGGGAGAGGATACACAGTGGTCCCTTTTCATATCATTGTGGTGGCTGGGACTCTAGCGACACTTTTGCTGGGGGCTAAGAGCATTGAAAAGAGCAACAAGGTAATGATGCCGCTGTTTTTTCTCATCTTCCTGGTGTTGGCGGTGCGGGTGGCCCTTTTGCCCGGCGCGGCGGAGGGGTATCGTTACATGTTTTCCCCCAGGTGGGAGGAGCTGCTGGATCCCATGGTATGGATCTGGGCCATGGGACAGGCATTTTTCTCTCTGTCCATCACGGGAAGCGGTATGATCGTCTATGGAGCCTATCTGGACAGCGCTGAGGATGTGGTGGCACTGGCCAAACGGACGGCTCTCTTTGACACTGTCGCCGCCTTGGTAGCGGCTTTGGTCATCATTCCGGCCTGTTTCGCCTACGGTCTGGACGTGGGAGCGGGCCCAGCGTTGCTGTTTGTCACTCTGCCCCGGATCCTGCAGGATATTCCGTTGGGACGGCTATTTGCCGTTATTCTCTATACCGCTATGATTTTTGCCGGGGTCAGCTCCCTGCAAAACATGTTTGAGGCGGTGGGGGAATCCCTCCTGCACCGCTTTCCCAAGCTAAGCCGGAAGGTGATGCTGGGTCTGCTCTGTGCCGTCTGCTTGGGGATCGGCCTTCATATGGAGCCTATCGCCAAGTGGGGACCATGGATGGATATCGTCTCCATCTACATCATCCCCATCGGTGCTACCCTGGGGGCGGTGAGCTGGTTTTGGATCATCCCCCGAAAGGATCTGCTGGACGAGGTGAGTAAGGGAGCGGGAAAGACGCTGGGCGGCCTGTGGTATGGCCTTGGCCGGTATGTGTACGTTCCCTGTGCCATCTTTCTGTGCTGTGTGGCCCTCTTTCTGAAGGTGGCCTTCTGAACAATATCAAAAAGGGAGGCGTTTCTTCTTTCGAGAAACGTCTCCCTTTTTTAGTGGGGAAAGGTTCATTTGTCTTCCAAGGTCAAGCTCTTCTTGTCTTTTTCCCTCAGCCAGAAAAAGTACCCTCCGCACAAAATGATCTGGACCAGAGTGGAGCTGGGAGTTGCCAATCCTACCCGGAAAAGAGACACCGGGGTGAGGCGGCTCATGAGGAAGGAGACCGGGATCCGGACTCCGAAGGCACCCGCCAGCCCCTGAAGCATAACGAAGCCTGTATTGCCCCGCCCATTGAAATAACCAAGGAAGGGAAACAGAAACGCGGTGAGCAGACAGTCAATGGCATAGGCCTTCAGATATTCCGCCCCCGCCGCGGCGATGACCATATCCTTATTGAAAAAGCTGGTGAGTACCACCCCGTGGAAGAAGGAGAACCATCCAATGACCACACCGAAGCAGAGGGAGGCCAGAATACCCTGCCCCAGTCCCCGGCGGGCCCGGTCCATCCGCCCCGCCCCCACATTCTGGGCCACGAAGGTGGTCACCGACTGGGAGAAGGCGGAGGGCACCAGCATAATGAACCCGCACAGCTTCTCCGCCACGCCAACGCCCGCCGAGGCCACCAGCCCCAACGAGTTGACGATGGCCAGAATGACAAGGAAGGAGATGGACACCAGCCCATCCTGGAGGGCCACCGGGCTCCCCAGCCGCAGAATCCGCAGGGAGCGGGCTTTGTGGAGACCGATATCCTTTGGAGAGAACGGGAAGGGAAGGCCCCGGCGGCTTACCACCAGCAGGGATACCAACACGCTGATCCCCTGGGCGGCCACAGTGGCGATGGCGGCTCCCAGAGCCCCCAGGCCCAGGACGGCCACCAGGAGATAATCCCCCGCCACGTTGACAGCGCAGGCGATGGCTACCGTCATAAGAGGCGTTTTGGAATCCCCCATGCCACGGAAAATACTGCCGAACACGTTGTAGGCGGTGATGAAGCAGAGCCCCGCCCCGCACATGCGGATGTAGGCCACGGTCTGGCCCACAGCCTCCGCCGGGGCTTTTGTCACTGTGGCAAGCCACCCGGCCCCCAGCACCGTGAAGGCGGTGAGGAGAGCGGCCACCAGGGAAAAGAGGGCCACGCTGCTGCCGATGATGCCTCCGGCTTCCTGGGGCCTGCCCTGGCCCAGGGTATGCCCCAGCATGACGGTGGTGCCCATGGTGAGCCCGGTGACCACGCAGGTGACGGTGTGCATGAGCTGGCTTCCGGTGGACACCGCCGACACGTCGGCGGCGGTGGCGAATTTCCCCACCATCCACAGGTCCACCGCCCCGTAGGCGGTCTGGAGAATGAGGGCCAGCAGGATGGGGACAGAAAAGCGGAGCAGGGGCAGGAAGATGTCCCCCTGGGTAAAGTCATTGGTTTTGGTCATGGGAATACCTCCGTTGTGATGGCAAAAAAGGCCGGATAAGAAGCGGACCTCTCGATCCGCCATCTTATCCGGCCAATACGTCTCTTGGAAAGCCCTGGGGCGTATTTCCTCCGATGAACGAAGGCTATTGTAACGATTTCCCCGAAAAATGTCAAGAGGTCATTCGATCTCCAGGGTCACCTCCGGGTCAAGCTCTGCGGTGCGGGTGCGGGAGAGCTTCAGCTCCACGGTATCGAAGGAATAGTCGGGCAGAATGATATATTGCTCTTCATACTCCTGCCCATCATCGTCGGTAAGGCGGGAGTGGCCCCCGGAGGTGATGGTCAGGTCGCGGCCCTCCGGATCCCGGTAGTCCCAGGAGAACAGCTGTCCGTTTCCGTGGCCGGGGGAAGAGAAGGAGAGGGCCACGTCCCCGTTCGGCTCCCGCCGGGCAGAGACCAGCTCCACCCCGTCGGGAAGCCCCTGCGCGGCGCCTTTGTCTAGGTCGACGCGCACCCAGGCCCTGTCCTTGTCCAGCCAGTCGGCCCCGGTGATGTGGAGGGTGTAGGGAGCCCTGCCGTCAAAGTGGGGACTGTCCAGATAGTAGATCACCACCCCCTCCTCTCCAGAGCCGGAGGAGATGAGGTTGCTGCCGGAGCTGGCCCGGCTGCCAGGCCCGTAACGGTTGCCGCCGGCGTCGGAGAGATAAAAGTCCAGGCCTTTGCACCAGGCGGTGTTGGCCTCGTCGGAGACCACGGTCAGCCGGGCGTGGGTGGGGTTGATCTCCAGAGAACGGATCAAAAGCCGCTGGCCGTCCACCGTTACCCACTTCTCAATGGGGAGAGTCCTGCCGGGAGCGGTGAACCGCGGATCCAGAGTCAGGTCAAAGGTGAATCGGGCGATGACCTCCGGCTCCCTATGGGTCTCGGGGTCGTGAGCGGAGGAGTCCGCCGGAGCCACGCCGGTGCGCTCCCTGTGGCCTGTCACCCTGCAGGTCAGCTTCAGGGCCTCAGGGGCCCGGAAGCCCTCGTTGAAGGTGACGCCGAAGTCGGAGAGCTCACCGGGCAGGGACATGGCGCTGGTGATGCCATAGCCCTCCAGTTCCTCCCCGTCGGGGCCGGAGATGCTGGGGTAGACATGGAAGCTGTCATAGTCGCCTCCGTCCACGGTGAAGAAGAAGTGGAGCTGGGTGGGGTCAAAGATAAGATATTCCATCTTCAGGGTGATACCGTCTGCCGTCTGGGTCTGGCCGATGAGCTGGACGTAATCGTTCTCCACCGCCGTCTTCAGGCTGGGGGAGAAGGCTACGGCGGCGGTGAGCTCCCGGAGGCCGGGGATCTTGGCGCAGGCCATGGCAAAGGGGACGGAGGTATTTACCAGCAGCACAAAGGCGGCGGCCACGCCCCCCAGGGAGGCCAGGGAGGTTCCCCAACCCCGGTGGCGCCGGGCTCGCTTCCGGGCCTTCTCCACACAGGCGTCCAAAGCGGCGGGGGTCTCCTGCTCCAGTTGGGAGAGAAGCGTTTGATATTCTTCGTTGCGATTCATAAGTCGTCCTCCTCCAATTCAAGACGTAACAAACCAAGCCCCTTCCGCTGGCGGGTGGACACGGTGCCGGGGGGCACGTTCAATGCGGCGGCGGTCTCCGCCAGAGTGAGACCGGTGAAGTACCGCAGTACGATCACCGCCCGGATGTCGTCGGGCAGCCGCTCCACCGCCTCTTTGAGAGGCAGGGCGTCGAATTCCTCCACGGCGGTCTCGGGCAGGGTCTCCACCGCCGTCTCCCGCTTCCGCCGCCGCAGTTCATTGTTGCAGACGTTGATGAGGATGCGGGTGAGCCAGGTGGCAAAAAACTCCGGCTGACGCAGCTTTTTTCGGGCCAGATACCCCTTGTAGACCGCCTCGTCCACCGCGTCCACAGCGGCGGTCTCATTTCCCAGGTACAGCAGGGCGGTGCGGTAGAGCCGCCCCTTTAAGGCCTCCGCCTGCCGGACAAATTCCGATTCTCCCATGTCCCTCGCCTCCTTTCTTCACCCATTAGACGTTTGAGGGGGAGGTTTTCATTTCTCAAAAGGAAAAAATGTAGGGGCGGCCGCAGGCCGCCCCGTGTTTACGTCCCTTTGACAGGCTCCCGGATCACGGTCCTCCGTCTCTCCGGAGCCACCTTCCGGGCGTCGGAGAGATATATCTCGTGGTGATACCGCCCTGGCCCCACGTCCAGGGCGCATCCCTGCCCGGCGGCAAATTTCTCCATGGCGCGCAAGGTGGCGGGCTCGTCGTCATAGGAGCCAACGTGCATACACTGGACGCAAAGCCCCTCCTCATAGGTCAAAAACTCTACGGGAGAGAAGTCCTGCTTTTTCTTTCGGGAGGCCTCCCCGATGGCCCAGTGGAAGTCGGCCTTTGTCACAAAATCGGGCAGGCGGATGAGGGAGACCCAGCAAAGCTCCTCCTTCCGGCTGTAGTCCATGGCCCCGCCGTCTCTCATCCACCAAAAGCCCTCCAGGGGCGGCACCACATAATCGAAATACCCCTCCACGGGGTGATCCCCCAGCTTGCTCATCTTGACGGTAAAGGCGATACCGTAGAGCAGCCCCATGGCCCTCTGGTACTCTCCGTCGGGCTCGTTGGGATCCCCCTTGCCCCGGACGGCGATAAAGTTCATGGCGGGGATCTCCACCAGCCCGGGCTTGGCAGGGGGGAGATAGAACTCACGGTACTCCTTTTTGAAATCAAAGGCCATTAGGCTCCCTCTTTCTTCCAGCGCAAAAGCTGGGGGAAAAATGTTCCCATCTGCGCCCTGGCCTGCTCCACGGTCATACCGGGGTTGGCCTGGGCCATAGGCCCGGCGCAGAAGGCGATCATCTCCTCCATGGTCATGTCCCCGGTGAATTTTCCTTTCTCATAGCAGTATTTGCAGTAGTGGGGACTGGGGCTCCCGTCGACCTCGGTCCCCCGCAGGTCGTCGGAGAGGGGCATGGCGCAGGACTGGCAAAAGGTCTGATCTTTCATGGTGGCATCCTCCTTTGTCTGAGATGTCTCCATGGTAACACCGAAACCCTGACATTCTATGTCATGGTTTTCGTATTTTTTAAAAATTTCCTCGGCTATCTCTCCCACTCTCCGCCGGATCCGCTCCGGAGAGAGGATGGTCACCTGAGGCCCAAGGGAGAGAAGGTAGCCGTAAATCCACCCATCCTCGGGGAAGGAGACGGAGACCTCCAGAGAGCCGTCGGGCAGGAGGGAGATCTCCCCCTCCTCAAACTCGTCGTAGACCCGGTAGGCCGTGGCGGAGGAGAAGCGGAGCCGAAGGGAGACAATGGGGGGAGAGCCTCCGGAGTCCTGGATAGGCGGCGGGGAGAGGGGAGTGGGGAAGGTGCGCTCTGTCACAGTCAGCTCCAGCATCCGGGACAGGCGGAAGGTGCGGTAATCTTGCCTGTCAAGGCAAAGTCCTTGCAGATACCAGGCCTGCCCCTTGAATACCAGCCGGGCGGGGAGGACCTCCCGCCCAGTCTTCTCTCCGTATGAGCTGACGTAGGTAAAGGAGATGACCCTGCGGGACAGGATGGCCTCCTTCAGCTTCTGAAACTTGGCGTTGGCCTCCGCCGAGCTGCCCCAGTGGGACAGGTCCACCTGGAGCCAGTCGGGCTCGGACCGCCGGAAGAGGGCGGAGAGCTTGGACAGGGTCTCCGCCGACCCCAGCCCGGAATCCCCCGACAGGGACTTGAGGGCGGTCAGAAGCTGTGCCTGTTCCTCATCGGAGAGGGCGGCCTTGCTCAGCACATAATGGTCCATCAGGGCTACGCCGCCCTTCCGTCCCGGTGTGGCGTAGACGGGGACCCCGGCGGCGGAGAGGGCGTCCACATCCCGGTAGACGGTGCGGACCGACACCTCGAACCGCTCCGCCAGCTCGCTTGCGGACATTTTTCCTTTTTCCAGCAGGAGATAGACCATCTCAAAGAGCCTTGCCTGGGACATGGAGATACCCTCCCTTCAACAAAAATGGGCGGGCATAGCCCGCCCACTGTGTTACATTTCTCTCCGGCCCTCCAAGGCCCTTGTCAGAGTGGCGTCATCGGCAAACTCCAGCTGCCCGCCCACGGGCACCCCGTAGGCCAGCCGTGTCACCTTTACCCCAAAGGGCTTCAGCAGCCGGGACAGGTACATGGCGGTGGCCTCTCCCTCGGTGGTAGGGTTGGTGGCCATGATGACCTCCTGGACTCCTCCGGCGGATACCCGCTCCACCAGCTCCTTGATATGCAGGTCATCGGGCCCCACGTGGTTCATAGGGGAGATGACCCCGTGGAGCACATGGTAGCGCCCGTTATACTCCCGGGACCGTTCCAGGGCGGCCACATCCTTGGGGTCGGCCACCACGCAGACGGTGGACTCGTCCCGCTTGGAACTCTGGCAGATGGGGCAAAGCCCCTCCCCCTCGGTGAAGGAGCGGCACACCGGGCACAGGGAGATGGTCCTCTTGGCGGTAACGATGGCCTCGGCGAAGGCTCGGGCCTCCTCATCGGGAAGCCCCAGCACGAAAAAGCTGAGCCGCTGGGCGGATTTTTTGCCCACCCCTGGCAATCGGGCGAACTGCTCCGTCAGGGCCTCCAGGGCCGGGGGGAAGTATTCCATAGGAGTACACCTCATTTCGTAAAGAGCGGCCGAAGGAGATCATCCGATCCACTCAAATTCTATATAATCTACATATGCGTCCAGGATTACCCCGTTGTCCGCCCACAGCTTCGTGATGATGGAGCAGTAGCCCACATTGTGATATAGATATTCCAAGTGGCCTGCGAACGCAAATAGCTGAGAGTTGTCCAAAAGGCGGTAATAGCCATCTTTTCGTGAGAATCTTCGGGGTTTTCTCCACTTATAGACGGAAAAAGCCTCCTTATCTGTCAAATGGTATCGTATGATCAATGACTTGGCGTTTGGATGGATGGCCTGTATGGAATCGTGGGCGGAAATGTTGTCCTCAAAGACGAAAATGAGAGTTTGGTCCTTCATCTGGATGTCTTTGATCACGCAATCGTGGGGCACAGGTATGGTTGGTAAAGTTTCTTTGTTCAGATAATAGATCTCTTTCATGGACCTTTACCCTCTCGCGTCTCCACGCAGGGCCGCGATGGCGGCGGGAACATCCTTGGCCCCATAGACCGCAGAGCCCGCCACCAGCACGTCGGCCCCTGCCTCCACACACTGGCGGGCGGTCTGGGCGTTGATCCCCCCGTCCACCTCCAGATGGCAGCCGGGGCAATATTTCTCAATATAGGAGCGGATGGCGGCGATCTTGGGCAGCTGGTGCTCCATAAAGGTCTGTCCCCCGAACCCGGGCTCCACCGTCATCACCAGGATCAGGTCCAGTCCCTTCTCCAGATAGGGGAGGACAGCTTCGGCGGCGGTGATGGGCCGCAGGGCAATGCCTTTCTTCACACCCAAGGTATCCATCTCCTCCAAGGCGGATCGGATAGCGGGAGGCATGTCCGCTTCCAGATGGACAGTGAGCAGGTCGGCCCCCGCTTTGACAAAGGGCGCCACAAACCGCCCCGGCTTCTCCACCATCAGGTGGGTGTCCAGAAACATATCGGTATGTTTGCGGATGGACTGCACCACCGGGACCCCGATGGTGATGTTGGGCACGAACATTCCGTCCATCACATCCACATGCACCCAGTCGGCGGTGGAGATAGTTTGGATGTCTTTCCCCAACTGACAGAAATCAGCGGAGAGGATAGAAGGGGCCACTTTGACCATAAAGCATCGACCTTTCCACAATAAATTTGTCCCGGGCGTATGTGGAGCCTCCGCTGTGGGAGACCCGGCGAAAAAGGGGTGAACAGCGGGCCTGGCCCCGTCATAGGATACATCAAGCGGATGACCGCCCATCCCCGCCGGCCTCCCAGCCAAGAAGGCCCCACGACCCGGCGGCGGCAGCGATGGGTCAGGCGCCGCATCATATAGCTCCCGGCTGGACATGTGCCCAGTCGGGAGCGTCTGTTTATTTATATTAGTAGACCTCTGTGGTGGAGACTTCCCTTGCGTCATACCCCGCGGCTTTAAGAGCGTTCAGGATCTGGGCCTTGTGCTCATGGCCAAAAGCCTCCAGGGTGACGCGCAGCTCCACGCCTGCCTGCCGGTTCAGATTGACAAATTGGTTGTGCTCCAGCTTGATGGTGTTGCCGTTGTTGTCTGAGAGCACTTGGGCCACCCGGAGCAGCTCGCCGGGACGGTCGGGGAGGATCACCGAGAAGGTGAAGATGCGGCCCCGGCCCACCAGTCCATGCTGGACCAGGGAGGAGACGGTGATCACATCCATATTGCCCCCCGAGAGGACGGGTACCACATTTTTGCCCTCCGCCTTCAAATGCTTCAGGGCAGCCACGGTCAGAAGTCCCGCGTTCTCTACGATCATCTTGTGCTTTTCCATCATATCAAGGAAGGCGTCCACCAACTCGCTGTCGGGGATGGTGATGATCTGGTCGATATTATCCTGAATGTAGGGGAATACCTGATCCCCGGGAGTTTTTACCGCCACGCCGTCGGCGATGGTATCCACCTTGGGAAGGGTGACGATGTGCCCTGCCTCCACACTGGCCTTCATAGAGGCGGCCCCGGTTGGCTCCACCCCGATGACGGTGACCTTGGGGTTTAAGAGCTTAGCCAGGGTGGATACCCCCGCGGCCAGTCCGCCGCCCCCAATGGGCACCAGGATCACGTCCACATCGGGAAGATCGGAAAAGATCTCATAGGTGATGGTGCCCTGACCCGTAGCCACCGTCAGGTCATTGAAGGGGGGGATATAGGTGTAGCCCCTTTCCTTTACAAGCCGCTGGGCCTCGGCGGCGGCGTCGTCAAAGGTCTCGCCATAGAGGATGACCTCGGCGCCGTAGTCCTTGGTGTTGTTCACCTTTACCAGAGGGGTGGTGGTGGGCATGACGATAGAGGCTTTTACCCCGGCGGCCTGGGCGGCAAAGGCCACTCCCTGGGCATGATTTCCCGCCGAGGCAGTGATGAGTCCCTTGGCCTTCTGCTCCTCGGTGAGGGTGCTGATCTTGAAGCAAGCCCCCCGGATCTTATAGGCCCCGGTGACCTGCATGTTTTCCGGCTTCAGGTACACATGGTTTCCCGTGACCTTGGAGAAGGCGGGGGAGTGGACCAGATGGGTGGGGGAGATAATGCCGTCCAGGACCTTCCGGGCGGCCTTAAAATCCTCTAAAGTCATCATAGGCAGCTTTCAACTCTTTTCTGCTGGTATTGTTTTTTATCATACCGTTTTTTGGGTGGAAAGTCAACGGCGAAGGAACGAAAACCCGGCGGAGAAATTCGTAAAAGAAGTGTAAATTCGACCTTGGTTTTCTTGACAGAGAAGCCATAAAAAGGTACAATCAAACAATATTAAGTATAGGTATGACCCCTTAGGAGGGATGACATGGCGAAGATGGTGAAAAAGTCCCCCACGCCCCTCTATTTTGCGGCGGCAGTGTGGTTGGTGTGGGGGCTGTGTCTGCCCCTATACCGGCTTTCCGACTACCTGCTGGCCGCCGGAGCGTCCCTTTTGGCGGGAGTGGTGGGGAAGGCCCTCTTCCCCGATAAGACCTATGAGACCCCCGAGGCCCCAAAGGAAGCTGAGCCCCGGAAGCCGGAGACTACCGGCGATCCGGAGCTGGACGCTCTCATCGCCGAGCGGGATAAGGCGATGAGGGAGATGCGCCGCCTCAATGACAGTATCCCCGGAGAGAAGATATCCGCCCAGATCGACCATCTGGAGGAGATGACCCGGAAGATCATCTCCCACGTGGTCTCCCACCCGGAGAAACTGCCCCAGATCCGCAAATTCATGAACTATTACCTGCCCACCACCTTAAAACTTCTCAATGCATACGACCGCATGGGCGAGGCCGGGGTAGAGGGGGAGAACATCGCCGGAACCAAGGGCCGGATTGACGCCATGATGGATACCATCGTCTCCGCCTTCGACAAGCAGATGGACGCCCTCTTCGCCGACGAGGCATTGGATATCGCCACCGACATCACTGTGATGGAGAACCTACTCAAGCAGGAGGGCCTCAGCAATGAGAAGCCCTTCACGGCCAATGGATGACGCGGCATTTCCCGTTAAGGCGGTCGTCAGCGGCGCGCCGATAAAAATATAGACCCGAGGAAAGGAAGAGAATATTATGCCTGACAACAACGAATTTGCCCCTGAATTGACTCTGACTCCCAATGTGGATGCCGCAGCGGCGGTGCAGACTGCCCCTGAACTGACCCTGGACCCCTCCGCTGCGGAGAAGGAGGTCACCGAGGCTGACCAGGCCCTCCGGGATGCCCAGGCCGTCCATCTGGACGAGTCGATGCTTACTGAGGCCGAGCGTAAAATGGTGGCCGATTTCTCTGAGAAGATCGATGTAAAGGACTCCAACTTGGTGCTCCAATACGGCGCTGCCGCTCAGAAAAATATTGCCGGCTTTTCGGAAAGCGCCCTGAGCAAAGTCCGTACGAAGGACCTGGGAGAGGTGGGTAAGGATCTGGCCGGCCTGGTGGGTGAACTGCAGAGCTTCGGCCAGGAGGAGAAGACCGGGGTTTTCGGCTTTTTCCAGAAGAAGAAAAATGACATTCAGGCCATGAAGGCCCAGTACTCCAAGGCGGAGACCAATGTGAACAAGATCGTCCAGGTCCTGGAGGGCCACCAGGTGACCTTGATGAAGGACGTGGCTATGCTGGACCAGATGTATGAGCTGAACACCAAGTACTACAAGGAACTCACCATGTACATCCTGGCGGGCAAGAAAAAGCTGGAGGCGGTCCGCACCGGGGAGCTGGAGGAGCTGCGCAAGAAGGCCACTGCCTCCGGAAGCCAGGAGGACGCCCAGGCATACAACGATCTGGTGAACATGTGCAACCGCTTTGAGAAGAAGCTCCACGATCTGGAGCTGACCCGTATGGTGTCCATCCAGATGGGGCCGCAGGTGCGGCTAATCCAGAATAACGATGCGCTCATGCTGGAGAAGATCCAGTCCTCTCTGGTGAACACCATCCCCCTGTGGAAGTCCCAGATGGTCCTGGCGTTGGGTATGGAGAACTCCCGCCAGGCCACCGCCGCCCAGAGTGCGGTGACCAATATGACCAATGAGCTGCTGCGGAAGAATGCCGACGCCCTGAAGATGGGAACCATCGAGACCGCCAAGGAGGCGGAGAAGAGCGTGGTGAGCATCGAGACCCTCCAGCACACCAACCAGCAGCTTATCTCCACTCTGGACGAAATGATGAGGATCCAGACCGAGGGCGCCCAGAAGCGGAAGGAAGCCGAGGCCGAACTGGGGCGGATCGAGGGCGAACTGAAGCAGAAGCTCCTGGAACTGCGAGGCTGAAGCCTTTCCCGGGGGTGCCGTGTATTCCTGTGGGGCGCGATGACCCGGCGCGCCAAACCTGCCCCATGAAAGGAACATTCCATGAAAACCGACAAAAAATCTTATGCGGCCGGCTGGGTGATCCTGCTCCTGGCCATTGCGGCCGCCATGATCCTGGGCCAGCTCCGCAAGCCCCCCAAGGGGGTTACCCAGACCCAGGGTACCGGCCTGGACACCAAGCTGGACGCCACCTACTATGAGCAGTTTATCTATGATAAGGCGGATGTGCTGGACAGCGATACCGAGGACCTGCTGGCCCTCTATAATGCCAACTGGGACTACCGCTACAACAGCATGGTGGCCTTCTTCAGCGTGGAGGAGCTCCCCGCCGGTGCGGTGGACGCGGAGGACTATGCCTACGCCCTCAGTGAGGACTACAGTCTGGGGAACGGGGACGCTCTCCTTCTGGTGGTGGAGGACGCCGACGAATTCCAGTTCGTCTGGGGCTCCGACTTTGACGGCATCATGAACGGGAAAGCCCTGGATTCCTTGGGGGAGGCCATGTCCACCAAGGATTGGGACCACGATGTGAGTGCTTTCTACAGCGCCCTGAACACTATCTACCAGGACAACTTCGGGCTGGGTAACGCCGGGATGGCGGAGCCGGACTACGGTTCCTACCATTCCGGGGCTTGGATCCTCTACCTGGTTCTGTTCCTGGTGATCCTTTTTGCGGTCCTCTCCGCCATCGACCGTTCCCGCTATAACGCATACCGGGCTCAATATTACGGTGTGGTCAACCCGCCCGTGGTATTCCGTCCCATCTTCTTCTGGCACGGCCCCCGCTACGGCTGGTATACCCGTCACTGGCACCGCCCGCCTCCGCCGCCACCCCCCAGACCGCCCCGCCCCCCCAGAGGGGGAGGAGGTCCCCGGCCCGGCGGTGGTTCTCGGCCCTCCGGGGGCTTCTCCTCCGGCTTTGGCGGCGCAGGGGCTCGGCCTACCCGGGGTTCCGGCTTCCGCTCCGGAGGCGGCTCCTTCGGCGGCAGCCGTGGGGGAGGCTTCTCCCGGGGCGGCGGTTCCTTCGGCGGCTCCAGAGGTGGTGGCTTTGGCGGCGGCAGTCGGGGCGGCGGCTTTGGCGGCCGACGCTGAGTGTTTTCATATAGAAAAGAGGGATGAACAATGGGTTTTGATCGTTTTGCTGCCAAGCACGCGGCACGGGAGAGTATGCGCCTGAACAATCCCAATCCCATTCTGGTCACACTGGTCTACTTTGCTCTCACCACTCTTCTTTGGGCCGCCATCTCATACCTGCTTTATGATCCGACCACTGACCTGGTGTGGTGTATCCGGGCTGGCTATGAGGCGGAGGAGATCCTGGACTATATTCTTCAAAACCATCAGCGGGATCTGATGCTGCTGGCTGGGGTGGAATTTTTGTACGGACTTTATACCACATATATGAGTTTCGGATATACCTCCTACGCGCTGCGCATGGCCCGGAATGAGCAGCCGGGGATCAGCCATCTTTTCGACGGCTTTGCCCGTCCCCTGCGGGTACTTTGGGCTGATATCCTGGTGAATCTCTTCACCAGTCTGTGGACCCTGCTGATCGTGGTGCCGTTGAGCTTCCTCCTGGCCTTGGGCGGATTGGATATGGTGAACAGCGTCTATATCGTTAGTACGGTGATGTTGGTCACCTTGGTGGCGGTGACTTATCGGTATCGCCTGACCAGCTATTTTATCCTTGACGACCCCGACTGCACGGCCCGTCAGGCTATTTGCCGGAGCAAGCAGGCCATGAAGGGGTGGAAGTGGAGCCTGTTCTGCCTGGACTTGTCCTTTTTCGGTTGGATGCTGTTATCGGTACTTTTGGGGGCGTTTATCTCCTTCCTTTTGCCCGTGGTGATCACCGATGTGCTGTGCTTCTGGGTGATGCCCTACCGTGGGGCTTCCGAGGCTAATTTCTACGATGCCATTACCGGCCCCAGCCAGCCCTCCGGCGGCTGTGCCGGTCCCAACTACGACTACCACTCCGGCAGCGATGGCCCCCAACCCTTTTAAAAGAGACAAAAGACCGCCCCGGTGAGCGTTCACCGGGGCGGTCTTTTTTGTGCGGAGAAATAAATTTTGATTTCGCTCATAGATCAAGCCGGGTATGGACAATAGACAAATACTCCGGTTGGGTCAGGTCCACTCCCCAACACCCCACCAGAGCTACGGTGCAGCCCTGACGTACCAGCAGATACTCCCCCTCCCGGCAGGTATAGCTCTCCTCAAACCCCAGTCCGGAGGCAGGTTCCCAATCCAGTTCTCCCCAGAGAAAGGCCCCCTTCCGGGTCTCCCGGGCCCGCTGGTCAAAGACCCACCGGGCCAAGGTCTCATTGACGCAGGCATACCGCTCGGTGGTGAGGCTGTGGTACTCCTCCCCGGAGCCGGTGCTCTCCCGGTAGTCCAATCGCTCCGCCAGAAGGCTTCGGTGTCCTTCCAACCAGCGGCCATCGGTGGGATCCGGGATCAGACCCAGGTCGGTCCCCAGAACCACCGGGTATTCCCGGCAGGCATCCAGAGTGGCGGTATACTCTCCGTTCATGCCGTACCATTCCAGTTTTGCTGTGGTCCCCACAAGGCCGAAGATCTCCAGCAGGGCCACACAGGCGGCGAAAATGTATAGCGGCCGGTAAACTTGGAACAGGGTATCCTGGAGCCAGGCGACCCGTCCAGGCATCTCCACCTGCCCCGATCTCCGGCAGCGGAATAGATAGCGGGGGACCGAGACAAAGCTCATAAGGATGCTCACCAGCCCCAGAGTCAGGGACAGCAGGTACAAAAGTGCGCTGTTGGAGACCGCCAGCGTGGTCACAGTCCACCCCGATCCTGAGGTCAGCCCCAATACCGCGGTCACCAGAAAGGTAGAGATCAGCAGGAGAAGGAGAGAGGTAAAAAGGTTTTTTCGGGCGCACTTTCTCCAGTACCGGTCCCACTCGATCCTCCCGTCACTTTGGATGGGGACCGGGTCCGCTCCATCCGCTGTCCGGAACAGCAGCATCCCCCGCAGGGTCTGGATGTGTTCCCACCCAGCGTCGGCGCAGAGCTGAAGGTAGTTCTGGTCCGGCTCCTCGCACAGAAAGGGCCGGATGTCCAGGTCCACAAAATGCCGGGGCTTCACCGCCTGTTCCAAGAGGGCGATGCTGCCCAGATAGATATGCCTCAGGCACCAGCCCTGGGCCGCCTTGCGGTCCAGATAGGCCTGTCCTCCTTTGTAGTTCATGGCGTCGTAGGGATAGAATCCCAAAGCGTATTTCATGCCATATCCTCCTCTTCCAGAAGCTTGGCTCCATCCGCCACCTGCCGCCGCAGCCGCCGGTATTCCTCATGCAGAACGGCTCTCCCACTGGGGGTCAGCGCGTAATATTTTCGTCTGTCCTGGACGTTGTGGAGGGTGAGGTATCCCTCCTCCTCAAACCGGGAGAGCAGGGCATACAGGGTCCCCGCCCCAATGCTGACCCGCCCACCGGTGAGCTGGAAGGTCACCTGCATGATCTCATACCCGTGCCGGGGTCCTGCGGAGAGGGCCAGCAGCACATAATACATTTGCTCGGTCAACGTTTCCAGCTTTTTCCGTGCCACGCCCTCATCTCCAGCTTAAATGATATATCGAATATCGCTATAAGAATTATAGGCTGATCGTTGATATATGTCAAGAGGGAAGAAAAACGAGGGAGCGGCATCCGCATGGAAGCCGCTCCCTCGTTTGACAAATAGGTTGTATTCTATTACTCCAATACCGCGCCCCGGGCTGCCGAGGTCACCAGCTTGGCGTACCGAGCCAGATATCCGGCGGTCACCTTGGCTGGGGGAGAGACCCACTTGGCTTTCCGCTGGGGCAGAGTGTCCTCGTCCACATTCAGAGTGATGGAGCAGGAGGGGATGTCGATGGAGATCATATCTCCCTCCTCCACCAGGGCGATGGGGCCGCCCTGGGCCGCCTCGGGGCAGACATGACCGATGGCCGCGCCCCGGGTAGCGCCGGAGAACCGCCCGTCGGTGATAAGGGCCACAGATTCGCCCAGACCCATACCACAGATGGCGGAGGTGGGGTTCAGCATCTCCCGCATACCGGGGCCGCCCTTGGGACCTTCGTAGCGGATGACCACCACGTCGCCAGGCTTGATCTTGCCGGCGTAAATGGCGCTGATGGCCTCCTCCTCGCTGTCAAATACCCGGGCGGGACCGGAGTGGATCATCATCTCGGAGGCCACAGCGGACCGCTTCACCACGCAGCCTTCAGGGGCCAGGTTGCCCTTCAAAACGGCGATACCGCCGTCGGGGGAGTAGGGAGAGTCGATGGGGCGAATGAGCTCGGGATTCCGATTCTCCACCCCCTCCAGATTCTCCGCCATGGTCTTGCCCGTGCAGGTGAGCACACCCGTATCCAGAAGGCCCTTCTTGGTCAGCTCCTTCATCACGGCATACACGCCGCCTGCACCCTCCAGGTCCTCCATATAGGTATCCCCGGCGGGGGCCAGGTGGCAGAGGTTGGGGGTCCTGGAGGAGATGTCGTTGGACATGTCCAGGTCCAGCTCAATGCCGCACTCGTGGGCGATGGCGGGCAGGTGGAGCATGGTGTTGGTGGAACAGCCCAGGGCCATGTCCACCGTCTCAGCATTGTGGAAAGCGGCGGGGGTCATAATGTCCCGGGGCTTGATGTCCTTCTTGACCAGCTCCATGATCTGCATGCCCGCATGCTTGGCAAGGCGCAGCCGCGCCGACCACACAGCGGGGATAGTACCGTTGCCCCGCAGGCCCATGCCAATGGCCTCGGTCAGACAGTTCATAGAGTTGGCGGTGTACATGCCCGAGCAGGACCCGCAGGAGGGACAGGCGTTGTTCTCATATTCCTCCACGCCGGACTCGTCCAGCTTGCCGGCATAGAAGGAACCCACCGCCTCAAACATATGGGAGAGGCAGGTCCGCCGCCCGTCCTCCAGCCGCCCGGCCAGCATAGGCCCTCCGGAGCAGAAAATGGTGGGAATATTGATCCGTGCCGCCGCCATGAGAAGCCCCGGCACATTCTTATCACAGTTGGGGATCATCACCAGCCCGTCAAACTGGTGGGCCATGGCCATGGCCTCGGTGGAGTCGGCAATGAGGTCCCGGGTCACCAGGGAATACTTCATTCCGATGTGGCCCATGGCGATACCGTCGCACACGGCGATGGCGGGGAACTCCACCGGAGTGCCTCCCGCCGCCCGAACCCCGGCCTTTACCGCCTCGGCGATCTTGTCCAGGTTCATATGGCCGGGGACGATCTCGTTATAGGAACAGACCACACCAATGAGAGGCCGTTCCAGCTCCTCCTTGGTGTAGCCCAGGGCGTAAAACAGGGAACGGTTGGGGGCGCGGTCCACACCCTTTGTTACATTGTCGCTTCTCATATGTAGGACCTCCTTGGTGAAGCGTATTTGAAGTTATTTTACTCTTTCAGGACCTCTCCGTCAAGGGAAAAGCCCTATTCTACCGCAGGTGGATTGACGGAAAAGCTGGGAAATGCTATGCTGTGGGAGCAAGGAGGGAAGAAGGATGGAATCCATCGACCGGGAAAAGTTCGGCCTGTTTGTTACAGAACTTCGAAAGGAAAAGAACTTTACACAGCAAGAGCTGGCGGACCAGCTTTTTGTCTCCAATAAGGCAGTGAGCAAGTGGGAGCGGGGTCAGAGCCTGCCAGACATCAACCTTTTGGAGCCCCTGGCGGAGCTGCTGGGGGTGTCGGTAGCGGAGCTTTTGAAGGGGGAGCGGTTGACAGGAGAGACCTTGGATAGCTGTGAAGCAAAATTCCTTGTCCGAAAAGCAGTCCAACTTTCGGCGGAGGAGCAGGAGAAACGAAGGAAGACCCGCCGCTTTTGGCGGAGGGCCTGGGTACTCTGCACCCTTCTGGCGGCAGCAGAAACAGCTCTTCTCATCGCCCTGAACCAGCTCTCGCCGTTAGAACTGTGGGATTTTCTGCTTTTGGTGGAGGGCCTGACCCTGGGCTTTGGGGCTTACTTCTGCTTTTTCCTCAAGGAAACACTGCCCGCCTACTACGATGAGAACAAGATATATACTTACTCCGATGGTCCTTTTCGCCTGAATCTGGGGGTGATCCCCTTCAATAACAGCAACTGGCCCCATATTGTCAGGGTGGGCCGGGGCTGTCTGCTGGGCACGGCGGTCCTCTGGCCTTTGGTTTTCTGGCTGGGGCGGAGCCTTCATCTGCCTGATATGGCCATGCTGGCCCTTACGCTGACCGCCTGTTTCTCCTTTTTCCTCCCCATGATCGTGGTGGCGAAAAAGTATCAATGAACTTGTATTACATGGGGCTTTCTGCTATAATGGACCCATCACTTACCAGAAAGGCGGGACCCAAGTATGAAAGACCCCAATTGCAGCTACTGCGCGCGTGGCGAACTGGTTGACGCCTTCGCCATCCCCATCTGTGAGCTGAACGTGAGCACCCTCTATCTCTTCCGGGAGCAGAGCCACCCCGGCCGCTGCGTGGTGGCCTACAAGGACCACATCAGCGAGATCATTAACTTGACCAAGGAGGAGCGGGACGCTTTCTTTGACGATGTGGAGAAGGCCGCCAAGGCCATCCACGCCGCCTTCCACCCTGACAAGCTTAACTACGGCGCCTACGGCGATACCGGCTGCCACCTCCACTTTCATCTGGTCCCCAAGTACAAGGACGGGGACGAGTGGGGCGGCACCTTCCAGATGAACCCTGGTAAGACGCTGCTTACTGAGGCTGAGTACGCCGAGCGGATCGAGAAAATCAAGGCTTGCCTGTGAAATAAGAGGGAGCCAATGGCAAACCGGCCCACCTAAAAAAGAGATACGCTAGCACCGGACAGGCCCCCAATGAGCGGGGGCCTGTCTGCTGTATCTATTTTTTAGGAGGGGGACTGTGTCTGGGAGCGCTGGCCTTGATGTGGGAAAAGGAAGAGGTATAAAGCAATGCCGCCCCGGGCAGGGGCGGCATTGCTTTATGTAGAAAGAAAGGACCTGTTGGAAGGCTGCCGTGGATCTCTTCTCTGGCCCTCTTGGCCCCGCAAGGACCGAAGGGCAGGGAATGCCGGTTACCGCTGGGCCTCCGATCTCCCCCCATCTCTGCTTTTACAGACCAGGGAGGCTCCGAAGAGGACCACGGCGGCGGTCAATAGGAGCCAGACAACGATCCGGTTGCCGATCTGGGCGGCGGGGAAGGGAAGCGTAGGAAGAAAATAGGCGATAAAAAGGGAGCGGTCAAATCGGCCCGAGAGAGACCAGAAGGGGAGTGCGTTGCCCAGGGGGACCGACAGGGCGGAGAGAACGCAGAGAAGGGCGGCTTTACGAAGTCGGCCCATAGGCAACTGAAGGACAAGCAGTGCCGCCCAAAGAAAGGCCAGACAAAGACCAGCAATAGGCAGTCCCAGTTGCCAAAGCCAGGTCTCTGTGGTGAAAAGTTGAATGACGGCCAGCAGCAGCGGAAGCCAAAGAGAGAACAGGGCAGCCGCGTGAAAGAGGGAAGGGCGGGGACTGTTTCGCCACACAAGAAAAAGTCCCCATGGAAGAGCGAGGGATACCGCTGTGATCGCCAGCCCTCCCAGGAGCCAATGTCCCCCGGCAAACTGCCAGCAGGACAGCAGAAGGGCCAGCAGCGAGACCGATCCACAGGCCAGGGAGAGGAAGACCTGGCGGCGGTCCAGCCATAGAGGAAGGGTGGAAAGGGAGAAGAAGATCCCCAGACCAAAGAGGACGATCCAAAACCAATCCAATTTGTGGTATAGGATCAGGTCGCAGAGAAAACAGATGCCAAGGGCCAGAACACAGCCTATGGTGGAGAACCATTTCCATAGCCCGATAACCAGCTGGCGTCGGAGATCGGCCCGCTCCCGCATGACCTTCTTTTCATCGTCACAGGCGGTAAAGAACTCATGCTCTGTGATGGAGAGCTCCCGGCAGATGTCTGGGACCAGGCTCACGTCGGGATAGCTCAATCCCCGTTCCCATTTGCTGACGGCGGATTCCACCACATGGAGCCGTTCCGCCAGGGCCCGCTGAGTCAGCTCGGCCTGCTCCCGTTTGGAGCGGATATAGGCTCCAAAGGATTTCTTTTCCATAATGTGCCTCCTACGTTTGAGATGGTTTTCAGAATAGAATACCAAAGGAAAAAAGTCAATAAAAAGGGGAATATTTCCGCCTCGACTGGCAGTCGAGGCGCGGCACACAGGGGGAAAAAGCGAAAAAGGCGTCTGCCGCCCAGCAAAATAAATATGCAAAAGCCGCCCGACCCTGTAAGGGGTAGGCGGCTTTCACGCCGTTTGTTTAGTTGGAGGCGGTGTCCAGATCCTTGTCGCCGCCCCAGATCATGTTTTTGCGAAGCTCCTCGCCCACGATCTCCATCTGGTGCTTCTTGAGCTGGGAGCGCTTGGAGTTGAAGAAGGTGCGGCCGTTCTTGTTCTCGGCGATCCACTTGCCGGCGAAGGTGCCGTCCTGGATGTCGGTGAGGACGGCCTTCATGTTCTTCTTGGTCTCCTCATAGGGCAGGATGCGGGGGCCGGAGACGTACTCGCCGAACTCGGCGGTGTCGGAGATGGAGTAGTTCATCATGGCCACGCCGCCCTTGTTGATCAGGTCGATGATGAGCTTCATCTCGTGGATGCACTCGAAATAGGCGTTTTCCGGCTCATAGCCCGCCTCTACCAGCACCTCGAAGCCGCAGCGCATCAGGTCCACCACGCCGCCGCACAGCACGGTCTGCTCGCCAAAGAGGTCGGTCTCGGTCTCGTCGTGGAAGGTGGTCTCCATGACGCCGGCCCGGGCGCCGCCAATGCCGGCGATGTAGGCCAGGGCCACCTTGTAAGCGTTGCCGGTGGCGTTCTGCTCCACTGCCACCAGGCAGGGCACGCCCTTGCCCGCCACATAGGTGGACCGGACGGTGTGGCCGGGGCCCTTGGGGGCCGCCATAAACACGTCCACCCCGGCGGGGGGGACGATCTGCTGGTAGCGGATATTGAAGCCGTGGGCAAAGGCCAAAGCCTTGCCCTCAGTCATATAGGGAGCGATGTCCTTCTTATAGACCTCGGCCTGGACTTCGTCGTTGATGAGCATCATGACGATGTCGCCCCACTTGGCGGCCTCGGCCACCGTCTTGACCTTCAGGCCGGCCTTCTCGGCCTCGGCCCAGTTTTTGGAGCCCTCCCGCAGGCCTACGCACACGTCGCAGCCGGAGTCCTTCAGGTTCAGGGCGTGGGCGTGGCCCTGGGAGCCGTAGCCGATGATGGATATCTTCTTGCCGTCCAGGTAGGAAAGGTCGCAGTCCTTTTCGTAGTACATTTTGGCCATAATATAACACTCCTTTAGTTTGTTTGCCGCAGAACGGCAGATTGTAACAGGATCGTCATTTTTTGTTACCGACAGTAACCGGATTTTGATTCAGAATACCAGCTTTTTTGCGAGAAGAATGTAAACCGTGATACAATCGGGAAAAAGAGGAATGTCAGCTGAGAGTCAGCCCCCATTCCGCCTCGTCTTCGTCGGAGCGTCCGGTCTCTGCAAAGCCCAGCGACCGGTAGAGGGCGCATGCCGCGGAATTCTCCGGGCTGACTGTTAACAGGACGCGGTTTGAGGCGCCAAAGGGCTTTGTGCGGATATACTCCAGCGCCAGCTCCATGGCAGCCCGCCCAAAGCCTTTTCCCTGGCGCCGCCGGTCGATCATCAGGTGCCAGATGTTGTAGGTCTCCTCGTCATAGTCATAGATGACCATAATGTAGCCAACCACCTCGCCGCCGCTGAGAACGGCGAAGGGGGTACATTGTTTATAGTAGACATAGGCCTGGGCCAGGCTTCGGATAGGGTGGGATACAAATTCCTTTTGCCAGTCGTTTAGTTCCAGGTCAAAGCAGGGGATAAAATTGGACTCGTCCACTTTTTGCAGAGTGATCATGTCTAAGCGTTCCTCCTTTATGGTGGGAGGGTCACCGTGGAAGTACCCTCCGTTTGGCGGATAGGACCGTGCTTGCGTATCTCATCATAATTGACCGTCCCCTTTCTTTGCGGAGGTGATATATTCCAAACACAGAGAGTCCTGTGGGGTTTTACAGGGTGGACTTACCCAGGTTGAACTCGGTGTTTTCCTTGCTCTCGTCGCTGATGGTGTATGCGCCACGCTCCAGGGCCACCATGCCGGTGCGGACCAGCTCCAGAATACCGAAGCTCTCCAGCAGGTCCTCCATGGCGGCGGCCTTGCTCTCGTCGCCGATGAGGGCCAGGGTCAGGGATTTTACCGACACGTCGATGATGGAGGAGCGGAAGATGTTGGCGATCTGGATGATCTCGTTGCGTACGTCCGAGGTCTCGGCCTTCACCTTGAACATGACAAGCTCCCGGCGGATGGACCGCTCGGGGAGAAGCTCCTGGACCGAGTGGACGGGAAAGAGCTTCCTTAATTGGTTCATGAGCTGCTCCATCATGGCGCCATCCCCCATGACCTCGATGGTGATACGGCTCTCGGCGGGGTCGTCGGTGGTGCCCACAGCCAGGGATTCGATGTTGTAGCCCTTCCGGGAGAAGAGCCGGGATACCTGGGAGAGGACGCCGGAGGAGTTCTCCACCAGCACGGACAGGGTATGGCGGGTATATTCGTTTTTCATGTCCATTCCCTCCTTAGTCCAACAGGAATTGGGTGACGGGCGCTCCGGCGGGGATCATGGGGTGGACCATGGCGTCCTTGTCGATGAGGCACTCGATCACATAGGGCCCCTTGCTCTCCACCGCTTTGCGAAGCTCTACCTCGAACTCCTCCTGGTGGGCGGCGCGGCCGCCGGGGATGCCGTAGGCTTCCGCCAATTTCACAAAGTCGGGGCCCCGGTCCAGGTCGGTCTGGGAGTAGCGCTCCCCGTAGATCAGGTGCTGCCACTGGCGGACCATGCCCAGGGTGTGGTTATTGAAGATGACCACGATGACGGGGATGTTGTAGTGCTGGAGGGTGGCAAGCTCGTTGCAGTTCATGCGGAAGCCGCCGTCCCCCACGCAGGCCACCACCGGCACGCCGGGGTTGCCCATACTGGCTCCCATGGCGGCGCCCACGCCGAAGCCCATGGTGCCGAAGCCCCCGGAGGTGACGAGCTGGCCGGGGCGGGAGAAGTGGTAGTACTGGGCCGACCACATCTGGTGCTGGCCCACGTCGGTGGCGATGATGGCCTGGCCGTCGGTGACGACCTGAATGGTCTCCAGGATCTCGTGGGGGTGGAGGATGTCGTCCTTCTTGAGAGGCACCTCGGGGTGGGAGAAGACCCACTTTTTCCACTCGGGATAGTCGTGCTGGGGCAGCTTTTCGTTGAGGAGCTGGAGCACCCTGCGGGCGTCCCCGATGATGTGATGGTCGGTTTTCACGTTTTTGTCGATCTCCGCCCGGTCAATGTCGATCTGGACCACCTTGGCCTGCTGGGCGAAGAGGGAGGGATCGGTGGCCACCCGGTCGGAGAACCGGCAGCCTACGGCGATGAGCAGGTCGCACTCGGCGCTGGCGTAGTTGGAGGCGTGGGAGCCATGCATGCCGATCATGCCGGTAAAGAGGGGGTGGTTCCCCGGCAGGGCGCCGCCCCCCATGATGGTGGAGGCCACAGGGGCGTTCAGGGTCTCCACGAACTTGCGGAACTCAGGCACCGCCCCCTTGGAGCGGATAACGCCGCCCCCCACCAGGATCAGGGGCTTTTGGGCGGCCTCGATCATGCTCAGGAGCTTGGCGATGTCCCCCAGGTCGGGCTCGGGGGTCTTGAGATCGTGACTGGAGCGGCGGAGCATGGCTCCCAGACGGCCGTGGGAGGCGTGCTGCTCTACGGGGAGGTACTCATAGTTTGCCTCGGCGGCGGTGATGTTCTTGACGATGTCGATGAGCACCGGGCCGGGCCGGCCGGAGCGGGCGATGGCGAAGGCCTCCCGGATGATGTCGGCAAGCTGGGTGGGGTCCTTCACCAGGTAGTTGCACTTGGTGATGGGCATGGTGATGCCGGTGATGTCCACCTCCTGGAAGGAGTCCTTGCCGATGAGGTTCTCGCTGACGTTGCAGGTGATGAACACGATGGGGGAGGAGTCCATGTAGGCGGTGGCGATGCCGGTGGTCAGGTTGGTGGCTCCGGGGCCCGAGGTGGCGAAGCAGACCCCCACCTTTCCAGTGGAGCGGGCGTAGCCGTCGGCGGCGTGGGAGGCTCCCTGCTCATGGGCGGTGAGGATGTGCTTTATTTTGTCCTTATAGCCGTGGAGCTCCATCTCGTCGTAGACGTTGAGGATGGTGCCGCCAGGATAGCCGAAGACGGTGTCCACGCCCTGCTCCAGCAGGCACTCCATGATGATCTGGGCACATTTCATTTTCATGCTGTCAGCCTCCTTTGTGATTGCTTGGGAATATGTGAGAGGGGAAAACAAAACGGCTCCGTCCCTATATAGGACGAAGCCGTTCACTCCGTGGTACCACCTAAATTCGCAGAAAACTCCGCGCACTCTGGGCTTGTAACGGGGCAAACCGTCGCCGCCTACTGAGCCTTTCCGGCTGTTCAGCGGGCCGCTCTCGGGTGACGTTCAGATACCGCCCCTCACGGAAACTTCCACCGTCCGTTTCCTCTCTTGGCTTGCGGGGCGGGCTTACTGGCCCGGTCATAGCGTTTGGATTATTGTCTCATATGATACTATTTTCCCCGCGCTTTGTCAATGAAAAAAAGGTGGAAGAGACTGGACTTTTTCGACAAAATACACTATGATATAATAGATTTAAAGCGTCCGTCCTTTTGGATGGAGGTATCGATTGAGGTGAGGCTATGTTGCATCAATTCTTTGGCGGGGTACGCCCTGTAGAACACAAGGACCTGACTGAGCACAGGGCTGCCGTCCCTCTGCCCGAGGCTCCGGCCCAAGTGGTTATCCCTATGTCTATGCATATAGGCTCTCCCTGTACCCCCACAGTGGCAGAGGGAGATGAAGTGAAGGTGGGGCAGCTTATCGGTCGCCCCAATGGTTTGGGAGCTCCCATTCATGCCAGTGTCTCGGGGAAGGTCTCGGCGGTGGAGCCCCGGCCCTATGGCGGAGGCGGCAGGATGTTGTCGGTGGTCATCGACAACGACTTTCAGGACGCCCCATGCCCGGAACGGAGGCGGCAGAACGGCGTTGGGGATCTGACAGGAGCGGAGATCCTCTCCGTGATAAAGGATGCCGGCATTACCGGTATGGGCGGCGCGGGTTTTCCCAGCCATGAGAAATTGTCCGGTGCGGTGGGGAAGGTGGACGCCCTTATTATCAACGGCGCTGAGTGCGAACCCTATATCACCTCTGACCACAGGCTGATGCTGGAGTGGGGAGAGGCGGTCATCGGCGGGGCGCGGCTGCTGGCCAAAGCGGTGGGGGCCAAGGGAGCTGTCATTGCTGTGGAGACCAATAAGCCCGACGCCATTGAGAACCTGCGCTCCAAGATAGGGAGCGATGGGGAGATACGGATCCAGCCCCTTCGTGCACGGTATCCTCAGGGGGCTGAGAAACAGTTGATCCAGGCGTTGACTGGGCGGCAGGTCCCCTCGGGGAAGCTGCCGGTGGACGTGAACTGTCTGGTATGTAATGTGGCGACCACCGCCGCTGTCTGGGAGGCGGTGACAGAGGGCAAGGCGCTTACCCGACGCCGGGTCACGGTGACAGGAGAGGCGCTGGCCCAGCCCATGAATGTCATTGCCCCTATCGGAACGCCGGTCAGTTGGCTCATTAAGCTGGCGGGGGGATTCCAGCAGGAGCCTGGTCGGGTATTGCTGGGTGGGCCTATGATGGGGATCTCTCTCTATGATCTGGATGTCCCCATTATGAAATCCACGAACTGCGTACTGTGTCTTGCCCCTGACGAGGTTGCCAAGCATGATCCGGCCCAGGCATGCATCCGCTGCGGGAAATGTGTGGAGGTATGTCCCATAAAGCTGACGCCTTTGTTTATGCGGATGAATGCGGATAAGCGACGCTGGTCAGAGGTGGAGGCACTTCATGTGATGGACTGTATTGAATGTGGCTGCTGCAGCTATATCTGCCCGGCCCGGTTACCCTTGGTGCAGATCTTTCGGGCGGCGAAGGCCGCCATCCGGGAGAGGGCGGCCAAGGCGAGGGAGACATCCCTTCAGGCTGAGGTGGTAGAAGAAAAAGTGGGGGAGGAGGAGACACAGTGAAGGAGTATGCGGATCTGAAGCTGACGGTGGCGTCCTCTCCCCATGTGGGCTCCCCGGTGGGAACGCGGGCCCTAATGATGGATGTGCTGGTGGCGCTGACGCCCGCTCTGTGCATGGCGGTGTTCTTCTTTGGCCCTCGAGCCCTGGCTTTGACGGCGGTATCTGTGGTCGGCTGTGAGATTTTTGAGGCGCTGTACCGGATCTTGCTGAAAAAACCGGTCAGCGGGGGAGACCTGTCCGCAGCTGTCACAGGGGTGCTGCTGGCCTTTGTGTGTCCGGTGACGATTCCCTATTGGACGATCCTGATCGGGGATTTCTTTGCTATTGTGGTCGTAAAACAGCTTTTTGGCGGCCTGGGGAAGAATTTTCTGAATCCTGCTCTGGCGGGAAGGGCCTTTCTGGCCCTGTGCTATCTGCCCGAGATGACTGTATGGGTTCGACCGGGCACAAAATTCTGGCTGGGGCTTACCGCCTCGGCGGCCGATGCGGTATCTGCAGCCACGCCCATGGCGGATCTTCACAATGGGCTCCTGCCCTGGCTGGGGACTTCGGGAGTGCGGCTTCATGATATGTTCTATGGGAATGTTGGGGGCTGTATGGGAGAGGTATCCGCTCTGGCCCTTCTCTTTGGGGGGGGCTATCTGATCCTGCGGGGAGTGATCCATCCCCGGATCCCCACCACCTATCTGGGGACGGTGGCCCTTCTGGCCTTCCTGTTTCCCAGAGTGGGGAGTGCGGAGGATTGGATGTTGGCCCAGCTCTTAAGCGGTGGGCTTATGTTGGGCGCTTTCTTTATGGCGACGGACTATGTGACCAGCCCCTGTACGCCATGGGGCGAGGTGCTCTTTGGCGTGGGATGCGGACTGCTCACTGTGTTTCTCCGGAGCTTTGGCGGAAGCGCTGAGGGAGTCAGCTATGCGATCCTGCTCATGAACGCCTGTGTCCCCTTGCTGGAAAAATATACTCAGCCCAAGCGATATGGTGCTTCCCGGGGCTGGCAAAGAAAGGCGAGAAAGGAGGGGGAGCATCATGGAAAAGGATGAGCGAAAGGCTGAAAGGAGTCGATTTCCCAAGCTTCCTGAGTTCCCCAGACGGCAGGACGAGCCCCTTCCCCCGGGGGAAAGGGCGGATATAAGAAACGAAAAAAGTTTTCTTCGTCTCACCGGGATCCTCTGCCTTCTTTGTGCCGTGTGCGGGTTGCTGCTGGGGCTTGCCAATCTGCTTACCGAGGACCGCATCGCGGAGAACCAGGGGAGCCGGAACATGGGGGTTTTGGAAGAGGTCCTGCCCTATGGCGGCAATTATCAGGAGATCCGGTATTCCGGCGGGGATCCCACGATCGAAGCGGTCTATGAGGCGCCGGAGGCAGGCTGGGTATTCCAGGTCTCTCCGGCAGGCAGCTTCAGCGGACGCCTCACTTTGATGGTGGGGGTCGATGTGGATGGAGTGGTGAACGGAGTGGCTGTGACAGACTCCGGGGAGACCGAGGATTTGGGACTTCGGGCGTCGGAGCCTGAATTCCGAAACCAGTTTACCGGAAAAACCGCCGCAGTCCAACTGGAGGCCGATGGGGGAGATATCGCCGCGATCTCAGGGGCCACCATTACATCTCAAGCGGTATGCGCTGCGGTCAATTCCGCGCTGGCGGCGGCAGCGGAACTCGGTTAGGGGGGACGGATATGAATGTGGGAAAACAGATCGAAGAGGGCCTTCTTACCAAAAACCCGGTGGCAGTTCAGCTCCTGGGTCTTTGTACGGCGCTGGCCGTCACCACCAGCCTTCTCAACGGATTGGGCATGGGGCTGTGCGTACTGGTGGTCCTGACGCTCTCGAATGGGCTTCTCTCCGCGTTGGGGCCCTACCTCCCGGAACGGATCCATATGGTCAGCGCCGTTGTGGTCACGGCGTCTCTTGGAGGAGTCGCAGACTTGATCGTCCAGGCATTCTTTCCCGATCTGGCGGGGAATCTGGGGCTGTTTTTGCCTCTGATGGCGGTAACCTGCGTCCTTTTGAGCGGGGCGGGGGTTTACGCTTATGAGAACGGTGTGGCAAGCGCCGTGCTGGAGGGGCTCTGCCGGGGTTTGGGCTATACTTTGGTACTGGTTTTGGTCGGTGTTATTCGAGAGCTTTTGGGGAAGGGCAGCTTTGGAGAGGGCCTTCTCAATAGTGGCCGGGGCTTTCAGGTTTTTCCTGCCCAGTTTGCCGCGGGAGGCTTGGTCCATCCGGTGGGCGGCTTTTTGGTGTTGGCCTGTGTTATCGCCGCGGTACAGGGCTTTTTGGCTCGGCCCAAAAAGGCCGCCCGGAGAAAGGAGACGGTGAGGAGATGAACGGATCATTTGTTTCTCTGCTCAGCATTGCCCTGGGCGCCATATTGGTCGGCAATGTGGTTTTTACCCAGCTTTTGGGAGCGGGTCCCTTCCTGGGGTCCTCCGGGTCCATGGGAACCGCTGTGAGAATGGGTACTGTGGTCACGCTGGTCATGGGACTTACGTCAGCGGTCTGTTGGCCCATCAACGAGTATGTTTTGGGCCCTAACGGTCTGAAATACATAGAGTCGGCTGTCTTCTTCCTGACCGCGGTCTTCCTGGTGCAGCTTTTGGATGTGCTTGTTCAAAAATTGCTTCCGGGCCGAAAGCCCCTTGTGGGGGGCAGACTGCCCCTCGCCGCCAACTGTGCGGTGCTGGGGGTGGTATTTCAGAATGTTCAAAATGGAAGCGGCTTTCTCCAGAGCCTGACCTACGCCGTGGCGGGGGGGCTTGGTTTTCTGATGGCTGTTGTTCTCTTTGCCGGCGTTCGGGAACGGATAGAATTCGCCGAGTGTCCCAAATCATTTGAGGGTGCTCCCATCGCCTTTGTGGCGGCGGGGCTGTTGACGCTGTGCTTTGCCGGCTTTTCCAGCTTAAATGTCTTCGGATAAGGGGGAGAGATCATGACCAAGCTATGGATCGGATTGGGGCTTTTGATCGTGATCGGGGCTCTGTTTGCCGCACTTTCGGCCCTGCGGGCCAAACTGCTCCCGGAGGAAAAACCTTTGGAGGAGATCCCGCTGCCGGAGAAGCCGGAGCTCCTTCGGGCGGTGGTCCACTGTACCGGTGGTGGAGCTGGCTTTTCCAAGTATAACTATCAAGGGGTCCGAGACTGTCTGGCGGTCTCTCAACTGCCTGGCGGCGGCCCTCTCAGCTGCGATTATGGTTGCTTGGGTATGGGAACCTGCGGGGATGTATGTCCTACCCACGCCATCCGGCTCCAGAACGGAGTGGCCGTGGTGGATGGGGAGCGGTGTACGGCCTGCGGTAAATGTGTGGAAGCCTGTCCCCGGCACATCATCTCTCTGGAGCCGTTCAAGCCTCCGAAGCACATCTTTATCCCGTGCGCTTCCTGTGCGAAGGAGGAGGCGGTGACCGAGATCTGCACAGATGGATGCATCCAATGCTCCCTTTGCATCAAGGCTTGTCCCCGAGAGGCGATTTCGCTGGAGGGGGGACGGGTCCGGATCGACGATGAGAAGTGTGACAACTGTGGGCTGTGTGTCAAAAAATGCCCCCGGCATTTGATCCGGGAGGAGAAGGTGGCGGAGCCCATCCGGATTGCTCCCCCTGAGGAGCCGAAAAAGTCAAGATCTACGAAAGAGAAGAGAGCAAAGGAACCGAAAAAGAAAAAGGAGCCCAGACAAAAGGAGGAGCTCCGGCTTTCTAAGCTGCGGCCGCTCCGTGGGCAGGAGACGGAACAAAAGGCTCAGCTCCCGGGCCGAAAGGAGGAACGGGAGCCTGCCGCACCGACTGTGAAACAGGAACCGCCTTCTGCGGTCCCCGATACGTCGGAGGTTTCCCCGTCTGCCGTGAAAGAGGAGAAGAGCACGCCGGATAGAAAGGCGGAGATGCCGGAGAAAGAGAAGCCGGCGGAGGGAACAAAAACCTCGGCGGAGGCCTTTAAGGCATTTGAACAGGCGGTAGCTGCCGTTGACGAGGTCCTGGGGGAGAAAGAAGAGAAAGAGCCCGTCCACACCGACCAAACGGAACAGACGAAGGTGGACTAAAGAAGAGGGGCGAAAAAGAAATCACCATCTGCGGAAATCTCCGCGGATGGTGATCTTTTTCGCATAAATGGATGGAGAGGTCAATGGATTTCTGCATATTCCTTCTTCGGGAAAGAACGGCAGAAAAAAGGCGCATCGTTTTGATGCGCCTTTTTTCCGCGGAAGATCGCTCAATACGCAACGACAATGCCTCCGTCGTTGGCGTAAACGGTGGTAACGCCGCGGGCCTCTGAGAGAAGAATGTCCTTAAACTGACAGGATTTTTTTACCAACTCCCGCACATAGAGCGCCCGGTCCAGATTGTTGCAGTGAACGATGGAGAGCGTCTTTCCCGTGTGTCCCGGATCGGCGGACATCAGGTTCACCATCCGTGCCAAGGCCTGCTTGACGGAAAGGGCTTGCCCCACCTTCTTGATCTGGCCCTCGGGGGTAGCCCCCATAAGAAGCTTGATCCGCAGGGCTTCGGTGACAATGGCGAGGGCGCCGGTGAGACGTCCGTTTTTCCGCAGATGTTCCAGATCCTCCAGTACAAAATAGGTGGTCATAGAGGTGATATACCGGGATACCTCGTCCACCACAGCGTGGAAATCCTTTCCGGTTCCGGCAGTTTCCCACAGCTTTATTGCCACCGCTACCTCTCCCGCAGCGGCAGAACAGGAGTTAAATATGTGGATATGGGCCTCTGGGTGCTCCTCCAGCCAGATTGCCCTGGCCTGGGCCGCGGCGTTGTGGGAGCCGGAGAGAAGCGCGGAGAGGGTGACCACATAGATATCCTCCGAGGCGGCCTGCTCAAAAGCATCCAGATACTGGGCGGGGGATGGACAGGCGGTCTTGGGGGGCAACTCGCTTTCTCGCATAAGAAGGATCAGGTGGGCCTGATCAAAGGTCTCATCGTCCACAATATCCTCTCCGGCCAGGGAGATGGTCAGCGGCGCCCGAAGGAAGGGCCCCTGAAGCAGCTGCGCGGCGGTGAGATCGCAGCAGCTGTCCACAATGATTTTGAAACTCATGCGAATGACCCCCAAATATAATAATGAATATTACATTACACCTCGATTATAACACAACGCTTCGGAAAAGTAAAGGGAAATCGGGGATCAGGTGGGAAAGTCTTCCGGATACTCCTCCTCCAGCTCTCCCATCAGCTTTTTGTCCTCTTTGGTAGAGCGGAGCTCCAGCTTTTCATACATATCTGGCCGCCTGCGTTTGGTCCGCAGGATGGCCTGCTTTCGCCGCCATCTGGCGATGAGAGCGTGGTTTCCGGACAGCAGGATGGGGGGGACCTTCCTCCCGTGCCACTCCTCGGGGCGGGAGTATTGAGGGTACTCCAGCAGCCCATTCCAGTGGCTTTCGTTTTCAAAGCACTCCGGGTCAGGGAGGACCCCGGGGACCAGACGGCACACCGCGTCGGCTACTGCCATGGCGGGGATCTCCCCCCCGGTCAGGACAAAGTCCCCCAGGGAGATCTCCTCGTCCACACACTCCTCGATGAACCGCTCATCAATACCCTCGTAGTGGCCGCAGACCAGGATCAGGTGGTTGTAGTCCGCTGCCAGACGCTTGGCGTCCGCCTGCTTGAAGGTGGTCCCGGCGGGGGAGAAGTAGATGGTGTGCCCCGGCCCGAACTCGTCCACCACATGCTTCCAGCATTGGTAGAGAGGGTCGGCCTGCATGACCGCTCCCCGTCCGCCTCCGTAGGGATAGTCGTCCACCTGCTTTTGTTTGTTGAGGGTATAGTCCCGGATCTGGTGGGTCTCAATACGCAAAAAATCCCGCTCCTGGGCCCGGCCCAGGATGGATTCGGAGAGGACGTCCCCCACCGTCATATCAAAAAGCGTCAGAATGTCGATCCTATACATCAGTTTCCAGCCCCTCAATGAGATTTACCTTGATATAGCCGCCTTCCACGTTGGTTTCCGCCACAAAGGCGGGGACGGCGGGGATCATGTACCGCTTGGCTCCACCGCCTATCACATAGACGTTGTGGGCCGGGGGAGTGAGGATGTTCTCCACAGTCCCCAGCTTGTCCCCTGTGGCGGCGTCCAGTACCTCCAAACCCATCAGATCGGCCAAGAAATGCCGCCCGGCGGGCAGTTTGGCGTCGGAGCGGTGGACACATAGGGTCTTGCCCTTCAGCTTCATGGCCTGTTCCACTGTGTCCACCCCTTCAAAACGGATGAGTACGTTGGTTTTGTCTACCCGGACTGAGAGGGTGTTCAAGGGCTTGTCCCCCAAATAAAAGGTGTGGAACTGCTTCAAATAGTCGGGAGAATCGGCCCAAGGAACTACCTTGACCTCGCCTTTTACCCCGTGGGTATTGACGATCTGGCCCGTCTCTAAAAACTGGCTTTTCATTCACGATGACCTCCAATGGCGTTTGCTCAGTATTCAAAAGAAGTTGGTGATAAGCAGGCAGAACCAAGCAATAACATAGAGAAACAACCCTATATAAGAAAGTTGAGGAATCAGCGGTAAATCAGGATAGGCGGCTGAAAAGAAGAAAAGATCAATAACGGTAAATAGGAGAAAATCGAGATAAGGATGATAAACGGCGCCTCGTATACTGAGTTTTGCAGCCGCACGGTCCTCTTTAGGAAGCATATGATTCAAAATAGCGGCTGCAGCAGCAAAAAATGTAAAGGGGAGGAGAAAAAAGGCGACCATTGGGACCGGCAGTTTTTGAAAAACAAAAAAGAAGAAGGTTAAAAGGAATCCGCACCAAGCCATGTGGTGGCAGACCTGATAAGCTCGTTTCATGCTATATTTCCTCCCCAATGATGCAGAAAACAAGAAAAAACGGCGGGACTTACCCCGCCGCTTCCTCCATTCAGTCGGTGATGTCCACGGAGACTCTTGTCCCCTTCCGCTGGCCCACGGAGCGCATGAGCACACGAATCCATTTGGCGATGCGGCCCTGACGGCCGATCACCTTGCCCATGTCCTCGCTGGCTACCCGCAGCTCCAACAGGACTTCGCCGTCGCCCTCACGCTCGGTGACCTCCACCTGATCGGGATAGTCCACCAAGCTTTTGGCGATGTAGGTGAGGAGCTCTTTCATCTGGTGTGTTCCTCCCTCTTAGATAGCGCCGGCTTTTTTCAGCAGAGCCTTCACCGTCTCGGTGGGCTGAGCGCCGGTCTTGATCCAGGCCTGGGCGCGCTCGGCGTCCACCTTCAGCACGGAGGGCTCGGCGGTGGGATCATAAGTGCCGATCTCCTCGATAAACCGACCGTCCCGGGGATAGCGGGAATCAGCGACCACAATGCGGTAGAAGGGGGCCTTCTTTGCGCCCATACGGCGCAGACGGATTTTGACCATTTATTTTCACCTCCATTAAGAATGTCGTTCGTATATCTGGAAACATCGGAAACGATGCTTACCAACGGTTTATATGACGGATATTATCCGCGTGGGATCAAAAGGGAAAGCCCCGTCTCATCCCTCGACCGCCACCCATGCCGGGCAGTCGGCCCTTTTTTGCCAGCTTGCGAAGCCTGGGATCGTTCATCTGCCGGGTGAGCTGACGCATGGCCTCAAACTGCTTCAAAAGCCGGTTCACATCCACCACCTGGACTCCGGCACCGGCGGCGATCCGTTTCTTCCGGCTATTGTTCAGAATGGAGGGTTCCTCCCGTTCCGAAGGGGTCATGGAGAGGATAATGGCTTCCGTCCGCCCCAGGGCCGAATTATCCAGGCTGGCGCCCTCCAAAGCTTTAGCGTCCACTCCGGGGAGCATCCCGGCGATGTCGCTGAGGGAACCCATGTTCTTCATCTGAACCAACTGATCGTATAGATCGGTGAGAGTAAACTTGTTTTTACGAAGCTTTTCCTGAAGCTCCATGGCTTTTTTTTGGTCAAAGTTTTCCTGGGCCTTTTCAATAAGGGAGAGGACGTCGCCCATCCCCAGGATCCGCCCGGCCATCCGGTCAGGATGAAAAACTTCTACCTGATCCAGTTTTTCGCCGGTGCCCACAAACTTGATGGGCTTTCCGGTCACAGCTTTGATAGAGAGAGCAGCGCCGCCTCTGGCGTCGCCATCCAATTTGGTGAGCATCACACCCGTCAGGTCCAGCGCGTCGTCAAAGGACTTGGCAGCGTTTACCGCATCTTGTCCGATCATGGCGTCGACCACCAGGAGGATCTCATCGGGGGAGACAGCTGCCTTGATGTTCTGAAGCTCCATCATCAGCTCCTCATCCACATGGAGCCGACCGGCGGTATCCAGAAACACCAAATCGTTGCCGTGCTTTTTGGCGTGCTCCACAGCGGCCTTGGCGATGTCCACAGGATTGATTTGTCCCATCTGGAACACGGGGATCTCCAGCTGGGAACCCACTACCTCCAACTGTTCGATAGCGGCAGGGCGATAGATGTCACAGGCACACAGCAGAGGCCGTTTGCCCTGCTTTTTCATCAACCCCGCCAACTTGGCAGAGTTGGTAGTCTTACCCGCGCCCTGAAGACCTACCATCATGATGACAGTGGGAGGCTTGGAGGATATGGTCAGCTTAGCGTCCTCTCCTCCCATGAGGGCGGTGAGTTCCTCGTTGACGATTTTTACGATCATTTGGGCGGGAGAGAGGGCCTCCAGCACGTCAGTGCCAACGGCCCGTTCCGAGACTTTGGCCACGAAGTCCTTTACGACCTTGTAGCTGACGTCGGCCTCCAGCAGAGCCATGCGGATCTCCCGCATGGCGTCTTTTACGTCAGCCTCCGTAAGTCGCCCCTTGCCCCGAAGCCGTTTAAACGCGTTATTGAGCTTTTCGGTCAGTCCCTCAAAGGCCATGGTTTACTCCTGTTTCAGCTTTTCCAATATTGAGGTGATGTCAGCAGTCAGAGCCTCGAGCTCGTTGTCCTGATAGAATTGGGCGTTGCGCTTGTTGATGGCCTCTACACTGGCCAGGACCCCCTTGAGCTGGTCCTGCATCACATGGAAACGACGGATGATGCCCGTTTTGTCCTCCAACTCGGTAAGGGCGGCCTCTGCCCGAACGATCACATCCCGAACACCCTGACGGGAGATGCCGTAGTTTTCGGCAATTTCAGAAAGAGAGAGGTCCTCGTTATAGTAAAGGTCGTAAAATTCCTTTTGCCGGTCGGTAAGCATATCGCCGTAAAAATCGTACAGCAGCGCCATGCGGTAGGCTTGGTTTTTCACTGCGGCCCCCTCCTTTAAGAGTTGTATGTAAAGCTCGATAACTTTACAACGGGATTATGATACAACATTTTGTGCCGCTTGTCAAGGGGAAAACCTTATTATGGGATGGAAAAAAAGAAAATTTTAGCCTTGCCAAGGAGGGAAAAACCTTGTATAATAAAAAACTGACAAGAGAATATGCCGGTGTGATGGAATTGGTAGACGTGACGGACTCAAAATCCGTTGGGCTAATCCCCCGTGTGGGTTCGAGTCCCACCACCGGCACCAGCTCAGAAATTCCCATCAATGCTCCGTTTCCGCCTTGCGGCGAAAACTGCGCTCTGATGGGAATTTCTTCGCTTTCCGCCGCGACTGGCTTTGCTGGACTCGCGGCGGAGGAGGCGCTTATGGACAGACGGGGAAAGGAGAATAGCTATCAGATGTATTCCCATAATGGGGTGAAGGCTGTAGGCGGGATGTTTTTTGGCTGCTGGTGGCTGTTTATGACCTATATGATCTTTTCCTTCCGGAAGGAGGGGGCGGCCTCCTATGTTATAGCTTACGGCTTTTTTGCTTTTGGGACATTGGTCGTTATCCATACGCTCTGCGATATTGCGCGGACAAAGTTCATTGTGACGGATAGGACGGTCACGCGGTATTTTCCCTTTGCACCGTCTAAAACTTATGATATCCGCGAAATAACCAAGGTGACGGTCCACCGGGGAAGGAGTGGGATACAGAGCTATCGGGTATACGTGGGAAAAAGGAAAGTATTTGAGCTTGATGATACGATGGTGAATCTGAGCCTATTTATAGAGACCCTTCAAAAACGTCAGGTGCTATTTGAGTGGAGCGTGTTTTGAAAAATAAAAAGATAAGGAGAAGACTATGAATTACCGCAGACTGGGAAAGACAGGCCTGATGGTCAGCGAGATCGGTTTAGGGGCCGAATGGCTGGAGCGCCATAGCTATGAGGAGGGCAAAGCGGTCATTGACCGGGCGGAGGAATTGGGGATCAATATCTTAGACTGCTGGATGAGCGAGCCAAATGTCCGCTCCAACATTGGAAAGGCCTTGGCCGGACGGCGGGAGCGCTGGTTCATTCAAGGCCACATTGGCTCTACTTGGCAGGAGGGGCAGTATGTCCGTACCCGGGACGTAGAAAAATGCAAGGCTGCTTTTGTGGATCTGTTGGAGAGGCTTCAGACAGACTACATTGACTTGGGAATGATCCACTTTGTGGATACGCAGGAGGACTGGGAGGGGGCGTTCCAAAGTCCGTACATAGACTACGTGAAGCAATTAAAGGAGAAGGGGACCATCCGGCACATCGGAATGTCTACTCACAACCCAGCTATGGCGAAAAAGGCGGCGGAGAGCGGGATCGTGGAAATGATCCTGTTCAGCGTTAACCCTGCGTTTGATATGCACCCTCCTGTGGATGACTTGGATACCTATTTTGACTGGGAAAACTATCAAGAGGGTTTGGGAGGGATCGATCCTCAACGGGCGGAGCTATACAAGCTCTGCGAGCGGGCGGATGTGGGCATCACTGTGATGAAGCCCTACGCTGGCGGGCGGCTCTTTGACGCGAAGATGTCCCCCTTTGGGGTGGCCCTGACCCCGGTCCAGTGTCTCCACTACTGCCTCACCCGGCCCGCCGTAGCAGCGGTGATGGCGGGGTACGACACCCCGGAGCAGGTGGAACAGGCGGTGGCCTATGAGACAGCCAGCGAAGAGGAGAAGAACTACGCTCAAGTCTTGGCCAGCGCTCCCAAGCACACCTTTATACAGGGGGAGTGTACCTATTGCGGCCACTGCAAGCCCTGTCCAGTGGACATTGACATCGCGATGGTAAATAAGTATTATGATCTTGCTGAGATGCAGGGGGAGGTCCCCGCCACAGTAAAGGCCCACTATCTGGCCCTGAACCACCGGGCTGGACAGTGTATCGGTTGCCGGAGCTGTGAGAGCCGTTGTCCCTTTGGGGTGAAGATCGCCCAGCGGATGGAAAAGGCGGCGGAGCTGTTCGGAGCGTGAAGCACCGGATAAACGGACGGAAAAGGAAAAGAGAAAGAAACACCCGCCGCGAGCGGGTGTTTCTTTTGACTAAAATGGCAAATGAAGCATAGCTGTCATAGTGGGAATTCCTTGACCTTCCTTACAGATTGGGCTACAATAGCATCAATACATTCTTAAATAAAGAAGGGATCCCTATGGATAAAGATTCGCGCCGTACTTGGGCGGAGATCGATCTGCGTGCTTTGGAGCATAATTACAGCACTCTTCGGGCTATGCTGCCAGAGGGGTGCAGGCTGTTGGCCCCGGTAAAGGCCGACGCCTACGGTCACGGAGCTGTTTCGGTGGCCCGCCGGCTGGAAGAGCTTGGGGTGGATTATCTGGCGGTGGCCTGTCTGGAGGAGGGCATTGAGCTGCGCCGGGCGGGGGTGGAGGTCCCCATCCTGATCCTGGGCTACACAGAGCCGGTGTGGGCACGGGAGCTGATAGATCACCGGCTGACCCAGGGGGTGTTTGAGGAAGAGACCGCCCGGGCCCTCTCTCAGGCGGCGATGGGGGCGGGGGGGACTATCACGGTCCATATGAAGGTGGATACAGGTATGTCACGGCTGGGTCTTCTCTGTGATGAGAGGGATCTGGATGGGACGGCGGAGAGCATCCAACGGATGTATGCTCTCCCCGGCCTTAACTGGGAGGGGATCTTCACCCACTTCTCACACGCCGACGGCAGCGAGGAATACACGATGCTTCAGTTTACCCGCTTTTTGGATCTGCTGGGCAGACTGGAGGAGCAGGGCGTTACCTTTAAAATTCGCCATTGCGCCGCCAGCGCGGCTGTGTTAAACTATCCCTGTACCTATTTGGACATGGTTCGGCCCGGTATTGCCTTCTATGGGCACTATCCCGATCCATCCTGCGAGGGGCTGGACGGTCCTGGCCTGGAGCCGCTGATGACCTTGAAGACCCGGGTGGTTTCGGTAAAGACCCTCCACGCCGGTACGGCGGTGAGCTATGGTCGCACCCACACCCTGGAAAAAGAGACCCGGCTTGCGGTATTGGCCATTGGGTATGGAGACGGTCTGCCCCGGGCCTGTTCAGATAAGTTGCGAGTTTGGGTGGGCGGCGGTTACGCCACTGTGGTAGGCCGGATCTGCATGGACTTGTGTATGGCTGACGTGACAGCGTTGCCCCATGTGAAGCCGGGTGATGTGGTGGAGATCTATGGCCCACATGTCCCTGTGGAGGAGGCTGCAGCGCTGGCGGGGACCATTCAGTATGAGTTGCTTTGCAATGTGAATAAGCGGGTTCCCCGGCTGTATACGCAGACGTTGGATCGGCCTCAAAGCTGACACCATTTTACTCCCGCCGGCGTAAAATGGTCCGGGAGGCCAACGCCGGATGGGCGGGAGGGAACCCGGATTTTTCAGAGGAACCCGGTGAGATGGGTATAAATCCCGCCGCCCCGTGGGAAAATCATAGTGATCGTTGAGACCGGGCCAGGACCCGGTGACAACGGTGACTTTGAACCGCGGAGAGTGAGCCTTGTGGACAGCAGTGTCAGACGTGGAGATATTTTTTATGCCGATCTGAGCCCGGTGGTGGGCAGCGAGCAGGGAGGCGTGCGCCCTGTCCTTATCATTCAGAACGATACGGGCAACCGCCATAGTCCTACTGTCATTGCCGCCGCCATCACTTCTCAGACAGGTAAGGCCCGGCTGCCGACCCACATTGACCTCTCAGCCAACACCTACGGGCTTCCCAAGGATTCCGTGGTACTGTTGGAGCAGATCCGGACCCTGGATAAGAAACGGCTGAGAGAGTATATGGGGCGGTTGGACGAGGAGCAGATGCAAAAGGTGGATGGGGCCATTGCGGTGAGCTTTGGACTGCGTCCCCGGCAATTGGTGTAAGCAAGGTGGAGTGGGAAGCGGATCCCGGCAAACCCTGGATTCGCCCCACCCGCCGAAACGCCCGAGAGAAAGATACATAGGAGGAGCGCCATGAAACGGAGAAAATGGACCACCTATCTGGCCTGTGGAGCTTTGGTATTGGCCACTTTGGGGGGAGCGGCTATTGCGGCCGGAACCCAGGGATCGCAGACGGATCCCCTGATAACTTTGAGCTACCTCAACGAGAAGGTCCTCCCTGATATCCTGAAGCAGGTGGACCAAAGGGTGGAGGAGGGGACAAAAGAACTGCGGGAGCGGCTTGAGAAAAGTGGACAGGCGTCTTTTGAAGTGACAGAGGTTGCCAAGGACAAAGCGGTGACGCTTACCGCCGGGACGCAGTTCCTCCTTCGTTCCGGCGCCGCGTCCTGTGCCGATGGTCTTATCGATCTCACCACAGGAGAAGCTGTCTGGGGAGAGCTGTCACGTAATCATCTGTACATAGCCACCGGTGACAACCTGAAGGTGGCGGTGGCTGAGAAGGCTACCATCATGGTTTTGGGAAGCTATACGCTTCAATAGGCTGAACGAATAAAATCACTCCCACCGTACTAAAATACGGTGGGAGTGATTTGCTTTGAGGATAAAATGGAAGCCTTTGTTTATTAGTCTTGCCGTTCCACTGACAGTGGGAGGGATATCCGCTTTTCTCACAAAAGACAGTATGGGGGAGTTTACTCTGCTCCGGCGGCCGCCCTTGTCGCCGCCGATGTGGGTGTTTCCGGTGGTGTGGACGATCCTTTTTGCCGCGATGGGGTTTGCCTCTTATCTGGTGTATACCGCGGAAGGGAGGAGGGGGGGAAAGCGTTCTGCCCTTTGGATGTATGGGCTCCAGCTCCTTGTCAATTTCACATGGCCGGTCTTTTTCTTTGAATTGAATTGGCGGCTGTTCGCATTCTTTTGGCTGATCCTGTTATGGGCGATGATCCTGGGGGTCACGGTCCAGTTTTTCCGTATCCGCCCAGGGGCGGGGCTGCTTATGCTTCCCTATCTGGCCTGGGTGGCCTTTGCCGGATATTTGAACTTTGGGATCTATTTGCTGAACTGAGGAGAGGGCGGGCTGTGAGCCCGCCCTTTTTACAGAAAACATATAACTTGGTACATCAGCACAAAGTGACATATGCTTCCTGCCAAAATAAACAGATGGAAAGTCTCATGGCAGCCAAAACGGGGATTGTTTCGCCCGGGCCACTTGACTGCGTATAACACGCCGCCCACAGTATAGAGGAGGCCCCCCAGCATCAGCCAGAAAAATCCCCTTGGAGAAAGCGACTGGGATAAGGGATAGAGGGCAAAGATCGCCACCCAGCCCATGAGAAGGTAAACCCCGGCTGTGAGCCAGCGGGGGGAGCCGATCCAGAGCAGGGACAAGACACAGGAGGCTGCCGCCATAGTCCACACTACCCCCAAAATGGCCCAGCCCCAAGCGCCCTGCCCTCGTAAAATGGTAAGGCAGATGGGGGTATAACTCCCGGCGATGAGCAGACTGATGGAGCAGTGATCGATCTTTCGCAGAGCCAGCCGCCCGGCCACTGGTGTGTTGAGACAATGGTAAAGGGTACTGGCGGTATATAGACAGATCATGGAGGCCCCATAGATGGCGAAGGATATGATATGCCAGATGCTGAGCCCCAGTAAAACGGAACGAACCAACAGTAAGGCAGTCCCGCCAAGAGCCAGCGCCGCCCCTGCCCCATGGGTAATGGCAGACCAGGGTCGCAGGCCGTCATAAGGGTCGCGCCCCTGCTCTTCTTGGAGGGGTGGACGTGGGGAGGAAGATTTTCGGAAGACAGCTCGGGAATATTCCATGAAGAACACCTCGGTTCTTTTTACATCAAAATTAGGATAACACAATCTCGAGATAAAATCAACAACAACACGGAATATAATAATAAAAATCACATTAAGAGAAACATAGGACAACGCCCGACCCGCATAGGCTGAACAGAAGTTCCCGTGCGAGGAGGGCGTTTCATGGAGGACATATCCTGCGCCGCCAGCTATACGGCGGCTGGTCCCTATCCGGAGATCCGGGCAGAGGGAAAAAACCAGAGATATGGGCAGGCCATTCTGTCCAACATTGGGGGCGGTGTTTCAGAAATGGGGGCGGTAGCCCGTTATCTGTACGGACGGGTCACCCAGGGGGGGCGCCCGGAGGTGGCCGAATGTCTGGGACACATTGCCATGGTAGAGATGCACCATCTTTCCATCTTTTCAGAGCTGGCCCGCCAGCTGGGAGAAGATCCCCGACTGTGGAGCCCTTTTCGGGGAGGACGGCGATACTGGACGCCGGAATACCTCAGCTATCCCCGGCGGTTGGAGCAGCTTTTGCGCTATGCCATTGATGAAGAGAGGGCCGCCATCCGGAAATACCGTCAACAAGCCCTTTGGATCAAAGACAAAAATGTGGTGGAAAACCTCAACCGGATCGTTGAGGACGAAGAGGTCCATGCGGAAATATTGATCTGTCTTTTGAAAAGTTATTGCACTGGGCTATAGATGGACGGTGCCGACCCATTATGATTTGGATCTGGGCTTACAGATAAGGGCGATGAGGTATCCGAAGAAAATAGAGACCGTAATGCCCGCGGCGGCGGCAGTGACGCCGCCCGATAGAGCGCCCAGCAATCCATTCTCCGCAACTGCCTTTTGTACTCCCTTGGCCAGCAGGAACCCAAATCCGGTCAGCGGTACGGTGGCGCCGGCACCGCCGAATTCTACCACATACTTATAGAGTCCCAGCCCCCCAAGCACTACCCCGGAGACCACATAGGTCACCAGGATGCGAGCGGGGGTCAGGGGAGTTTTGTCGATCAGGAGTTGACCAATCAGGCAGATGATGCCGCCGCAAAGAAACGCTTTGCCATATTCCAGAAAAATGTCCATAAAAAAGCTCCTTTCACTTGGACATAGAGATAGCCACTGCATGGCAGATGCAGGGGATGGACTCTCCCTGCTGGGTAGAGGTAGGGGACAGCAATGCGCCGGTGGGACAGAACAGGATACGGTTCCACTTTCCCTCCCGCATCCCGTTGAGAAGGTAACCGGTGAGCACGGTGGCCGAGCATCCGCACCCAGACCCACCACAGTGTACGTCCTGGTTTTCCAGGTCAAATATCATAGTGCCGCAGTCGTCGTAGTTGGAAAGCTCGACGCCGTCCCTGGCAAAAAAATCCCGGATAATGTCTTTGCCCAATTTTCCAAGATCCCCGGTGACGATCAGATCATAGAAGGAGGGCTGCCGCCCTGTATCCCTGAAGTGGGCGGTAAGGGTGTCATAGGCTGCCGGGGCCATGGCGGCTCCCATGTTGTTGGCGTCTTTGATACCCTTGTCCACCACCTTTCCTGTGGTGATGTGGGTCACATAGGGACCGGGGCCGGCCTTTGCCAGGATCACCGCACCTGAGCCCGTCACCGTCCATTGGGCGGTGGGGGTTCTCTGTCCACCATACTCCAGAGGGGTGCGGTACTGCCGTTCGGCAGAACAAAAGTGGGAGGAGGTTACTGCCCCGGCAAATTGGGCAAAGCCTCCGTCAATGCTCATAGCGGCTAAGGATAATCCCTCTCCCATGGTAGAACAGGCCCCGTAGAGTCCGAAAAAGGGTACATCCTGGCCCCGGACGGCAAAGCCGGAGCCAATGCACTGGTTCAAAAGATCTCCGGCGAAGAGATAATCCAGGTTGGAGGCGGCCTGTCCCGCCTTGTCCAGAGCGGAGGCAAAGGCCATCTTTTGCATGGCAGTCTCGGCTTTTTCCCAGGTTTTTTCCCCAAAGGTATCGTCCTGTTCGATATGATCGAAGCTATCCGCGAGCGGGCCGTCTCCTTCTTTTTTTCCCACCACGTTGGCGTGGCCGATGATGGCGGGAGGGTCGGCAAAGGCCACTGTCTGGCGGCCAAGTTTTTTGGTCGGCATAGTATCACCTGTGCTTTCTTAATGGATGTAGCCTTAGTTTGAACGGAAGGAAGAGAAAATAACCGCTCTCGGTGGGATTTTTCGTCATTCAGGCCGTTTACAGCGGGGACAAGCTGTGCTACACTAAAGAAAAGAAAAAGCGGAAATGGGCGATGAACATGATACGAAGGGCAGTCAAGGCTGATTTGAACGCCGTTTTGAAGGTATATAAAGCGGCCAAGGCATATATGGTGGCCAGCGGGAACCCTGCCCAATGGGAGGAGGGGTATCCGGAGTGTGTATTGGACAGGGATATAGAAAAGGAGAACCTCTATGTGCTCTGTGGCAGGGATGGGACTGTACACGCCGCCTTCGTCTTTGCCTTGGGGGAGGAAGCGGATTACGCTGTAATTGAGGATGGGTCTTGGACCGGCAGCGCTCCTTACGGCACCATTCATCGCCTGGGTAGCGACGGCACAGAGAGGGGAGTATTCACGCAATGCCTGGACTTCTGCAAGGCTATTTGTCCCTATATCCGGGCGGATACCCATCATGATAACAGGACCATGCAGCACTTATTTGAGAAGCATGGCTTTGTCCGCCGGGGAATCATTCATATCTACGATGGAAGTCCCCGAATTGCTTACGAATTCTTTGCCTGAGCGGTTGCCATGTCAAATCAGATGAAAAGGAAGAGCTTTTATGGAAGAACCCAAACGTACCCTGGCTTATATATGCCCCAAGTGTAAACAGAGCGTGGTAGTAGAGCGGAGCGTATTCCGTCTGGCTGCCGGTCCGGACAAGCTCCCTTGTCCCTGCGGCGGTTCGGCTTTGAAGATAGAGATGGAGGCCGACCATGCGGATCTGACCGTTCCTTGTGCCTACTGCGGCGAGGACCATCACGTCCGTTGTCCCACCCACGCCCTTCTGCATGAGAAAGCCCTGGCCTTTTCCTGTAAAGCGACTGGACTTGACTGCTTGTACGTGGGGGAGGAGAGCGTAGTTTTTCAAGCGGTTCGCCGCCTGGAGGAGGCCGCCGCTCAAATGGTGGAAAAGCCGGGTGAAGAGCAGACTTTTCTAAATGAGACGATTATGACTGAGATTTTGGGGGAGCTGAAGGATATTGCCGCCCGAGGCGGTATTTCCTGCTTGTGTGGTTCGAAAGACTATAAGGTGAAAGTCCTTTATAGCTCTGTGGAGCTGGCATGTGCCCACTGCGGGGCCAAGCTTCGGCTGCCCGCCGCGACCGGGGAGGATCTGGAGGATCTTTGCTGCCGGTATACCCTCTCCATTGGCGGAAGGGAGGAAGCGTGATGGATATATTTTATGAGGATACCTATCGGGTGGGGGCCAGAGATGTGGACCTCTATGGCCAATGTCGGCCCTCGGCGATGCTGTGCCTTTTGCAGGAGGTAGCGACTCAGGCTGCGGGAGAGCTCCATCTTTCCGGTCCGGAGATCCGAGATCGCTATAACGCCTTTTGGATGCTGGCCCGTACCCGCTATGAATTGGTTCGTCCCATACTCTGGAACGAGCCGGTGACCGTCAAGACCTGGCATCGGGGCGGCAAAGCGGCGGTAATGTACCGGGAATTTGATCTTGCGATAAAAGGAGAACCTGTGGGACGGGCGCTCTCCGCCTGGGTCCTGGCAGGAATAGATTCTCACAAGTTGCTCCACTTGAACGAGGTGGGGGAGATAGCGGACAGTAGCGGTGGGACCCTCTGCCGTTCCGATACTCTCCGTAAGCTCCGCATGCCCCAGGATATGGCGATAGCGGCGGAGCGGCGGCTGGGCTACTCCGACACGGATATCAACGGTCATGTGAACAACACCCGCTACGCCGATTTTTTCTGTGACGCCTTGGGCCTGGAGGATCTTGCGGCGGGGAAATTTGTCTCACAGCTTCAGCTTTGTTACCTGACCGAGTGCATGGCGGGGGAGACCCTTCGGCTGCGCACGGGCCAGGATGGGGCAGACTGGTGTATCCGTGGAGAGTCCCTGGGTGGAGAGGACCGTTTTCATGGAATTTTGACCCTTGACAATTTACCTCCGGAAGATTAAAATGGATAAAATTTATCAGAAAGAAGGATGATGCCGCATGGTCAATTTGGACGCCGCCCACAAGTTTCTGAAACAGGGACTTACCTTTGATGATGTGCTTTTGGTCCCTGCGGAAAGCGATGTACTTCCCGCAGACATCGATTTGCACACCCATCTTACCAAAAAGATCGTTCTCAATATTCCCTTGATGAGCGCGGCTATGGATACGGTCACCGAATCCCGTATGGCCATCGCCATTGCCCGGGAGGGCGGCATCGGTATCATTCATAAGAATATGACCATCGGCGCCCAGGCGGAGCAGGTGGACATGGTCAAGCGCAGCGAGAACGGAGTGATCACGAACCCCTTCTTCCTGGCTCCCGGCCACACTTTGGCAGAGGCCAATGAGCTGTGCGCCAAGTATCGTATTTCCGGCGTGCCCATCTGCGACAACGGGAAGCTTATCGGCATCATCACCAACCGGGACATGAAGTTTGAGACCGATATGTCCAAGCTTATCGATAGCGTGATGACCAAAGACAATCTGGTCACCGCTCCTGAGGGCACCACTCTGGACGAGGCGCGGGAGATCCTGCGCAGGCACAAAATCGAAAAATTGCCCATTGTGGATAAGGATTTTCGGCTCAAGGGCCTTATCACCATCAAGGACATTGAAAAGGCCCAGGTCTATCCCAACTCTGCCCGGGATGAGAAGGGGCGGCTCCTTTGCGGCGCTGCTATCGGCGTTACCAGCGATGTGCTGGACCGAGTCCGGGCGCTGGTGGAGGTAGGGGTAGACGTGCTCTGTCTGGACTCTGCCCACGGACACAGCCACAATATTATTGAGTGTGTCAAGCGCATCAAGGCCCTCTATCCCGATGTACAGCTCATTGCGGGCAATGTGGCCACCGCCGAAGGTACTCGCGCTCTTATCGAGGCGGGAGCTGACTGCGTGAAGATCGGCATTGGACCCGGCTCCATCTGCACCACCCGTGTGGTGGCGGGTATTGGCGTACCTCAGATCACCGCTGTTTACGATGCGGCCCGTGTAGCTGCGGAGTACGGTGTGCCGGTCATCGCCGATGGCGGCATAAAATATTCCGGCGATATAGCCAAGGCCATTGCTGCTGGCGGCAGTGTGGTCATGTTGGGCTCTCTGCTGGCAGGCTGTGAGGAGTCTCCTGGAGACACTGAGGTCTATCAGGGACGCCAGTTCAAGGTATACCGGGGGATGGGCTCCCTTGGGGCGATGGCAAAAGGCTCCAAGGACCGCTACTTCCAGGAGAACAACAGGAAGCTGGTCCCCGAGGGCGTAGAGGGCCGGGTCCCCTACAAGGGGGCGGCTGGAGAGACCATCTTCCAGATGATGGGCGGACTCCGGGCCGGTATGGGTTACTGCGGCTGTGCCACCATTGAGGAGCTCCAGGAGAGAGCTCAGTTTGTCCAGATCACCTCTGCGGGCCTGAAGGAGAGCCATCCCCACGACATCTATATTACCAGGGAAGCTCCCAACTACACCATTAATCCCCAGTAAAATACCTCAAACATGCCCCGCCGATATCGGTGGGGCATGTTTTTGCTCTATAGACCTTCCGATTTGTGTCGATCCGTTTTGGCGGAAGATTTTGAAGGAACCGGGGCTTGCAATCTGGCATAAAATGAGTTACAATATGGTAACAAAAGGTTTCAAATTGGAAACAAAGACAAGGAGCGATGCCCTGTGAAGAAACGATGGCTTTTGGCCCTGACCGTGCTGACTTTGACCCTGGGACTTTCCGTATCGGCCCATGCCGCGGAGGAGGAGCCCTCTCTTGTTGAGGTGACGGTGAACGGAGAGGCAGTTTGCTATACTGCGGAGGTCTATGACGGTACAGCCTATATTCCTTTCTATGGCGGGGTCCAAAGTCTTCGGCCCGACGCGGAGATCACCTGGGAGGATGGGATCTTTACAGCCTCCGCCTGGGATCTTACCATGACGGTAAGGGTGGGGGATCCCTATCTGGTGGTCAATGACCGCTATCTCTATATTCCTGAAAAAGTGAAAGGCTGGGCCGATGGCACCGCCCTGGTCCCTGCCCGGGTCCTTGCCAATGCACTTGGCGCTTGGATTGGCTGGTCGGGAAAGGTAGAGCTCTGCTCGGGCGGCGTCCCTCTGTCTGCTGAGGCACTTCCCTATGATGAGACGACTTTGGATCTTCTGGCGAGGGTTATTACTCACGAGAGCGGAAACCAGCCTCTGACGGGGAAGATGGCGGTGGGAAACGTGATCTTGAATCGAGTGAACAGTTCCAGGTTTCCCAATACGGTTTCTGAGGTCATCTATTCTCCCAATCAATTTCCAGGGGCAACCAATGCCACGCCGAATGCCGAGTCCATATTGGCGGCGCGACTGGTGCTGGAGGGGGCCAACGTGGTCCCTGGGGCATACTACTTCAACGGGGTAGGAAAATCCTGTTGGGCTTCCCGCAATAAAACACTGATCGCTACCATTGGCGGACATTCTTTTTATGGGTAAGCAGGTCGACGCCTTACAGAAAATCAAAATGCGCCATCCGAAAAATCGGATGGCGCATTTTGTGATTTGGGAGGTTTATTCCGCCGGACCCGCCATGGGAACGATGGTGCCGTTCTGCATCAGGGGATAGGCGTCTGCTAAAGCCCGTAGAGTCTCCAAGCGCAGCTGCTGACGATCATCGGCAGAAACATACGCGGTGGCGTTGTCGGCCGTTTGCAGGATATAACTCCCACTTTCAAAATTTCCGTCAGCGACAGACTGGAGCCGCTGGATCACACAGCCGGCAAAGTCTTTGATCACAGAGGTAAGGACCACATTTTCCATCCCATTGACGCCATTGAGAAATTGATCGGTCTCCGCTCCGATGATCCTGGCGCCCGGCGTTCCCTTTACTGCGTTGACAGCTCCCACTCCGGAGGCCCCGGCAGCTACAAAAAGAATATCGCAGCCCTCATCCAGAAGGGAGCGGCCCAAGGCATATGCGGTGATGTCGCTCCCGTTGGTGTAGTTTCCGCCCAGAGCGGTCCCGCTGCCGTCTACGCCTCCGTATGCGGGATGGTCGATGATCTCGGCGGATGTATTTAGATTACCGTTGGCATAGGCGACGCCGGAGCGGAAGCCATAATAATATCGGGTGGCGGCAGGGGAGGGATTTTCGGTGATCACCGCCACCCGGCCTGTGGTGGTCTCCATGGCGGCAGTCATCCCGGCTAAAAAGCCGCACTCCTGTTCGGCAAACTCCAGGGAGCAGACGTTATCCAGAAGGATGGCCTCGCCGCTTTCGTTTGTGAGAGGGGCGTCTACCAAAATGAAATATTTGTCAGGATACTCTTTGGCCAGGGAGCCAATCTGGGAAAAGGCGGAGCCGATAAGAACCATCACGTCATAAGAAGGGGCCAAGTCCCGGAGGGCCTGAGGGGCAAGGGCGGGATCTCCGGAGGTCTCCTGCAAGGGGACAACAGAATCCATGTTTCCTCGAGAGAGCAGGAAGGAGAGAACGCCATCGTAGCACTTGGCGTTCCGCCCCTGGTCATCTACAGTATCGGGGCTGGTACACAGAGCGATCCGCATTCCCTTGGATGCAAAGGGAGGGAGAGAGGGGCCGGGAGAGGGGAGAAGGACCTCCCCGACAGAGGGCGTTTTACTCTCTTCTGTGGGGGCGTTCCGGCAGCCGCTCAGCAAGAGGGTCATGGCCAGACATACGCATAAAACGATCGGACGTTTGGTTCGATTCATAGAAAATACCTCCTGGGTATGGTGGACGTTTAGCCTCGATAGGGGCGGTAGCCGCCCTTATTCCGGTGGCGAAGGAGCAGCCGTACGATAAGAATGACCAGCCCGATCAGAGCAAGCCCTGCCAGCAGGATCACAAATGTGGGAAGACCCATAGGAAACAAAAGCTTAATGGGATTCCAGCTGGGCCACGCATATTTGCTGACGCCGCCCGGGGGGCCCGCAGGTCCGCGTTCCTTCAGATGGGAGGCCAGAGCAAACCAGGCTTTGAGTTCCTTGCCGTTTTCGTCGTGAATAATGCGGCTTTCCAGATCGGTGACGGGCATTGCGTTTTCATCTCTGGGGGTAACGGAAAGCAAACCAAAGGATTTGCTTTCCACCGTGCCCAGCATCTGCCCAGAGTATAGGTCAGCCACTACCCGATAAAGCCGGTCATCCTCAATGGCGGTCGCGGTTTCACCGTCCCACAAGGCACAACTGGTGACCCGGTCTAAAAACATTCGGTGAGGATTGTAGTGCCAATTTGCTCCAGCTCCAAAAAGCTCGGCGGCAGGCATGAGCTGGGAGACGGAGGCGTCCACTTCAAAGGCGTTTTTTAAATCCTTCCCTGTAAGGTATACTGAAACCAGGGGGTAGCCCGGTGATCCATCTGACCCGGAGCCTAGGGAGAGGATGTCGAAAGCATCGGCAGTGGTTATCTCTCCGGCGCGAATATGGTCCCGGATGACCCCATCGGGGGCTACCGCAAAGGCGATAGGAACATAGGCATCCCCCTCCATAGCCTTTATGGTATCGATATAGGCTTGCCCAATGATTCCTCCGGTCAGTTCAATGGAGTGGTCTCCCTGGGAGACGGCTAACACCTCGTCATAGTCCAGACCATAGGCGGATAGGTAATTCTCCTCCACTGCGGCTTTAAATTTTTCTGTCATCGCAGTCATATCGGAGTCAGAGGGAACGGTGTTGTCAACGGGGATGAGCTGATATTCGGAAAAGGTCGGCGTATGGTCGGAGCTTACCCTTTTATGGATGGTGATTCGTCCCAAATATTTGGTGTAGGGCCCACAGGAAACGATAAGGGTATTGTTGACCTTGATAGGCTCTGACAGGGTGGTATGGGTGTGGCCGGAGATAATAAGGTCGATACCGTCTACCGCCTTAGCCAGCTCATAATCCTCGCCCTTGCCATCCTCGGTGCCCGTATGGGACAGACAGATAATGAAATCGGGCGCTTCCTTCTCCTGGATCTCCACCACAACACGCTTGGCAGCGTCGATGATGGGTTCATAGACCATTCCTGACATGGGGGCGCACTCATGGGAATCCAGTCCCATAACGCCAAAGAGGGCGATCCGCAGCCCCTCCCGCTCCAGTATGGTGTAGGGAGTGATGGGATAGGAGTCAAAGGCGGCCGTCAGGGCTTGGGAGGCAGCCGGGTCGGCGGGAGTGGAGTAATTGGCTTGGACCAGAGCGGGAAGGGGATCACCGCTCGCCTTGGCGGCGTTCAACATATCGGCAAGTCCCTGCTGACGGTAATCAAACTCGTGGTTGCCCAAGGTGGCTGCATCGTAGCCCATGGCCCCCAGAGCCCGGAGCTCCGGAGCATCGGAAGTGTAGACGGTCTGGAACAGGGAACCCATGGAGAAGTCACCGCCGTCCACTGTGATAGTGGGATAGAAAAAGCCTGAGGCAGTAGGGGTCTCCCGCTGTTCCTTCAACAGGGCGGCCAGCCGGACATATCCTCCCGTATCCTCCGGATCCGGCAGAAAGTGATCGTGGGTATCATGGGTGAAAAGGACGGTGAGTCCAACGCCGGGGGCGTCAGCATAAGCCGCGGGGGGCAGGCAGCAAAGGACCATACAAAGATACAGGGCTAGGGCTCCGATCCGGAAATGCCGTTTCATAGCTGCTCCTCCTTGAACAGGAATGAACTCCATAATAACCTATCATACCATATTCTGGAGGAAATTTCACCGTTTTTTCCAATATTTTTTAAAAGAAAGCCTCCGGAATAAAAAGCTTCCGGAGGCTTTCTCCATTTACCCGCTCAGCTTGTCCCGCACTGCCTCATTTACCGCCTGAGGATCTGCCCGGCCCTTCATTTCCCGCATGACCTGGCCCACAAGAAAGCCATAGGCTTTCTCCTTGCCGGACCTATAGTCGGTCACAGACTGGCTGTTGGCGGCAAACACCTTTTCCACGGCGGCGGCCAGGGCGGTCGGATCGTTGATCTGGGCCAGTCCGTGGACTTTTACATATTCCTCAACATCTTCATCGGTGTCAAAGACATCTTCAAAAACCTTGACGGCCGTATTGCGGTTGAGCCGTCCTTCCTTCACCATGGAGATAAGTGTTACCAGGGTGGAGGGTGTCAGCTTCATATTCTTAGCCTCCATAGCCTTGGCGGAGAGTTGACCCAGCACCTGTCCCATAATCCAGTTGGCGCTCTGCTTGGCTTCGGCGCCCAAGGTGACACAGGACTCAAAGAAATCTGCCAAGGCTTTTTGTTCCGTGAGCATCTGGGCGTCATAGACCGGAAGGTCGTACTCCTGCTGGTATCGTACCATCTTCTCCTCTGCCATTTCGGGCTGCCGGCGGCGGACGTCATCCAGGTATTCCGCCGAGATGACTAAGGGGGGGATGTCCGGCTCCGGGAAATACCGGTAATCCTGGGCGTCCTCCTTGGAGCGCATGGCAAAGGTGGCATCCTTGTTTTCGTCCCAGCGCCGGGTCTCCTGGAGCACCTTCTTGCCCTCCTCAATAAGCTCGATCTGCCGCCGGGACTCATAGGCGATGGCCCGGGCGATGGCCTTGAAGGAGCTGAGATTTTTCATTTCGGTCCGGGTGCCCAGCTGTGTGGAGCCGGCAGGCCGGACCGACAGGTTCACATCACACCGCAGAGATCCCTCCTGCATCTTGCAGTCGGATACTCCCAGATACTGGAGGGTGGACTTCAGCTTTTCCAGATAGGCGATGACCTCCTTGGAGGTGCGAAAGTCGGGCTCGGTGACGATCTCGATAAGGGGCACGCCGCAGCGGTTGTAGTCGCACTTGGTCTGGTCCAGCCAGGGGTCGTGGACCAGCTTGCCCGCATCCTCCTCCATATGGAGCTCATGAATGCGGATGACTTTCTCGGTCCCCGACTCGGTGCGGATGGGCACCTTGCCGTTTCGGACGATGGGTAGGTAGAGCTGGCTGACCTGGTAAGCCTTGGGAAGATCGGGGTAGAAGTAGTTCTTACGGTCGAATTTGCAGTGGCGGGTGATCTCCCCGTTCAGGGCGATACCAGCCTTAACTGCGAACTCCAGCACCTTCTCATTGAGGACGGGCAAGGTCCCCGGCATCCCGGTACACACTGGGCAGCAGTGGGTGTTGGGGGCCCCGCCGAACTCGGTGGTGCAGGAGCAGAAGATTTTCGTTTTGGTGGCCAGTTCCACATGGGTCTCCAGGCCGATGACAGTCTCCCAGGTCATGCGGATACGCCCCCTTTCGTTTCAGGTATTTGCCTGTGGAAATCCGTCTCAAACTGGAAGGCGTGGGCGGCATTGAGGATGACCCCGTCCCCCAGAGCCGGGCCGATGAGCTGGGCCCCGATGGGCAGGCCCTTGGAATCGAACCCGCAGGGGACAGAGATGCCCGGCAGCCCCGCCAGGTTTAGGGGGACGGTATAGATGTCGGAAAGATACATTTTCAGCGGGTCAGAGAGACTTTCACCCAGCTTGGGAGCGGTGGTAGGGGAGACGGGGGCCAGCAGCATGTCATACTTCTGGAATGCCTCGTCATAAGCCTTTTTGATGACTGCTTTCACCTGCAGGGCTTTCTTGTAGTAAGCGTCATAATACCCGGCGGACAGCACAAAGGTCCCCAGCATAATACGGCGTTTTACCTCCGCGCCAAAACCCTCGGTACGGGTCCGTGCGTAGAGATCGGCCAGGTCCTTGTATCCCTCAGCCCGCCAACCGTACTTTACCCCATCGAATCGGGATAGGTTGGAGGACGCCTCGGCGGAGGCGATGATATAATAAGTAGGGACCACGTATTCCATAATGGGCAGGGAGAACTCCTCCACCGCGGCCCCACGGCTTTTCAGTACCTCAGCCACGGCCAGCACGGCCCTGCGTACCTCACTGTCCAGGCCATCTCCGAAGCAGTCGGCGGGGATGCCAATCTTCAGCCCCCTCACATCTCCGGTGAGAGAGGAAAGAAAACCGCCATAGCTTCCCTCCAGGCTGGTCCCGTCCCTGGGGTCCATGCCCTGGATGATATCCAGCACGGCGGCGCAGTCGGCTGCGGACCGGGCGATGGGGCCCATCTGGTCCAGGGAGGAGGCGTAGGCAATGAGCCCATAGCGGCTCACTGTGCCGTAGGTAGGCTTCATTCCCGTCACGCCGCAGTAGGCGGCGGGCTGGCGGATGGATCCGCCGGTGTCGCTGCCTATGGCGTACCAGACCTCCCCTGCCGCCACGGCGGCGGCGGCTCCCCCGGAGGATCCGCCGGGTACCCGGTCGAGAGCCCAGGGGTTCCGGGTGGGGCCGTAGAAGGAGGTCTCGGAGGTGGAGCCCATGGCGAACTCGTCCATGTTCAGCTTGCCCAGACACACCGCCCCGGCGGCGACGAGCCTCTCCGCTACGGTGGCGTCATAGGGGGGAGCGAAGTCCCCCAGGATCTTGGAGGCGCAGGAGGTCTTGACCCCCTTGGTACAGATGTTGTCCTTCAGGGCCATGGGGACCCCTGCCAGCGGCCCGGCCCCCAGGGATGTGGGGGAGGGGTCCAGCACGGTGATAAAGGCGTTGTTGTTTTTTTGGCAGGCGGCGATGCGCTCCCTTGCCGCTGCCAAGGCATCGGCGGGGGAGAGCTCCCCCTTCCTCAAGACCGTCCCCAGCTCCAGGGCGGTCATTCTGTAAAGTTCCATCATCCCTCCACCGCCTTTGGCGCCAGAAAGGCCTCGTCATCCCTGCTGGGGGCGTTTTTCAGCAACTCCTCCCGGGGGAAGGAGGAGCTCACCTCGTCGGACCGCATCACGTTCCGGATGGGGAACACATGGCTCAGGGGCTCCACGCCGTCTGTGTCCAGGATGTTCAGTACGTCCATATAGGAGACAATCTTCTCCAGCTCGGCGGTCATTTGGACCTTCTCCTCCGCGTCCGGCTTCAGCCGGGAGAGAAGGGCGATATAATCTACCATTTCCTCTGTGATCTTCATATCATAACCTCCTTAAGGGTCCAGCCGGGACAGATCCCGGGGGAACAGGCGGGCGTAACGCACGTTATCCAGCCCGCAGAGCTTGGCGGTGAGCCGCTCCAGCCCCACACCCAGCCCGCCGTGGGGAGGCATACCCGCTCGATGGATCATTAGGTAACTCTCAAATTCCTCCGGATGCATCCCCCGGGAGAGCATCTTATCCACTTGGGCTTGATATTCATGGACCCGCTGGCCTCCGGTAGTCACCTCCATGCCCCGGAACAGCAGGTCAAAGGACAGGGTGAATCGGGGGTCGCTGGGGTCGTCCATAGCGTAAAAGGGCCGCTTTTTGGAGGGATAGTGAGTGACAAACACGAAGTCGCTGTCCAGCGTCTCCTTGACATACCGGCCGATATTCACTTCCTCCTCGGGTTCCAGGTCGTAGGGGTCCCGGATGGGACGGCTATACTTTTCCGCTGCCAGGCGTTTGGCCTCATCAAACCGAAGGCAGGGGATGTGGGATACGTTGGGAAGCTCGATCCCGAGAGCCGCCACGTCGTTGGCATACTCCTCCTCCAGTAGCTTCATGGCGTGCTGGAGGAACTGGGTCTCCACCTCCATAAGATCCTCAAAGCTTTGGATAAATCCCATCTCAAAGTCCATGGAGGTATACTCATTCAGATGCCGGGGGGTAGAGTGCTTCTCCGCCCGAAATACGGGGGCGATCTCAAAGACCCGTTCATAGGCCCCTACCATCATCTGCTTATAGAACTGAGGAGATTGTGCAAGAAAGGCTTTTCGGCCAAAGTAGTCCAGCCGGAAGATATTGGAGCCGCCCTCCGCGCCGGCGTGGACGATCTTGGGGGTGTGGATCTCGGTAAAGTCCAGATCCAGCAAAGTCTTTCGGAAGGCCCTGCACAGTCCCTCCTGGATACGGAAGATGGACCGTTCCCGCAGGGAACGCAGGACCACAGGGCGGAGAGACAGCTCGGTGTCCAAATTCAGATCCAGGCGTCTTTTGGAGACGGGGACAGGGAGGGGGGCGGCGGGACGGGAAAGGATTTTCAGGGCCGTGGCGGCCAGCTCCACTTCTCCGGGGGCCCTGGGCTCGGGCCTGGGGATCCCGGTCAGCGCTACGGCGCACTCTTCTGTGACTCCATGAAGGTCAAGGCCCCGGTCCGGCACACATTGCAATACGCACTTTGGTCCGCGGAGGGTTAGAAAGGTGATGCCTCCCATGCGGTGAAGGGCGTGGACCATGCCTTTGACTGTGACGGGGTGATCGTTGTAAAGGCCCTGTGTCACATCGGTCAATTTTGCCGCGTCTGCGCGGCAGGTTCCTGTGGTCTGTTTCATGTGGTATCCCACCTTTGGCCCGTCCTCTTTGACAGGGCCGGAAATGGTGTCCGGGACGAAATACAAAAAGCCCCAGGACTGCGCTAACAGTCCTGGGGCGAAAATTCCGCGGTACCACCCAGACTTGCCGTCTCCCCTTTGAGACAGCCACTCGCTTCCCGTAACGTGGGAGTACGTGAGATCCTACCTGCCTGGCGGGCGATCAGATCTCAAGCTCAGGAGTGTTGCGCAACCTCTCTTTGCCGTGGCGGGCTCTCAGCCGGTGACCCGCGTTTTCTGTCGGCACGCCCGAGGGGCGGTCTCCTTCATTGCCTTTATTGAAAGGGATTATACTCGACTCTCTTTTAAAATGCAAGGGGTAAATTTGCACAGAATCTCCGCTTTGCTTTTGGACAGGGTTGTGGTACAATAGAAAGAAATAGAAAAGGGAGGACGACAGTATGGACCAGTGGGAAGTTCTGCGGGAGGAGTGTTTGGCCTGCCGCCGGTGCGCTTTGGCGGATACCCGACACAACGTGGTCTTTGGGGAGGGAGTCCAGACCGCCGAGATCATGTGTATTGGGGAGGGCCCCGGCGAGAATGAGGACCTGACCGGTCGTCCCTTTGTGGGCCGGGGCGGTAAGCTGTTGGACGATATGCTGGAGATCATTGATCTGAGTCGGGAGAAAAATATTTTTATCGGGAATATGGTCAAATGCCGTCCGCCCCAAAACCGGGACCCCCTGAACACCGAGCAGGAGGCGTGCGCCGAGTGGTTGGAGCGGCAGATCCGGCTTATTCAGCCCAAGATCATCATCTGCCTGGGTCGGATCGCGGCTATGAAGTTTATCAAGGAAGATTTCAAGATCACAAAGGAGCATGGCCAATGGTTTGAGAAAGACGGTATTTTACGTATCGCTCTGTTTCATCCGGCAGCCCTCCTTCGGGATCCCCGCCGCCGCCCTGAGACCTTTGAGGACCTGAAGACCATCCAGGCCAAGATCAGAGAGGTGTGCCAGCACACCTATTGACACAGGGCGACTAACTCCATCCCCAATAAAACATACGCGTTGTCCCATGAATTCTGGCACGAAGAA
>CANPTT010000005.1 GCA_947577065.1 uncultured Pseudoflavonifractor sp.
CCATCGGCCTGGCCCTCATCACCAAGGAGGCCTACTCCTCCCTGTTCATCGGCATTCTGGTGGGAGCCTTGCTCCACTGCGGCTTTTCCCTTGTCCAGACTATGGACACCGTTATCAACGACGGCCTTATCACCGCCGTCGCCGACAATGCGGGCATCTTCCTGTTCCTGGTGATCCTGGGCACCATTGTGGCCTTGGTCAATGCCGCCGGCGGCTCCGCCGCCTTTGGCCGCTGGGCGGAAAAGCATATCAGGACCCGGGTGGGCGCCCAGCTTGCCACCTTTGCCCTGGGCGTGCTGATCTTCATTGACGACTACTTCAACTGCCTTACCGTGGGCAGCGTCATGCGTCCTGTCACCGATGGACACAGGATCTCTCGGGCCAAGCTGGCTTACCTCATCGACGCCACCGCCGCCCCCATCTGTATGATCGCTCCCGTCTCCTCCTGGGCCGCCGCCGTCTCCGGCGTGGCCGCCGACTTGGATACCGGGGTCTCGGGTATCCAGCTTTTTGTCCAGGCCATCCCCTTCAATTTCTATTCCCTGCTCACCTTTGTATTTATCATCGGCCTGGCGGTCATGGATCTGGACTACGGTCCCATGCGGCTCCATGAGAGCGCGGCGCGGAAATCCGGCGACCTGGGGGCCCTGCCCACTGAGGATAAGGAGGAGGGCAACCCCAAGGGCAGGGTGGCAGATCTGGTCCTCCCGGTGATCGTCCTCATCGTCTTCTGCGTCATCGGCATGATCTATGTGGGCGGCTTTTTCGGTGTGGACGCTTGGGGCGGTACCGAGTGCGCCGGGGATTTCATCGGGGCCTTCGGCAATACCGACGCCTTTATCTCCCTGCCCTGGGGCGCCCTCATCGTCCTGGTCCTCACCATCGCCTACATGGTGGGCCGCCGGCTTATGAGCTTTAAGGAGGCCATGGCCTGCCTGCCCAAGGGCTTCATCGCCATGGTCCCCCCCATCACCATTCTCACCCTGGCCGTAAGCCTGAAGACCATGACCGGCTTTTTGGGCGCCGACGTCTTTGTGGAGGGGGTCATGAAGGGGGCCTCCCAAAGCCTTTACAGCCTTCTGCCCGCCGTCATCTTTGTGGTGGCCTGCCTTTTGGCCTTTGCCTCAGGCACCAGCTGGGGCACCTTTGGCATTCTGATCCCCATCGTCACTGCCATCTTCCCCACCGGATCCACCCTTTTGACCGTGGGTATCTCCGCCTGTCTGGCGGGGGCCGTGTGCGGAGACCACTGCTCCCCCATCTCCGACACCACCATTATGGCCTCGGCGGGAGCTCAGTGCGACCACGTCAAGCATGTGTCCACCCAGCTTCCCTATGCCGTCACGGTGGCGGCGGTGAGCTTTGTCAGCTACATTGTGGCGGGCTTTGTCCCCAACGCCTTTATTGTCCTTCCCATTGCTGTGGGGCTGATGATCGCCACCCTTTTCGTCATCCGCGCCCGCACAGCCAAAACCGCTTGACCTCCCGCTTCATAAAAAGCCCCGCCGCCAAAGGGTTTCCTTCGGCGGCGGGGCTTCTTTTCGCCTATTCACAAAATTCGATCCCGGCCTCGCTCATACTTTTGATCCGGGCCAGAGCTTCCACCCGGATCCCTTTTGCCCGAAGGCGCGCTCCGCCCGGCTGGAATGCCTTCTCCACACAGATCCCGGCTCCCACCACCGCGGCCCCGGCCTGCTCCACGATGGAGAGCAGCCCCTCCAGGGCCGCCCCGTTGGCCAGAAAATCGTCTATGAGCAGCACCCGGTCCTCCGGGCCCAAAAAGTCCTTTGCCACCATTACATCGTAGACCCCACCATGAGTGAAGGACTCCACTGGGGCAGTGTAGACACTGCCGTCAATGTTCTTGGTCTTGCTCTTTTTGGCGAAGAGGACGGGCACATTGAAATACTGCCCCGCAATACAGGCCACGCCGATGCCGCTGGCCTCCACCGTCAGGATCTTGGTCACTCCCTCGTCTCCGAACAGGCGGAAAAACTCCTTGCCCATGGCGTTAAAAAGGGTAATGTCCATCTGGTGGTTCAAAAAGCTGTCCACCTTCAGAATGGCCCCATTCTCCCGGATCCTTCCGTCCCTCCGGATCCGTTCCTCCAGCAGTTTCATTCCCATTCCTCCCTCTATGATCTTGTCCTTATTTTACAGGCCCCTGCCGAAAAAAGCAATCCCATTGTATCTGCTGTCGAAACCTGCTATAATGGGGGCAACTTCAGCTTCCTGATGGGAGGACTTCCCTATGCGTTTTTTCAAACGACACCTGGCCCCCGCTCTTTTGGCGGCGGTCCTGCTTCTCTCCTTCTCCCCTCTGGTCCCTACCGCCCGGGCCGTCTATGCCGACGCCGAGAACACCTGGGCCGCAGAGGTCATCGAAAAAGCTGCCGCCTATGGTCTGATGGAGGGCTATCCCGACGGCCGTTTTGGGGTGGGGGAAAACATGACCCGGGCCCAGTTTGCCGCCGTCCTGTGCCGGCTGTTGGACTGGTCCCAGGAGGACGCGGTCCCCGAGACCCTTTTTGACGTCCCCGGCCACTGGGCCCAGGGGTATATTGCCGCCGCGGCCTCCCACGGCGCCGTGGACGCCGCCGGTCCCTTCCGCCCCGACGACTACATCAGCCGGGGCGAGATCGCCCAGATGCTGGTGCGGGGCCTTGGCTATGACCGTCTGGCCCGCTCGCTGGAGAGCACAGAACTTCCCTTCCCCGACGTGGACGGCGAGGATCGAGGGTATGTCGCCGTGGCCTATGACTTTGGCATTATCACCGGCATAGAGGAAAATGGGGCGCTGAAATTCCTCCCCACCTTCTCCGCCCCCCGGGAACAGTGCGCCGCTATGCTGGTGCGCTGTTATGAGCGGTATCATTCCAAGACTCAATGGCTTCATGGCTTTTACGCCTTTAGCTCCTACTCCCAATTAAGCTATGCCGCCCAGATGGACTGGGTCAGCGTGGGCTGGGCCCGGCTGGAGGCCGATGAAACGGGCGCGCCCCTTGTCAACTCCACCGCGGAAAACGGCAACGACTGGGCCCGCCCGGAGCAGTTTGAACTGGTGACCGATTTTCTGGAAGAGACCTCCATCCCCTATAATCTCAATGTCTTTGGCTCCGCGGCCACCTTTTCCTCCATTACCGACCACGCCTCTCAGGCCGAGGCCATCGCCCAGCTTGTCTCCGCCTGCCAGCCCTACGCAGGCCTTACCATGGACATAGAGGGGCTTCGGGAGAACCACCGGGACGCCTATTCCGCCTTCATGGCCGCCCTCCGCTCCGCCCTTCCGGCGGAGAAAAGTCTTTACGTCTGCGTTCAACCCGACACCTGGTACGGCGGCTTTGACTACCGGGCCCTGGGGGAGGTCTGTGACCGGGTGATCCTTATGGCCCATGACTACCAATGGTCCTCCATCCCCGACTACTATCTGGGCACCGACAAAACCTATTGCCCTGTGACCCCCATCGAGCAGATCTACACCGCCCTTCGGCACGTCTCCGACCCGTATACCGGCGTGCGCGACAAGAGCAAGCTGGCCCTGGCGATCTCCTTTAATACCACTGGCTTTCACGTGGATGAGGGGGGACTTCTTTTGGACCAGACCTTTTATCACCCCGCCACTGCCACCATCGCCCAGCGCCTTGGTCAGGAGGACTCCATTCGCGTTTGGGATGACCAGAGCCGAAATCCCAATCTATATTATACGGCCGATGGGGAACACTACCGCCTATGGTATGAGGACGCCCAGAGCGTGGCGGAAAAGCTTCAGCTCTCCCACATGTTTGGCATTACGGGCGTCTCCGTCTGGCGGCTTGGCATGATCCCCGACTATCCCCATGTAGAAAACTACGATGTTTGGCACGTTTTCTCCCAGCGATGATCCTCTCCTCCTCTTTTACTCCCCTTCCAAAGGAGGCGTTCCCTATGGAACCCACCAAACCCACCCCCGCCCAAGCCCTGCGATCTTTTTCCCTGATGACTCTGGGCTCCGCTCTGGTCAGTGTCGGCGTCTACTTCTTTAAGTTTCCCAATCACTTTTCCATGGGCGGAGTCTCCGGCCTCAGCATTCTTTTGGGCCAGCTGATCCCCTCCCATCTGGTGACCCCTGCCACCATCAATACGGTCATCACTCTCTTGTTCCTGATTCTGGGCTTTCTGGTCCTGGATAAGTCCTTTGGCCTGAAAACCGTCTACTGCTCCCTGCTCTACTCGGGCCTTATCCAGCTTTTTGAATCTCTCCTTCCCCTGTCCCATCCCCTGACAGACCAGAAAATGCTGGAGCTTTTCTTTGCTGTGATCCTCCCGGCCCTGGGGGCTGCCATTCTTTTTAATATGGACGCCTCCACCGGCGGTACCGATATCATGGCTATGATCCTGAAGAAATACTCCGGTATGGATGTGGGCCGGGCCCTGCTGATCTCCGATGTATTGATCGCCTCCTCCGCCCTGTTGGTCTTTGACATCGAAACCGGACTTTTTGCCATGCTGGGCCTGTCCCTCAAGTCTGTGCTGGTGGACTCGGTCATCGAATCCCTCAACCGCAACAAATCCTTTACCGTGGTGACCCATGACCCGGAGCGTGTCTGTCGCTATATCAACAACACCCTTCATCGGGGCGCTACCGTCTGGAAGGGGCAGGGCGCCTACACAGGCCAAGAGCAATACGTGATCCTGACCGCCCTTTCCCGCCACCAGGCCGTTTCCCTGCGCAACTACCTGAAGCAGAACGAGCCCCACGCCTTTATGCTCATCACCAATTCCAGTGAGATCTTTGGTAAGGGGTTTCTTCGCGCTTGATCCCTCCCCTTTGGGGCGTGTGGACGTATCATCCGTAAAGGCGGCAAAGCCGCCAACGGCTGATTAGCCCCACACCTTTATGCTGCACCTCACCAATTCCAGCGAGATCTTTGGCAAGGGATTTCTTCGTGCTTGATCTCTCCCCTTTGGGGCGTGTGGACGTATCATCCGTAAAGGCGGCAAAGCCGCCAACGGCTGATCAGCCCCACGCCTTTATGCTGCCCTCACCAATTCCGGTGGGATCTTTGCTAAGGGGTTTCTTCGCGCTTACATTCTATAAATGGAAATATTTCCCACCTCGTCCTTCTTCCCCTTCTTTCCCCATCAAAAAATGGTAAAATCTGGTTATCCAGACCAAACCATTGGGAAAGAAGGGGTTTTTCCTTATGCCATTCCTCCGAAAAAAGGGTCTTTTTGAATCCACCCGCATTCAATACCTTCCCGTTGACGCCGTTGCCCCCAACCCCTCCCAGCCCCGAAGAGTCTTTTCTCCCGAGGGCCTTCAGGAGCTGGCCGCCAGCATTGCCGCTCACGGGATCCTCCAGCCCCTTTCGGTCCGCCGGACAGAGCACTGCTATGAGCTGGTTTCCGGGGAACGCCGCCTGCGGGCGGCCAAGCTGGCGGGGCTCAGCGAGGTCCCCTGTCTTCTTATTACTGCCGACGAGACCCAGTCCTCCTTTTTGGCCCTTATTGAAAATGTCCAACGTCGGGATCTGGACTTTTGGGAGGAGGCTCTGGCTCTCCAGGCCCTTTTGGACGCTACCGGCCTGTCCCAGGAGGCTCTGGCAAAACAGCTTGGGAAAGCCCAGTCCTCCCTTGCCAACAAGCTCCGCCTTCTTCGTCTTCCCCCCGAGGTTCTGGAGCTTTTGCGCCGAAACGGCTTTACAGAGCGTCACGCCCGTGCCCTTCTTCGTCTCCCCGACCCGGCGACTCAAACCGCCGCCGCCCACTATGTGGTGGACCACGACCTGACCGTGGCAAAGACAGAGGCATACATCGACGCCCTTCTCGCTCCCACTCCCCGGCGCAGCAAACCCACTTTTTTGCTAAAGGACGTCCGCTTTTTCCTCAATACGGTGACCCGGGGCCTCTCCCTAATGCAAAGCGCGGGGATCCGCGCCAACTGCGACCGTCAGGATTCCGACCACGAAATTTTATTGACCATCCGTATTCCCCGGTAGCTCCTCCCCTATCCCCTCCTTCCACCAGCGATGTTTCACGTGAAACATCGCTGGCTTTTATTTGCCCCCATATGGTGAGCGGCAAAATGGATGAGCGGGGGCAAAAAGATTGACCCTGGGATCTCCCCGGTCATGTTTCACGTGAAACATCCGGCAGCCCTTTTCCATGTCCCTTTTTTTGTTCTCCTCTTGCAACTCCGCCCTATTCTGGGTTATAATAGTTTTCGTACCTATTTTATGTAAAAAGAAAGGATGTGCGTCCATGGCAAAACGGATCGCCATCGTGAACCAAAAGGGCGGCGTAGGCAAGACCACCACCTGTGTCAACCTGGCCTCTGCCCTGCGTTCCCAAGGAAAGCGGGTCTTGCTTTGCGATTTTGACCCTCAGGCCAACGCCACCTCAGGTCTGGGCGTAGATAAGACCACCGCCACTCCCAGCGTCTATGAAGTCCTGATTGAGGGCGTCCCCTGCAAAAAGGCCATTGTATCCACCCCATACTGCGATGTTCTTCCGGTAAACAAGGCTCTGGCGGGGGCGGGGATCGAGATGATCGGTATTCCCGACCGGGAGCACCTGTTAAAAAATGCGCTGGACAGTGTTGCGGCGGACTATGACTATATTCTTATCGACTGTCCTCCCTCTCTGGAGCTTTTGACTCTAAACGGATTGTGTGCCGCCGACTCAGTCCTGGTCCCCGTCCAGTGTGAGTACTATGCTCTGGAGGGGTTGAGCGACCTGCTGGGTACGGTCCGCATTGTAAAGCGGTCCCTTAACCCCGGTATCGAGCTGGAGGGCGTCCTTCTCACCATGTATGACAGCCGCACCAATCTCAGCATGCAAGTCTCCGAGGAAGTAAAGCGTCACTTCCCCGGCCAGGTCTATGCCACCGTGATCCCTCGGACGGTTCGCCTCTCCGAGGCCCCCAGTCACGGCAAGCCTATTGACGCCTATGACCCCTATTCCCGGGGAACCGAGGCATACCGAAATCTGGCGGCGGAGATCATCGCCAGCAACCATACATAATAAGGGAGGAAGTATCCTATGGCAAAGGAACGTGGATTGGGCAAGGGCCTGGGCGCCCTTTTGGGTGAGAGCGCCGTGCTTCAAGATCAAAAGGAGGGCCAGGGCTCCTTTTCCCTTCCCATCTCTCAGGTCCAGCCGGGGCTGAACCAGCCCCGGAAGCGGTTTGACGAAGAGGCCCTCAGCGATCTGACCGACTCTGTCCGCACTTACGGTGTGGTCCAGCCCCTCACCGTCCGACGGCTCAGCTCCGGCTACTATCAAATCATTGCCGGAGAGCGGCGTTGGCGTGCCGCAAAGGCCGCCGGGCTGAAGGAGGTCCCCGCCGTGGTCATTGAAGCCGACGACCGAAAGGTCATGGAGATCGGCCTCATTGAAAACCTCCAGCGGGAAGATCTGAACCCCATCGAAGAGGCCAAGGGCTACAAGGTCCTGATGGATGAGTACGACATGACCCAGGAAGACATTTCCCTGCGCATGGGAAAATCCCGCCCCGCCATCGCCAATGCCCTGCGGCTTTTGGACTTGCCCGACCCGGTACTCCAGCTTTTGGAGGAAGGCCGTCTCTCCGCCGGTCATGGCCGGGCTATTCTGGCCGCCCCCGGCAAATCGGATCAGCGGGCCTTGGCCCAGCGGGTCATTGACGAGGGTCTCTCCGTTCGTCAGACCGAGGCTCTGGCCAAAAAGTTCTCCCAACCCAAGACAAAGGAGCCGGAAAAAGCGGCTGACCCCTACAAGATCTACCGGGACGCCGCCGCCAAGGATCTCTCCGACCGATTTGGCCGAAAGGTCTCCATTGTCCAGGGCCCCAAAAAGGGCAGGATCGAGCTGGAATACTACGATGACAACGACCTTAATGCCCTGCTGGAGCTTTTGGAGCAGATCCGAGCAGGCAAGACCCCGAAGGGAGGGGCCAAAGCTTGAGCCAGCGAGATTCAGGCGGCATTCAGCACCAAGCGGAGCACACCCGGTCCCGAAGACGGTCTCCTCCCGTAATGGGATATTTGCTGATCCTTTTTGCCGCCGCCTTTCTGCTGTTGCTTCTGGCCTATTTCCAGCAGCAGCGGGTCAATTCCGAAACCACCGACGCCCTGAAGCAGTCGGCCTCGGCGGTCCAGTCCATCCAAAACCTGATCGATGAAAACTCCGAGCTTCGGGAAAGAGTGGAGGAGCTGGAACGGCAGAGCAGGGACTTGACGGAGCAATGCGAAAATTATCAGGATCTGTTCCGTACCGCGGACGCTAAAGCCGCTCAGCTTTCTGAGGATGTGGAGGCCCATCGGCAGTTCTTCCGGTTGGACCGGCTATACCGGGCCCAGCGGTTCTCGGAGGCGGCGGAACTCATTCGTCAGCAGGCAAACGGAGGGGCAGGATGGTCCTTCTCCTCCCTTTCCGACCAGCCCATCAGTACCGATTCCAACGAGACTACCCCCCAGGCCCGCTACCAGCAGATTTGCAGGCAACTTTTGGAGTGGAATTATCTGAAGGCCGAAGACGTTTCGTGAGTGTTTCACGTGAAACAATTCCCTTTGCGAGAATAGAGCGGGCGAGCAAAGCTCGCCTACATCAACTTATAATTAAACGGTAATGCCGATTTATAAAGGAGACGATCCTCATGCTGGACATCAAATTTCTTCGGGAAAATCCCGACATTGTGAAGGAAAATATCAAGAAGAAATTTCAGGACGCCAAGCTGCCCCTGGTGGACGAGGTCATCGCCCTGGACAGGGAGAACCGGGAGACCATTCAGGCCGCCCAGGACCTGCGTACTGCCCGCAACGCCAAATCCAAACAGGTAGGTATGCTCATGGGCCAGGCCAAAAAGGACCCCTCTAAGCTTGCCGAGGCCGAGGCCCTCAAGGCCGAGGTAAAGGCCGATGCCGACACTCTGGCCGCCCTGGAGGAGAAGGAGGGTGTGCTGGCCGAAAAGATCCGGCATATCATGCTCCAGATCCCCAATATCATTGACCCCAGCGTACCCATTGGCCCCGATGATTCCGCCAACGTGGAGGTGGAGCGGTTCGGAGAGGCCAAGGTCCCCGATTTCCCTATCCCCTACCATACCGAGATCATGGACTCCTTTAACGGCATCGACCTGGACGCCGCCGGCCGGGTCTCCGGGGCCGGGTTCTACTATCTGCTGGGGGACATCGCCCGGCTCCACGAGGCAGTGCTGGCCTATGGCCGGGACTTTATGATCTCCAAGGGCTTCACCTACTGCATCCCCCCCTTTATGATCCACGGCAACGTGGTGGAGGGGGTCATGTCCCAGACCGACATGGACGCCATGATGTATAAGATCGAGGGGGAGGATCTCTACCTCATTGGTACCAGCGAGCATTCCATGATCGGCCGGTTTATTGACCAGATCCTCCCCGTGGAAAAGCTGCCCCAGACCCTCACCTCCTACTCCCCCTGCTTCCGGAAGGAGAAGGGCTCTCACGGTCTGGAGGAGCGGGGGGTATACCGCATCCACCAGTTTGAAAAGCAGGAGATGATCGTGGTCTGCAAACCCGAGGAGTCCAGGGACTGGTATGAGAAGCTGTGGCAGTATTCTGTGGAGCTGTTCCGGAACTTTGATATCCCCGTGCGGCAACTGGAGTGCTGCTCGGGTGATTTGGCCGATCTGAAGGTCAAATCCTGCGACATCGAGGCCTGGAGCCCCCGGCAGCAGAAGTATTTTGAGGTCTGCTCCTGCTCCAACCTGGGCGACGCCCAGGCCCGGAGATTGAAGATCCGCTATAAGGATGAGGACGGTAAAATGCAGCTGTGCCACACTCTGAACAACACCTGCGTGGCCCCTCCCCGGATGCTGATTGCGTTGTTGGAGAACAATTTACAGGCCGACGGGACTGTAAAAATTCCCGAGGTTCTGTGGCCCTATATGGGTGGAAAAAAGGTGCTGATCCCCGAAAAATAAAGGGGTTCCAGCCGGCCCCCAAAAAGGATGCCTTAAAAATGTTTCACGTGAAACACGCTCTATGCGCTTTGCTGGCCCTGACCTTGACGCTCCCCCTCCCTGCTTTAGGGGTGGAGACGGTTCCTGCCAAAACCTATAAAGAGATTTTCGAGGCCTACCCTTCGGGTCGGACGGTGGAGCGGCAGCTTGAGACCCCCGATTTCATGGTTGTGTTGATGTGGTCCGATCTGGTAGGGTTGCCGGAAACAGAGCACGTGCGGAACTATACCCTTGCCCTCATCTCCAAGGAGAGCGCGGAGCCGGAGCAGCAATACCGCCCGCTGATCTTGCCCAGCACCGTGGCGGTAAAGGGAGCGTATGCCTCCCAGTATCCCACGGACCGGGCGCCGGATAAGATGTTTTTGAATGACGATGGGTCGATTTTGACCTATGTGTACTCCTTTGAGGAGGCCCTTTTCAATGCCGGCGGGGAGCTGCTCCACGACGCGGGAGCCTACACCTACCGGGTGGAGCGCTTTGAGGCGTTGGAGGAGCTGCTGGACGCCGGCGAGGGACACCTGGGAAAACTGGGGCGGTCTCACCCTGCCCGGCAGCTGGTACCATAACTGTCTCTACTACTCCTGGCCCGACGGCACCCCGGCCACTAACTGGCTGGATTCCACCGGGCGTATCGGGCCTGACGGAAAAGGCTTTGTGGAGAAGGACGGAAAGATCTACCGCATTGCGTTCTCAGTGCAAAACGAAGAAAACTAACGGCTTTGGGGCTCCCTTTTGGCCGTTGTATCCACGCCGCCCATCTTTCCTCCAGTCTTAGGGACGGAAGGGACTACTTTTGTAGACATCTCCCCTGGAGGCGGCGGGTATGTGCGCTGGAGAGAGGATATCTGGCGGATCCAGTTTGAAAAACAGACCTGAACGGTTTTATGTAAGAGATCCCAAAAATAAAATGGAGGTCATCCCAATGAAAGAGAAGAGCAAAGGATTCTTTGGGGAGTTCAAGGCGTTTATCGCCCGGGGGAATGTGATGGATATGGCCGTGGGTGTCATTATCGGCGGGGCTTTTTCGGCCATCACCACCTCCCTCATCAATGACATCATCATGCCCCTGCTGGGGATCTTCACCGGATCCATCTCCTTTGCAGCGATGGCGGTGGAGGTCAACGGAGCCGTCATCGGCTACGGTAACTTTATCCAGGCCATCCTCAATTTCCTGGTGATGGCTTTTGTGGTGTTCTGTCTGGTAAAAACCATGAACTCCTTCCACCGCAAGAAGGAGGAAGCCCCCACCCAGCCCGCCCCTGAGCCGGAGCCCAGCGCCGAGGAGAAACTTCTTTCCGAGATCCGGGACCTTTTGAAGGGCCAAAAGTGAGTATGGACAAGAAAAAGGATCTGGAGCAGCCCCAGCAGCCCCCGGTAAAGTGGGCCACCCCGGTCCAGCGCCTCTGGGCCTGGGTAGGTGTTTCCTATATGGTCATCCTGGTGCTGCTCAGCACCTTTGCTCTGGCTCACGGAGACTATCTTCGGGGGATCGGCGGCGTCATGGTCTCCCCCGCCCTTGTGGGCCTGGGGGGTACGGTGATCCTGCGCCACCGTCAGGGGGTAGGCAGGGGTGGCCTGGGCGTCTGCGTTCTTCTCTCCGGGGCCTTTTTTATCCTGGCCCTCTGGAATGTGATCCGGGGCGTCCCTATCTTGCTGGGACAGCTGTGAGGTGAGTGTATGAAAGATATTCTGGCCCAAGGGCTTTCCGACATGGGGATCGCCCCGCCCCCCGGGGCGATCGACACGCTGTGTCAATACGCCCAGCTTCTTTTAGAGCAAAATCAAGTGATGAACCTGACCGCCATCACAGACCCCCAGCAGGTGGCAAGGCTGCACTTTTTGGATTCCGCCGCCATTTTAGCCTGGGGCGCCGCCCACGGAAAAGGGCAAAAGACCTCCTCCACATGGCTGGCCGGCAAAAGTCTGGTGGACGTGGGCACCGGGGCCGGATTTCCCGGCGTGGTGCTGAAGATTCTGGAGCCCTCCCTCTCCCTCACTCTGGTGGACAGCCTGGGCAAACGGATCCTTTGGTTGGAAAAGGTCTGTGAAGCTCTTTCCCTTGACGGCGTTCGGTGTATCCATGCCCGGGCGGAGGAGCTGGCCCACACCCCGGAATTTCGCGCCCGGTTTGACGCCGCCGCTTCCCGGGCGGTGGCGGCCTTCCCTGCCCTGTGTGAGCTGTGCCTTCCCTACGTCAAGTCCGGCGGGTTCTTTCTGGCCATGAAAAGCGTGGAGAGCTCCCCCGAGGTCGCGGAGGGACAGGGCGCCGTCAAACGACTGGGCGGCATGGTGTTGGAAAGCTGGGACTACCCCGTCCCCGGCGCCGGCTTGACCCACCGCCTCATTCCTGTAGAAAAGCGTTCCCCCACCCCCGGGGACCTGCCCCGGAGCTGGGGAAAGATCAAAAAGGCGCCCCTTGTTTAAAGTTCCTTCGAACGTAAAATTTTTATGGAAATTTCACGAAAACCCGTTGCCATTTTTGGAGCTTTCGTGTTATAATTTTCTCCACTGGGAGGTTTTTGGGCTATGGGAACTGTGATCGCTGTCACCTCCGGCAAGGGGGGAACGGGAAAAACCTCTCTCGTCGGGGCCGTGGGCTCCTGTTTGGCCGCGCTGGGGCATCCTACCCTGTGTATCGATATGGATGTGGGGCTCCGGAATCTGGACCTGACTCTGGGTCTCTCCGACCGGGCCCTGATGGATTTTACCGATGTGGCAGAGGGACGCTGTCCCTTGGAAAAGGCGGTCGTGGAGCACCCCGAGATCCAGGATCTGTTCCTGCTCACCGCTCCCTTTTCCTTTCCCCTGAACGTCCCGGAGGATACCATGAAGAACCTTTTGACCCAAGCCAGAGGGGCGTTTGATTACATCCTTTTAGACGCCCCCGCGGGATTGGGCGAGGGGTTTCATTTGGCCGCCTGCGGCTGTGACAGAGCCATTGTCGTCTCCACCACCGACGCCTCCGCCCTGCGGGACGCTCAGCGCACGGTGTCCGAGCTGTCCAGGCGGCAGGTCGAGCAGGTCCATCTGGTGGTGAACCGGGTCCAACCCAAGCTGCTGAAAAAGCTTCACACCACCATCGACGACGCCATGGACACCGCGGGACTCCCCCTGCTGGGCGTAGTCCCCGAGGATAATTTGGTCATGCTCGCCGCCAACCGGGGACGCCCTCTGATCCTGTGCGCCAACAAGGGGGCCGCCATCGGTTACCGGAACATCGCCTTTCGCATTGAGGGGCGCCGGGTCCCGGTCATGGGGCCTGTTTGGTAGAGCGTTCCGTGTATGGTAAAAATACTTTGCAGAAGGAAGGGGTCCCCTTGAACATCGCACTGCTGTGTCACGATCACAAGAAGGAATTGATGGAGCAATTTTGTCTTGCCTATTCAGGCATTCTTGCCAAGCACCACATCTGTGCCACCGATTCCACCGGCCGGCTGGTGTCGGAGGCCACCGGGCTTCCCATTACGCTCTATCTCTCCCATGAGCACGGCGGGAGCCAACAGATCGGCGCCCGGATCGCCTATAACGAGATCGACATGGTCCTTTTCTTTACCGATCCCCAGACCCACGAACTGGACGAGGATCTGGACTATATCACCCGCCTGTGCGACCAGTATAACATCCCCTTCGCCACCAATGTCGCCACCGCCGAAATGCTTATTATGGGTCTGGCCCGGGGCGATCTGGACTGGCGGGATATCGTCAAGACCGGTCATTCCCCCTTTCTCCCTTGACACAGCGGGCATTTTAGAGTAATATCCTGAAAGGGGGCAGTCCCGCTGTCCCCTTTTTTCACCGCGAGGAACGGGCATGAGTAGCGGCACACCACCGGACAGAGAGGGATCCCCCGGCTGAAAGGATCCCACGGCAAGGCGCGGGCGAAAGACGGCCCGGGAGCGGGGGCGGAGACGCCTACGGTCCCCTTCCCGTAACAGAAGGCTGAAAGGGCGGTCCCCTCTCCGGAGGACGACCGCTGAACATGGGTGGCACCACGAAGGCAGACGCTTTCGTCCCGTGAAGGACCTCTCCCCCCGGGGAGGGGCAGCGGGATGAGAGCGTCTTTTTTCTTCCGGACCTCTGAACAGGACCATCTTGCTTTGAAAGGATGTTTGTATGGAACGCGTAAAGGCACGTACCTTGTCAGGATTTATGGAGCTGCTGCCCCGGCAGCAGGCCCAGTTCGAGCGGGTGAAGGGGATCCTGGAGGAGACCTACGCCCGGTATGGCTTCACCCCCCTGGACACCCCCGCCATCGAGGCCAGCGAGGTCCTTCTGGCCAAGGCCGGAGGGGAGACCGAGAAGCAGATCTATCGCTTTACCAAGGGGGACAGCGATCTCAGCCTGCGCTTTGACCTCACCGTTCCCCTGGCCAAGTATGTGGCTCTCCACCACAATGAGCTGGCCTTTCCCTTCCGCCGGTATCAGATCGGCAAGGTCTACCGGGGGGAGCGGGCCCAGCGTGGCCGGTTCCGGGAGTTTTACCAGGCCGATATTGACGTCATTGGAGACGGGAGCCTGGACATCATCAACGAGGCAGAGATCCCCGCCATCATCTATCAGACCTTTACCGCCCTGGGCCTGAACCGGTTCCGAATCCGGGTGAACAACCGGAAGATCCTCAACGGCTTCTATGACATGCTCCACTGGAGCCACCGGGCCCCCGACATCATGCGGGTGGTGGACAAGCTGGAAAAGATCGGCGCCGAGAAGGTGGGTCTGATGCTCCACGATGACCTTGGCCTGGACCAGGACGCCGTGGGAGAGATCGTCCGGTTCATCTCCATCCGGGGCTCCAACCAAGAGGTCCTTGCCGCTCTGGAGGAGTACCGGGGCCGGAACGAGACCTTTGACCAGGGCTTGGAGGAGCTGAACACAGTGGTCCGGTATCTGGGGGATTTCGGGGTGCCCCAGGACCACTTCGCCGTGGACCTCACCATCGCCCGGGGCCTGGACTACTATACCGGCACCGTCTATGAGACCATGCTGCTGGACCACCCGGAGGTGGGAAGCGTCTGCTCCGGGGGCCGGTATGATAACTTGGCGGAATATTATACAGAAAAACAACTGCCCGGAGTTGGCATCTCCATCGGCTTGACCCGGCTGTTCTATGTGCTCCAGGAGCAGGGGCTCCTGAACGAGGATCTGCCCACCGCCCCCTGTGACGTGCTGGTGCTCCCCATGACGGAGGACCTCTCCCCCGCCATTGCCTTCGCCACCGCCTGCCGCGGAGTGGGGGTAAAGGCCCAGCTCTACACAGAGCCCAAGAAGTTCAAGGCCAAGATGAACTATGCCGACCGGATCGGCGTCCCCTACGTGGCCTTCCTGGGGGAGGATGAGGTGGCAAACGGCGTGGTCTCCCTGAAGGACATGGTCTCCGGAGAGCAGGAGAAGGTAGCCCTGGAGGCCGCCCCCGAATGGCTGCGGGAGAAGGTAGCCGCCCGGAACAAGGGAACTCCCATCCGGGAGTAAGCGGGGAAACGCGGGCGGGTTTGGAACCCGCCCCTACGGGAGACTTCCCCCGTTTTGGCGGCGGAGGAAACGGGCTTTCCCTCTCCGATTTCCACCTGTGTGACCCGTGAGGTCTTCTCCGCCACCCCGGCCCACTATGACGAGGTCTACTATCTGGCGGAGCTGGAAGAGAGATAAAAGGAGGGCAACGCTATGAAGGGTCTGATCCGGGATCTGGCCTGCGGGCCTGCTCTGTTTGGAGGGCTGCTGGGGTGGACAAAGACCATAGAGCCCCGAAAGTTACACTACGGGGCCCATCCCACCCAGTACCTGTTGGATTTTGTCCCCCCTGTGCCCCAGCGGGAGACAGTTGTGGTCTACCTCCACGGGGGCGGTTGGGACAAGGGCAGCCCCTCCTTCTTCTCCTTCATCGGTCAGCGGCTGGCCCAGGAGGGCTACCGCTGCGTTATGCCGGGCTACCGGCTGGTTCCCAAATACCGTTTTCCCGCTCAAATCAAGGACGTGACCGCCGGAACCAAGGCGGCCCTCCGCTATCTGGAGAAGCAGGGGGTGGACACCGCCCGGATCGTGGCGGTGGGCTCCTCCGCCGGGGCTCAGCTGGGAGCCCTGCTGTGCTACACCGGGGAGCTGGCGGGGCGGTTTACCGGGTTCATCGGCCTGGGCGGGCCCTACCGGTTCGACCGGGAGGCCCCCCTGTCTCTTCGGGTGCTCTCCAGACGGCTTTTGAACGGCGGAGACCCCCGGGCGGCCCAGCCCTATTTCCTATTGGATAAAAACAGCCCTAAGACCCCCATGCTCCTGATCCATGGCCTGGAGGACGGGGTGGTGGGGTTCCCCTGCGGGATGGACTTTTACCGCAGGGCGTTGGAGTTGGACATCCCCGCCGCCCTCTATTTGCCCGAGACCGGAAGGGACAGCCACTCCGACTATGTGGTGGGTTCCTTTTTGGAGGAGCGGGAAAAGAGCGGGACCATGGACAGGCTCCTCCGCTGGCTGGAGGAATTGGCGTAAAACCCCGGGAACCTTCGTGGTACGCGGAACGTCTAAAAAGCATCTTTTATCAGGAGGATTTTCTGTCATGAAACGATTTACCGCTTTTCTTCTCTGCGCTGCACTGTGCCTCTCCCCCGCCCTGGCGGTCGGGGAGGAGAAGTTCCCCGCTGTTAATGTCTACCCCGGCTATGCCGACGTGAAGGAGACCGACTGGTTCTATGACACCGCCAAGCTCTGCTACGAGATCGGGCTGATGACCGGGACGGACAAGGGCTTTGAGCCAAACAAGACCCTCACCGGCCCCGAGTGCGCCGCCCTGGCCGCCCGGCTGCGGGAGAAGCTGACGGGAAAGCCCATTCCGGAACCCACCCCCGACCCGGGCCTGCCCTGGTACCAGCACTATGTGGACTATCTCCAGGACGCCAGCCAGGAGAGCGGCTCCAGCCTTTACGGGCTCATTAAATGGAATGATCCGGCGGAATTTGAAAAGCCCGCCACCCGGTACGATTTCCTCCTCTTTATGGCCCTGGTGGCCGATGGGAACTGGGACTACTTTTCCAACATCAACACCATCACCTACGAGGACCTGCCCGATGTAAAGGATGAGAATGATATCCTCCAGTTCTATAACTGGGGCATCCTCACCGGCACCGACTCCTACGGGACCTTCGCCAAGGGCAAGACCCTCACCCGGGCGGAGGCGGCGGCTATGGCGGCCCGGATGGCCAAGCCGGAGCTGCGGAAGTCCTTCACCCCCGCCGACTATGTGCTCCCCACCGCCGGGATCCCCGGCGACACGGTCCTCTTTGACAATGGGGTCACGGCCCGGGCATACTTCCAGGGGGTGAACTACGCCCTCACCTATGTGGAGTGGAGCCTGGGGGACGACTTCAACTGGCACGCCCCGTACAGCGGGACCACCGTTTTGGACTGGGTAAAAAAGGAGGCCCTGTTCCGCTGCGGGGCAGAGAAGGCCACACCCAACCAGACATGCAAGGAGCTTGATCTGCAAGTATACTACTCCCGACTGGTAGACCTGATGGGCGGACCTTTAGGATGATCTCCTCCCCCCAACAAAGTAAGGATCTCTCTTAAAAAAGGAGTGCGGCATGAAAAAGAAACTCATTTGCGGAACCTTATGTTTCGTGCTTTGTCTGGGCTCTGCCCAGGCGGCGGAGCCCACCTTCGTCGATGTGAAAGAGGGCGACTGGTTTGCCCCCTATGTGACCATCTGCGCCGAGACGGGCCTGATGAAAGGCACCGGAGACGGGAAGTTCACCCCCCAGGGCACCATAACGGTGGCTGAGTGTGCCGCCATCGCCGCCCGGCTGGGGGAGAATATGAACGGGACTCCTATCGTATACGGTACGGCAGCCCCCGGGGAGTCTCTGCCCTGGTATCACTGGTATGTGGAAAATCTGAAGGGCTATGGCGTCACGGTGGACAAGCCCCAGGACCCCGCCACCCGGCGGGAGTTTTTTGACCTGCTCTCGGCGGTGACCCCAAAAGAGCAGCTGACCCCTGTCAACTCCATCGACGCCCTGCCCGATGTGGACGCCGGCGATCCTGTGCTGGACTTCTACAACGCGGGCATCCTCACCGGTGTGGACCAATATGGCACCTTCCATGCCGCCGGTATGCTGACCCGGGCCGAGGTGGCCGCCATGGTGGCCCGGATCACCGACCCCACCCTGCGCAAGGCTGGCTTTGTCCCCTCCTCCGTGGGCCGCCCCGGGATAGAGGACCAACCCACTGTACCCACCCCTGCACCCGGCCAGACTCCCTCTGACGCCGCCTCCACGGCAGGCGCCGTGATGACGGTCAACGGCAAGCCCCTCTCTCTGGCCACCCTGGCTTACTGGATCAACATGATGGCCTACCAGACCGACCTGACTCTGGCCACCTACTACAATTCCCGGCTGGATCTGACCAACGCCGCCCTGGCCCAGAGCATCGTGGAGCAGGCCAAGGTCCAGGCGACGGCCCAGGTCCTGATGGAGGACAAGGCCGCCCAGCTCGGCTGTAAGGTGGACGCTCTGGCCGCCACCCTTACCCCCTCCCCCTCCCGGGAGGATCTGAGTGGATTTGTCCAGCTCAATGACCTCCTCTGCGCCAAGCATATCCTGGTAGCAGACCTCCAGTCGGCCCAGGCCGTGTTGGACGGTCTGAAGGCCGCTCCCACCATGGAGCAGTTTGACGCCCTGCTCTATGTCTTTGGGACCGATCCGGGAATGACCAGCAACCCGGGCGGCTACCTCTTTACCGCGGGGGAGATGGTCCAGGAGTTCGAGGACGGGACCCGGGCCCTGGACATCGGCGCCTACTCCGCCGAGCCGGTCCAGTCCACCTATGGGTATCACATCATTTGGCGGCTGGACCCCACAGACCACCCCGACCTTTTGGGGGAGTATCAGGGAGCGGCCCTGGAGCAGCAGGTGAATGCCTGGCTTCAGGCGGCCGACATCCGCGAGGACTCCGATAAGCTCTCCCGGATCGATGTGGCCGGGACCTACTCGGCCTATCTTCTTCAACTGACCGGCGGACAAAAGCAATAACAGCGATCATATTTTGCTTTAATAAGGATTAGGAGTTGATTGTATGGACAACTGCAAGACCGCCTACCGTTCCCATAACTGCGGCGCCCTCCGCATGGAGAACGTGGGGCAAAGCGTCATCCTGGCCGGATTCCTGGAGAATTTTCGAGAGGTAGGCTCCGGCCTGGGCTTCGCCGTGCTCCGGGACCACTACGGGGTGACCCAGGTGGTGTGCGAGACCGAGGAGATGGTCAAGGCCTTTAAGGCCCTCAACAAGGAGTCCACCGTCCAGGTCACCGGAGTGGTCCGGGAGCGGGACAGCAAAAATCCCAAGCTGCCCACCGGGGATATCGAGGTGGTGCCCTCCGCCCTTACCGTACTGGGCAAGTGCCGCCACAACGAGCTGCCCTTCCAGGTAAACCGCAGCCGGGAGGCCGATGAGGCCCTGCGCCTGAAGCACCGGTACCTGGACCTCAGGAACCCGGATGTGAAGCGGAACATCATTCTCCGCTCCCAGGTAGTGGCGGCCCTGCGCGCGTCCATGATCGACCACGGCTTTATGGAGATCACCACCCCCATTCTCACCGCCTCCTCCCCCGAGGGGGCCCGGGACTACCTGGTCCCCAGCCGGAAGCACCCCGGCAAGTTTTACGCCCTGCCCCAGGCCCCCCAGCAGTTCAAGCAGCTTCTCATGGCCTCCGGCTTTGACAAGTACTTCCAGATCGCCCCCTGCTTTCGGGACGAGGACGCCCGGGGCGACCGCTCCCCCGGCGAGTTCTACCAGCTGGATATGGAGATGGCCTTCGCCAGTCAGGAGGACGTGTTTGCCGTGCTGGAGGACGTGCTGCCCCCCATCTTCGCCAAATACGGCAAGTATGATACCGCCTCCAAGCCCCCCTTCACCCGCATCCCCTATCTGGAGGCTATGGAGAAATACGGCACCGACAAGCCCGACCTGCGCATCGACCTGACCGTCACCGACGCCACCGACCTGTTGAGTGATTGCGGCTTTGAGCCCTTCTCCCATCAGACGGTAAAGGCGGTGGTGGTGTCCGATTTCGAGGGCACCCGGAAGCAGATCGACAAGCTCTGCGCCGACGTGGAGGTTCAGTCCGGCAGCAAGGCCTACTGGTTCCGGCTGGACGAAAACGGAGAGCTGGTGGGCGGCATCAGCAAGTTCGTTCAGGAGAACAAGCAGGCCGTCATCGACGCCCTGGGCCTGAAGCCCAACACCTTCGTGGGCCTCTCCGCCGGGCCTAAGGGCGCCGCCCAAAAGGCCGCCGGTGTGCTGGTCAAAACCCTTGGCGCATTCTGCCCCAACCACTTTAACAAAGAGCGCTACGAGTTCTGCTGGATCGTGGACTTCCCCATGTACGAGATCGGGGAGGAGTCCGGCGCGCTGGAGTTCTGCCATAACCCCTTCTCCATGCCCGCCGGTGGTATGGAAACGGTGGAAAAGGCCATCAAGGGCGAGATCGACCCCCTCTCCATCACCGCCGACCAGTATGACCTGGTATGCAACGGCATCGAGCTGAGCTCCGGCGCCGTGCGGAACCACGACCCGGAGATCATGATCAAGGCTTTCTGGATGGTGGGTCTGGAGGAGGAGGACGTAAAGGCCAAATTCCCCGCCATGTATAACGCCTTTACCTATGGCGCGCCCCCCCATGCCGGCATCGCCCCGGGAGTGGACCGGATGGTGATGCTCCTGGCCGGGGAGGAGTCCATTCGGGAGATCATCCCCTTCCCCATGAATAAGAACGCCCAGGACCTGATGATGGACGCTCCCAGCAAAGTCACCCAGGCTCAGCTGGACGAGCTGTGTATTGCCATCACGGCGGAGGAAGAGGAATGAGCCTTTTTCAAAACGAGGATTTCCGCCATCTCATGGACACCCTCCCCGCCAATGTGGACCGGCTGGTAAAGGCAGGGGACATTACAGGCGCCCTGCGGCTCATTGACGGTTATCTCTCCGCCGGGGTCCAGCCCGAGCTGGCCCCCCGGCTCCGGGCCGAGCGGGTACGGCTTTCCCGGCTGGAGGATAACTACCCCCTCTCCAGGGAAGAAGCCATAGCCCAGGTGCGCTCCGAGTGGCCCGAGTTCACCGAGGAGCAGTTCGATACCCTGGTGGACCACCGCCGCATTGACTGGCGGTATGTGAACGGCCACATCCAGTACCATGACCGTTTTCTCAGCTGCGTGCGCATCTACGCCGAGAAGGAGGCCCCCGGCTTGAAGCTGGAGCATGAGGACCACACCCAGCGGGATGAGATGCTCTCCCGGATGGAGAGAGAGGGCGGCCTTACCGCCCGCCTTACCCTGAAGGCCACCATTAAGGCGGCCAAGCCCGCCGGCGGAAAGAAGGTCCGGGCCTGGCTCCCCATCCCGGCGGACTGCCCCCAACAGAGCGAGATCGAAATTTTGGATGCCACCCCGGGCTATGTCCTAGCCCGGTTGGACTCCCCCGCCCGGACCATCTACTGGGAGAGCAGCGAGCGGGACTGCTTTGAGGTGACCTACCGCTACAAGCACCACGCGGCCTATGTGGATCCCTACACGCTGAAATGCGACGAGGCGCAGCCCACCTTTGATACCCAGGAGGAGCTGCCCCACATCGCCTTTACCCCCTATCTCCGGGAGTTGTGTGAGCGCATCACCAAGGGCTGCAAGACCCCGGTGGAGAGGGCGGGGGCCATCTATGACTATATAACGGAGAACGTGGACTACCGCTACCAGCCCGCCTATGTGCTGCTGGACAACATCGCCGACTCCTGCGCCAAGGAGCTGCGGGGGGACTGCGGGGTCATGGCCCTCCTCTTTATCACCCTGTGCCGCATCGCCGGGGTCCCCGCCCGGTGGCAGAGCGGCCTCCACGCCACCCCGGATGACTCCGGCGCCCACGACTGGGCTATGTTTTACATCGCCCCCTACGGCTGGCTCTACGCCGACCCCTCCTTCGGCTCCGGGGCCCGGCGGAACGGAGAAGTGAGCCGCAGAAAGCACTACTTCGGCAACCTGGATCCCTGCCGCATGGTGGCAAATTCGGTGTTCCAGGCCCCCCTCACCCCTCCCGACCCCTGCTACCGCAACGACCCCTACGACAACCAGCTTGGGGAGATGACAGTGGACGGCGTAGGTATCTGGGGCGAGGACGTGGAGCGGACCGTGGAGACGGTGGAGTTTCAATTTCTGTAAAACAGCGTCCACCCCGAAAACAAAAACAGAGGGTATTTCTCGAGGCGAGAAATACCCTCTGTTTTTGTTTTTTCTCAATACCGCTCATCCAGCACATCGACAAGCGCCCCGATGGCCCCCTCCTGACAGGGGGGCAGGAGGTGAACTCCCTCTACTGCCTTCACCCCGGGGATGGCGTTGGCCGGGGCAAAGGGAAGGGCGGAGACCTCCAGCATGGAGATGTCGTTCTCATTGTCTCCCACGCAGTAGACGTTCTCCCTCTTGATCCCCAGCAGCTCACACAGCCGCAGGACCCCGGTGCCCTTGGTGCAGCCCTTGGGGTTCAGCTCCAGCATATGCTCCGCGGAAAAAATAGCCTCATACCGGTCTCCCCACCGGGCCAGGATCTCCCGCTGGAGCTCCTCCAGGACCTGATGCTCATGCTCCAGAATGGCCTTGTCCCAGGGATAGGGCATCTCCTCCACCCGGCTGAAATGCCCGGTGGCTCCCACATAGGCCATATGCCGCTCCACGTAGGAGTTGGTGTTCCACACATAGAGGTCGTTCTCCCCCACGTAGGCCTCCAGGCTCATCTCGGGCCGGAGCCGGGCAAGCAAAGCCATATCCTCCACAACCGAGGGGGGCAGGGGCTTTTCAAACAGGATCTCCCCCCGGTGGAAATCGCAGATAATGGAGCCGTTGGCCAGCAGCACCGGGGCGTTGAAAGGGATCAGGGGCCGCACCTGCTTAAAGGTAAGGACCGACCGTCCCGTGGCGATGGTGAATTTTCCCCCCTGGGCCTGAAAGTATTCCAGCCTCTCCAGGTTCGCCGGGGGCACATTCTGCCCCATGGCGAAGGTGGCGTCGTAATCCGAGACCAGCAGCACTCCATCAAATTTTCCCAAGGGGGTCCCTTCTTTCTCTTTGGTTATTTCAAATCGGAGCCCTCCAGCCACTTGCGGACGGGGGCAACCATGCTCAGGGCAAAGACGCCCACCAGCGTGATCACTGTGCTGGGGAGCATATAGAACAGGTTATAGAGGAACGAATAAAAGAAGGGCGTTGTCATGGTCATGCCCAGAAACTCCTCCGGCATCCACTCGGCATAGACGGTAACGCCGCTGAGGTAGTGGACCACGAACCGGGCCACACAGCCCATCAGAGCGGCCAGCCACGCGGTGTTGGCCTTGCCCTTGAGCACCCCGGCAAAGCCCACAAAGGCGTAGGCCACGGAATAGTCGAAGAGGATAGAGACCCAACTGATGACAAAGCCCTCGCCCAGAAAATACTTCAGGGTCCCGAAAACCAGGCCCGCGCCGACGCCCCAGCCCCACCCCCAGCGGATGGCGAACAGGACCAGTGGGATCATGGTGGCGTTGATGGACCCGCCGCTGGGCCCCACGTCCAGCTTCACATAGCTCAGCACCACCGACATGGCGACGCACAGCGCTCCCTCACAGAGCATTCGGACTTTTTCGTTTCTCATTGTTTTTGCCTCTCTTTTCTAAAAAAGTACCGCAAGCGCAAACCGGGGGAAGCGCATTGCGGTACAAAAGGAGACAAAAATCGTCTGCTAAATCGCTTCCTACGCCGGCATTACCCGGATCAGGTTCCAAGGGACCGGGGGCGGCACTACGCCCCTGCATCTCAGCCGGACTTGCGTCCAGCGCCCCTGTATTCAGTTTGTCCTCGCGGTCTGAAGATTATTGTATATGAGCGGGTGGATTTTGTCAAGTGGAGCACAGCGCCCCGGCACGCCACCCCCCCCACGCCTTCCCTCATTTGGCCGGGCACTGTCTCCCCGTGTGGTCCAAGGTATAATCCGTCCCGCATTCCCCAGGCAATATGAGCTGGGAAATGGGCACAAAGGTATACCCCTGCTGAAGAAGGGCGTCAATGATCCCGGGGAGCGCCTCGGGCGTATGCTTGGCAGCATTGTGGAACAGGACGATGGACCCGGCCTGGACCTTTCCCGTCACCCGCTTGGTGATCTCGGCGGCGGAGAGGTCCTTCCAGTCCAGGGAATCCACGTCCCACTGGATGGGCTCCATATCCATAGAGCGAATGGCAGAGATCACATTGTCGTCATACTCCCCATAGGGGGGCCGGATCAGGGTGGGCCGCACCCCGGTCACCGCCTCGATCTTGTCGTTGCAGGCGTTCACGTCGGCAATGATCTCCTCCCGGCTGAGCTGGGACATGTGGGCGTGGTCGTTGGAGTGGTTCATCACCTCATGTCCCGCGTCGTGGAGCGCCTTCACCGACTCGGGATATTTGTCCACCCACTCCCCCACCACGAAAAAGGTGGCCTTGATATCATACTTGCCCAAAATGTCGATGAGCTGCTGGGTGTCCTCATTTCCCCAGGCCGCGTCAAAGGAGATCGAGATCATCTTCTGGTCCCTCTGGACGCAGTAGATGGGAAGCTGCCTCTGGGTGGCCGAGGCCACCACCGCCGGGGCATTCACCGCCCCGAACATCACCGCCGCCGCCAGGGCGCAGGCCAGCACCGTCATGGGCTTTCGCTTCAGATGGAAGATCTTCACATTCAGGTTCATCAAAACCCCTCCTTGTGTGCCATTTATATGTGGCGGAGGCGGGTGGCATACCCTCTCCCGGGGCAAAAAAAGACAGCCCGCCGGCTCCCGGCGGGCTGTCCCATTTCATTCAGAAAGGAAGATCACTTCACATTCACCGTGCGCTGGAAGGTGTCGATCCACTCGGCCTTGGCGTTGGTGATGAACCCCTCGTCAAACTCCTTCAGGGCGCCGATGGCCTCCTCACCGAAGGCCAGATAGGTCTTCAGCTCCTCGGGCATGGTGGCGTTCTTGCTCACAGGGGCCTCGTTCATGGCCTCGGCGATCTTGCTCTGAGTCTCGTCAGAGACCAGGTACTCCACAAACAGCTGGGCCAGCTCCGGGTTCTTGCAGCCCTTCACCACGTTGACGGTGGCAGGGGCGGCGAAGGAGCCCTCAGCGGCGTCGGCCCATACCATGTCCAGCCCGCTGTCAATGAGGCCGGGCATGTTGATGTCCATAAACACGGTGATGCAGGCCTCCCCGGTGGTAAAGGCGTTGACCACGTCGGAGGAGGCGCTGTACCACAGGTCGATGTTGTCCTTCTTCTCCTGCATGAGAGCCATGGCGGCGCTCACGTCCTCCTGGCTGCCCCCCATGGCCTCGGCCATAGCCACCAGGATATAGGGACCGGCGGTGGAGGTCATGTCCGGCAGAGCCACCATGCCGGCGTACTTGTCGTCAAACAGGTCCTGGTAGGAGGTGGGGGCGGGGACCCCGGCCCTCTCCAGGGCGGCGGCGTCATACATGATCCCGTAGCGGCACACGGAGTAGCAGGGTCCATATCCGTTCTTGTCCTGGGCGAAGTCGTAGAGGTTCCCAAGGCTTGTGACCACGCCGGTGTCCACCTTCTCAAAGAGGTCGGCCTGGATCCCCACCTCGGCAAAGCTCTTGGTGAGCAGGGCCACGTCGGCGGTGGGGTCGTTCTTCTCGGCCATCAGCTTGTTGAGCCGGTCCCCGTTGCCGCTGGTGGGATCCACCACGATGGTGCAGTTGTAGGCGCTCTCAAAGTCGGCGGCCAGGGCCTTCAGCCCGGCCTCGGCCCAACCCCAGGTAGCCACCACCAGCTCCGCGCCGCCAAAGTCCTTGCCGTCGCCGTCGGCGGTGGGGGTCTCAGCGGGCTTGCCGCCGCAGGCGGCCAGGGACAGGGTCATCGCGGTGGATAGGACCAGAGCCAGCATCTTCTTTTTCATGTTCATTCTCCTCATCCGTTTTATTTTATGCCTTATATACACAGATCTTTCGGTAGGGGAAATGTACCAGCACCTCATCCCCCACCCCGGATCCGGGGATTTCTCCCAGGGCCGGGAACACCGGCTCGTCAAAGCATCCCGAGACCTCCAGCCGGGTGGTGTGTCCCTTGTAGGTCATACTCTCGATCCGGCCCGGGAACGCGTTCTCCCACCGGGCCTCCACCAGGGTCATACTCTCTGAGCGAAGGGCCAGCAGGCAGCTCTCCCCCTCGTCCAGGTCCTCCGCCTCCTCCTGGGCCACCCAAAGAGTCTTCTCCCCACAGAGGATGGGCCGCTTCCCTCCCCGGGGCGCTCCCCCCGCCTTGCCGTGGAGGAAGGTGGAAAAGCCCATAAAGTCCGCCACAAAGGGGCTGGCGGGATGGTCAAAGATCTCCTGGGGGGTGCCGATCTGCTGGATCCGCCCCTGGTTCATGACAATGACCCGGTCGGCCAGGGACACCGCCTCCTCATGGTCGTGGGTGACGATGATGGTGGTGATCCCCAGCTCCCTCTGGATCCGCTTGATCTCCACCTGCATCTCCACCCGGAGCTTGGCGTCCAGGTTAGAGAGAGGCTCGTCCAGCAGCAGGATGGAGGGCCTTGTCACCAACGCCCGGGCCAGGGCCACCCGCTGCTGCTGGCCTCCCGACAGCTCCCGGGGATACCGGCCGTCCAGCCCGGTGAGCTTCACCAGGGACAGGATCTCCCCCACCCGGCGGGCCGTCTCCTCCTTGGAGCACTTCTGGAGCTTCAGTCCAAAGGCCACGTTCTCAAAAACGGTCATATGGGGAAACAGGGCATAATTCTGAAAGAAGATGCCGATATTCCGCTTGTAGGGAGGGATCTTTCCCACGTCCTCCCCATCCACCAGAATGGTGCCTCCGGTGGGCTCGGTAAACCCGGCGATCATCCGCAGGGTGGTGGTCTTGCCGCAGCCGCTGCCGCCCAACAGGGCGATCATCTCCCCCTGGGCCACCTGCAGGTCCATCCCATCCACAGCGGTAAAATCCCCGAAGCGTTTGACCAGGCCTTTCAGTTCCAACGTCGCCATACCGTTGCCTCCTTACTTTACAAACATATCCAGCCCCACCAGCTTCTCCATCAGCACAATGAGGACCAGGGAAGCCAGAATGAGCAGGGTGGAGATGGCCGCCAAAGTGGGGTCGAAGGTCAGCTCCATATAATTCATGATCCGGATGGGCAGTGTCACAAACTTGGGGGTGGAGAGAAGACTGCTCAACGCCACCTCGTCAAAGGAGTAGAGGAAGGCCAGCAGAGCCCCCGCCAGCACCCCGGGCTTTGCCAGGGGCAGGGTGATCTTGAAAAATACCTGGGCCGGGGCAGCCCCCAGGGAGGTGGCCGCGTCCTCCAACGTCCAGTCAAACACGTGGAGCACCGATACGGTGTTCCGGACGATATAGGGCAGGATGATCACCAGATGGCCGATGAGGAGCCGCGCCATCCCCGGGATCCCCCCGATCTGGCTGTATACCTGGAGAAGCACAAAGGCAAAGGCCACGCTGGGCACATACATGGGGGAGGTAAAGTAATTCAGCAGGGCGTTCTTCCCCTTGAAATCATACCGGCACACCGCCAGAGCGGCAAAGACCCCCAGAAACACATCCACCCCCGTGGCGATAAGCCCCAGCTTCAGGCTGTTGACCAATCCATTTATAAAGTGGGTGGAGGCGTGAAAGATATTGGCGTACCACTTCAGAGAAAACCCCTTGGGGGGAAAGGTGATCAGGGCCGTGGGGGTAAAGGAGGCGATAACGATGACCACCAGGGGGGCCAGCAAAAAGACCATCACCAGCCCCGCCAAAACCCGGCAGGCCCAGTTGACCCGTCTGTCATCCATTCTTTCCGCCTCCCATCCGCTTCATATAGCCCGAGGTCAACAGCACGATGACCACCTGGACCGCCAATATCACCGCCAGCAGGATATAGCTCACGGCGGAGGCGGCGCTCCAATCAAAGTTCACGTTGATCTCCTGCACCACCATGGTGGCCATCATCCGGAACTTGGAGCCCCCCAGCAGCTTGGGGGTCACGTAGGAGGTCATGCTCATGGTGAACACCAACACGCACCCGGACAGGATCCCCGGCAGGCTCAGGGGAAAGACCACCTTGGCAAAGGTCTGGGCCGGGGTGGCCCCCAGGCTGTAGGCCGCGTACTCCACATTGGGATCGATGCTTTGCAGCACTCCCACCAGGGAGAGGACCATATAGGGGATCAGCAGATGGATCATGCCGATGATAACCGCCGCCTCCGTATTCAGGATCTTCAACGGCCGGGAGATCAGTCCCAGCGCCAAAAGCAGCTGGTTGAGAAGCCCATTGGTCCCCAAAATGACCATCCAGCCATAGGAGCGGACCACCGCGCTGACCAGAAAGGGAAAGAGGATAATGACCATCATCACCTTTTTCATGCGGGAGCGGGTCCGGGCCATAAAGTAGGCCACCGGATACCCCAGCAGTAGGGAAATGCCCGTGGACAGCAACGATACCCGCAGGGTGGTCCAGAGAATATCCAAATAGAACGGGTCGGTGAAAAAGGCGGTAAAGTCAGATGTCCCATTGGTAAACAGGGTCCGGAGCAAAATATAGGCCATGGGCACCAGGAAAAATACAAAAAGCGCCAGGGCCGTGGGGAATGCCAGCAAAAGGGCCTGTCGTCTGCGCTCCATTTATGTCCTCTCCTCCCTGGCCTTGCCGCCCCAAAAATATCCGCTAGAAACAAGACGCCCTCCATCGCGCCGGGATATCCGGGCACAATGGGGGGACTGATAAAAGCTCTGGTTATTCTGATGCTGTATAAGGGTATCCTTAGGGTGCAGTCCTAGTGTACGATCCTTCCACACGGTTTGAACCACGGCGGTCGCCATAAGGACTCCCTCCCTCCATCCCGCCCCCGCTATTGGGGGCACATATGGGATCTCTTGCCTTAAAGCATATCTTTTCACAGGAAAATTGTCAATACTCCTTGAAATAAAAGGGCTTTTTGTATATGATAGGGAGGTCCGACCGCAATTTACCTGTGAAATTTCACCATTTTTATCCGATAGGGAGCGGGGCATATGACAAAGGAAGAGCTCAAGCAGCGCTGTATTCAAAATATTGACGCCCGCAGGGAGGAGATCATCTCCCTGGGAGAGGATATCTTTGCCCACCCGGAGCTGGGCTTTAAGGAGGAACGGACCTCCGCCCTGGTGCGGAAGACCCTGGATTCCCTGGGGATCCCCCACCAGGACGCTCTTGCCATTACTGGGGTAAAGGGAAACCTGAAGGGCGGCCAGGCCGGCCCCCGTGTGATGATCATGGGGGAACTGGACGCGGTCATCTGTCCCCTTCACCCCCAAGCCGACATGTCTACCGGAGCCGCCCACTCCTGCGGCCACAACTCCCAGATCGCCTCCATGCTGGGGGCGGCCATGGGTCTGGCCCCCCTGGCCGCCGAACTGGACGGGGACGTGGTCTTCGCCGCCGTCCCCGCCGAGGAATATGTGGAGCTGGAGTACCGGGAGCGCCTGCGCCAGGAGGGAAAGATACACTTCATCGGCGGCAAACAGGAATATATTCGCCTGGGCGTGCTGGATGATGTGGACATGGGGATGATGATCCACTCCCACGCCGGGGTAGGAGACCGGCATTTTCTCATTGGCTGCGACAGCTCCGGCTTTGTGGGCAAGCTCATCCGCTTTACCGGAAAGGAGGCCCATGCCGGCGCCCGGCCCTTTGACGGCATCAATGCCCTCAACGCCGCCTGCCTGTCCCTTTTGGCGGTCAACTCCCAGCGGGAGACCTTCCGGGAAAAGGACCGGATCCGTATCCACCCCATCATGACCAAGGGCGGCGACCTGGTGAACATCGTCCCCGCCGATGTGCGCCTGGAGACCTATGTCCGGGGCACCAATCTGGAGGGGATCCTGGACGCCTCCGAAAAGGTAAACCGCTGCCTCCAGGGCTGCGCCTACGCCATCGGGGCCAGTGTGGATATCCGGGAACTGCCCGGATATCTGCCCCTCATCCAGGATCCCCGGCTCTCCGAACTTTTCGCCCTAAACGGGGAGGCCCTTTTGGGCCAAGGCAGCAGCATCTACGGTCAGGAGCTGATGGGGGCCACCGACGCCGGAGATATCAGCAGCATCATGCCCTTTATCCACATGTCCACCGGCGGTTACCTGGGGGACGCCCATAGCAAGGATTTTACCATCTGTGATAAGGAAATGGCCTACGTCATGCCCGCCAAGGCCATGGCCCTGACGGTCATCGACCTTCTTTGGGACCACGCTGCCGAGGCCCGGCAGATCAAGGAGCGCTTTTCCCCCAAGTTTGACCGGGAGGGATACCTGCGCTTTTGGGAGCAGTTTGAGTCCGGGAAGGTGGACCGAAGCTGTTTTTAAGCCTTGGGACAAGACGGGGACGGGACCGCTGCGCGGCCCCGTCCCCGTCTCCTTTTTCGCCCGGCCCCAACGCCCACGTCAGGCCCGCTCTCCCCGCTCCGTCAGGATCTCCTCCATGGCTTGGCGGTGGCGGCCCATCACCGCCGTCATCCAGCGGCGCAGCGTCTCGTCATTATAAATTCTGTACCTCCGTTTCAGCTCCCGCAATTCCTGCACCTGGGCCAGGGGGGTCTCCCGGCCGGGCTCTGCGCTTTCCATGGCTCCGCCTCTTTGCTTTTGTATTTTTATATGTATTCATATATAGAATATTAATATCTAATTTGAAGTGTAACATATATTTATAAAATCTGTCAACATACAATTTTGATGAGGTGAAGGTATGAGCGACAGAATTACCATTAAAAAGCGTTCTCCCCTGCGGGGAGAGGACGGAAACAAGGTCATCTCTATCCGCATCAAGGAGGAGCTTCTGGGACAGATCGACACCCTGGCCCAGCAGAGCAACCGCTCCCGGAACGAGGTCATCAACCTGCTCCTGCGGGAGGCTGTGGAGCAGGCCGAGGTGGAGGAGTAAGGCCCCGGTCAGAGCTTGCCTTTTTTCCCCGCTCATGGTACAATTCCCCCATGCGTTTTGAGGGGGGGGGAGGACGAAGCATGAATGTCACGCTTATCGGGATGCCCGGGTCAGGAAAGTCCTCGGTGGGACGCATCCTGGCCCAGCGGCTGGGCTGCGCCTTTTTGGATGTGGATCCTCTCATTGCGGCGGCCCACGCCGCCTCCTCCCTTCAGCAGGTCCTGGACTCCTTGGGAAACGAGGGATTTTTGGATGCGGAGGCGGAGGTCATCGCCTCTCTCCACTGCAAAAACACCGTCATCGCCCCCGGGGGGTCCGCCGTGCTGCGGGAAAAGGGGGCCCTGCATCTCAAGGACTTGGGCCCGGTGGTCTATCTGAAGCTGCCCTGCCAGGTGCTGGAAAAGCGGCTTTGGAACCTTTCCAGCCGGGGCGTTCCTCTTGCTCCCGGCCAGACGCTTCAGGAGCTCTACGCTTTGCGGGTCCCCCTTTATGAAAAATACGCCGACGTGACGGTAAACGCCGACCGCCCCAAGGCGGCCGATACGGCGCGGAAAATCATTCAGGTCCTGGAGTTGTAATTTTTCCCCATCTGTGATATACTGAACTATACTTGATAGTCTTCACGGTGTGACCGTGTATTAGCCGCCGCCAGCGGAAGGCGGGGGCCGGCTTTGCCGCTATATGTTCCGCTTTCCCACTCCGGGACGCGTCTTGAGACGCGCCCCTGTTTTGCCGTGGGTGGGACATTCGACAAAAAGGAACGTTTTTATGACCTTTCAAGACCTGGGGCTCTGCCCCCCCATTCTCTCCGCCCTAAAAAAGCTGGGCTATGAAAAGCCCTCCCCCATCCAGGAAAAGGCCATCCCCCCCGCCCTGGCGGGGCGGGATGTGCTGGGCTGTGCCCAGACCGGCACAGGCAAGACCTGCGCCTTTGCCACCCCCATTTTGCAGCAGCTCAATCAGCGAAAGGCCGAACCTTTTCGGGGGGCCCGCCCTATCCGCGCCCTCATCTTGACCCCTACCCGGGAGCTGGCTCTCCAGATCCAGGAGAGCTTTGAAGCCTATGGGAAAAACCTGCCCCTGCGCTCGGCCGTTATCTTCGGCGGAGTGGGACAGCAGCCCCAGGTGGACAAATTAAAGGCCGGGGTGGACATCCTTGTCGCCACGCCGGGTCGGCTGGAGGACCTGCATAACCAGGGCTTTGTCCATGTGGAGCGGCTGGAGATCTTTGTGCTGGACGAGGCCGACCGGATGCTGGACATGGGCTTTATCCACGATGTAAAGAAGATCCTCACCTGGCTTCCCTCCAAAAAGCAGACCCTCTTTTTCTCCGCCACCATGCCCCCGGAGGTCCAGGGACTGGTGGATTCCCTGCTGACCGATCCGGTAAAGGTGGCGGTGGACCCGGTCTCCTCCCCGGTAGAGGTCATTGACCAGCGGCTTTTCTATGTGGACCGGGGAAACAAGTCCAAGCTGCTGGCCATGCTGGTCAAGCATCCGGATGTAAAAAACGCCCTTATCTTTACCCGCACCAAGCACGGGGCCAACAAGGTGGCGGGAGACCTTCAAAAGGCGGGCATCCCCTCGGCCGCCATTCACGGCAACAAAAGCCAGACCGCCCGTCAGCAGGCGCTCAGTGATTTCAAGACCGGACGGATCAAAGCCCTGGTCGCCACCGACATCGCCGCCCGGGGCATTGACATTGAGGAGCTGAGCCACGTCTTTAACTACAACCTTCCCGACGTGCCCGAAACCTATGTCCACCGCATCGGTCGGACCGGCCGGGCGGGCCACGGCGGCACGGCGGTGTCCTTTTGTGAATTTGGAGAGAAGGAGCTTTTGGCCCCCATTGAAAAGCTGCTGAAAAAGCCCATCCCCGTGGTGGAGGGCCACCCCTTCCCCATGCAGAATTTTGAGGCCCCTAAGCGGGACAAGCACGGCAAGCTCGTCAACGCCGATGACCAGGAGGCCCGTCAGGCCGCCCGGGAGCGGAAAAAGCAGCGCTCCGTCGCCAAGCCTCCCGCCCCGCCCCCAGAGTGGGAGGCCACAGGCCGCCGCGCCTCTCCCCGCTCCCCCTCCACAGGGACGGCGCCCGCCGCCCGTCCCACCGCCCCCGTCAAAAAGCAGGCGGGCTACCGCCCCAGCAAGACTCTGGACCAGGCCCTCTCCGCCATGGCCCCCAAGCCCGCCACCCCAGCCCACCGCCCCCAAAAGGAAAGGAAGCCCCAGCGGGACCCCGCCTACGAAGCCTGGCTTGCCGAGGAGCGGGCCATCCAGGCCCAGCGGTTTAAAAACGACTCTGCGGGGGAAGTCATTATGGACGCCACCGCCCGGCTGTTGGCCCCCAGGGAGGAGCGACCCTCCGGGGGACACGACGCCCCGGCGCGCCGCCCCGCCCGAACCCCCAAGCCGGCCAAGCCCACCGCCAAACAGCCGGCGGGCACAAGGTCTCTTTCCCGGCCGCAGAGACCGGCGGCCAAGAAAGTCACCGCTCCGGAAAATCCGGCGGCCAAGCCCGCTCCCCAGGAGCGGCGTGCCTCCCCCGCAAAGCCTTCTCCGGAGAAAGGAAAGCGCCGCGGCGACCGCCGCCGGGGCCCCCTGGAGCCCACCCTTCGGCTGGGCAGCCAAAAGGACTCCACCGAGCAGTCCGGAAGCCTTATGCGGCCCTACTACTTCAACCCTGACGAGGACTAACAAAAAAGGGAGCGTGATACCGGCGGTATCACGCTCCCTTTTTCTGTCTGCAGCAGCCCTTTTACGGCCGCAGTCCCATACCGCCCTCCAGGGTGAGGGTCTCGCCGGTGAGATATTTAAAGTCCGGGTTGGTAAGCTGGACACAGACCCGACCGATCTCGGTCTCGGGATCGCCGTAGTGGCCCATGGGGGGCATCTTCACATTGGCCTTAAAGGCGTCCGGATAGGCGTTCTGGAAGTTCTCCAGCTGGGCGGTCCAGGCAATGGGGCAGATAACGTTCACATTGATGCCGTCGGGGCCCCACTCGGTGGCGGCCACCCGGCTCAGCCCCCGGATGCCCTCCTTGGCGGCGGCGTAGGCGCACTGGCCGTAGTTGCCAAACAGACCCGCGCCGGAGGCAAAGTTAATGACGGAGCCCTTGGTCTCCTTCAGATAGGGATAGCATGCCTGCATATAGTAGAAAGCGGCGTACAGACCGGAGTAGAGGGCCAGGTCAAACTGCTCGGTGGAGTGGTCGGCCAGGGTCACGCCGGAGGCGGAGGCCTGGGCGTTGTTGATCAGGGCGTCAATGCGGCCAAAGGTCTTCATGGTCTCGTCCACCACATGCTGGACGGTGGCCTTATTGTCCGTGCCGGCGGCCACATCGGCCTGGACGGTAAGGATCTTCACCCCATAGAGCCGCTCCAGCTCCTCCTTGGCGTCCTCCAGCTTTTTCCCGTTCCGGCCGGTGATGACAATGTTAGCCCCCTCCTTGGCAAAGGCGGTGGCAATGCCGTATCCGATGGAGCCACAGCTTTTGCCGTCGCTGAGGACAGCCCGGCCCGCACCGGTGATAATAACGGTCTTCCCTGTCAAAAATCCCATTTATATGACCTCCCTAAAAATATTGGCCCCACAGGGTCCCGGAATCTTTTTTTATCATATCATACCCGGCTGGAATACGCAATACAGCGTTTGATATTTATTTAACGGGCCCTACCCCCCATCGGTTCACTCCAGTTGAAACTGGCCGGTGTAGAGACGGTAGTAGCGGCCCTGCCTGTCCAAAAGCTCCTGGTGGCTGCCCTTCTCCTCTATCTCGCCGTGCTCAATGACCACGATACAGTCGGCGTTGCGTACCGTGCTGAGCCGGTGGGCGATGACAAAGACGGTGCGGCCCTCCATGAGGGCATCCATGCCCCTTTGGATCTGGGCCTCGGTCCGGGTGTCAATGGAGGAGGTGGCCTCGTCCAAAATCATCACGGGAGGGTCAGCCACGGCGGCCCGGGCGATCGCCAGAAGCTGGCGCTGGCCCTGGCTCAGGTTGGAGCCGTCCCCGGTGACCATGGTGTTGTAGCCCTCCGGAAGGCGGCGGATGAAGGAGTGGGCTCCCGCCGTTTTCGCCGCGGCGATACATTCCTCGTCGGTGGCGTCCAGGCGGCCGTAGCGGAGGTTCTCCATCACCGTGCCGGTAAAGAGGTGGGTGTCCTGAAGCACCGCCCCCAGGGAGCGGCGCAGGTCGTCCTTTCTGATCTCCTTCACGTCAATGCCGCAGTAGGTGATGACCCCCTCCTGGATCTCGTAAAAGCGGTTGATGAGGTTGGTAATGGTGGTTTTTCCCGCCCCGGTGGAGCCCACGAAGGCGATCTTCTGGCCTGGGTTGGCGTAGACCGACACATCCTTCAGGATCCGCTTTCCGGGAACGTAGGAGAAGTCCACGTGCTCAAAGCGGACCGCCCCGGTAAGCTCGGTAAGGTCATAGTCCGTTCCCCGGGTCACCGCCCCCCGGATCCGGTGGAGGCCCTGGGCCGGGTCCCCCTGGGGGTATCTCCAGGCCCAGAGGTGGTCGGGGGCGTCCTCCCCGCACTCCACCAACTCCCCGTCAGGGGTCTTTTTACAGCGGACCAGCTTCATACGGTCGTTGTGGGGGACCCTCCAAGCCCAACGGCCCGTCCGCTCTCCCTCCGGGGCCAGGGTCATGGTCCCGTCCTCAGCCATCCGCACCGCCGCCAGGGTCACCCGTCCCTCATCCGGCTCCGGCTGGGCGTCCATGACCTCAAAAATGCGTTCCGCCCCCGCCAGAGCGGAAAGAATGGTGTTGATCTGCTGGGAGATCTGGTTCAACGGCTGGGAGACCTGCTTGGTGTAGTTGAGGTAGATGGTAAATCCCCCAATGTCAAAGCCCCCGAATATGGCCAGCGCCCCTCCCAAAATGGCGGTGAAGGCATAGCCGATATGATTTAGATTCCCCGCGATGGGCATCACCGCCGTGGAGTAAAAGCTGGCGTCGGTGGCGGCCTGGCGGTATGCCTCGTTGAGTTGGGCAAAGTCGGCCTTGGCGGTCTCCTCATGGGTAAATGCCTTGACCACCTTCAGTCCCTCGATCATCTCCTGAATGTTGCCATTGACCTTGCCCAGGGCGGCCTGCTGCTGGCGGTGATACTTTCGGGAGCGGCCGCCCATAAACTTGATGACCAAAAAGGTAAGTCCCAGCACCACCACGGTGACAAAGAAGAGAAGCGCGTTGGTGTAGAGCATGATTCCCACCAGGCCGAGGAACATGATGGCCGAGGAGAACAGAGACACCACTGAATCCCGCAGGGCCATCTCCACATTGTCCGCGTCATTGGTAAAGCGGCTCATCAGCTCCCCGTGGGTGTGGCCGTCATAATAAGAGATGGGCAGCTCCTGAAGCTTTCCAAACAGGTCCCCCCGCAGCCGGTTGGCCCCCTTCTGGGCCAGCCGGGCCATGGTGACCGACTGGAGGTAAGCCGCCCCCGCCCCCACCAGATAGACCCCTCCCAGGGGGATAAGGGCCCTCAGCAGGTCTCCGGGACCGTGAAAGGTCCCGTCCACCAGACTGTTGATCAGGGGGCGCATGTAGTAGGAGCCCCCCAGGTTCGTTCCCACCGAGACAAGCAAAAGCAGTCCTACCCCCACCAGAGGCAGCTTTCGCCGGGACAGATATCCCAACAGGCGGAGGAGGGTCTTTTTCGCATCCTTCGGCTTGGCAAACCTGTCGTTCCCGCGTCCATGAGGTCCCGGCATTATTCCCCCACCCCTTCCTGTTGAGAATGATAGATCTCCTGATAGACCTGGTTGGTCTTCAGCAGCTCCTCATGGGTCCCCTGGCCCGCAACGGCGCCGTCGTCCAGAACCAGGATCCGGTCCGCATACCGCACCGAGGAGATGCGCTGGGCGATCATAATGACGGTAGTTCCCTTCAGGTTTTTGGCAAAGGACTCCCGGATCGCGGCCTCGGTAGCCGAGTCCACCGCCGAGGTGGAGTCATCCAAAATAAGGACCGCGGGCCTGCGAAGCATTGCCCGGGCAATGCACAGCCTCTGCTTCTGCCCTCCGGAGACGTTGGTGCCGCCCTGATCCAGCCTGGTGTCAAAGCCATCCGGAAGAGCCATGACGAAGTCATATGCCTGGGCGTCCCTGGCCGCCTGGAACAGCTCCTCCTCCGTGGCGTCCGGCCGGCCCCAGAGAAGATTTTCCCGAACGGTGCCGGAAAAAAGCACATTGTTCTGAAGCACCATACCAATACGGGAGCGCAGCTCCTCCAGGGGATAGTCCCGCACATCCATCCCATCCAAAAGCACCGCGCCGCCGGTCACATCATAAAACCGCGGGATCAGATTCACCAGCGAGGACTTTCCCGTGCCGGTTCCGCCCACCACAGCCAAAAACTGTCCCGGCTCGGCGGTGAAGGAGATATGCTCCAACACGTTGTCCCCGGTGCCGGAAGTCAAGTACTTAAAGGACACGTCCCGAAATTCCACCCGCCCCTTGGGCAGAGGGAGCTCCGGAGCTGCTCCCTCCGGCCTGTCCTGAATGTCGGGCTCCGTATCCAGCACCTCCACGATCCGGCGGGCGCAGGCCACCGCCCGGGAGGACATGATGAACATCATTCCCACCATCATCACGCTCATGAGGATCTGGGAAATATAGCTGATAAAGGAGGAGAGATCCCCGTAGCGCATCGTCCCCGCCATCACCTTGCCCCCTCCCAGATAGAGCACCGACAGTGTCACCGCGTTGAGAACGATGGTCATAATAGGAGAGATAAGGTTTATGCGCATCGCCACAGCGATGCCGGTCCGGGTCAGCTCATCGTTGGCGGCCTTGAATTTCGTCTTTTCATATCCCGCACGGACAAACGCCTTTACCACCCGGATGGCAATGAGGTTCTCCTGGACCGTATTGTTAAGGTTGTCGATCTTCTCCTGCAAAACCGCGAAAAGCTTATTGCATATCCGCATGACCACTCCGATCCCCAGCGCCAGTACAGGAATGGCCACCAGCAGGACCCGGGCCAGCTCCGCGTTGATGGAAAAGGCCATAAAAAGGGCCCCCGCCAGCATGGTCACCACCCGCACCACCATCCGGGTCGCCATGGTGAGGGTCATCTGGATCTGGTTGACGTCGTTGGTCGTGCGGGTAATGAGGGAGGCTGAGGAAAAGCGGTCAATGTCGGCAAAGGAAAAATCCTGGATCTTCCGAAACATCGCCTCCCGCAGATTGGCGCCAAAGCCCTGGCCGCCCCGGGTGGCCACCCAGGCGGAGAGGACCCCCGCCGCCATGCCCCCCGCCGCCAAGACCAGCATTAAAAGGCCGTTTTTCAAAATGGCGCCCATGTCGCCGCAGGCGATCCCCACGTCCACAATGGCCGCCATAAGCCGGGGCAGCACGATCTCGCAGGCCACCTCAACGACCATGAGCACTGGGGCCAGCAGCACCCATTTTTTATATTCTCCCACATAGGAGAGCAGTTTTTTTACCATCCGCGCTCACGCTCCTTTTCCGAAGGACAGAAGGGGGGCGGCTCCACGCCGCCCAAATTGTCGATCATGCGCTTAAAAAAGCCGGTAAGCTCTTCCCGCTCCCGCGCCGTAAATCCGGCCAGCATCCGCTCATCCACCGCCCGAAAACTCGCCCCGCACAGCTCCACCGCCGCTCTCCCCTTATGGGTGAGGGCCACCCGGTTCCGCCGCTGGTCCCGCTCATCGGCGGAGCGCTCCACATATCCATCCCTCTCCAGGGTCTTCAATGACACCGCCACCGTAGCCGGGGACAGCCGCAGGGTACGGGCCACATCCCGCTGGGACCACTGTTCCCCCACCGTCTCCGCGTAAAACAGACTCATAAGCAGCATGGGGGCCCCCAGCTCCCCCACCCCTCTGGCGGCCTGCTCCTCCGCCACCCGCCGCTTATGGGCGTGGTGAAGCCCATGAAACAGGGCGCTGGGCTCATGCTTGTCGTACATGCCCTTCGCCTCCTTCTTAAACCGTTCGTATGTTAACGGTATTGTAGTATACGCTGTTACCCCCGAAAAGTCAATGAAAAAAGTGTAAACAATCTTAGAACAAATGTTTGACATTTGGGCCCCCATGTGATACAATACGTTTACTTATAAAGAGGAGGGACCGCTATGGCCGCACCCTTGACGCCCAAGCAGGCCGAGATCTATCAGTTTATTCTCCAGTACACCAAGGACCACGGCTATCCCCCCGCCGTGCGGGAAATCGGTGCCGCGGTAAACCTGAAATCCCCCTCCACCGTCCACTTTCATATGAAAAAGCTGGAGGCGGAGGGATACATTCAAAAGGCCGACGGCAAGACCCGTGCCATCTCTCTGCCCCGGGAGGCAGTGGCCGAGGAGCTGGATGGAAGGGAAAATCAGGTCCCCGTTCTGGGCGACGTGGCCGCCGGCTCCCCCATTCTGGCCCAGGAGTGTATCGAGGAATATCTGACCTTTGACACCGGCGGGCTCTCCGGGGAACACTTTGCCCTGCGGGTCCGGGGCGAATCCATGCTGTATGCGGGCATCCTGCCCGACGATCTGGTGGTGGTCCACCGGCAGGAGACCTTCCGGGAGGGAGACATCGTGGTGGCTCTCTTCGAGGACGAGGCCACAGTAAAGACCCTCCATCGGGAAAACGGTCACATCTGGCTCCTGCCCGAAAACCCGGACTATCAACCCATTGACGGCGAGGGCGCGGCCCTGCTGGGCCGGGTGGTAGCGGTCATTCGAAGGTATTAAAAAGGCTCTTTTTCAGGAGGCCCCCGGCGGGGCCTCCTTTTTTACTGCCGCAGGCCGCGGGCACAGCCATCTGGTTTTGTAACTATTTTACCACCACAACATATGGTCCTGCTTCTTCCATCCCACAGAAAAAATTGCTGAAAAACCCGAAAACACTTGACGAATGAGCAAAAAGCGTGTATTATCACTTTTGTAACCATTTGTAATCTTTTGTTTCTTTCTCGTAATATAGCGGTAACATTCCCATTTTGCCGCCGATCCTACTTTTGAAAGGAGGGAGTTTGATGGACGAACTTTTGCCTTCCCCGGGCCGGTCGGGCTATGCCCCATCGCCCGACATTGTCAAGGAAGTTCCCCGCCTTCGGCTCCCCTCCCTCCCCCGGCCGCACCTCCATTTTCCCCGGTTTATGGAGCGGCGCTCTCCGGCAGATCCCGCCATCTTCCTCACCCTGGCCCTTTCCGTCTCCGCCGCCGTGGCGCTGGGCAGCCTATACGCCCCCGCCTATCAGGTCTCGGTGGATGGGGTAGAGGTCGGGCTGGTCGGCAGCCGTCAGGCTGTGGAGTCCGCCATTCAGCGGGTGGAATCCCGTGCCTCCGAGATCCTGGGCTATGAATACTCCCTGGTCCACGACATGGACTATGACTATACCCTGGCCCTGAAGGAGGACCAGATCCCAGTCTCCCGTGTGGAGACCTACCTCTTTGACCAGATCGGCGAGGTGATGAAGACCTCGGTCCTGACGGTAAACGGTCAGATGATCGGCGCCGCTGATGACGGGGAGGCTCTGGACGCCATGCTGGAGTCTATCAAGGCCCCCTATATCAATGAAAATACCATTTCCTCCCGGTTTGTCCAGGACCTGACCGTCACCCGGGAGTACACCCCCACCACCGCCCTGCGGGCCATCCCCGACATGGAAGCGGTCCTTACCGCCAACAGCATGGAGCAGGTGGATTACACCGTCCAGGCCGGTGATACCTTCTCCGGTATTGCCAACAGCCAGGGCATGACGGTCAAGGAGCTTCAGCTTTTGAATCCGGATATGGATATCAATCGGCTTCAGGTCGGGCAGACCCTTACCATCAGCCAGGCCGTTCCCTTCCTCTCGGTGGAGACCACCGACCGGGTGACCTATGACGGAGCGGTCCCCTTCGCCGTGGAGGAGGTCCCTGACGATACCGTCTACCAGGGCTACACCAAAGTCCGGGTCCCGGGTGTAGAGGGCTGGGCCACCTACAACGCCGACGTAACCTATATCAACGGTGTAGAGCAGGAGCGGATCATCAACTCCACCGATGTTCACACCGAACCGGTCACCCAGGTGGTGTCCGTGGGCACCAAGCCCCGGCCCAAGACCATGGCCACAGGCAAGTTTATCTGGCCGATCTATGGCCGGGTCACCTCGGGCTACGGCTCCCGGTATATCTTCGGCTCCTACAGCTTCCACTCCGGCATTGATATCGCAGGCTCCTACGGCGCCTCCATCGTGGCCTCCGACGGCGGAAAGGTCACCTTTGCCGGAACGGGCACCGGCGGCTATTGGAGCTACGGAAACTATGTGGTCATCGATCATGAGAACGGTCTTCAGACCATTTACGCCCACTGCTCCAGCCTGTGTGTCAAAGCCGGGGAGCGGGTCTACCAGGGCCAGGTGATCGCCAGAGTGGGATCCACCGGCCGGTCCACCGGCAACCACTGCCATTTCCAGGTCAAGCAGAACGGCACCACGGTAAGCCCCTGGAACTATTTGCCCTAACCGATCACGACAAGAGACGGGAGATATTCTCCCGTCTCTTTTTTGTGGGGGAGCCCTTTCCCGGGCTCCCCATCCTGCTGCATCCGCCTTCATTTTTCGCTTCCAAAAAAAGTTGTAGCCTAATTCCCGCTTTTGCGCTATAATAGAGGTGTGTATCCATGTTTGGAGGGATCTCTATGAAACTTGTCCTTGCCATCATCAACCGGGACGATTCCCGCTCCGTCACCGTGAACCTCACCAAAAAGGGGTTCTCCTCCACCTGCCTTGCCACCACCGGCGGCTTTCTTATGGCGGGAAACGTCACCGTCATGGTGGGTGTGGATGAGGAGAAGGTCCAGGATGTCATCGATGTGATCAAGGAGTACTCTCATGCCCGGAAGCAGATGATCCCTACCACCGCCGAGGTGGGATACGGCTACTACCCCGCCATGCCCGTAGAGGTCACCGTGGGCGGCGCCACCATTTTTGTGGTGGATATCGAGCGCTTTGAGCGGGTCTGAGGTATGAGACTGGATGCCTTGGCGGGCAACGCCGCCCTGAAGCAGCAGCTCTCCGCCCAGGAGAAGGGCCGGGGGCTGAGCCACGCCTATCTTATCAGCGGGCCCGCCGGCTCAGGCAAGCGCACCCTGGCCCGGCTCCTCTGCGCCGCCATGGTCTGCACCGGAGAGGGAGAGCGCCCCTGCGGCGCTTGTCCCGCCTGCAAAAAGGTCTTGAGCGGGATCCACCCCGATGTGATCCAGGTGGGGGAGGACGGGAAGGATATCTCTGTGGGACAAGCCCGCGAGGCCCGCTCCGACGCCTATATCCGCCCCAACGAGGGGGCCCGGAAGGTCTATGTTTTTCACAACGCCCAGGATATGACGGCGGCAGCTCAGAACGCCCTTTTAAAGCTGCTGGAGGAGGGCCCCGCCTATGCCGCCTTCCTCCTGCTCGCCGAGAATCCCGGCTCTGTGCTCACCACCATCCGTTCCCGGTGCGAGGGGGCGGCCCTCACTCCCGTCACCGCGGCAGAGGCGGAATATGAACTGGCCCGCCGGTTCCCACATCTTCCCCGGGAACAGCGCCACGCGGCCGCCAAGCGGTGCGGCGGTCTTTTGGGCCGGGCGGTAGCCGAGCTGGAGGGACAGGAGACCGGGGAGCAACTCCAGGTGGAGGCCTCCCAGTTTTTAGACCTTATCACTCAAAAAAACGAATTGGAATTTGCCGCGTGGTGTGTCTGCCTGGAAAAATGGGAGCGGGGCGACCTGGTCCTTTTGCTGGAGCATCTCCAGGCTCTTTTGCGGGATGCCCTGGCCCTTCAGCGCGGGCTTTCCCCCACCGCCGCCTCTCCCGGGGAGCTGCCCGTTCTTCAGGGTGCGGCAGCCCTTCCCCCCCAAAAGCTCCTCGCCCTGGCGGAGCTGATCCGAAAGCTGAGAAATGACGCCGCCTTCCACGTAAACACCGGGCAGCTCTGCGGGGCGTTGGCGGCAGGCGTCTATGGAGGTAACCTATGACAGAGATCATTGCGGTCCGTTTTAAAAACGGCGGAAAGGAATATTACTTTGACCCCAAGGGAACCGCTGTGTCCCCCGGGGATCAGGTGATCATTGAGACCGCCAAGGGCCCCGAATTCGGTGTGTGCTGCCGGGGCAATACCATGGTGGAGGACGACCAGGTGGTCCAGCCCCTGCGCCCTCTGCTGCGCCTTGCCACAGATAAGGACCTGGCCAGCCTTCAGCGCAACCGGGAACGGGAGCGGGAGGCCATGCGGGTCTGTCAGGAAAAGATCGCCGAGCACAAGCTGGATATGGGGCTTGTGCGGTGTGAAAGCTCCTTCGACGGCAACAAGCTGCTGTTTTTCTTCACCAGTGAGGGCCGGGTAGACTTTCGGGCGCTGGTAAAGGATCTGGCCACCACCCTTCACTGCCGCATCGAGCTGCGGCAGATCGGCGTCCGGGACGAATCCAAGCTGCTGGGCGGACTGGGCATCTGCGGGCGCCCCTATTGCTGCAACGCCTTTTTGGAGCAGTTTCACCCCGTATCCATCAAGATGGCAAAGACCCAGGGCCTGAGCCTGAATCCCGCTAAAATTTCCGGCGCCTGCGGGCGGCTCATGTGCTGCCTGAAATATGAGCAGGACGCCTACGAGGACGCGGTAAAGCGGCTTCCCAAAAAGGACTCCTTTGTGGAGGCCCCCGACGGGGTGGGCAACGTCATGGACGTAGACATGCTCAAGGAGACCGTAAAGGTCCGGCTGGACAACGCCCCCGACTCCCCCCAGGTCTATGCCGCAGACGAGATCCGGGTGGTCCGCAGCGGCAAGGGGCCCCGGCCTGAGGGCTACACTTCTCCTCCCCCGGTGGAGCTGGAGAAGCTGAGAAAGGCCACCCCCCGGCGGATCCAAGGCGAGCCGCGGGAACCGGTCGTTCCCTTGGACAGGAGCCTTTTCCGCTCTGACGCCGGGGAACGAAAGGCTTCCTCCCGCCGCGGCGCCGGTCAATCCGGTCGAACCAAGGAGGCCAGATCCCGGGCTGAGAGCCGCCCCTCCGCCGCCCCCACCGACAAGCCCAAGGACGGCCAGGGCGGCAAACCCCGCAGCCACCGCCGCCGCCGGAGCGGCGGGGGAAAACCCAAGGCCTGAAAACGGGGCGGCGTATGCCGCCCCGTTTTTCTCTCTCCCCACTATTTTTTCTCCCTCCATTTTGTGGTATACTAGCTTTATTTCATACAAAGGAGGCACCCCCATGAAGGAACTCTCCTGGCCCGCCCGGGGCCGGCTTTGGCTGCGGATCGGGCTTCGGCTCTTACTTTGGTGTGCCGGCCTCTGGGCCGTTATCCGGCTGGGACCGCCGCTCATTTCCCTGTTTTCCCCTTTTTTGCTGGCCTTTTTTGTGGCCTGGGCCCTCTCCCCCCTGGTCCGTTGGCTTTACAAGCGCTTCCAGCTCCCCCGGGCAGTCTCCACCCTGGGGCTCTTGATCCTGGTCTTTGTGGCTCTGGGCGCCCTGATATGGAGCCTGGTCAGCGCCGCCGTGGGAGAGATTGCCGCTCTCGCCGTGGGTTGGGAGGAGCTGCTGGCCTCCTTCCAATCCTTGACGGAGGACCTGGGCGCCCGCTTTTCCAGATGGATGGAGCTGCTGCCCACCTCCCTTCAGACCGCCGTGGATACCCTGACGGAGCGGCTTTTTGACTGGCTGGAGACCGCGATCCCCCGGTTCCTCTCCTTCGGGATGGACTCCGCCACCAATGTGGCCCGGACTCTTCCCTCCTTTGCTGTGGCCTCCATCGTGTTCGTCATGGCCGCCTACTTTCTTACCACCGACTTTCCCCGTCTCCGCGCGGCGGCGGTGGATAAATTGCCCCAAGGCCCCCGGTTTTTCTTCTCCCAGGTCAAGCGGGCGGCCTCGGCAGGGTTTGGAGGGTATATCCGCTCCCAGATCATTTTATCCATCGGTGTATTCTTCATTTTGCTGGGGGGCCTCCTTCTGGTCCGTCAACCCTACTTTTTGCTGCTGGCCTTTGCTCTGGCCGTGCTGGACTTTATCCCCATCATTGGTTCGGGAACCGTCATGGTCCCCTGGGCCGTGGTGGACGTGGTGCTGGGCGACTACCGGCATGCCCTGGGTCTGATGGCTGTGTGGGGCCTGGTGGCCCTTTTCCGCCGGGTAGGAGAGCCCAAGATCCTGGGCGACCAGACGGGGCTCTCCCCCCTTCTCTCCCTGGCCAGCGTATACGTTGGGATGAAGCTTTACGGGGTGGCGGGAATGATCCTGGGGCCTGTGCTGTGCCTGGTGGTGCTGAATTTGATCCGTTCCGGTGTGCTGGACCGCTCCCTGGCGGATCTCCGCCTGGCCGCCGCGGATATCTCCGCCATTCTACGCGGCGGAGAGCAATGAACTTTCAAGGGGGCCTCCGCCAAAGAGTCCTCATTCAAATTTTAAGCTTCTGGAGAAAAATTCAAAAAACCCCCGATTTTTCTTCACGCTTTAGACACAATTTTAGGGTATCCTAAGTTTTGTTCCAAGGGAGAATCCACGCCGTAAAGGAGCGAAAAAAAACATGTACTATAACGATTATAACCGCATGAGCGACGAACCGAAGGAGCCCATTGTCCCCGATCATTTTTTGGTGGATGACCAGCGCCATACCCCTCCCGTCCCCCGGAGGGGGCGCTCTGGGGTAAAGATCGCCGCCCTGTGCCTTGTCTGCGCTCTGCTGGGCGGGGTGACCGGAGCCGCCGCGCTCCGCGCCGTCTCCGGTCCGTCGGGAAGCACCACCCTCTACTCCGGGGAGCATCCCCCGGTGGCTGTGAACATGGCAAGTATAACGGTGGACCAGCCCATGACCTGCTCCCAGGTCTACGCCGCCAATGTGGGCTCTTCCGTCGGTATCACCACCGAACTGGTCACCACCAACTTCTGGGGCCAGACCGTAAAGGGGGCCGCTGCCGGCTCCGGCTTTGTGGTGAGTCGGGACGGATATATCCTCACCAATTACCATGTGATCGACGGGGCCTCCTCCATCAAGGTGGCCTTTGTGGATGGGACCACCTATGACGCGGTCCTGGTGGGGGGAGAGGAACCCAATGACATCGCCGTTTTGAAGATCGAAGCGGATGATCTGACCCCTGTGGTACTGGGCAACTCGGACGATCTGGTGGTCGGGGAGCAGGTCTGCGCCATTGGCAACCCCTTGGGCGAGCTGACCTTTACCTTTACCGCCGGCTATGTTTCCGCCAAGGACCGTTCCATTACCATGGAGAGCGGCGAGATCATGAATATGCTTCAGACCGACACCGCCATCAACTCCGGCAACTCCGGCGGACCGCTCTTTAATATGTACGGCCAGGTCATCGGCATTACCACCGCCAAATACTCCTCCTCCGGCTCCTCCAGCGCCAGTGTGGAGGGGATCGGCTTTGCCATCCCCATCAACGACGTGAAGAACATGGTGAAGGACATCATTGAGAAGGGCTATGTCACCGGCAAGCCCAACGTGGGGATCCTGATGAACGACGTGTCCTCCGACGCCCAGCGCTACGGCATCCCGGCAGGGGCCTATGTGGAGGCGGTGCTGGAGGACTCCTGCGGCGACAAGGCCGGTCTGAAACAGGGCGATATCATTACCGCCGTGGACAACACCGCCGTCACCTCCTCCCGGCAGCTCTCCTCCGCGGTGAAAAACTACAAGGCCGGGGACACGGTCTCCTTTACCATCTACCGGGACAAGGAGCTCCAGACCATCCAGGTCACCCTGGACGAGAGCAACGTCCAGCGGTCGCAGGACATGGACGCCCTGCAAAAGAGCTTCCAGGAGAGCCAGCAGCAACAGCAGCAACAGCAGCAACAGCCCTCTTACAATTGGGGCTGGCCCTTTGGATGGTAAAAGGGGACGCTCTTTTTCCCTGTTTGCCCCGCTGACCAAGAATGCCGCGCCTCTTGTCCCCGAGAGGCGCGGCGTCCTTTTGCACTTTCCCTCTTATTTCTTCCGTTTCGGAAGTTTTTCCCTCTGTTTGGCTTGCAAAGCGTCTTTTTCCATGTTATAGTAAACGAGCCTTTTCGGGCGATTTCCAGGTCAAATCAGGAAGGAGCGTTACACGTGAAATGTAAAGTATCTTGTTGGGAAAAAGTCTTCGGCGTCTTTCTTTGCGCCTTTGCCGCCGTTTGCCTTTTTTCATCGTCCGCTTTTGCCGCCGCCCCCGGAACCTTGGATGTGAGCCTCACCTACGCCGGAGTAACGTCGGCAGGCACTGGCGTCAATAATGGGGATCCTGTCAATTCCGGCTTTGCCGCCCTGTTAGAGGATAACATGCAGGTGGACGTGGCCGGGCAGGCCCTTACCCCCATTTTAGGGGGAGTCGTAAGCTTTTCGTACCCCTTTGACCCCGCCAAGTCCTATACCGTCAGCGTACAGGAGGCCAAGACCGAACCTTACTACGAGGCAAAGAACATTTCCGTTTCCGCCTCCACCATTTCCGCCGCCATCTCCACCGGAGCTTCCATTGCCGATACCGTGAATTGGGTCCAATGGTCAAAGCCCATTACCATCATATTGGAAGATCCCAACGGCTTTCCCGCCCCCGCAGGGACAAAGGTCACCCTGACCGGCACGGACGCGGACCCCATCAATCCAACCTACCAGGTCTTCAGCGTTACCAAAAAGACCAACGCCGACGGCGAAGTGCGCTTTTTGGATTTTTCCTTTGACCCGTCGGACCCCAGCATGACCAACATTGCCGCGAACCAGGTATTTGCCACCGCCACGTATGCCGATCCCGCCACGGGCGCGGAAACCTCGATAACTCAATTTTTTCCGCTTACCAATACCAATGTATTGTCCATGGTCTGGCCAAACGCCACGGTGTCCGGAACGGTTCGGGGTATAGCCGGACAGGCCGTGGCAAATCAGCCGGTCTCTGTTTATTATGACCTTCCGGCGCCGGCGACTATGAACTCGAATGGCTCCTTTACAGGCCCTGCTCTCTTTACCTTTGAAAATAAGTATTCACAGCAGATAAAGAATCCCTATTATGACCCCAATTATCCTTTTCCCGATGTTCCGGAGTATATCTCTGCCGACTTTGATGTCGGCAAGCTGCACCTTAATTGCCGGGTCTATTCCACCACTACGGACGAAAACGGAAAGTATACCCTTGCCCTCCCCCAAATGGAACAAGCCGACCTCTGCTTAGATGATACGTCCCTTCCCCCCGAGTACTATGAAAACGGATCTTACGCACTTGGTTATTACTCGCCAGGTACGCTTAACTCTGACAGCATGGAGCAGAATAGGCTTTTGAATATGCAATATTTTTTCAGTGCCAGTGATTTTTGTTCCTTCCTTGGCTACAATCTTCAATCCTCTGTTCATCAATTCCGTGGCCTGCGCTGTTTGGAATCCGTTCAGACCTCCGTTGTCCCCTACGGGAACCTATCCGGCTATGACCTGGTTTTGGGAACCTATCCATACACCCTAAAGGGAGAAGTCTTCGCTGGCGATACCCTTTACAAGGGCAAAATCACCTTTACCCTCTCCTCCCGGGCCCCCAGCTCCGTCAATAACCTGCATAGCGGGGAATTGGTGACCTCCCTCTCCTATGACATTACCGACGGAAAAATTGAGAAGACGGACGCCAAATTGACTCCGGGAACCTATAAGGTCACCATCAGCGTCACGCCGGAGGCCCTGAGCAACCATATCGCGGACTATTCTTTCTATACCAAAGAAATTACGGCGGCCGACATTGCCGATGATAGGATCGTAGACCTGGGGACCATGACCTTTCTTCCCATAGAATTCACCACCGTCTCCGGCCCCGGCAAGCCCTTGGATGTTCCTGTCCCCCCCACGACCCCTGCGGGACCGGGCTACGGGTACGTTCAGGCGCGGCTTGACGGAATGATCGAACCCTCCTACGGAAATGAAGCGCGCTCCGTCACCCTTCACTACCAAGGCTTCCACACAAACGCCGCGGTGAATAAGGTAACAAACGCCCAACTGGTCCTTCATATCCCCGCGGGCCTGGATGTGGTTTCCGCCGGCGGTATGACCGTCACCCAAAACAGCTCTACGGGTGGAGCGGATCTGTCCCAGACGATCCCCACTCTCCCCACAGGCGCCGTTCACGACATTACCATTGTCGTAAAGAAAACCGCCCCCGCCACTTCCAACTACTACGCCATTACCTGCGATGCTACCGATAACGATGTAAATGGGACCACCTCCCTGCAAAGCATCACCGCCCTGCAGTTCGACAGGGTAACCCTCTCCACCCCCCGCCTGGTGGAGGAGGGGACGAGCTTTACCGCCTTTGGTGATATTACCGGCGGCGGGGAAACCGGCGTGGACCTTATCCGCGACCACGACGCCCAGGTCTTTGCCACCGGCGCAAAGAAAGGCCGCTATTACTATATTACCGTCCCCGGACAAAAGGCTAAGAGCGACGCGTATCGTTTTTATGCCCAGATCGATCGTAACGGCACCCTTGAGCGCTCCCCCTCCGTCTCCGTTCTGGTCGGAAACGGCCTGCCGGTGGTGGAGGATATGTCCATTGTCTGCAACGGCATGACCTTCCCGAAAAATCCCAAGTTTAACATGGTCTATTTTACCGGCTTCACCGATCCGTCCAGCTTGAAAGGACCCAGCTTTGAGGTACACTTCAAGCTGAAAAACAACGGAGCCAACCTTCCCTGCAGCGTGCGGTTCAACGGCAAGGATTACCCCGCCACACTGACAAACGGGGAGTATGTGGCAACGATCTCCGGCTACTATGCCTATGGAGACTTTGACCTCAGCGTGGTTATCGACAGCACCTATGAAACTCAAATCGGCAGAGTCCTCCTGCTATTTTGAAGAAAGGAGGGGCAGATGTGATAAATCGAAAAAGAATATTTGCCCTCTGCCTGTTTTTGACCCTGTTTTATACCCAGGCATTGGCGGTCACCGGGACGGTCTCTCGCGAGGATACCCCTGAAAGCGGAGTCCTTGTCACCTGCGAGGTAAAAAATAAGTCCGGGACCTTTGTGGAGTGGAACGGTGTGATCGATCCCGACCCCTCTGATCCGGAGACCTCCACATGGGACATGTATGGGGCCGATTATTACGGGCAAAACAACCCCATGCAGACAAACGGCGACGGTCGTTATGGCTTTCTCCTCCCTGCGGGAGAGTTCCGGTTCGTTGTCAACAAGGGGGCCAAGGATGAATGGATCTCCTCCAGCTTTCAGGTCGGGGAGGGAAGCGGCAAGGCAGACAACTCCTACTTTGTCCCCATCGATCTTGCCTCCCCTCCTCCTACCCCCACACCCAGCCCCACTCCTACTCCCACACCTTCCTCCACGCCCCCAAGCGGCGGTGGCAGCAGTGGCGGCGGTGGCGGTGGCGGCTCCTCCTCTTCCTCCTCCAAACCCACTCCCACTCCTACGCCCACCCCTGTCCCGGAGGAAAAAAGGGTAGGCACCTTCCGTACAGATGCCGCCGGGATCCGATACATTTCCGGGTACTCCGACGGCACCTTCCGCTCCTCTCAAGCCCTTACCCGCTATGAAATGGCAGAGATCTTTTCCAGGCTTGTGGTTCTTCCTGAGGAAAGCACCCACTCCTTTACCGATGTAGACGGCGCCCATTCCACGGTAGTCGGGCAGCTGGTAAGGGCAGAGATCATCAACGGGTTTTCCGATGGGACTTTTCGTGGTCAAAGCCCCATGACACGGGCGCAGGTAAGTAAGATCCTCTGCCTTATGCTGGATCTGCAGCCGGACTCCCGTTCCACCGAATTTACAGACTTGAGCAGACATTGGGCGGCCGGATATATTTCCGCTCTTACCCATGAGGGCTATATCGCGGGATACCCCGATGGAACCTTTCGGCCAGACAATGAAGTTACCCGTGCGGAATTTGTCACGTTGATCAACCGTATCATCGGCCGGGAAGATCTGGAGGGGGAGGACCCCACCTTCTCCGATGTGAAGGAGACCTTCTGGGCCAAATCCGATATTTGCAAGGCCTCCTTTCCCCTCTCCACTCATATAACGCAATAAAGGGTGGAAAAGGCCCGCCGTAGTATTTTCTTTGTCTAAATGAATACCCCCCTGGACGGCCTTAAAAAGGCTTGTCCAGGGGGGCTTCTTTTTCCCGCGATTTTTGTTTTATCTTCCCTCACCGGGAGTATAGGCCACCACTGTCCTCCGATTGGGCTCGGTCCCGATGGAATAGGTCGTCACATCGGGGTAATCCTGCAAGGCCGTATGGATCACGTGGCGCTCGTAGGCGTTCATCGGCTCCAAGGTCACGTTCCGACGGAAGCGGACCGCCTTCTCCGCCGTGCGGCGGGCCATGCGCTCCAAAGATTCCTCCCGCTTGGAGCGGTAGCCCTCGGCGTCGATACGGATCCGGACCCGATGGGAAAGGTCCCTGTTGACGGCGTAGCCGGTAAGCTGCTGAATGGCGTCCAGAGTCTCCCCCCGGCGGCCGATCACACAGCCCAACTCCTGCCCCACCAACTCCACCAAATAGTTCCCCTCCTCGTCCACGCTGACCTGAGGAGCGGCATTTACCTCCATCTGGGCCAGAAGGCCGGAGAGGAAGGCTGTGATGCGGGCGGAGATGTCGTCGTTGGCAGGGGTCTTCCCTGCGGCAGACTCCCGGACAGCAGGGGCGGCGTACTCTTCCGCCTCCTCCGCGGCCTCCTCTACAGGGGCGGCAGCGGGGGTTTCCTCAGAGACCGGGGCCACCGGCTCCTCCTCAGGGGCCTCATAGCTTACCCGTACCTTTGCCAATGTCCCGCCGATGCCCAAGAAGCCGGGCTTGGCAAGCTCCAGCACCTCCACCGAGACCTCCTCACGGGCAAGACCCAGCTGGTCCAGAGCCGCGGCGATGGCGGCGTCTTCTGTCTTTCCGGTACATTCAATATATTTCTGCATGGTCGTTCTCTCCTTCCCGTGAACTCAGTCTTCTTTGCTCTCGTCGGCGGGAGTCTCCTCTATGGCGGCGTCCAGCTCGGCGTTGATCTCTTCCAGCTCCGTATCCAGGGGCTTCACCTCCGCGGGGATCTCTGTCTTTGTGGGATCAGGCTTTTCCTCGGGGGCGACGGGGCCTGCGGCCGGCTCTTCATAGTAGGGGGTCACTCCCCCAAACCGTTCCGGGTCATAGGCCCGCCCTCTGGCATACTGGCGCATCCCCACCCGACTGGCCGCCTTCTGCTCCGGGGTCATTCTGGCCTCATCGGGGTCCTTTTCCTTCTTTTTCCCCTTATTCTTCCGGGCCTCCTCGGCCTCCCGGGCCCGCTGCTCGGCCTTCTCCCGGCGCAGGCGCTTCTCCTCCTCCTTCTCCTCGATCTCCCGGAGGCGGGCGGCCTCGGCGGCCTTCTCGTAATCTTTCTTCAGCAACTTGCCGCTGATGATCTCCTGGGCGAGGCCCAGCACATTGTTGGCGATCCAGTAGATACTCAGGGCCGCCGGCATGGCAAATCCGATCCACAGGGACATAAGCGGGCTCATGAGCAGCATCATCCGGTTGGTGCTGTTGTTCTGCTGCGCCTGGTTATTCATATTATTGGTCTTCGTGGTCACCCAGGAAAAGAGAATGCTGGTCAGGGCCGAGACCACCGGCACCAAGAACAGACCAAATCCCATCATCCCATCCAGCCAGAATTTTAACTCCGGCTTCAGAGCCAGATTCACTCCAAAGAAAGAGAAGTTAATGGAAAAGATCTCCTTCGCGGTGGTCCCAACCGCGGCCTGGACCGCGGCAACTTTTTCCGGGGTGATGAGGGAGGCCAGGTAAAGCTGGTTATACCCCACATTGGCAAATTCCGCCGCCTCCCGGATCCAGCCGTTGGCGGAGGCCACGCTTCCCCAATTAAGGGCCTGGGCCACGGCGCCGATCTGTTCTCCGGTAAGCCCCATCATGTACTTAAGCGGCTGCCGGATGATGGCATAGAGGGGCAACAGGATAAACAGGGGAAGGAAGGACCACAGGCACCCGCCCATGGGGTTGGCCCCCTCCTTCTCATAGAGCTTTTGGACCTCCAATTGATACCTCTGCTGATCCTTTCCGTACTGCTTTTGCAGCTTCTGCATCTTGCCATTGAGCATATTCATCTGGATCATGCCCTTTTTCCCCTTGAGGGACAAAGGGAAAAGGATCACCTTCACAATAAGGGCAAAGAAGATCAGGGCAAGACCGTAGCTGTTAAAAAACTGGTACAAGACCGTCAACAGCCAGGTAAAGGGCGTCATGATGTAATACCAGATATCCATGGACATGTCCTCCACGATCAGGATCCCCGCTCAGGGAACGGGGTCGTACTCAATTGTCTTTTGCCGGTGGAAGGGCTGACACTTCAAGATCCGCTTCAGGGCCAGAAAGCCTCCTTTTCCCGCTCCATACTTCTCAATGGCCTCCAAGGCATAGGCTGAGCAGGTAGGAATAAACCGGCAGCAGGGAGGCCGGGACGGCGAAATGTTCCTTCGATAAAACCGGATCCCCCAGAGAAGAAGCGCTTTCAACAATGGCCCTCCCCCTTCTTCTGATAGACCCCCAGCTTGTCCAGCAGGCGAAGAAGATCCCGCTCTATCTCGGCATAGGGGGCATGGGCCGAACGGACCCGGGCCACCACCACCATGTCAAAGCCGGAACACATCCTGTTCTCATGGACGCGGTAGATCTCCCGGATCCGGCGGCGGACTCTGTTGCGGCGGACCGCCTTGCCCACTTTTGTGCCCACTGTGACGCCCAACCGGCTTTTGGCAAGGCGGTTGGGCCGGACATAGACGGCCACCGTAGGGGCCGCGGCGCTCTTCCCTTTGGAATAGAGTCTGCGGAACAGATGGTTTTCCTTTAAGGAGACCGTGTGCTTCATCCGTTCCTCCCCCTTTTCCTCTCCATGCACTTGAGGGGCGGCAGAAAAATTCCACCGCCCCGCGTTTCTTACCCTATTTGGTTGAAGTCTCCACCTTAGTGGGAGAGGCGGGCCCGCCCGGCACGACGACGGCGGGAAAGCACCTTGCGGCCGTTGGCGGTGGCCATCCGCTTGCGGAAACCATGGACCTTGCTGCGCTGACGCTTCTTGGGCTGATAGGTACGAACCATTTTAGTACACCTCCTGTACTCATTTCGGCGGGGATCTCCCCGTCACCACAACGCCGGATCAGATCCGACGCGGTCGTCAATTTTGACTTGCGCCTTAAGACGCAGAAAACATTATACTGGAAAAGGAATCAACCTGTCAACCTCCTTTTTCTTTTTTCTCTTTTCATTCAAGTGTTTGGTCCCATATGTTGTGCCAACAAAAATTTTCATCCACAATTTTTCCCTTTTCTGTGGAAAATTTTTTTGTAAAACGGGCTCTTTTCATTGCTATCACACGAGATTTTTGGTATAATGAATGAGATATACTACCTATAGAAATCACTGGGGAAATGAGTGAAAGCCGCTATGAATTCAGCGCCCGAGATCTGGAAGAGAGTTCTCTCCCTTATGGAGACCGAACTGACCTCCACCACCCTGAGCACTTGGTTTGACGACGCCGAGGCCCTGTCTCTGGAAGCAGACCGGCTCGTCCTTTATACACCCACCGGCTTTAAGCGGGACATCATTGTCTCCCGCTATCTCTCCCATATCCAAAAGGCCCTCCGGGAGCTGTTTTCCGCCGAGCTTGAGGTGACCGTCCTGGCCGAGGGAGAGCGGGAAGATATTCAGCAGACTCAGGAGGACTCCTTCCTCCCCGGGACAGAGGAATACACCTTTGAGAAGTTTGTGGTAGGCTCCTCCAACAAGTTTGCCTATGCCGCAGCCCAAGCGGTGGCGCAGGCGCCGGGAAAGCCAAAGGGATATAACCCTCTGTTTCTCTATGGAGAATCAGGGCTGGGAAAAACACACCTGCTTTACGCCATTGCCCACTCCATCCACGCCCAATATCCAGACTACCGCATCGTCTACATCAAGGGCGACGCCTTTACCAACGAACTGATCACCGCCATCCGGGAGGGCAGAAACCAGGAATTTCGGGAAAAGTACCGCTCCGCCGACGTATTCCTTATGGATGACGTTCAGTTCATCGCCGGACGACAGGCCTCCCAGGAGGAGATGTTTCACACCTTTAACTCTCTTTATGAGGACGGAAAGCAGATCGTTTTTACCGCCGACCGCCCCCCCAAGGAGATGCTTCGGCTGGACGACCGGCTGAAAACCCGGTTTGAATGGGGACTTCCGGTAGACATCCAGCCTCCCGATTATGAGACGAGAGTCGCCATCATCAAAAACAAAGCCATCCATCGGGGAATGAACCTTCCCGATCCGGTACTGCGGTACATTGCCGACAACATCACTTCCAATGTGCGCCAGATTGAGGGCACGGTAAATAAGATCCTTGCCTTTCAGGAGTTGATGGGAGAGCAGGTGGATGTAGACACGGTGACAAGAGCCGTCCGGGACATGTTTAAGGATAAGACGGAATTTCTCCCCTCTACCGAGGTCATTATTGAAGAGGTAGGAAAGTTCTATAACCTCTCCCCCCAGGATATCCGGGGACAGACCCGGACCAAGGATGTGGCCCTGGCCCGCCAGGTGGCCATGTATGAGATCCGCCGGATGACAAATCTCTCTCTCAAGGAGATCGGGCAAGCCTTTGAGGGGCGGGACCACACCACGGTGATGCACTCCATCAAGCAGGTGGAGGCCATGACCAAGGAATCGCCTGAAATGGCAGAGATCATCAAGGATATCAACGCCAATATCAATGCCAGATATGAATAGCGCCGCTCCGGACAGGCTCGGTCTTTTCCTTCTTGCGAGGGGAAAAGAACTTTCCACAAATCCACCGGAAAATGGGGAAATGTGAATAAACGAATGTGAATATCTTTTTTTCCTTCTTCTCCCTGTGGAAAACCTAAAATTCCATCCCCATGGGGTGTGGATGGGAAAACCCTGTCGTAGAAAGGGGTTTTTCCGATTTTCCACAAATCCACCCGGCCTAATACTATTACGATATCAATTAATTCTTCTCCTCTCCTTTATGGAGAAAAAGAAAGAATGGAGGCTCCCTATGAAATTCTCCTGCGAAAAAGCTCTTTTGCAAGCGGCCATCTCCACCACCTCACGGGCTACTTCGCCCAAAAGTACGATCCCCGCTTTGGAAGGCATTCTTCTGGAGGCCGGCGGGGAACTGAGGTTTACCGGGTATAACCTGGAGACCGGGATCCAGACCATGGTCCCCGCCGAGATCCAGGAAAAGGGGTCCCTGGTCCTCTCCGCCAGAAAGTTTGCCGATGTGGTGGGGCAGCTTCCCGACGATACGGTAACGGTGACTACCGACGCTCTCACGGTCCATATCCAATGTGGGGCAACAGAGTATAATATCCCTGCCATCGATGCGGAGGAATTCCCCGAGCTTCCCGAGGTAGAGAGCCAGAGCGTTTTGACTCTGTCCCGGAGGCTTTTGTCCGACATGATCGGACGAACCATTTTTGCAGTGGCGACCAACGACGGCCGCCCCATTCTTACCGGCTCCCTTTTTGAGGTGACAGGCGGACAGTTGAATGTGGTCTCTGTAGATGGACAGAGGTTGGCCCTTCGGCGGGAAAAGCTGGAGAAGGCCCCCGCCGCGGATCTCTCCTTTGTGGTCCCCGGCTCCGCCTTGAAGGAGGTACGGACCATCTGCGGGGACGGAGAGGAGGAGGTCTCGATCCTGATCGGGACCCGGCATATTCTCTTCCGGCTGGAAAACACTCAGTTGGTGACCCGGCGGCTGGAGGGGGAATTTCTCAATTACCGCCAGTCCATCTCCTGGAAGAGCGACATCAGGCTTGTGGCGGACGTCCGCCAGCTTATGACCTCCATTAGTCGGGCCAGCGTTATTTTGAAGGAAAACAGCAAAAATCCCCTGCGGTGCATCGTAGGAGAGGGGGAGCTGTATCTCTCCTCTGTCACTGCCGCCGACGGGAACAGCTATGACGTCTGTCCTGTGGAGGGAAGCGGCAGCGACCTTCATATTGGCTTTAACCACCGGTTTATGATGGACGCGCTGAAGGCGGTCCCCACCGAGAAGGCGAAGCTTCTAATGGGGACCCCCTCCACTCCCTGTATCATTGTCCCCGTGGAGGAGCCCGAGGGGGAGGAGTCCTTCCTGTTTATGGTGCTGCCCGTTCGGATGAGCGCCACCTGGGATAAGTAAAAAACCCGGAGAGCAAGTCCGCCGAGGCGTTCTTGTGGATAGCGGGACAGCCCCCAAAGGAGGAGACGTTGTGGAAGTAAAGATCACCACCGAATTCATTAAGCTGGACGCTCTTTTGAAATTTGCCGGCGCGGTGGAGACCGGTGGAGAGGCCAAGCAGATGATTCAGGACGGGCAGGTCTCGGTAAACGGAGAGGTCTGCACCATGCGGGGGAAAAAAATGCGGCCTGGGGACGCCGCGGAGCTGAGCGGCATGAGGATATTGGTCACATGATCCTGAAACGCATGGAGCTGGATTTTTTCCGCAATTATGTCCATGGGGAGCTGATCTTTTCTCCCGGGGTCAACGTGATCTGGGGAGAAAATGCCCAGGGCAAGACCAATCTTTTGGAGGCCGCCGGATATCTCTCCTCCTGTCGGAGCCACCGGGCCCGGTATGACAGAGAGCTGATCCAATTTGGAGTGGACCACGCCTTTATAAAGGGAGAGGTGTTTTCCCGTCAACGGGATTTTACATTGGAAGCCCGGCTTCACCGGGGGGAGCGGAGACAGCTGTTCTCCAATGGGGTGAGGCTGAGATCCGCAGGGGAGTTGGGAGAGGTCCTGAACACCATTCTGTTTTGCCCCGAGGATCTGTCTCTCATTCGGGATGGCGCCTCTGAACGACGGCGCTTTTTGGACGACGCCATTTGTCAGCTCCGTCCAAAATACGCGGTGGCCTTGGGGGAATATAAAAAGCTCTATGAGCAAAAGACCCGGATCCTTCGGGACTGGGAGGAAAAGCCTTCCCTGCTGGATACCCTGGATGATTTCAACTTAAGAATGGCCCAGGTGGGGGCGGTGCTCATTCATTATCGGGCTCATTTTGTCAAACGGCTTGCCGCCCTGGCCCCCCCCATCCAGTCCGATTTTTCCGGGGGCCGGGAGCAGCTGGGCCTTCGCTATGAGACGGTGAGCACCGTGGCCGATCCCGAGGCGGCCCCCAAGGCCATTTTGGGACAGCTTTTGGAGCATCAGCAAAGTCACCGGAGGGCCGAGCTGGATTCCCGGCAGTGTCTTTCCGGACCTCACAAGGACGACCTTTTGGTGGAGGTGGACGGGCGCGGCGCCCGGCAGTTTGCCTCCCAGGGGCAAACCAGGACGGCGGCCCTGTCTCTGAAGCTGGCATGCCGGGAGCTGTTTCGGGAGGATACGGAGGAGTGGCCTGTGCTGCTTCTGGACGATGTGCTCTCTGAGCTGGACGCGAAACGCCAGAGTTTTGTATTGGAGCGCATTGACGGAGGACAGGTCCTGATCACCTGCTGCGAGGAGGATAAAAGCGTCCCCGTCAGCGGAAAACGGTTTGAGATCAGGGACGGGACGGTGGGGCAATAAAGGCGGAGATGCTCCGCCGGCCTTAAATAAAGATCCTTTTTCAGGAGGCAGATCATGGGATTTTTTATTCTTTTCTTTCTGGTCCTTGCCGCTCTGGAATTTTTCCTGGTGACCCGTCCCGGTAGGGCCAGGTTTTTTGCTGTGATCCCTCCCGCTTCCGCCCTCTTCTTTTGGCTGGACCGGCAAAGCTACTGGACCGCGGCGGATCCGAGCCACAGCGTGGGCTCCTCTCTGGAGCTGATGCTGGTGGGGACTTGGGCGGCGGGGGCTATCGTGGGAGCGGTGGCAGGTCTTATCTGGAATCGAAAGAGGGGCCGGGGATGATTTTTCTGCTGCTTTTTGCCCTGCCCGCTCTGGCGGTCCTGGTTGCGGAATACGCCGTGTGCCGGTTTCCCAAGCGGCGCTTCTGGCGGGGGCTGCCTCCCCTTTTGACCGCGGCGGGGACCGCTGTCGTGGCCCTTCACCGTTACCATGGCTGGAGCAGCGGAGCGGATAAGGCCCCCTGGGAGCAGCTGCTTTTCATCCCGGGTCTTCCCGCGCTGGGCGCCCTGTTTGGGGCGTATTTGGGATGGAGACTGTGGAAGCGGCTGTGGCTGCCCCGGGTGGTAAAGGACAGACCGGGGGGGACGTAAACATATTTCATCTGATGCTGGTGCTCCGCCAATGGAGGGGAGGTCAGGATGTACTTACACCTTGGACAGGCGGTGGTGGTCCCGGAGAGGGACATCATCGGGATCTTTGATCTGGACAACGCCTCCTGGTCTCCCCGTACCCGACGGTTTTTGGAGCGGGCCGAGAAGGAGGGCCGGGTGGTGAACGCTGCCAGCGATCTGCCCAAGTCTTTCGTCCTGCGGCAAAAGCGGGATAAGACCAGCCTTGTGTATCTCTCCCAACTCTCCTCGGCAACATTAAAGGGCCGGGCGGAGGGAGGATGGATGGAATAGGAGCGGCGGAACAGCTTTGGTATGCCAAATGATGCCGGAGAAGAGCGGAATGGATCTGAGTACGGCGGGGAGCGGGGGAAAACCTCTTGAGGCAAGGGGCTTTCCCGTGCTTCCCGGCAAGGGGCCCCCGACAAAGGCTTGTCCTTTGTTGGGGAGAGGAGAAACAGCGAAATGAGAGACCCCCTGGCCTTTGGGCCGGGAGGAGCGATATGGAGCTTGTTTCGACGATTAGGAGGTTATTATGAGCGAGGAACTGATGAAGGAAGAATTAAAAAGGGAACAGGACTGGGAGGACAGCGTCACCCAGACCGAGCATGAGTACGGCGGCTCGGAAATTCAGGTACTGGAGGGGCTGGAGGCCGTCCGGAAGCGGCCCGGCATGTATATCGGCTCCACCTCCGCCTCGGGCCTGCACCACCTGGTCTACGAGATCGTGGACAATGCCATCGACGAGGCTCTGGCGGGCTACTGCAAACACATCACCGTGGACATTCTTCCGGACAACGTCATCAAGGTCACCGACGACGGCCGGGGCGTTCCCGTGGATATCCAGCCCCAGACCGGGCGGCCCGCTCTGGAGGTGGTGTACACCGTCCTCCACGCCGGCGGTAAGTTCGGCGGCGGCGGCTACAAGGTCTCCGGCGGCCTTCACGGCGTGGGCGGCAGCGTGGTCAACGCCCTGTCCGAATGGATGGAGGTCCGGGTACACAAAAACGGCAATATCTACGAGGTGAAGTTCGCCCGGGGGGCCATGACCCAGGAGATGACCATCATCGGCTCCACCGACAAAACGGGTACCGAGGTGGTCTTCAAGCCCGACCCGGAGATGTTTACCGAAACCACCGAGTACGACTACGACGTGCTCCACACCCGGATGCGGGAGGAGGCCTTCCTTAACGCCGGGCTCCACATCACCATCTCCGACCAGCGGGGGGAGGAGCCGGTGAGCGAGGCCATGTGCTTTGAGGGCGGTATCCGGGAGTTTGTCACCTTCCTCAACCGGAACAAGACCGCCCTCCACGAGGGAGTCATCTATGTCTCCGGCCAGAAGGACGACGCCATGGCGGAGCTGGCCTTCCAGTATAACGACAGCTATAACGAGACCATCCTCTCCTTCGCCAACAACGTCCACACCCCCGAAGGGGGTATGCATGAGGACGGCTTCAAGCGGGCCCTCACCGCCGTTCTCAACAACTACGGCAAGAAATATAAGATCCTGAAAGACGAGGACAAGGTCTCCGGCGAGGACTGCCGGGAGGGCCTGTGCTGCGTCATTTCCGTCAAGCTCACCGAGGCCCAGTTCGAGGGTCAGACCAAGGCCAAGCTGGGCAACAGCGAGATCCGGACCCTGGTCAACGCCATCGTCACCGAGAAGCTCACCGAATTCCTGGAGGAGAACCCTGCCATCGGCCGGGCCATCCTGGACAAGGCCCTCACCGCCAACCGGGCCAGGGAGGCGGCCCGGAAGGCCCGGGAGTCGGTGCGCCGCAAGACCGCTTTGGGCGGCGCGGCCATGCCCGACAAGCTCCGGGACTGCAACATCAACGACCCCACGGTGACCGAGATCTACATCGTGGAGGGCGACTCCGCCGGCGGCTCGGCCACCCAGGGCCGGGACTCCCAGTTCCAGGCGATCCTCCCCCTGTGGGGGAAGATGCTCAACGTGGAGAAGGCCCGGGCGGACAAGGTCTATGGCAACGACAAGCTCCAGCCCGTCATCACCGCCCTGGGGGCGGGCATCGGGGAGGAGTTTGACATCAACAAACTCCGGTATCACAAGATCATTATCATGGCGGATGCCGACGTGGACGGCGCCCACATCCGCACCCTGCTGCTCACCTTCTTCTTCCGCTTTATGCGGCCCCTGGTGGAGGAGGGCTATGTCTACTCCGCCGTGCCCCCCCTCTTTAAGCTCAGCCGGGGCAAGACGGTGCGCCTGGCTTTCTCTGAGGAGGAGCGGGACGCCATCTCCGCCGAGCTGCGGGGAGATAACCCCAACGCCAAGGTGGATATCTCCCGGTTCAAGGGTCTGGGCGAGATGGACCCCCATGAGCTTTGGGAGACCACCATGGATCCCGAGAAGCGGACCCTGCGGCGGATCACCCTGGACGACGCGGTAGCCGCCGACGAGACCTTCACCGTCCTTATGGGGGAGAAGGTGGAGCCGAGAAAAGAGTTCATCGAGCGCAACGCCAAGTACGCCGTCAATCTGGACTACTAAGGAGGCGAATGACCAATGGCAACCAAGCAGAGAAACCACGTGGATCCGGAGGAATTTCGCTATCCGGATCAGATCATTCAGGAGTCCCCTCTGGTTCCTGAGATGGAGCAGAGCTACATCGAGTACGCCATGAGCGTCATCAAGGGCCGGGCCCTGCCCGATGTGCGGGACGGCCTGAAGCCTGTCCATAGACGTATCCTCTACGCTATGTACGAGGACAACCTGACCCACGACAAGCCCTTCAAGAAGTCGGCCACCTGCGTGGGCGACGTGCTGGGCCGGTACCACCCCCACGGGGACCAGTCTGTCTACGACGCCCTGGTCCGTCTGGCCCAGGACTTCTCCATGCGCTATATGCTGGTGGAGGGCCACGGCAACTTCGGCTCGGTGGACGGCGATCCCCCGGCGGCCTACCGGTACACCGAGGCCCGGCTGTCCAAAATTTCCGAGGAAATTCTCCGGGATTTGGAGAAGGAGACGGTGGACTGGGATCCCAACTTTGACGAGACCCGGAAGGAGCCCCGTGTCCTTCCCTGCCGGTTCCCCAACCTGCTGGTAAACGGCTCCTCGGGCATCGCCGTGGGTATGGCCACCAACATCCCCCCCCACAACCTGCGGGAGGTGATCGGGGCCTGCATCAAGGTGCTGGACGACCCCGAGTGCACCCTTCCCGACCTGATGGAGTGCGTCAAAGGCCCCGATTTCCCCACCAGCGGCATCATCATGGGCCGCAGCGGCATTCGCTCGGCCTACGCCACCGGACGGGGCAAGGTCATCGTCCGGGCAAGGACGGAGTTTGAGGAGTACGGTAAGGACCGGATCCGCATCATCGTCACCGAGCTTCCCTATCAGGTCAACAAGCGGATGCTCATCAAGTCCATGGCAGAGCAGGTGGAGGATAAGCGCCTGGAGGGCATCTCCGACATCCGGGACGAGACCGACCGCAACGGCATGCGGATCGTCATCGAGCTCAAGCGGGACGCCAACCCCCAGGTGGTGCTCAACCGCCTGTTCTCCCAGACCCAGCTCCAGTCCTCCTTCGCCATCAATATGCTGGCCCTGGTGGACGACCAGTCCCAGCCGAAAATTCTGTCCCTGCGGCACATCATCGACGAGTACCTGAAATTCCAGGAGGAGATCATCGTCCGCCGCACCCAGTACGACCTGCGGAAAGCCCAGGAGCGGGCCCATCTGCTGGAGGGTCTGCTGGTGGCTCAGGACAACATTGACGAGGTCATCAAGATCATCCGCTCCTCCTACGACAACGCCAAGGAGAACCTGATGACCCGCTTTGGCCTGGACGACGTCCAGGCCCAGGCCATCTGTGATATGCGCCTTATCGCCCTCCAGGGCCTGAACCGGGAGAAGCTGGAGAACGAGTACAAGGAGCTGGAGGAGCGCATCGCCTACTACAACCAGGTCCTCTCCGACGAGGGTATGGTGAAGGGGATCCTGAAGGAGGAGCTCACCGCCGTGGCCGACAAGTACGGCGACGAGCGGCGCACTGAGATCCAGGACGTGGAGGACGAGATCGACATCGAGGATCTCATCGAGGAGGAGGACTGCGCCTTCACCCTCACCGCCGGGGGCTACATCAAGCGCCTGCCCGTGTCCACCTACCGGACCCAGAAGCGGGGGGGCAAGGGCATCACCGCCATGGCCACCAAGGAGGAGGACTATGTGGATACGGTCTTCACCGCCTCCACCCATGACTATATTCTCTTCTTCACCAACATGGGCAAGGTACACCGGAAGAAGGGCTACCAGATCCCCGAGTCGGGCCGCACCGCCAAGGGAACCGCCATGGTGAACGTGCTGCCCCTGGAAGCGGAGGAAAAGGTCACTGCCATGATCCACCTGCGGGAGTTCCCCGAGGACAAATACCTGATGATGGTCACCCGGAAGGGCACGGTGAAGCGGATCCAGCTCTCCTCCATCTTCACCGCCCGGAAGGCGGGCATCCGCTGTATCACCCTGGATCCCGACGACGAGCTCATCGCCGTCCGGGAGACCGACGGAGACGCCGCCATCCTTCTGGCTACCCATGAGGGCATGAGCATCTGCTTTAAGGAGACCGACGTGCGCTGCATGGGCCGGGACGCCTGCGGCGTCATGGGTATCCGCCTGCGCCAGGGGGACTATGTGGTGGGGGCCGCCCGGGCCAAGCGGGAGCACTATGTCCTGATGGTCACCGAAAACGGCTACGGCAAGCGCACCGAGATGGACGAGTATATCCGGGGCGACGGGCCCCAGAAGCGGGGCGGCTATGGACTGAAGGGCTATAACTGCACCGATAAGACCGGTCCCCTGGTGGGGCTCAAGGTGGTGGGCGACAATGACGATGTGCTGGTCATTAACGACGCCGGCGTCATCATCCGCATGGCCTGCGATGGGATCAGCTGCTACAGCCGGGGCGCCCAGGGCGTAAAGCTGATGAATCTGGCCGAGGGGGTCAAGGTCATCTCCATCGCCCGAACCGACCATGAGGAGGAGACCGGGGAGCCTGCCCAGGAGGCCGGGGCGCCGGAAGAAGAATAAAGTAAAGTGGGCCGCCTGCCTGGGCGGCCCACTCCCCACCCTCGGGGAGGCGAGTATATGAAACGCAAAATAACCTATCGGCCCAGCAAAGCCCAGTCGGTTTTTGGCGGCGTGGTGGGCGTGATCTTTGTGTTAATCGGCCTGTTTGTGGCCATCCCCCAGGCGGGGTTGTTCGGCCTTTTCTGGACCGGCGTTGCCGTGATCATCACGGGGATGAATTTTTACCATGCCTTCGGCAAGGGCTATATCGGCCCCGACATTGAGATCACGGACGACGCCCAGTCCCCCATGGAGAGCCCGGAGGACCGGCTGAAAAAGCTCCAATCCCTCTATGACCAGCGCCTCATCACCCCACAGGAGTATGAGGAAAAGCGGCGGGAGATCCTGAGGGAGCTATGAGACCGGAGCCCATTGAGCCCTATTGGCTGTGGCAGGGCAGAACGTTTTTCTGGAGCCTGGGGCTGATGGGCGTGCTTGCGTTTCTCGGCAGCTTTTTGGAGATGGCGAAGGGCCTTCGGGAGGCCATAGCCATGGCGGTCCTGGGAGCCGGTCCGGCGGCCTTCTGCGGGGCTACCATACTTCCCTTTGGGGCGTCGCTTTTGATGCTGGTTCTGAGGCACAGGCGAAAAAAAGAGACGGAGAAGACTTTTCCCGGGAAGGGAAAAGATTTTATAAAAAAGGAAAGAGGATGACAGATATGCATACAAACCTTTGGAAGAAAACGGCGGCCCTTGGCCTGACCGCGGCCCTGCTGCTGTCCGGCTGCGGCGGGGGAAAGGAAAAGGAGCCGGAGCCTACCCCCACCCCCACCCCTACCCCCGCGGCGGAGAGCAAGGCCCCCGTGGACTTCAGCAAATATAACGCCTATCTGGGACTGGCGGACGCGCTCTATGAGATGGAGGAGGTCCTGGAGGCCTACTTTGCAAGCGTGAATTACGCCCCTGAGTTTGCTCTTGTGGAGGGCGGGGACTATGCCGCCATCAAGGACACGTTCCAATTTTATACCCCGGATACATATCCGGCCAGGGAGGCACTGGAGTACGTGGAGGAGGAGCCCGCCTACCCCGCCGCGGATGAGGCGGTGAAAAACCTGGGCTCCAGCCCCGCCGACGTGATGGGGGCGCTGAACCATATCGCCTCCTACGTGCGCTTCAACGAGTTTGAGGATGACGGCATGGCCAAGGCCCCAGAACTTCACGCCGAGCTGTGGACGGCGCTGGAGACATACGATCAGTATTACGGCGTCTTCCTCACGGCCATGGACGATCTGGCGGAGCAGACCCAGGCGGAGGATCTGGCCCAGCTTTTGGAGGAGGGAGAGCAGATCCTTTACTACTCCCGGTCCCTGCTTGAGACCGGCAGCGACATTTTGGAAAATATTATGGACCAGCTGACAATGGCCGCGGCGGTGACAGACCCCGGCGCGGACTTTGTCCCGCCCGTACTGGATATGACGGGCCTTGCCGATCTGTTCGCCCAGGTCCAGACCGACTATGAGGGCTTGTCTCAGGCCCTGGAAAGCCAGGAGGAGCGGGAAAAGATCCAGTCCTTTACCGGCACCGCGGGGGACAGCTCTCTGAAGCTGTATACCTCAAAGGCCACCGCCCTCTATGGCGCCATGGGACAACTGGCGGAGGCCGCCATGGCAGGGACCGACTACACCGCCGCCTTTGACGCCGCCGCCGATGCTCTCAACGGTATGGTGGACCAATATAACCGGGTCATTTAAATAGGGGGGGCGGCCATGAAAACAGTTACCATCTATACCGATGGGGCCTGTTCGGGAAACCCTGGGCCGGGAGGCTGGGGGGCCATTCTTCAATACGGGGAATTTAAACGGGAGTTCTCCGGGGGCGAGGCGGAGACCACCAACAACCGCATGGAGCTCACCGGGGTCATCACCGCCCTGGAATCCCTGAAGGAGCCGTGCATCGTAGAACTCTACTCCGACTCCAAATACGTCATCGACGCTCTGGACAAGGGCTGGGCCAAAGGCTGGAAGGCCAAGGGCTGGGTGAAGCCGGACAAAAAGCCCGCATTGAACCCCGACCTCTGGGAGCGGCTTTTGGCGCTGTGCGAGACCCACACTGTTCACCTCCACTGGGTCAAGGGCCACGCCGACAACGAGTTCAACAACCGCTGCGATGAGCTGGCGGTGGCGGAGAGCCAGAAATTCCATCAGGAGAGGCCGTCCGCCGAAGAGGAAGCGCCGGAGGAGTTCCCTGAGCTGGTCCGGATCACCGACCGCATCTACTGCTTTCCCGGGGAGGATTTTACCGGCCGGGACCGCCCCTTCCTCTACTACGTCCGGGGGGACAAGCTCCGTCTGGCGGTGGATGCGGGGAACTCCCCTGCCCACGTGAGGGCCTTCTACGCCGCCCTGAAGGCGGCGGGCCACCCCACCCCGGACCTTACCATTCTGACCCATTGGCACTGGGACCACACCTTCGGCCTCCGGGCGGTGAAGGGCCTCACCCTGGCCACCCAGGCCACCAACGAGGTCCTGCGGAAGGTTCAGACCTGGGCCTGGGATCCGGCCTCCATGGAGGAGCGGCTCGCTTCCGGGGAGGACATTCAGGCCTGCGCCGACTGTATCCGTCGGGAGTACAACGACCCGGAGAAGATCCGGGTGGTGACGGCGGACATGGAGATCAATGGCCCGGTGGCCCTCGACCTGGGCGGGATCACCTGCCAGGTCATCCCCCAGGACTCCCCCCACTCCCGGGACGGCCTCTTCCTCTATTTTCCCGAGGAGAAGGCTCTGGCCGTAGGGGACGGGGAGAGCGGCGACTACTACGAGCTGGACGGGCAATATGACACCCGGAGGCTGGAGGCTTTCCTCTCCTTCCTGGATACCCTGGACTATGACCTGGCCCTTCCCGGCCACCAGATGCCCTGGAGCAGAGCCGACCAGCTTGCGGAGCTGCGGACGCATCTGGAGTCGTGATCCAGAGCGATCCCCAAGCGGCGAGGAAAAGATACGATTTTATTTTGTTTTGCTTTGCGTCTGAAAAGAGAGGATCCGGCTGCGGAGGCGCTCCGCAGCCGGATCCTTTTCGCGTATAAGGACATCCGTTTTCCTGGGTTATTCGATCCAGCCGTTCCAATTTCTGCCCTCGGCGTATTGCAGAAAGGCCCGGAGGGCGAAGGGCGTATAGTTTTGCTTGGAGAGCAGGACAAAAAAGGTTCGATCCATATGGAGGTCTTGCAGCCGGAAAAAGCGCAGTCCGGAAGAGAAGGTGCGAACCAGATGATCGCTGGTAAAGGTGCATCCCATGCCGCAGGAGGCCAGGCGGTACGCCGTTACCAGCTGAGACAGCTCCATTTTGATCTTGGGGACGAAACCCTCCCGAGAAAAAAACTCGTCGGAACGTTTTCTCAGGTTATTTCCCGGGGTGAGCAGAAGAAAATCCAGATCCTGAAACCAGGAAAAGGAGGCCTTGGGGCAGTCCGGGCGCAGATGGCGCGCCGCGATAATATCCTCCCCGCTGAGGGCGGCGTGCAGGGCGGGCTCTGCAAGGGGGAAGGTCTGGGGGACGGCCAGAAGGATATGGTCCTGAAAGGCCAGGCGGTGATCAAACTGCTCCACCGCGTCGGGGGCGCAGCTCAGGATCAGATCCACGTCGTGGTTTTTCAAAAGCGGGGGCAGCCTATCGGAGCTGGTCTCGGCAAATTCCAGATGAATGCCGGGGTAACGCTGGGAAAAACCGACCGCAAGAGGGGCCAGGACGTAAGAGTTGAGAAAATGAGTGCCGCCAATACGAAGGGTCCCCGTTTTCAGGTCCCGCAGATCCTCGATTTCCTGAACCAGCCCCTTTTCCAACTGGCGGATACGGTCAATGGCCGCGATATAGGCCTCCCCCGCCTGGGTCAGCCGCAGGGGACGGCGGCTGCGGTCAAAGAGCTCCGCCCCCAGCCGGTCCTCCACCCGCCGGATGGCCAGGCTCAATGCAGGCTGTGTCATGAACAGGTTTTCGGCGGCCTTGGAAAAGCTCTGATCCCGGTAAACCTGGTAGATGTACTCCATGTCCTGCTCCATAGAGACCTCCAATTATAATAGATAATTTATGATATTATAAAAATCATAAATTATATCATGATTCTGTGCTATTGTAAAGAAGGAACAAAAAAAGCCCCGGGAAAACGGGGTGGCTTGGCCATTATAGAAGAATAGGAGCTATAAAAATGGATCCCAATGCATTGCTGATGGACGGACGGGACAATGTAGTGACCTGCATAAAGGATATTTCCGCGGGGGAGGAGATCGTCTATTACCTGGAGGGGGAGAGAAAGACCCTCCGGGCGGAGGAGGCGATCCCCTTCTGCCACAAAGCCTCCCTGCGGGACATTGCCCCGGGAGAGGACGCGCTGAAGTATGGGGAGCGGATCGGCCGCGCCACCGCCTTCATTCAAAAAGGAGGCTGGGTCTCCCATGAGAATATCGTCAGCGTCCCCCGGGATTATGACAGCGAGCTTGTCCCAGAGCCGGAGGATCCGATCCTCCCGGAACAAACCGCCGGGGCGGACAGCGGGATCCGGTTTTGGGGCTACCGCCGGACGGAAGGCCGGCCCGGAATTCGCAACCATGTGTTGATCCTCCCCTCCTGCGCCTGCGGTTCAGAGTCCTGCCGCATTGTGGCAAGCCAGGTTCGGGGAGCTGTCAACATCGTGTTCAATACCGGCTGCTCCGATGTGGCGGCCAACACAGCCATGAGTCAGAAGGTGCTGACCGGATTTGCCTGCAATCCCAACGTCTATGGCGTGGTGATCATCGGTCTTGGCTGTGAGACGGTAGGGCATAAAGAGCTGCGGGAAAAGATCCAGGGCATGACGGGCAAGCCGGTGGTCTCCTTTGGAATACAGGAGGAGGGCGGGACGCTGAAAACCATTGAAAAGGCAGTCCGGGCGGCCCGGGAGATGGCGGCTCTGGCGGGGATGCAGCAGAAGGAACTGTTTCCCATTTCGGAGCTGCTGATGGGGATCGAATGCGGGGGTTCCGACGCCACCTCCGGCATTGCTTCAAACCCCGCCGTGGGGGAGCTCAGCGATCTGCTGGTGGATCTGGGAGCCACCAGCATGATGAGTGAATCCATTGAGTGGATCGGCGGAGAGCACGTGGTGGCCAAGCGGGCCGCCACGCCCCGGCTTCACAATGCGGTCATTGAGATCTGCAGGGCCTATGAAGAGCATCTAAAGGCTGCCGGCCAGGACTGCCGGGCGGGACAGCCCACCCCCGGCAATAAAAAGGGAGGGCTTTCCACTCTGGATGAAAAGAGTATTGGCTGTATCCGAAAGGGTGGGACCCGCCCCATTGTAGAGGTGCTGGAGCAGGCCGAGAGGCCCGTATGCCGGGGAGCTGTGGTGATGGATACCGCCGGGTATGACATATCCTCCGTGACCAGCATGGTGGCGGGCGGCTGCCAGTTGGTGATCTTCACCACCGGCCGGGGAACGCCCACAGGGAACGCCATCGCGCCGGTACTCAAGGTGACGGGAAACGAGCTGACCTATCAAAGGATGGAGGATAATATGGATGTGGATCTGTCCCCCATCATCCGGGGGGAAAAGACCTATCAGGAGATGGGGCGGGAGCTGCTCCAGGTGATTTTTGATATCTGCAACGGCAAACTGACCAAGGCTGAGGCCTATGGTTTTTCGGATATCGCGGTAGACCACGTCTGTCGGTTTGTGTAGGAGGCCATATCTTCTTATTGAAGATTCTATAAACAGCCTCACCGTGCTTAAGAGATGAAAGGAGAAATAGCCATGAACAAAACCGATATTCATTCTAAAAAATTTCCTGCCCTGTTGATCTGGGTCCTCCTCCTTGCACTCAGCCTGTTCATTATGGGCGGCTTTTACAACAACTGGGGTAATGTAACCGTACGGCGCAATCTAATGCCCTCTGAAAACGGCCTTCAGTACAGCTATCTTTCCTTTCTGCAAAATGATGTCAGCGATGACAACCCGGGCCCGGCTGTACTAATTTTCCATGGGAACAACGACAATGCGCAAAGCTTTTCCGGATGGGCCGTTGAACTCATCCGGCGGGGCTATAACGTGTTTATTTTGGATGTTGGCAATTCCGGCCTATCTGACAGTGGGTTCAGCGATGACAACGCAACAGTAAAGGAGTTTACACAATTTGTGCAGGACCTCTCCTTTATTGACGGGACCCGGGTTGCTGTTACCGGCCATTCGAAAGAGGCCAGCTATAGCGCTTACCTGGTAGACCAGTTGGACCTGGCGGGTGGCATAGGCTCTGCCGGAATGCGTGCCGCAAAAACTTGGGGCGACAGTTTTGAAGGGAATATGGTAACCATTATTGGCCACGGCGACTGGATGAACCGGTTGGACAACATGGAAAAGATAAATATGCAATTTATGGAAATCATGTACGGCCCAGAGTATACCGAAGGAAAATATCCCGAGTCTGGTTCCCAATTTGGTTCTGTAGAGGGAAATAACTACCGCGCATTCGAATCTTTTGACGGTATATTCTCCCAGCACGCCGCTGCCCGATGGAACCCGTGGGTAGTGAACCGGGTGTGTAAGTATATGGAGATCCTTGTTCCCACCGGTACTGCTCTTGCCCCGGAGGATCAAATCATTATTCCATTTTTCCTGATTTCTCTGCTGGGTATGATTTCTTTCGTGGGAGTTCTGGTATGCTTGGCGCTGGAACTTTCCAAGCTTCCTGTGTTGTCTTCCGTCAACCGGAGCATTCCCGCTTGGCGAGGACGTACTGGCAAGCGCTGGGCCTATTCTGCCCTTTTAAGTCTTATCCCGATTCTTCCCTTTTTCATCGGCATCAGCTATTTTTCGGAGCAATATCTGCACATGAGTAAAACCAGCGCGCTTCTGCCGGTCAGCACAACAAACCGGTTCATTCTCTACTTTATCGCCATCGGAATTTATGAGTGTCTTCTGTTCTTCTTCACGTTTTACCGCAAAGAAAATGCCTCTTTGGCTGAGTTGGGGTTGGCGTGGGAAGAGAGCGGGAAAGATAATCTCCGGAACCTTGGCAAATCGCTGGCCCTTGCGGCTCTGGCCGCTGCCATCGGATTGACGTTCCTCTATGTACTTGAGGTCGCCTTTGGCATGAGCTTTACCTGTTTCTATCTGAACATTCGTGCGGTTACCTGGACCCGCGTGTTCAAAAGCCTGGCCTACATTCCTATTTTCCTCATTCTTTTTATTGGTATGCAGTTTGGAAGCAACATTAGCCGCCGCTTAAAGCCCACAGGCCATGAGACGAAGGATATGGTGCGTGATATTGTTGTTAACTGCCTTGTGGGGACCGGCCTGTTGACGCTCTATTTCTTTATCAATATGTGGTGCAACGATCATAATATTATCTGGGCTGTGGTCGATGACATCGGTCATTCCTACTACATGTATAACTTTATCTTTATTGGCAATGCAGTAACCGCCACCAACACAGTACTTTACCGGAAAACGGGGACGATCTGGCCGGGCGCTTTCTTCTGCGCCATTCTGTTTGGCATATTGATTCCTGGGGGAAGTCCCATTGTCTAACTTCGGCGGCTTTCAAGTTTATTCCAAACATCCCCCCGCTTTATATCATTTTGTTTTTTAACAATTGTACTTTGCAAAGCGAAGCGGCCAACCCCTTTTTGGGTTGACCGCTTCGCTTTTTTCCTCCGCGCTGTTTTGCAACGCGCCATTCTCTTTTTTACAACGCTCTGGCCACATCCTCCAGATAATTCCGCTCCAGCTGCTCCACCCTTCCCTCGTCGCAGGCCTTGGCCAGGGCCGGATCGATGGGTAGCCGGGCCAAAATGGGGATCCCATGGGCATTGGCAATGTCCTCCAGGCGGCTCTCTCCAAAGATCTTGTGCTCCCTGCCGCAGTCGGGACACGTAAAATAGCTGTAGTTCTCAACAAGGCCCAAAATGGGCACATCCATCATCTCGGCCATTTTGACGGCCTTCTCCACGATCATGCCCACCAGCTCCTGGGGGGAGGTGACCACAATGATGCCGTCTACGGGCAGGGACTGAAATACAGTGAGGGGTACATCTCCCGTTCCGGGAGGCATATCCACAAACATGCAGTCCACATCCCCCCATTGCACATCGGACCAAAACTGCTTTACCGTTCCGGCGATGAGGGCGCCCCGCCAGACCACGGGGTCAGATTCGTTCTCCACCAGAAGATTAAGGCTCATAAGCTTTAGTCCTGTGGGGGTGGCGGCGGGGTAGATCCCCTCATCGTCCCCCATGGCCCGTTCATGAATGCCAAAGGCTTTTGGAATGGAGGGGCCGGTAATATCGGCGTCCAGCACGGCGGCCTGCCGTCCGCCCCTCTGTACGGCGGCGGCCAGGGAGGCGGTGACAAGACTTTTTCCTACGCCCCCCTTCCCGGACATGACGGCGATGACCTTTTTTACGTTGGAATGGGGGTTGGCCTTGGCACGGGGGTCAAAGTTTTCCGTGCGCTCTCCGCAGCTCTCGCCGCAGGAGGAACAGTCGTGGTTGCACTCTGCCATGGGTTACACGTCTCCTTTTTATTTATACTTATAGCTTCCTCCGCCGATAAACTCTCTGAGCAGGGAATTCTTCGCCACCAAAGCGGGGTCAATGGCCTCGAAGGCATCGAAGGCGGCCATCAACTCCAAAAGCTCCGCCTTCCTCTGGTTCTCCTCGGGGACCGCCTTGAGAAGGGGCAGGGCGTAGTTTTTCATCACCGACACCTCATAGGGCAGCGAGGAATCCACTATCACGTGGGCGGTGTTTTTATAGGGGGAGATATAGAGCTTTTCCCCCCGGCGTACATTGGCCCATTGGGCCAGGGTGAAGGAGATGTCGTTGCCCCGGAAGTTATAGTCCCGCACCGCCCTTCTCGTCAGGCGCATCCAGGTGCCCTTGAATTTTACCTCCCCGTCCTCCATCACGTTGCTCCGGGCGGAAATATAAAGGCGGGTGGCCTCCGGATGGGGGCCGGCAATGCCGGGCCCCAGGGCGTGGATCCCTTCGAAAATGGCGATCTCGTTGTCCTCCAGTTTCAGCGCCCGCCCCCGGGCGTCATTTCTCATCTGCCGGGAGAACTCGAAATGGGGGATGACGACCTCCTCTCCCCGGCTGAGCCTTGTAAACGTCTCGTCCAGAAGGGCCATGTCCAGGCACAGGGGGGATTCCAGGTCATACTCCCCATCAGCGGTCCGGGGAGCGGTCTTGGGATCCCGGGTCATAAAGTAGTTGTCCAGAGAGACGGTGTGGGTATTGATCCCCCGCCGCTCCAGCTCCTCCTCGATCTTCAGGGCTGTGGTGGTCTTTCCCGACCCGGAGGGGCCGGACAAAAGGACGATGGGGGAGAGATCCATTCGCTCTACGATCTTGTCGGCAGCCTCCACCACCCGCTTGTGGTAATTTTCATCACACTGGGCCAAAAAAGCAGGGGTATCCGCGCATATCCGGGCGTTGATGTCCTGTAACTGATAGGCCATCGCTCAGTCTCCTTTCGTTTCCAGCAGCTGCGGGACAAGTTCCTCCTTCTTTTGGCAAAGGACGTCTATGTCCCGTAAATATTCCTGGGGATATTTGGGGTTGGCAAAGCGTTCTATCTTCCCGGTCTTGGGCCAGAAGAGTTTGGTCACGCCCCCGCCTCCCAGGGCGATGATGGAGTGCAGTTCCTCCATCATGGCGATGTTGTAGAGGCTCTCAAACTCCGGCTTGGTCCAGCCCACATTTTCAAAGGATCCGGACATGTATTTCTGTCGGTAGAGGTAATAGGGGACGTATCCCACCTGCCGCAGGGCTTCCCAGGCGGCGTCCAGCATGGCCGCCACCTCCCCGTCGGAGGGCAGGGCCTCCGGATGCTCCATCAACTGGGACCCTTTTTTCAGCGCCAGGGTATGGACCGTGATATTTTCCGGCCCCATCTTCAGGACCTCTCGGAGGGACCGGGCGAAGCCCTCGGGGGAATCCCCGGGAAGTCCCGCGATCAGGTCCATGTTGACGGCGAAATCTCCCGCCCTCCGCACATCGGCATAGGCTCTGCGAATATCTTCCCCGGAATGGGGGCGGTCCATCCGCTCCAAGACCGCGTCGTTCATGGACTGGGGATTCACCGAGACCCGGCCCACCCCGTGCTTGGCAAAGACCGCCAGCTTTTTAGGGGTGATGGTGTCGGGCCGTCCGGCTTCCACAGTAAACTCACTCAGCCGGGCCAGGGGCAGGCAGACCTCCATAGCGGAAAAGATCCGCTCAAACTGCTCCGGGGACAGGGTGGTAGGGGTCCCGCCCCCTATGTAGACGGTGCGGATGACCTGCCCGGTGGCCTTCAGCAACTCTCCTACGGCGGCAATCTCCCGGCAAAGCCCCTCCACGAAGGGCTCCACCAAAGGCAGGCACTTCTCTACCGCCGCCGAGACAAAGGAGCAGTAGATACACCGGCTGGGGCAAAAGGGGATCCCTATATACAGGGAAACCTCATCGCGCTGAAGAGCGCGCTTTGCCGCGACACTGTGCTGGGCACAGTCTACCGCCAGCCCGGCCCGGAGGGGAGAAACGCGGTAGGTCTTCTCCAGCTCCCTTCTGGCCCGGGCAGGGGAAGCCCCCTCCCAGATGGCTTTGGTGGGCAGCTTGGTGGGCCGCACTCCGGTGAGGGAGCCCCAGGGCAGATCATGCCCCAAAAGAGCGGAGCCCGCGTTGTAAAAGGCCTGCTTCAATGAGCGCTGGACTGTATGGTAGACCGCCTCGGGGGCCTCGTCCAGCTTTTCGCTGGGGAACCGGACCACCCCGTTATACCAGCCGTTCTCCCGGAACACCAAAGCGCTCATATTGGTGAGTTTTTTTCCCCGGTGCAGGGTAAAGATAACGGCGTTTTTTTCCTGGACCATGCTCTGGGGCGGCGGGGAGGCGGGATATTCTGGCCGCTCCCCCGGGAAAAGGGTCAGCATCATCTGTTCCGCGGCATAGTGGTAGCGCTCTGTATTCCAATCTACGTTGTCTGAGGTAAGCCAGAGCTTCATAGACCCATCGCCTCCCTCAAATAGGGGTTTTCCTGCCGCTCCTGCTCCAAAGTAGTAGACTCATTGTGCCCCGGAAGGACCTGAAAATCTCCCTCCAGCAGCCCCAGCCGCTGAAGGGAACGTCCCATCTGCTCCCAGCTTCCGCCGGGAAAGTCGGTTCGTCCGCAGGATCCGGAAAAGAGCGTGTCCCCGGAAAAGAGGGTGTCCCGGCAGCAAAGGCATACCGAGCCTCGGGTGTGACCCGGGGTGTGGAGGACCTCCACCTTTAAGTTCCCCAGCGGTACCACGTCTCCGTCCCGCCAAAGGGTCAGCGGCCCCAGCTTGGCGGTGGGCATCAGCTGGTCCGTTCCGTCCGCATCCTCGGGGTGGAGGTAGACGGGAACGCCGGGAAAGGCCTGCCGCACAGCGGTCACACCGCCCACATGGTCATAGTGGCCGTGGGTCAAAAACACCGCTCGCAGATCCCGGCTATTATCCGCACAAAATCGGAGAAGATCTTTGGAAATGTCGTCTCCCGGGTCAATGACCGCCAAAGCTCCACTGTCCTCATCCGCCAAAAGGTAGCAGTTTGTATATACAGATGGTATATAAATGCACTTAATATCCATTTTGGAATCTCCTCACAGCGGTTTACAGGTCCAGCCGCAGGATGATCTCGCCGTCCTCCACCAGGCCGGTGGAGCGGAAGCCCAGCTTTTCGTAAATGTGCTTTGCCCGGTCATTGCCCTCCATGTAGCCGATGGCGATGCAAGCATATTTCCCACTTTCCCGGGCCAGAGAGATCAGCTTTTGAAGGGCGGCGCAGCCATAGCCCTTCCCCTGCTGTTCCTTGGCAATGACCAGCCGCCAGAGATCCAGGACTCCTTTGGGAAGGTCCTCATGGACCATCATAAAGCCCACCGGCTCCTTCCCGTGATAGATGGCGAAGGGGTGGGTGTCATGGGATTCATAGTAAAGCCATGCCTCGGCCAGGGAGACGGCGTTGGAGACCACAAATTTACCCCCGTCTCCCGGATCCATTTTCAGTAGAGGATAGAAATTCTCTTTGTTGATGTTCCGAAAGTCTACCATCACAGGTTCTCCGTATCCAGCAGGATGGTCACCGGTCCATCATTTTGGGAAAAGACCTGCATGTCCGCGCCAAACTCGCCGTGTTCCACATGGAACCCCCGCTCCTCACATTGGGCCATGAACCGCTCGTAAAGGGGGATGGCCACGTCAGGCCGGGCCGCCCCTGTAAAGCCGGGTCGGCGGGACTTGCAGTCGGCAAAGAGGG
>CANPTT010000006.1 GCA_947577065.1 uncultured Pseudoflavonifractor sp.
TCGCCTGTACGGGTATGCTCTGCGCTGTGGCCTATGTGGTCATGTACCTGTCCAAAACCATCTTCGCCGGGATGGCTGTGGCCGGATTTTTGAAGTTCGATCTGAAGGATGTGGTCATCGCCATCGGCGGATTCCTCTTTGGCCCCCTCAACGTGCTTTGTACCTCCCTTGTCGTCTCTCTCATTGAGATGATCACCGTCAGCTCCACCGGGCCCTGGGGTCTTCTCATGAACGTTATCTCCACCTGCACCTTCCTGTGCCCCGCCGCTTTCCTCTATAAGAAGAACCGCTCCTTCCAGTGGGCGGTGCTGGGGCTGGTGATCGGGGGCGTGTTTATGACCGCCAGCATGATGCTGTGGAACTATCTGGTGACCCCCATCTATCAGGGGATGCCCCGGGCCGCCATCGCGGAAATGCTGGTGCCCGTGTTCCTGCCCTTCAACCTGACCAAGGCCCTGATGAACGGGGCGCTGACCATGTTCCTCTATAAGCCGGTGGTTGTGGCCCTGCGGAAGGCCCATCTGGCTCCCGAGTCCAGCGGCCACGACCAGGGCGGCAAGGGCCGGAACATCGCCATCAGCGTGGCGGCCCTGTTTTTGGCGGCTACCGCCGTGTTTTTGGGGCTGGTGCTGGCCAAGGTCATTTAAAGCATTTCCCATTTTATCGCTCCCCCGGCTTTTGGCGGGGGAGCGATTTTGTTGACATTGCCCCCGTTTGTCAGGTATAATTTGGGTGTATGGACCACTTATCTATAGGGAGGACTTTATGATGGAGCGGAAATGGTGGCACGGCAAAACGGCCTATCAGATCTATCCCAAAAGCTTCTGTGATTCCAACGGGGACGGCATCGGGGACCTGGGCGGCATTATCAGCAAGCTGGACTATCTGAAGGAGCTTGGGGTGGATATCATCTGGCTCTCCCCCATCTATTGTTCCCCCATGGCGGACCAGGGGTATGACATCTCCGACTACTACAACATCGATCCCCAGTTCGGCACCATGGAGGATATGGACCGGCTGCTCAGTGAAGCCAAAAAGCGGAATATGTACATCGTCATGGACCTGGTGGCAAACCACTGCTCCGACGAGCATGAGTGGTTCAAAAAGGCCTGCGCCGATCCGGAGGGACCTTATGGGAAATACTTTTTCATTGAGCCCTGGCATGAGGGGGAGCCCCTGCCCTGCAATTGGCGCAGCTACTTTGGCGGCTCTTGCTGGGAAAAGCTGCCCGGACACGATGACAAAGTCTACCTGCACCTCTTTCACAAAAAGCAGCCCGATCTCAACTGGGAAAACCCCGCTCTCCGCCGGGAACTCTATGACATGATCAACTGGTGGCTGGACAAGGGGCTGGCGGGGTTCCGCATCGACGCCATCATCAACATCAAAAAGCTCCTCCCCTTCCGGGACTTTCCCGCCGACCGGGCAGACGGCCTCTGCTCTCCCCAGTACATGCTGGATGAGGCAGAGGGTATCGAGGAGTTTCTGGATGAGCTGGCCCGGGAGACCTTCCGGAAGCACGACGCCTTCACCGTGGGGGAGGTCTTCAACCCCAAGCCCGAGCACTTCCCCCTGATGCTGGGGCCCAAGGGGTGCTTCTCGTCTATGTTCGACTTCTCCACCGCCTTCCTCAATGGCAGCGACAAGGGCTGGTATGACGCGGGGGACGTGACTCCGGACCAGTTCAAAGAGACTTGCTTCGCCTCCCAGAAGCTGGTAGAGGGGATCGGGTTCTACTCCAACATCATCGAAAACCACGACGAACCCCGGGGAGCCTCCCGGTACATTCCCGCCGGGGAGCAGAGTGAGACCTCCAAAAAGCTGCTGGCGGGGCTTTACTTCCTCCTTCCCGGCCTGCCCTTCATCTACCAGGGGCAGGAGATCGGCATGGAGGATATGCCCTTCACGGATATCTCCCAGGTAGACGACGTGAACACCATCGCCGAGTATCAGGTGGCCCTGGACGCGGGTCTGGAGCCCAAGGAGGCCCTGCGCCTGGTGTGTCGGCTGTCCCGGGACAATTGCCGCACCCCCTTCCAGTGGGACAGCTCCGCCCACGCCGGGTTCACCACCGGCGGAAAGCCCTGGCTGGAGGTGAACCCCAACTACACCAGGATCAATCTGGAGCAGCAGAGAGGGCGGGAGGATTCCCTCTATGCGTTTTACCGCGCCCTCTCCGCCCTGCGAAAGGATCCGGAATATCAGGAGAGCCTTGTCTATGGGGAACTGGTCCCCTACCTTCCCAAGCAAAAGCGCCTAATGGCTTATCTCCGCAAGGGTGACAAGGCCTTGCTGGTCTGCGGCAACTTCCAGACCGAACCTCAGGATATGGTCCTGCCCGGAAAGGTCAAGGCCGTAATTCTGAACAACCTGCCCGACTATTCGGCGGAGGAGGGTCTGGTCCATCTGAGGGGATATCAATTCCTGGTATTGGAGCTGGCATAATATCAAAGCGGCGGAGCTCCCTCCCAGCATTTCTCTGGGAGGGAGCTCTTTATAGAACATTCGTTTGACATTCGTGGTACAGAATGATATAATGGGCAGCGAGGCGGGCAGGTCCGCAGCCCGCTCTGCAAAGAGAAACTCAACAGCGAGGGTGATGAGATGGACCGCACCATTTTACACTGCGATCTGAATAGCTTCTACGCCTCGGTGGAACTGTTGGAGCACCCGGAGCTGCGGGAGGAGCCGGTGGCGGTATGCGGCGACCCGGAGAGCCGCCACGGGATCATTCTGGCCAAAAATGAGGCGGCAAAAAAATATAAGATCCAGACAGCTGAGACGGTATGGCAGGCACGGAAAAAGTGCCCCCAACTGATACTTTTGGCTGCCCACCATGAGAAATACCACCACTACTCCAAGCTGGTCAACCAGATCTATGAGCGCTTCACCGACCTGGTGGAGCCCTTTTCCATTGATGAAAGCTGGCTGGATGTGACAGGTTCCCTTCACCTTTTCCATACGGACGGAAAGGGACTGGGCGACCTGATCCGTCAAACCGTGCGGGAGGAGCTGGATCTCACCATCTCAGTGGGGGTCTCTTTTAACAAGATCTTTGCCAAAATGGGAAGCGACTACAAAAAGCCCGACGCCACCACCGGCATCACTCGCGAGAACTACCGGAAACTGCTTTGGCCGCTGCCGGTAAGAGATCTGATCTTTGTGGGTCAGGCAGCGGCAAAAACCTTGGATACATATGGCATTCAGACCATTGGGGATCTGGCTCGATCCGACCGGGAAACCTTGATAAGGCTGCTGGGCAAGCAAGGCGGGACCCTTCACGACTATGCCGCCGGGCTGGAGCACGCCCCCGTCATCCCCGCCAGGGAATTGCCCCCTCCCAAGTCGGTTGGCAACGGCCTCACCTTCCCCCGAAATCTGGTGGGCTGGGAGGAGCTGCGTTCCGGCGTGACCCTACTGTCCGATGAAGTGGCGGGACGGCTGCGGCAATTGGACATGAAGTGTGCCACCATAAATATTACGGTCCGGGACCCCAGCTTCAAGGATATCTCCCGTCAAAAACCGCTTCCAGTTCCCACTTATCTGGCCCGGGAGTTGGTCCAGAGTGCCATGGAGCTGCTGGAACGGTCCTGGGAGCCAAACGCCCCTGTTCGGGCTCTGACAGTCACCGCCCAGAATCTGATGCCCGCTTCCCAAGCCGGAGAACAGCTGGACCTGCTCTCTCCCGGCGCTCCCCCCAAAAGGGAGAGGGTAGAGAAGATTGAACGGACTATGGACGGCATCCGGGGAAAGTTTGGCCGTGAGGCCATTGTTCCTGCCAGGATCAGGGATAAGCGGAAAAAATAAGCTTCAACGCCGGAGGGGACGCGTAAGACGCGTCCCCTCCGATTTTTGTTGACACAGATCCCAGAGGTCCGTTGAAGCGTCCAAGCCCGGAGTGGAGGGGAGCAACCGCAGGAGGGCCCACGGAACGCACCGCACCCATGCAGAGCACCGTCCCAAGGGCCATCCCTCATCTGCCATCCTGCTGCCCCTCTTTGAATATGTGGGTCCGTACAAACCGCTTCATGCAGTAATCATATTCCGCATTTACAAAGCCGGCATAGAGGATATCCACCACATTGAGCTGGGCCATTCGGGAGGACAGGGCCCCCATGCGAAAGGTAAATTCGTTGGTAGCGGTGTGGAGCCGATAATCAGCCAGCTTAGCCACCGGGGAGGGGGCAGAGCGGGTAACGGCAATGACGGGGGTGCCGTTCTCCTTGAGCGCCTTGATGCACTCGATCATCTCCGCGGTCTGGCCGGAATAGGAAAAGACGATGCCCACATCCTCCCCTACAGCATTTCGGGCCTGAAGGAGCTGGGAGTGCCAGTCATCGTTGAGAATGCAGGGCTTGTCCACCCGCAAGAACTTCAAACAGGCGTCCCTCGCCACGCAGAGAGACGCCCCTATGCCAAAGAGCAGGATGGTCCGGGCCCTGCGGATAAGCTCCACACATGCCGCCACCTCCTCCGCATCCAGCAGATACTGGGTATCCTGCAAGCACTGGATATTTCGTTTTGTAATGCCGGCAATAATATCGGGAATGGAAGCGGTACCGTCCAACTCCGCCTCCTCATGAGATCCTGTCTCTCCCAGGGAGTGGACGTCCAGAAGCAGCTCCTGGCGAAACTCCTTATACCCGTCAAAGCCCACGAACCGGCACAGGCGGACCACACTGGAGGGAGAGGAGTAGGTCCGATCCGCCAGCTGTCGGGCCGTAAGGTGTGCCGCCTCCTCCGGATGCGCACAGATGTATTTTGCTATGGTAGCTTCTGTGGCGCTCATGGCGCTTTGCGTCTCTCTCAGTCGAAGTAGTACATTTTTCACAATTTCCCGCCTCTTTTATTCAAAGGTTTATTTAATTTATTCAACATGTCCTCTCTTGTAAAACATTGTACCACACTTTTTTAAATTTGTTGACATATTTTTTTATTTTCGTTAGGATGATTTTATCCAAGACGGCCCCCGGCTTTGCGGCGGGCAACCATTAAGCAGAGGAGTTGATTTCATGGATCTGAGCCATATGACCACAGAGAAACGAAATGCCGCCACCATGGATCTGGATCAAATGTCCGCCCTGGAGATCGCCACCGTCATGAATCAGGAGGACCGGAAGGTGCCCCTGGCCATCGAGAGGGCCCTGCCCCAGATCGCCCAGACCATCGAGATCGTGGAAAATGCCTTTCGCCAGGGAGGGCGGTTATTCTATATCGGCGCGGGCACCAGCGGACGGCTGGGGGTCCTGGACGCCTCTGAGTGCCCTCCCACCTTCGGGGTGGACGCGGGCATGGTGGTGGGTCTCATCGCGGGGGGTGACCAGGCCCTCCGGTTCCCCATTGAGGGGGCCGAGGATGACCGGGAGCTCTGCGTCAGCGACCTGAAGGAGCGGCAACTCTGCTCCAAGGACGTGCTTGTAGGCATCGCCGCCTCGGGCCGGACCCCCTATGTACTGGGCGGCTTGGATTACGCCAAAAGCCTGGGGTGCAGGACTGCCGCCATCGCCTGCAACAGGGAAAGCGCCGTGGGCAAAGCCGCCGATATCGCCATTGAGGTGGAGGTGGGCCCCGAGGTCCTCACCGGCTCTACCCGCCTGAAATCGGGCACCGCCCAAAAGCTCATCGTCAACATGATCTCCACCGGAGCCATGGTCCGTATCGGTAAGGCATACCACAATTTGATGGTGGACGTGGTCCAAAGCAACGCCAAACTCCAGGTTCGGGCGGAAAACATCGTCATAGAGGCCACTGGGGTAGACCGCGAAAAGGCCCGTCAAACCATCGACGCCGCCGACGGCAGTGTGAAAACCGCCATCACTATGATCCTGGCTGACTGCGGAAGGGGCGAGGCCCTCTCCCTTCTGGAAAAAGCCGGGGGCAGGGTCCGCGACGCCGTCCAGGGCCGCTGAAAGAGTGAACTTTGCGTCCCGCCACCCCGATCCGACGGAGGGCGACCGCTCGGAAGGGACGGCGGTGCGCATGGTCAAATATATTCCCGCGAAACCGTTTCCCCGCAACTATTTTTCAGAAGAAAGAGAGGTAATTTGCAATGACTATCGAGCAACTGGTAGACAAGATCCTGGAAAATGTAGGTACCAAAGCCAACGTCATCACCGCCACCAACTGTATGACCCGCCTGCGTATCAACGTGAAGGATGACAGCGCTGTCAATGAGGAATCCCTCAAGTCCCTTGAGGGCGTCATGGGCATTGTCCATGACCGTGCCAACTACTGGGAAGTGGTGGTCGGCCCCGGCAAGTGCCGCAAGTGCGCCGACCGATGCAAGGACCTGGGCATCCCCGCCGCCGCCGACGCCACTGTGGGCGGCGACTGGAAGGAGAACAAGGCCGCCATTAAGGCCGGGCAGAAGCAGAGCAAGCTCAAGGAGATGCTCAAGACCTTCGGAGACATCTTTGTGCCCCTGATCCCCGGCGTCATCGCCGCGGGCCTGTGCGCCGGCATTAACACCCTGATCCAGCAGGTGTTCAAGACCTCCGCCGAGGCCGGCTGGTACATCATCGTCACAAGCCTTCTGGGTCTCATCAACACCGCCTTCATGACCTACCTCACCGCCTGGGCCGGCTACCGGGCCGCGGAGAAGTTCGGCGGGACCCCCATCCTGGGCGGTATGCTGGGCATGATCACCACCCTGGGCGGCATCGACGCCATCTCCAAGGTGGTCCACCTCTATAACGAGACTCAGCCTCTGGACGCCATCCTTCGGGCGGGCCGGGGCGGCGTTCTGGCCGCCGTCATCGGCGTGTGGTTCATGTGCAAGATCGAGCGGGCCATCCGGTCCAAAATGCCCGACTCTCTGGACATTGTTTTCACTCCCCTGCTGACCCTGATCATCACGCTGGTTCCCTATATCCTCATCGTCATGCCTATCACGGGTCTGATCTCCACCGCCCTGGTGAAGCTGGTGGGCGCCGTGGCTTTGAGCGAGTCCGCCATCGTCCGGGCCATCTCCGGCTATCTGGGCGCGGCCCTGTTCCTGCCCATGGTAGCCATGGGTATGCACCACGGTCTGGTGGCCCTCTACACCGTACAGCTTGAGACCTTCGGCGCTGTGTTCCTCTACCCCGCCCTGGCCATGGCCGGTGCCGGACAGGTGGGTGCCGCTCTGGCCATCTACCTCAAGTGCAAGAAGTGCGGCAACAAGCGGCTTCAGAGCGTCATCGGCGGCGCTCTCCCCGCCGGTATCCTGGGCGTGGGCGAGCCCCTGATCTACGGCGTGACCCTCCCCATGGGCAAGCCCTTCCTCACCGCTGGCCTGGGCGCCGGCTTCGGCGGGGCCTTCGTGAACTTCATGCAGGTGGCCTCCACCACCTGGGGTCCCTCCGGCCTGCTGGGCTGCTTTGTCATGACCGCCGGCAAGGGCGGCGCGGCCCTGAGCGTGGCCTGGTTCGTGGTGGGCCTGGTCATCAGCTACATCATGGGCTTTATCTTCACCAACGCCATGGTGAAGGTGGAGGACGTAGCCAATGCCTGAGCTGGGCAGATCGGCCTATCTCACATCCTTTGAAAGCCAGCGTCCCGCTTTAGAGCGGGGCGCTGGCTCTGCTTCCCCCCTCTTTCTCTCCCTCCACATCAGCGAGGAATTCTCCCCCGACTACTGTATCCGTGCGGAGGAGATCTGTCGGTGGCTCAGGGAGAAGGGGTACCGGATCATTGGGGATGTGTCTACAAAGACCGTTGACCAATTCGGCCAGCCGGACCTTGTTGGACTCGCCGAAGCCTTTGGCCTGTGGGCTCTCCGGATAGATTACGGCTTTTCCCAGGCGGAGATCGCCGCCCTTGCCCGGAGGATCCCGGTGGTCCTCAACGCCTCCACTACCAGCCCCGACTTCGCCGGGGAACTGCTCCGAAGCGGAGGGCAGGTGATGGCAATGCACAACTTTTACCCCCGGCCCGAGACCGGACTGGACGACAGCTTCTTCCGGGAGACCACCCATGCTCTCCAGGCCGCGGGACTCCGGGTCCTTGCCTTTATCCCCGGGGACGAGGAACTCCGGGGGCCCCTTCACCTGGGCCTGCCCACCCTGGAGCGGCACCGGGGGCTTCCCCCCTCGGTCTGTTTCGCGGACCTGGCGGTGAATTTCGGGATCCGGGAGATCTTTGTCGGGGATCCGGGGGTTTCAAGCCGGAAGCTTCAGCGTATCCAGCGGTTTTGTCGGGAGGGCGTACTGGAAATTCCCGCCCTGCTGGAGGGAGAATATACCTCCCTCTACGGAAGGGTCTTTACCCGCCGGGTGGACTCCCCCGCGGGACTTATCCGCTTTGTCGAGTCCCGGACCTATTCCTGCTTTGGCGGGGCAGTAGAGCCTGGTAAGTGTGAAGCGCGGCGGCGGGGGAGCGTTACCCTGGACAACAGCCGTTACGGCCGATACTCCGGGGAGCTTCAGCTTACCCTTCGGGATCTGCCGGCTGACGAACGGGTAAATGTCATCGGTCATGTAGAGGAAAGATTTCTTCCGCTGGCTGACTGCGTACAGCGGGGAGGAAGCTTTGCCCTTACCCCCGCTTGTTGACAAAGGCCCACCGCCCCACTGTCACGTGGGGCGGCGGGCCTTTTGGGGATTGGAATCTCTTCTCTCTTGTGGTACAATAAGGTCGAATATCCGCAAAGGAGGCTCTCCTATGACGCCCCGCTCTCCCCTTCCCGCCCTTCTGGGACTCCTCACCGCCCTGTCCCTGAGCTTTTACATCTTTCAGATCCGGCAGCCGCTCCCCTCTTACACTCTGGAGGCACTGCCCGCCTATGACGGCTCTCCCGCCGTCATCCTCAACGAAAACCAGCCCGACTTTCCCGACCGGGATAAGACTCCCTTGTCCTTTGAGCGCTACAGCCAGTTAGATTACTTTGGCCGCTGCGGGGCGGCCTATGCCAATGTGGGGCCCGAGACCATGCCCACGGAGGAGCGGGGCTCCATCGGACAGGTGAAACCCTCCGGCTGGCAGACGGTGAAGTATGAGCATGTGGACGGAAAGTATCTCTATAACCGCTGTCATCTCATTGGCTGGCAGCTCACAGGAGAGAACGCCAACGAACTGAATCTGATCACCGGCACCCGGTATCTCAATGTCCAGGGGATGCTTCCCTATGAAAACGAGATAGCCGACTACGTGAGGGAAACGGGCAACCACGTCCTTTACCGGGTGACCCCGCTCTACCGCGAAGGCGATCTTGTGGCCCACGGGGTGGAGATGGAGGCCTGGTCGGTGGAGGACGAAGGCCAGGGGATCTGTTTTCACATATACGCCTACAATGTCCAGCCAGGAGTGGTCATCGACTATGCCACCGGGGAGAGCTGGGCGGAGGAAAATCCCCTCCCCACCGCTCCCTCCGGATCTTCCGATGAAGAGGAAGAGTCCTCCTATCTTCTCAATACAAGCTCCAAAAAATTCCACCTTCCCTCCTGTCCCGGGGTGGAGAATATCAAGCCAGACAACCGTCAGGAATATACCGGTCCCCGCTCAGCTCTCCCGGAGCAGGGCTACCAGCCCTGTGGGACCTGTAAGCCGTAAGACACGGAAAAGGGAAGCCACGCTGCGCGCAGCGTGGCTTCCCTTTTTATTCGCCCAGATATTCTTCGATGGCCAGGAGGAAGGCTGTACCATACCTCTCCGCTTTCTTTTCCCCCACCCCGGAGACCTCCAATATCTCCGCCAGGTTCCGGGGCCGCTTGGCCGCCATGTCCGTAAGGACAGCGTTGGAGAAGATCATAAAGGGAGGCACATTTTCCTTCTGGGCCAACCGATAACGCAGCTTTTTCAGAGCCTGGAACAACCCCTCCTCCCCCTGGGCGGGAAGCCTCTCCCTCCGGCGGGGCCCCTCCTCCCGGGACAAGGGCTCGGGAGGAGGGATGAGACGCACCGAACGTTCCACCCGCTCCCCCCGGAACAACACCTCTCCCGCTTTCGCAGTGAGGAGAAGGCCCCCATACTCGCTGTCCCGAAGGAGGTAACCTTTATCCACCAGAAGCTGGATACAGCCACCGATCTCCCGGGCTGTCTCCCCCCTCATCAGGCCGTAGGTACTCAATCTGTCCAGGCCCTTCTCCCTCACTTTCTGGCTCCGGCTCCCCTTCAGGGTCTGGGCGATGAGGGATGATCCCACATGATAGCCCAGCAGATCCTGTGCCCGCTTCACACAGGAGAGGACCATCTGGGCCTGCCGGGTCACATCCTGGGTCACAAAGTCCCCCCGGCAATTTCCGCAGTTGCCGCAGGTCCCCGAATGCTCCTGTCCGAAGTAGTCCAGGAGAGAGCCCCGGTAGCACCCCTCAGCGGCACAGTAGAGCCGCATGGCCTCCAGCCGCTCATAGTCCCGGCGGATGGTCTCCTCCCGCTCAACGTCGGAGAGCTCCTTGTTGTCCCGTCCGTTCTCAAGGAGGAAACGGGCGGTGACCAGGTCGGTGCCGCTGTAGAGGAGGATACAGTCGGCCCCCTCCCCATCCCGGCCCGCCCGGCCCGCCTCCTGATAGTAGGCCTCCAGGCTCTTTGGCATATTGTAGTGGATCACATAGCTCACATTGGACTTGTCGATTCCCATACCGAAGGCGTTGGTGGCTACCATGACGGGCTTTCTGTCAAAACGGAAATCCTCCTGATTTTGCCTCCGCTCGGCCTCCTCCAGCCCCGCATGGTACCGGGTGGCAGGAAAGCCCCGGCTTTGAAGGAGGGCGCAGACCTTCTCCACGGCGTTCCGGGTGGAACAGTAGATGATACCGCTTTTCTCCCGGCGTTCCTCCACCAGGGCCAGCAGGGTCGCTTCCTTTTTCTTAGGACGCAGAACGTCAAAATAGAGGTTGGGCCGGTCAAAGCCGGTGACCAGGGTCAGGGGATCCTGAAGGCCCAACAGCCGGGTCATGTCCCGGCGCACCTCCCCCGTGGCGGTGGCGGTAAAGGCGGCCACCGGGGGCCGGGAGGCGAGCTGGGCAAGAAATTCTGGGATCTTCAGGTAGCTGGGCCGGAAATCCTGTCCCCACTGGGAGACACAGTGGGCCTCGTCCACCGCCGCCAGAGAGATCTGGGTCTCTCTGCAAAGGTTCAGGAACCCCTCGGCGGCAAGGCGCTCAGGGGCTACATAGAGCAGCTTATACCGCCCCGCCCAGGCTCGGCGGTAGACTGCGCGCATCTCCTCCTCACTCTGGGAGCTGTTGAGGAAGTCGGCGCTGATCCCCACCTGCCGGAGGGCCATGACTTGGTCCTTCATCAGAGAGATCAGGGGGGAGATAACGACAGTGAGCCCAGGCAGCAGCAAGGCGGGGATCTGGTAGCACAGGGATTTTCCGCCCCCGGTGGGCATGACCCCCAACACATCCCGGCCTGACAGGATCCCATCGATCAGCTTCTCCTGTCCGGGGCGGAAGCCCTCATGGCCAAAATATTTTTTCAGCGCCTCCAGCTTGTCCACTTCATCCCCTCCTTTTCTGCGGTTTTCTCCATGATAGCCCATTTTTTTCTTGGGTGCAAGGGGCAAAAGCAGGGGAGACGGCACAGCCCGGCTGTACCGTCTCCCCTTTCTTCCTCTTTTTTACGCTTGGGCCAACTTCTGGCCCAGGAGATACCCCTCGGTAAGAGTACGGCCCACAGCCACGCCCACCACATACTCAGGATAGTTGTGGGCGAAGAACCCGCCGGAGCAGTCACCGGCGGCGTAGAGCCCCTCGATGGGGTTGGAGCCGGTATCCAACACCTGCATTCCTGTGTTGATCCGCAAACCGTCCAGGGTGCACAGCAGACTGGCCCCCTGGCGGCAGCCGAAGAAAGGCGCGGTCTTCAGGGGCTGCATCCGCTCGCTCTCCTTGCCAAAGTCCTCATCCCTCCCCTTCTCGCACAGCTCATTATACCGCTTCACGGTGGCCAGGAAGGTATCCACCGGCATATCCAGTTTCTCCGCCAGTTCCTCCAGGGTATCCGCCCGTTGGACAAAGCCGGCCTGCTCCATTCCCATCAGCAGTCCCATCTCCGCCTCGGGACTAAATATCTGAAGCTTTCCACCGCTCTTGCTGGGCAGGATCCGGGCACAGCCAATGGCCTGAAAGTGAGCGATCTGCTCCATCCAGGCGCTGTCATAGATAGTGTTGTACAGGTGCTCCGGCTCCATATAGGCGGCGTGAAGGACAAAGTCATAGGGCAGACTCTCGTTGCAAAAACGCTCTCCCCGCAGGTTCACCTTCAGCCAGGGCTGGGACCCCAGGTGGAAATAGCCACTCTTATCCCAGTTGCCATCGGAGAGCTGTCCGGGGGCGATGGTCCCCCGGTCAAAAAGCATGGCGGTAGCCTCTGGATCCTTATCCGCCCCCAGCCACATGGCGGCTTTGATCCCATCGCCGGTATCCAGGGGGGTAGCATCGGCCTCCACCGTGCTCTGGAAGGCGCAGGGGTTCAGGGCAGCCAGCATGGTCTTCTCATAGGCGTAACCACCGCAGCACAGGGCCACACCCTTGTTGGCGTTGATGCGGAGGTACCCCGTTCCATCCTTCACGATAGCCCCGGTGACCCTCCCGGCAGTGTTCTGCTCCAGCTTTACCAGGACGGTCTCATACCGGATCTGACCCTCCTTCTCCAGGAGAAGGGTAGTCAGGCTGGAAAGACCGTAGGCAGAGGTGGCCTCGCTGTAATCATGTTCAGGGATGTCATCTTGGAAGTTGTGCATAGTGGGGACCACATGGTAGACCCCGTGATCCTCCGCCCCCAGATCCCACTCCATATGTAATTTCACATCGGGGTTATACCTTTTCACTACGCCGGCATACCAATCCACTGCTTCCCCGCTGTGATCCAGCCAGAGACGGATGAGCCGCTCATCACAGCGGTGGCTCGCATAGCGGCACAGCTCGGCGGCCAACTTGTCCTTGTCCACGCTCACCCCGGCCTCCCTGGCCGCCGCGGTGTCCACCGCACCGATCCAATGCCGCTCGGTCATACTGGAGACGGCCTTCTCCACCACCAGCACCTTGGCCCCCAGCTCGGCGGCCCGGGCCGCTGTCATCAGGCCGGCGTTGCCGGCTCCCACCACCAGGACCTCAGTCTCCAGAGTCTCCCGTATGGCGCTCTCATCAATCTCCGGAGCCTTCCCCAGCCAATCCGTGTCAGGGCCTACGGTGATCTGCTCCACCACCTGGGGCGCAGGGGCCACCACCGCCCCGCCGCTGGCCTGGGCAATACAGTCGGCCGCGGCGGTACGGACGGCGCCACTGGTAAGACTGGCTCCGGTGACGCCGTCAATGGCGCTGCCCTGTGCGTCCAGCACCTGCTTCGCCAAGGCGTCGGCGGCCGCGGCTCCCACGTTCGCCGTCTCACCGCTGGCGTCTACCACCACATCGGTGATCGCGTTGGCGTCAAAAGTCATGGTGACGGTCACCTCGCCGTGGTATCCGGCGGCAGAGGCGGTGTAGGTCCCGGGGGTATAGAGCCCCTTGGCCTCGGGCGTGGGGGCAACCGGGCCATCCTTGCAGGCCGACAGCAGACCCATGCCCGCAATACCTACGGCTCCCGCTGCAATACCCTTTACAAATTCTCTCCGGGATATCTCCTTTTTTGCCATATGTGTTTTCCACCCTTTCTTTGTTTTGCGGCTTATCTGTGAAAACTGTAACATATTTTCTCTTGAAAATCGAATCATTTTATTCTATTATTGATAAGCAATATTTATCGATCGGAGGGATGGATATGACACTCCAAGCCCTGCGCTGTTTTGCGGCGGTGGCAAAATATCTAAGCTACGCCGAAGCCTCCAAGCAGCTCTATGTCTCTCAGCCCGCCGTCTCCCACCAGATCAAACAGCTGGAGACCGAATTAGGTGTACGGCTGTTTGACCGGACCCAGAGGACCGTACGCCTGACCTCGGCGGGAGCCCTCTTCTACACCCAGGTGCCGGACATATTGAACCGGCTGGACTTGGCTGTGGAGCATGTCCAACGAAATCCCCGGTTTACCGACACCCTCACCATCGGTTGTGAAAGCACCATCCGGTTGGAGCTTTTGCCCCGGATCTACCAAGAGTTCCAGCGGGTCTGCCCCTCCGTGTGTATCAACACCGTGGAAACCTCCGGTATTGACCAGCGAAGGCAGCCTCTGTCCGATCGACTGGATGTGGTCTTCTCCTCCGAGTATGCCACTGCCTGTCCTCCGGGGATCCGGTATGTCCCCCTGCTTCAAGGGTCCTTCCGCTGCGTTCTTCCGGTATGGCACCGGCTGGCAAAGCGGGAGGAGCTCTCCGCCCAGGATCTGCTCGGGGAGACCCTGATCTTTCTTGAACCCTCCCACTGTCCTCCCACCATGGAACGAGTCCAGGATGATCTCCGCCGGGAATGCCGCGACATCAACACCTATCTCAGCAGCTCCGCTATCTATACCGGGGCTATGATCCAGGGCGGCCTTGGCATCGCCGTCATGCCCAGCTTTGTCTGCCCCGAGGATCCCCAGCTGTCAGCCATTCCCTTCCGCACCAAAGCGGCGGTAGAGTATGGCATCGCTTGGCACAGTTACGATACCTCGGAAAAGGTGCGGCAGTTTGTTCGCATTGCCCGCCAGCTCTACGACAAGGAGGGTGGTTTTTCTTGACAGGATCCGCCGGGGCTTTTATGATAGAGAAAAACTCAAAAGGAGATACGCCTTATGGATATGACCGCTCTTCTCCGTCGCCTCACCAGTCTCTCCGCCTTTCATGAGCTGTATGAGAAACCCATCTTCCAGGCTTCCCTGGACTTGGTCAAGGCCTTAGACCGGTGGGAACCCTCCGCCGCCCTTACCGCCTGGGGCTCCCTGCTCTCCCAGCTGGACCGGTATGGCTTTGACAGCCTGGGCGCCTGGCTCCGGGACCAGCTTCTCTTCAGTGACGCCCCCTGGCCCCGCTCCGTAGCTGAAGGGCAGGAGCTTCCCAGTCTGGAGAGCCGCGCCCATCGGGATGTGGAGACACTCTCCGCTCTGGGGTCTCTGGACCTCTCTCCTCTTCTGTCAGACCTGGACCTCCCTCCCTGGGCCCCCGGTCCCTCCTTTTCCTTCCAAGAGTTGCGGGACCAGTACCTTACCCAGGGCTGTGGTCCCTTTGCCCGACACCGGGCCTTCCTATGGGAGGATGGTCAGCTCCTCCCCATAGAAAACCCGGATGTGCCCACCCAGTCTGAGCTGATGGGCTACCGCCGCCAGCGGGATCAGGTGGAGGCCAATACCCGCGCCCTTCTCTCAGGAAAGCAAGTGAACAACGTGCTTCTCTTCGGGGACAGCGGCACAGGTAAGTCGGCCACCGTCAAATCTCTTCTGGGACTGCCGGATACACGGGAGCTGCGGCTCATTGAGATCCAAAAAAACAGCGTTGACCGGCTCCCCCGGCTCATCCGTTCCCTGGCGGGACGGCGGCAAAAGTTTATCCTCTTCATTGACGACCTGGCCTTTGACGAAGACGACATGACCTACTCTGTCCTAAAGACCATCCTGGAGGGTGGCTTGGAGCCCCGCCCCGCCAACGTGGCGATCTACGCCACATCCAACCGCCGAAACCTGGTCCGCCAGACCTTCTCCAGCCGCGCGGGGGACGAGGTCGACCGTGAGGAAACCATTCAGGAAAAGACCGCCCTGGCCGACCGCTTTGGCCTGCGGATCCCCTATCTGGGGCTTTCCAAAGCAGAGTATCTGGAACTGGTTGAGCACCTGGCAGGCCGGGCGGTCCTAACGATCTCTCCAGACTCCCTTAGGGCCCAGGCCATCCGTTGGGATGCCCGCCATCCGGGCCGATCCCCCCGAAGTGCCCAGCAGTTCATTGCCAGTCTGAAAAACGAAAGCTAAACCGATACAAAAAGGCGGCTTTTGGGTCTTGGCCCAAAAGCCGCCTTTTAACAGGCATTTCAAAAATATCAGAAATTGCATCGGACAACGCATTTCAGCGTCACGCCGTCCACTGTAGCGGTGACCCGGCAGGTGCCCTTGCTCACCGCGGTGACCGTACCGTCAGCCCCGACCGTGGCAACCGTGGCGTCGCTTGTGGCCCAGGCCACCGCCGAGCTGGTCCCTGAGACGATGAGCCGCCAGGTCTCCCCCGCCCGGCTCAGCGTAAAGTCCTCTCGGTTCAGGGACAGGTTGGAGTTGGATATGGTGGGTTGGGATGTAGATGTAGTCGGCGTTGTCGTGGACGGGGCTGACGGGGCACTGCCGGAGAAATTACAGCGGACGATACATTTCCGCTCCCCCACGCCCTCAATGCTGGCGGTAATGGTCACCGTGCCCTTGGATACCGCCGTCACAAGACCGTTCCAGGACACTGACGCCACGTTGGGATCGCTGGACTTCCACACCACATCCCCATGGGCGTCCGCCGGGGTCAGGGTAACCTTGAACTGATAGGTCTCTCCCACGCCAAAGAAGGAGATATCCTCCCGGCTGATCTTAAAATCGGTGGGCGTCACCAGGGGAACCGAGGGCGTCTGTACCCCTACGGTAGGCACAGGGGTCGGATCCAGGGAAGGCTGCACCGAGGGCTGCTCCGGGGTGGGGATCGGAGTGGGGGTGACGCTCTCCACAGGGGGAGGCATACTGCCTTCCGGTTGGGGATCCTTCTCCCCCCCCAATCCAAGCAGAGGCTTCACCAAGGAAAAGACGATCCCCGCAGCGGCAATGATAAGGGCCAGGGACAGCACCCAGCTGATGATGCTGCGCACCGAGGGACCATCCCCCCGGGGTCGGCTGGACCGGGAAGGCTTTGCCAGCCGGCGGCCGCCCCGAACGGGCAGGTCGTCGTCATAGTACTCCTCTTCATCCATGGTAGCCGGGTCGTCCCAGCGGCCTGTTCCGTCCTCATTGCAGAAGGGGCAGTGTTTATAGCTGGCGGCATACATTTCACCGCAATATTCACATTTGATAAGATCCTCCTTGGTCCCGTTCCTTCGTGCCATAGCATTCCCTCCTGATGCTTTTTCTGCTCCTATTTTACACGCTTCCCCCCTTATCGTCAACTTGATTTAGGGAAGTTTCATCAATTTGTAATGAAATCGCGGCTTTGGTCGTCAAAGAGAGAACGTCACATTTTGTCCGTCAGGGGTAAAAGCTCCGATAGGTCTCGCCGGCCTTTAGCTCCACATGGCGCTGAAGGGCCAGTTCCTCTACCGTGACAAAAAGAAAGCCCTTCTGGTGGAGTGCGTCCACCACCCGCAGGGCCGCATCCACCGAGGTGGGATAGATGTCGTGGAGCAGGATCACATCCCCGTCCTTGGCCTGAGAGACGATATGTTCCACGATCCGGTCTGCATGTTTGTCGTTCCAGTCCTCCGGATCAATGGACCAGAGGATCAGCGCGCTGTTGGAACGTTTTTCTACCCCTTTGTCGATCATTCCGTAAGGGGGGCGAAGCACAAAGCCTCCGTGCCCCACGATCTCGGTCAACAGCGCCTCCGTCCGGTCCACCTGTCGGGCAAAATCGGCGGCATTGAGTCCGATGAGCCGCACATGATCATAGGAGTGTGTGCCGATCTGGTGTCCCTCCCGGTCCATCCGCTCTATGAGGTCCTCACAGCCGGGGATCATCTCCCCCACTAAAAAAAAGGTAGCCTTTACCCCCCGCTCCGCCAAGCCGTCCAGCAACGCTTCTGTGGTGGAACGGCGGGGACCGTCGTCAAAGGTAAGAGCGATCAATGGCTTTTCCGTTCCGATCTCCGCCGGACCGTCTGCACTCACCACGCCCCGTTCCCCTAAGCCCATTCCAGCCAGCAGCAGAGCTAGGGCCAGGATCAGGAGCTCCGGTTTCCATTTTTTCCCCACTTCCCCACCTTCCTTCTGTTCATTGTCACAAACAGTATGTCCAGGGCGAAGGGTTTTTTGCTGTCAAATCCTGTTTTGGCAGATTTTGATAAAAATTGCTTTGCACAGAGCCGCCACAGCCGTACGGAACAAACTGGAAAGGGGCGGGCCATGGGCCCGCCCCTCAACTGTCAGCGCTCTTTTGGAATCGGTCCGCACCCCATCGATCGCTTTCCCCAGCACAGCTCAAACAGCGGCCGTTTCCACGCCGGCAGTTCCTTTTGAACACGCCGGGCTTCCCCGGCAAAAGCAGAAGCCCCACCCCATACCACACTCCGGAGGAACCTGGCTCCTCCCCCTCTCCCGCCCCCGGACCGGTCTGCCCTCCGGGCGCCTGGCTGGGGACAGGTTCTGCGCCGGGGGTAGCGCCGACCTCTTCGCCAACGTCCTTCACCGCCTGGGTCGGGACAGGCGTCGGCTTTTGGCTGGGGACGGCGGTAGGGGCGGCGCCGGCCTGTGCCTCCCCCGGATCCAAGGCAGGAATGTCCCCCATGGCGCTGCTTTGAAAACCGGGAGTTACCTCAAACGGATACCGGGCTACCTCGTCGCTGATGTGGACCGCCGCCACCTCCCGGCGACAGAGCTCCAGGCCCGGGCCGTCGGTGATCTGCTTCACTGAGTCCAACGGATTGCCCTTCTGCTTCCGGCGGAGCATCTCTACCTCGTTTTCCTCGTCGGGGTAGCCCAGGGACAGGCGGATCATGAACCGGTCCATCTGGGGGTCGGGCAGGGGCTGGGTCCCCGAGGCCCACGCCGTGGATGTCCTCCATCAAAATATGTCCCCCCGCCAGAATGGCAAGGAGGGCCTTGGCTACCACGTCGTCCTTGCCCACCACGGCCTTGCGAACCTCATATAATACCTTTGTCGCCATTTCGTTGGTCATGGGGGTTATCCTTTCTTTTGTTCTACTTCTTTAGGCGAAAATCAGGGGAATTTGTTCTCTTATTCTCAATAAAAGTTCAGAATTTCTCCATCAAAGCTCTCATACATGACAGAGGCGCCTTCATACCAGGCCAGCCTTCCCTCTTGATCGGCATAGAAGTAGCCGGGGACTTCTCCGCCCACCGCCTTGGCGTAGTTGGCCCGGGTCTCCTCTGTCCAGGGGAGGTCCACCCGGTCCATATTAGGAAAGTGCTCTCTTTGCACCTCGTCCAAGATCTCCTCCGGGTGCTTCTCCAAAGGTTCCCTTTCCACATATCCATAAAAACCGAGGCTGGGCAGGGGTGGGAGTTGTTCCCGCCAGGGCTCTCCCTCCCAAGCGTTGGGCATATACTCCAGTTGTGAGAGAGCCACAGTTATGGTTTGTTCCCAGAGAAGGCCACTGCCGCAGTCCCAGCCGCCCTCGGAAAAGGCCCGCTGGGTATACCTGCCCTCCTCAAAGTCGTAGCACTCTACAATACCCCGCTCGCCGTACCTGCTCATGGTTTCCAGCCGGGTCATGAGCAGCATATCATAACGCCAGGAGAATGTGTAAGAATTCCCCCATCTCCAGGCGGAACCGCCATAATCTTTGTAGTGAAGTTCTCCATTCTCAATAAAAATTCCCTCATAGGGGTCCCCGTACACACCCCCCTGGGTATCCCGGCGAATGAAGTGGTCATTGCTCTGGCCCAGAGTATAGCCGCCATCCCCGTCTCCCAGTATGATCGCCAGGGTGCGGGGGGCGTCTGTAAAATACTCGCTGGGCTCCTCCGCCTCCGAGGGCCGCTCGATGACCACCGCCCAATCCTCCAGGCCGTCCCCGTTCAGGTCCCCGGCGGCCTGGTCCATCACCCGGTCGATGTCCGAGAGCTCCAGCAGAACCAGGGCCGCTTCAGGAAGGGGTCGCTCAGCGTTGGGGGTGGGCGTTGGGGAGGCGGTCGGGTCGACGGGGGCGCCGGCCTCCGTGGTGGGGGCGAGAGGCATTATCTCTCCAGCCCTCTCTCCACACCCCGCCAGTATGCAAAGGAACAAGAGCAAGAATAACTTCCGTTTCACCGGATGGCCTCCAGCCGGCAGTAGACCTCCCCATCCCGCTCCTCGATCACGCCGTAAGTGGCCCGGGGGAACCCGCTGACCGTGCCCGGGTTCATCACCCACATAGTCCCTTCCCGAAAGCAGACCGGCTCATGGGTGTGTCCAAAGAGAGCCACGGTCGCCTCCCGGCTCCGTGCCTCGGAGGTAAAGGCGCCCACACTCAGCTTTACGTGGTATTCGTGTCCGTGGGCCATCCACACCTTTTTGCCCAAAAAGGACAACTCCCTCTCCTCCGGCGCGTCTCCATACCAGCCGTCACAATTGCCCCGGACCATCTCCACCGGAATGTCCGGACAAAGGCTCTGAAGCCGCTCCGCGTCCCGGCTCACGTCCCCCAGATGGAGGATCCGCTCCGGTCTCTCCCGTTCCACCGCCGTCTGCATGAATCCCAAATTTCCGTGAGAGTCTGAGAATACCAGCCATTTCATACGCAGTTCACCTTTCCCGCCTTCATTCATATAATAAAAAGAAACCAACTATAATGTTTGGAGGGACCTTCTATGACCCAGTCTGACTCCACCTTTGACGCCCTGAAGCAAGACCCCAAGGCCGCCCAGCTTTTGGGAGACCCCACCGCTCTAAGATCCCTGTTGTCCTCACCGGAGACCCAGAAGCTGGTATCTCTGCTGAACCAGGCGGGTGGCAGCTCTCTCAAATCCGCCGCTCAGGCCGCCGCGAAAGGCAGCCCCGATGCCCTCATGGGGATCCTGAACCAAGTTATGGGCAGCCCTGAGGGGGCCAAAGCCGCAGAGGCCTTTCAAAAGAAGACCCAAAAATAAGCACATCCGGTCCACCGGGAAAGGGGGCGAGGGAAATGGCGGACCTTCAGGAACAGCTACAGGCTATCTTAGGAAACCCAGAGGCCATGGGGCAGATCACCGCCATTGCCCGCGCCCTCACCGGCGGACCCTCGGAAGAGCCGTCGCCCCGGCAGGAACCAGAAGCCCAGGATGTGGAGTTTGTGCCTGTGGAGGAGCCCATCCCGGACAGTGGCGAAGACGGCCCATATACACCGCATCCACCGGCAGGTCCCGGGGGACCGGGGCAGCCCGGGAAGGGGGCAGAGGAGCAGGCTTCGGCGCCCGATCTCAGCGCCCTTTTGGGAATGCTGGGAGGCGGAGCCGACATCGACCCCCGGCTCATCCAGATCGCCCTGCGGGTCTTTTCCGAATACTCCGCCCAAGATAACGAAAAAGCCGCCCTTCTCTCCGCACTGAAACCCTTTCTTCGCGCCGAGCGCCTGGAGAAAATGGAAAAGGCGGAGAAGGTGGCCAGGCTGAGCCGGGTGGTGCGGGTGGCCATCCAGCTTCTAAAGGAGGAGGGTACGGGCCGTGTATAACCCCTATCTCTCTCAGAGCTGGGAGGACCGTATGGGTCCCTCCCAGCCCCTTAGGACAAAAGCCCCTCCCCCCAGCCGGGAAAAGGCAGGGCTGGGAGGGCTTCTGAAAGGTCTTACATTCGAGGAGCTGGACACGGGGGACGTGCTGCTCCTGCTCATTTTGCTCTTCCTCTTCCTGGACGACAGAGAGGAAAATCTGGAACTGCTCATCACTCTGGGGCTTATGCTGATCTTATGACGGCTCAGTCCCACGCATACTCCGGAAAATTCAGGAGGCCGTCTCCCCTATGGTGTGCAGGACCGTTCCGTCAGGCAGCTGGAAGGAGGCCGACTGGGATACCGGGATCTCCGGAGCGTTGGCGGTCATGGTCCAGACTGTTTCCTCTCCCACCACCGTCTCTGCCGCCGTCAGCAGACCGGTGCTCTCCGAGACCCAATACCGTTCCACCTGGGAAAGCTCTGGGACCGAGACCTCTACATAGACGCACGCCTCGCCGTTTTTCTCCTCATATCCCGCCGCGGTGATGGAGTCCGTCTCCAGCTTCAGCACATCCTCATAGGTGGGGATGCGCTGCCCCTCAATATCCATAGAGGAGCTGTCGGCCTCCCAGCTGAGGACCGCCTGTTCCGTACCATACCAGCGCCAGAGTCTCCCGTCCCCCACTATCGTGTGGACTGAGAGCCCCGAGGGCAGATCCATATCCGCCCGTGTCCAGCCTTCATCCACCCAGACCCAGGCGACAGCGCTGCTCCCCTCCAGAGTGGTGGTGACCGTACGGGAATAGCTCTCCAGGCGCTCCATCACAGAGATAACGCTCTGGACTGTCTGGGGAGTCACCTCCACCCGGACCCCGCCCGTCTGCTCCAAGCTCCCCGGCTCCTTCGTCTCTCTGGGGAGCGGGGTGGGCAGGGTGATGGTGGCAGTAGGCCCGGCAAAAAGAGGCAGCCCAAAGCTGGAGAAGACCGCCAGGGCAATAACAACGGCGATCAGACCGATCAAGATATTGCGATTGTTGCCTTCCATACTCCGCCCCCTTCCTCTGTTCAAGCAAAATGCCTCCCCCCAGGGGAAGGCTTTTTGTTACGCCCTAAACTCCTCCGGAGCCCTGTCCCGAAGGCCAAAGGCGTACGCAACCGCGTCGGCGATGCGTTCGCAGGCATGGCCGTCGCCATAGGGGTTCACCGCATGGGCCATGGAGTCGTAGAACGTCTTGTCGGTAATGAGCTGGGCCCCAAGGGCAAAGATATCCTCTTCTCCCGTCCCCGCCAGCTTCACCGTACCCGCCGCCACCGCCTCGGGGCGCTCCGTCTCCCGGCGAAGGACAAGCACAGGCTTGCCCAGGGCGGGGGCCTCCTCCTGAAGCCCTCCGGAGTCGGTCATCACAAAGGAACACCGGGCCATCAGGTTGTGCATCTCCTCCACGTCAATGGGGTCGATAAGGTGGATCCGCTCATGCCCTGCCAGGTACTTCCCCGCCGCTTCCCGGACCACGGGAGACAGATGGACCGGATAGACCAGCTCCGCCTGGGGATAGGTCTCCACCAACCGGCGCAGGGCTGTCATGATGTTCTTCATGGGCTCTCCATAGTTCTCTCGGCGGTGGCAGGTCACCGCTATAACGGTCTTTCCCTCATAGTCCAGGTCATTCAAGATCCGGGTGGGAAAACAAAAATTGGGCCGAACCGTGGTAGACATGGCGTCTATCACCGTATTGCCCGTCAGAAACACACCCTTGGTGATCCCCTCCCGGCGGAGATTGTCCCGGTTGGCGGCAGTCGGGCTGAAGTGGAGATCACACAGGTCCCCCACCAGGGTCCGGTTCATCTCTTCAGGGAAAGGAGAATACTTGTCATAGGTCCGCAGCCCCGCCTCCACATGACCCACCTTGATCTGCCCATAAAAGGCGGCCAGGGCGGCAGAAAACGCAGTGGTGGTATCCCCATGGACCAGCACCAGGTGGGGCTTGGCCTCCTGAAAAACCTTTTCCAGCCCCAGAAGACATTTGGTGGTGATGGTGGACAGCGTCTGCCCCGGCTCCATAATGTTGAGATCAAAGTCGGGGGTGATCCTGAAGATATCCAGTACACTGTCCAGCATCTGGCGGTGCTGGGCGGTAACGCAGCAGAGACTTTCTATGGCCTCCCGGCGCTCCAGCTCCTTGACCAACGGGGCCATTTTGATGGCCTCGGGCCGGGTTCCAAAGATGGACATGACACGGATCTTTTTCATTTTTTGTTCTCCCCTCTCCGATCCCGCCGGGGCCGGTGCGCCCCATAATACACACTAAGAGCCACCGCCCCTGCCACGCAGAACGCGAACAGCAGCAGCATGGCCTTCACCGCCCCGCTGGTGGTGAGCACCACAGCGGAGAGGCCCAGGATGGCGGTGATCACATAGAGGACCGCCACCGCCTGCTTTTGGGAGAAGCCCATATCGATGAGCCGGTGGTGAACATGGCTCCGGTCCGCATGCATAGGACTCTGACCGTGGGCAATGCGGCGGATAAAGGCGAAGCAGGTGTCAAAGATGGGCAGGCCGAACAGGAGGAAGGGCACCACAAAAGAGATAAGGGTATACATCTTAAACAGGCCCTGGACCGAGATCACCGCCAGAATGTATCCCAGAAAGGTGGAGCCCGTGTCTCCCATAAAGATTTTAGCCGGGTTCATATTGTAGGGCAGGAAACCCAGGCACCCGCCCGCCAAGGCAGCCACCAGGATGGCTACGGTAGGTTCGCCCAGAATAAGGGCGATGACCAGCAGAGTGAGGGAGCTGATAGAGCTGACCCCGCAGGCCAGGCCATCCAGGCCGTCGATGAGGTTGACGGCGTTGGTCATGCCCACGATCCATACCACCGTCACCGGGATGGATAGCCAGCCCAGGATCCAGTAGGGTTCGGCGGAAAAGACGTTGGGGTTGGACAGGGCTTCGATCTGATTACCCGCCAGCACGGCGATCAGGGCGGCAATGATCTGCACCCCCAGTTTGAACTTGGCCCGCAGGTCGTAGATATCGTCAAAGACCCCCAGCACCACGACGATAACCGCCCCCAGCAGCATCCCCCGGTAGTTGCCGTACTCCTCCCCCAGAATGGGCAGGAAGACGAGAGTGCTTAAGAGAAAGCCCAGGGCGATAGCCAGCCCCCCCATCCGGGGGATGGGGTCAGAGTGCATCCGCCGCTCCGGGTCCTTGTCCTTCCGGGGGTCGTCCACCGCCCCCATCTTCACCGCCAGGTTCTTCACCACAGGGGTGAGGATCAGGGCGATGAGGAAAGAGGCGCCCAGGGCGGCGGCCACCTGGCCGATCATTTCCAGTGAAATAGGCATTTGTTTTTCTCCTTGGTTCCGGCGTCAGGGCCGGAGGGGTTTTCTGTATGCGCAGGGAGCTTTACCGGGGCAGGAAGCCCACCTTTTTATAGACCTTCCGCAGAGTCTTGTTGGCAATATACTCCGCCTTCTCCGCGCCGGCGCGGTAGACGCTCTCCAGGTATGCTTTGTCGGCCAGGAGCCGCTGGGCCTCCGCCTGAATGGGGCGGAGGGTCTCCACCACCGCCTCCCCCACCGCAGGCTTGAAGGCGCCGTAGCCCTTGCCCTCAAACTCCCGCTCGATCTCCTCATAGCTCCTTCCGGTGACCGAGGCATAGATCTGCATCAGGTTGGCTACGCCGGGCTTCTCCTCCGGGGCATAGCGGACACAGCGTTCCATGTCGCTGTCGGTGACCGCCCGCTTAAACTTTCGCATAATGTCCTCCGGCTTATCCATGAGAAACACGCAGCCCTCAGGCTGGGATTTGGACATCTTCTTCTCCGGGGTGGACAGGCTCATGATCCGGGCGCCCACCTTCTGGATCAGGGGCTCGGGGACCTTAAACACATCGCCATAGACCCCGTTGAAGCGATTGGCGATATCCCGGCAGATCTCCACATGCTGGCGCTGATCCTCCCCCACGGGGACAAAGTCAGGCTGGTAGATCAGGATGTCGGCAGCCATAAGCACCGGATAGGTGAACAGACCGGCATTGATATTGTCCGCGTTCCGGGCGGACTTATCCTTGAACTGGGTCATGCGGGAGAGCTCCCCGAACATCGTATAGCAGTTCAGTACCCAGGCAAGCTGGCTGTGGGCGGGAACGTGGGACTGAATAAAAAGGGTACATTTCTCCGGATCCAAGCCGCACGCGATATAGCTGGCCAACAGATTCAGCACCCGGCGGCGCAGCTCGGCAGGCTCCTGCCGAACGGTGATGGTATGCAGGTCGGCCAGGAAGAAATAGCAGTCGTACTCCTCGATCATCTCCGGCCAGTGGCGCAGGGGACCCAGATAATTGCCGATATGAAGCTCCCCGCTGGGCTGGATGCCGGAGAGCATTACTTTTTTCTCATTTTCCATGGTGTTCACTCCTTTTAGGTACATTGACCCATGTTGATTTATCATACCACATTTTCCCCCGCTTGACAAGTTCTTCCCCGGTGGATACAATAGAACTGCTTCACAAGCGCGGAGCGGGATCCGGCAGTTCCTTACGCCGCTCCTTCATTGCAAGCCGCGAAGGTCCTGCATCGCGGTAAAATAGGGTCAGGCCCATATTTTGGAGGAATCTATCATGGATATGACATGGTTTAATGAGATGGAAGCTCGGATCCCCACCGGGAAGGTCCGCACCCGGTTCGCCCCCTCCCCCACGGGGTATATGCACGTGGGAAACCTGCGCACCGCCCTCTACACCTGGCTCATCGCCCGGCATCAGGGGGGGACTTTCATCCTGCGCATTGAGGACACCGACCAGGGCCGGCTGGTGGAGGGGGCCACCGACGTGATCTACAACACCCTCCAAGAGTGCGGTCTTACCTGGGATGAGGGCCCTGATGTGGGCGGCCCCGTGGGACCCTATATCCAGACGGAGCGGCGGGACCTATACGGCAAGTACGCCCAGCTTTTGGTGGAGAAGGGTCACGCTTACTACTGCTTCTGTGATAAGGCAGAATCTGCCGAAGACTCCGGGAATTTTACCAGAGAGGCCGACCCCTGCCGGGACCTCCCCCTGGCGGAGGCCAAAGCCCGGGTGGCGGCGGGAGAGCCCTATGTCATCCGCCAGCGGATCCCCCTGGATGGACAGACCACCTTTCACGACGCCATCTTCGGCGCCATCACCGTGGACAACGACACCCTGGACGACCAGGTGCTGCTAAAGCGGGACGGGCTGCCCACCTACAACTTTGCCAACGTCATTGACGACCACCTCATGGGTATCACCCACGTGGTCCGGGGCAGCGAATACCTGTCCTCTGCCCCCAAGTATAACCTGCTGTACCAGGGCTTCGGCTGGGCGGTGCCTGAGTATATCCACTGCTCCCCCGTCATGCGGGACGCCCACAGCAAGATGTCCAAGCGCCACGGAGACCCCTCCTATGAGGACCTGAAGGAGCAAGGTTACCTCACCGGAGCCATCCTCAACTATGTGGCTCTGCTGGGCTGGGCTCCCAAGGGGGAAAACGCGGAGCGGGAATTCTTTACCCTTCCCGAGCTGGCGGAGATCTTTGAACTCTCCGGGGTATCCAAATCCCCCGCCATCTTTGACAAGGAAAAGCTCAACTACTTTAACGCCCACTATCTCCGAGAAATGGACCCCGACGCCTTCTTTGCCGTGGCCGAGCCCTATCTCAAGCAGGCGGTAAAAAACCCTGCGATCGACCTGCGGCTCATCGCTCCCCTTGTCCAAGGCCGGTGCGACACGCTGTGCGACATCGCCCCCCAGGTGGACTTTTTTGACGCTCTCCCCCAGTATTCCAACGAGCTGTACTGCCACAAAAAGATGAAGACCGACGAGAAAAACTCCCTGGAGGCCCTAAAGGCCACCCTTCCTGTGCTGGAGTCTCTCCCGAGTTGGACCTATGAGGCCATCCACGACGCCCTGGTGGGACTGGCCGAGAAGCTGGAGCTGAAAAACGGCCGTATCATGTGGCCGGTCCGCACCGCTCTCTCGGGAAAGCCTGTCACCCCCGGCGGAGCGGTGGAGCTGTGCCACATATTGGGCAAGGCTGAGACGCTGAAGCGGATGGAGCAGGGCATGGCCCAGCTGAGTTGAACTCATAAGGGGAGGTCGGAACATGATCTATACCGTCACCTTTAACCCCGCCTTGGATTATGTGATGCGTATGCCCTCTTTTCTTCCCGGAGAGACCAACCGGGCGGAGAGCGAGGAGCTCCAGGTGGGAGGCAAGGGGGTCAACGTGTCCTATGTCCTGAGTCAATTGGGACAGGAGAGCGTGGCCCTGGGCTTTCTGGCCGGGGACACGGGGGAGCTGCTGCGCCGCCGGGTGGAGGCCATGGGGGTCCGGGCCGATTTCGTCACCCTTCCCACCGGAGAGACCCGGATCAATGTAAAGGTCAAGGGACAGGTAGAGACCGAGCTCAACGGCCGGGGACCGGACATTCCACCCCAGTCCATGGAGGAGCTTCTCTCCAGGCTGCACGCCCTGCATGCGGGAGATACCCTTGTCCTGTCCGGCTCCATCCCCGTCTCCCTCTCTCCCCACACCTATGAGGATATCTTAAGACGCATGTCGGGAAGAGGTGTCCGGTGCGTGGTGGACGCCACCGGGGAGCTGCTCTCCCTCTCCCTTCCCTGCCGTCCATTTTTGGTAAAGCCCAATCACCAAGAGTTGGGGGAGCTGCTGGGACAGATCCTGGCCCCCGACGATCTGCCCGCCCTCGCCGCCGCGGCCCAGAAGCTGCGGGAGCGAGGGGCGGAGAACGTGCTGGTCTCCCTGGGGGCCCACGGGGCCCTGCTGGCAGCGGCGGACGGGGAGATCTATGTTCAGAAGGCCCCGGCGGGAACGCTGAAAAACTCCGTGGGAGCCGGAGATTCCACCGTGGCCGGATTTTTGACCGCCTACAGCCAAGGCTGCCGGGAGTCCCTACGACTGGCAGTGGCCGCCGGAAGCGCCACGGCCTTCTCCCTTGGTCTGGCCCAGGGGGAAGAGATCCTGGCGTTATACCAAAAGATGGAGTAAAAACGAAAAAGCGTCATCCGGAATCTCCGGATGACGCTTTTTTCTATTTCAGATCCTTTTTGCGGAAGACCGCCATTCCCCCCAGGGCGGCGGCCAGGGTCAGCGCCGCAGAGGAAAGTATGTTCCACACAGGGTGGTCTACCGCCATGTCCGCCAAAAGGACCGCCTGCCCGGTGGGGAGAACGTTCAGAAGTCCCTGAAAAACCTGCCGCAGAGCTCCGCTCACATAGCGGGGGTTGGGGGTGGGCTCTCCCCACTCCATGCCCGCGGCGGTAATGATAAGCCCGTTCTCCATCTCCGGCTCCAAAAGCCGGGAGTAGAGCCAGGTGGAGACCAGCACCAGACCCAGCGCCAACAGGATGGAGACCACCGCGGCAGTGGACTTTTTCTCGGCCAGCATTCCCACTACTGACACGACAGAGGTCAACGCCAAGGCAGAGAACAGGGCCACCAGGATATAAAGGGCGGTCTGTCCGCCCCCCATCTGCCAAAGCTCCCGGTGGAAAAGGGCCGGGACCCCGCCCCCCAAAAACCAGGCCGCCGCAAAGCAGAGCGTTCCCGTCATAGCCGTCCCCAGCCCCGCCAGGTAGATCTGAACCCGGCTATGGCCCACTATCAGCCGGTTTCGAAGGGCTCCTTCGCTTTGGTCAGTGCCCAGATACAAGCCTGTGAACACCGCAACGCATACCATCGCCGCCTGTACCAAGGGGAAAAAGGAGCCCGCCAGAGCCACCGCGTAGCCTTCCGCCGCCATAGCCCGGCATTGCCGGACGCCTATGGACATCTGGCCCACGGCAATGATCAGCATGGCCCCCAGGCAGAGCCAAAACACCCTGTCCCGTTTCAGCCGAAACAGTCCCGCCCGCATCAGCTCACTCATCCCAGTCCCCTCCCATTAGCTTCATATAGTGCTTTTCCAGATCCTCCCCCATATCCGCCGCCTCCTTCTCCTCCACCATACGGCCCTTGTCGATGAAACCGTAGTGGGTCGCCAGCTTGGAGAGCTCGTCCAGGATATGGCTGGAGATGAGGATGGTGACCCCTCTGTCCCGGTTCAGCTTCTGGAGCAGCCGCCGCATCTCAATGATCCCCTGAGGATCCAGGCCGTTCACCGGCTCATCCAGGATCAGCAGCTCCGGCTCCCCGGCCAGGGCCACGGCAATACCCAGGCGCTGGCGCATCCCCAGAGAGAAGTTTTTGACCTTCTTCTTCCCTGTGTTCCCCAGCCCCACCAGCTCCAAAAGGCCGGGGATCGTCTCATGGTCCCGGCGGCCCAGGAGCCTATACTGGATCCGCAGGTTTTCCTCCGCCGTCAGCTCCTGATAGACGGCAGGGGCCTCTACCACCGCTCCCATCCTCCGGCGGGCTTGGAGGATCTCCCTGTCCCCACTGTCCACGCCAAAGATGATATACTCCCCGGCAGAGGGCTCCTGAAGGGCGCAGAGGATCCGGATCAGGGTGGTCTTCCCCGCCCCGTTCTTCCCCACCAACCCATAGATGGAGCCCCTGGGAACGTGGATGGAAAGGGCGTCCAGAGCCCGGAAGCCCTTATAATCCTTACTCAGATTTTTGGCTGTCAGCACATATTCCATAAAATGCCCTCCCTTTCTTGGGAGAGTCTACCAAACAATTTATGAGACCGTTTTATAAATCTCTTACGTTTTTTTGAAGGTTTTTTAAAAAAAGGAAAGGCCCCGCCGAGGAGGGCCTTTCCTTTTTTCTTTATGAATGAGCAAAGCCCACTACACCGAAAGCACTGGGCCCGGCATGGGTGGTGATGACCCCGCCGCTCTTGATCCAGGTGACGGTGCGGAAGCCCAGGGCTTTGGCCGTCTCCTCCACCACCGCCCTCACCTCATCGGGGAAGCCGGGGGTCCAGATAAGCCACAGCTCCTCCTGGTCCAGTCCCTGTCCCTCCGCATAGTCCCGGACCAGTTGGGGTGCCAGCTTCAGAAGTTTCCCCCGCAATTTTTTCGTTGCCACCAATTCGCCGTTCACAAATTCGATAAGGGGATGGATCCCCAGCACCCGCCCCGCCAGGGCCACGGCGTTACTCACCCGCCCCCCGGCCCGGAGATATTCCAGGTCGTCGGGGATAAAGCACATCCGCACCCGATCAATAAGGTCCCCCGCCGCCTTCGCGGCCTCCTCCATGCCCCAATCCGGGTTCTCCTCCAGCAGCCGGGCCAGGGAAAGCACCACCGCCCCCTGCCCCGCGCAGGCCACCCCGGTGTCCAGGCTCCTCACATACTCCCGGCCCTCGGCGGCGATGAGGGCGCTCTGGTAGGAACAGGTGGTGGCCGCCGAGTAGGCCAGATGTAAGATCTCCGCCTGAGGCCACCTCTCGCGAGCGGCGTCAAATGCTTTCGCAAAATCTTCCGGCACGCTGCCGCTGGTCTTGGGCAATATCCCCGTGCGGTCATAAAAGGCGCAGATCTCCTCCGATGGGAAGCTGCCGTCATCTCTGGTCTCCGCCCCAAAGGCAATGTGCATGGGCACGATCTGAAGGTCATATTTTTCCGCTAAACGGGGTGGGATATCCGCCCCCGACTCCGCCATCAGCAGCAGCCTTCTGCTTTGATCCATAGTTTCCCTGCCCCTTCCGAATATGATTTTCCTGTGTGTTATGACAAGGGCATCATACCATAAAGAGAAGGGATTTTCAAACCTTTTGTTATCCGATAAAAAGCAAGGCCCGGCATAGCTGCCGGGCCTTGCTCACTTGCTCTTGTTACGCCGCACTTCCCACCAGGCCGCCTACCTCGCCCCGGTGAACGGGACGCAGGCCCTGAAGCTGGCAAAAGTCCATGGGCCGGGTCATCGCGGGGACCTTATCCAGCTCCACCGCACCGCTCTCGCTGAGGACCTCCGCCACAAATTCAGAACAGAATTTATGGTGGCGCCGCTCGATCCGCAGATGAAACAGGCAGGCCAACGTACCCAGCAGGTTGTAATGATACCTCTCCCGGTGCTCATACATCACCCAGAGGCGGCGGCAGATGAACTGATATGTATCCTCGCTGACCTCCAGTTCGTAAAGGCAGCAGGGAATGTTGGGATGGAGGGAGAAAAAGCCCCGGTCCATGCGTTCTTGGATCAATCCCGCCGGCAGGGCCATGCGGGGATTCTTTCGGGCAAAGCTGTAGAAGGGTCCCTTCGGCCCCTCTAGGCCAATGGAGGCATGGGTGAACTCCCCCTTGGTAAAGCGGTGGATCAGTCGGGAGAAGTAGGTCTCCGACCGAGTCAATAGCAGATATACGGTTCTAATCTCCTGGGTCCTTGTCATGGGAAGCCCTCCCCCTGTTACTGGGAACAGTATAGCATAAAATATGGGGAATGTCCTGAAGAAAGTATTAAAATTTCAAAAAGAAATGATTTTTCCCTGCGGCGGGACTTGATGAAAGCGGAAAATTCCGGGATTCTTTTTCGCTTGACAGGGGGAAAGGAACTTTATACTATAATGGTAGTAAAATAGAGGAGGACAGCCCCATGAGAAAAAAGATCCTGGCTCCGCTTCTGTCCCTCGCCCTATGCCTGTCTCTGCTCCCCACCGCCCAGGCCGCCGGAAAGACCTATGATCAGGCGGTGAAGGAGCTTCAGTCCGATGCGTATTACAAGACCGAGCAGTCCTTCGACAGCGACTATGGCACGGTTTTTATTTACAGCCTGGGGAACACCCCCCACGGTGCCCACGGCTTTCTGTGCTTCATCACCAAGGCCCCCTGCGCCAAGGGAGAGGGGGAGGTCATCGGTCTTCCTCACGCCCGCCACAGCCTTTGGTGCAACACCAAGCCACCCCTGACGGCGGAGTTGAGCGAGGATGGAAAAACCTTCACCTACACCTACCACTATGACGACCCTGTCCTCTCCGGGGTAGATGTGATGCTCCGCCCGGCGGGGGATTTCGTCTATACCCTGGACCTGACAACGGGGGAGGTCACATCCCAGGAGCCCTCCATCCCCGAGGACTACAACACTTACCCCGCCGCCATGGAGCGGTTGAAGAACGAGGACGGCTGGGTGATCGAGCAGACCCTGGAGGCCCCCGACTGCACCGTACTGCTGCGGTATTTTCAGGCAAGCGATGGCCGGCGGTCCTATTTCCTGGACTGCGTCTACAAGGTAGCCCAGCAGTCTTACCGCGAGGGCATGGTGGTCAGTCACAACCTGACCATCACCAAAAACGACGGCACCGGGGAGCCCGGCTTCCCCGTCTACTACACCCACCGTGCCCCCGACACCCTGGAGCTGAACGAGGATAAGACCCTCCTCACCTACACCTACAGCGAAAGCCTGAACGGCGGAGCAGACAGCGAGACCCTGGAACTGGCCACCGGGCTTTCCAGCAAATTCAACACCCTGCCCACTATCACCCCCGAAGAGGCCCAGTCACCCACAGCGGATTTCACCGACGTCCCCGCCGGGAGCTGGCTTGAGCAGGGCGTGACCACCTGCGCCCAAGAGGGCGTGATGGTGGGCTTAGGGGATGGCACCTTCTCCCCCACCTCAGAGCTTACCGCCGCCGAGTGCCTCACCTTTGCCCTGCGGCTCTATGATCTCCGCCGTGGTGGGGACGGAACTCTGGAGACCGCTCCAGAGGATTGGGGCAAGTTGGAACTGGCCCTCTCCGATGGCACCACCTTTACCCGGTATGGATACTACAATCCCTTCTTCTCTGAATCCTGGTTCTCAGGCCCCGACGGGATAGATGTCCGCCATCTTTATGTCCAGGCCCCCGGTGAAACCTCCGAAGAGAGGGAGGCTTGGGCCGAAGCCCACCAGGGCAAGGGAACCGTCCGGGCTTACGGCAAGGACTACCCCGGTACCCTCACCCCTGACAGCAACTACTACGGCCCCCTGCTGCGCTTTGACTTCGATACGCCCAACGACGGTGGGCTGGATATTACCGACCTGATCGACACCACCCGCCCCGGCCCCGACAAGTGGTTCCGAAACACCATATACACCGCCGAAGCTTGGGGCCTGCGGGACAAGCCCGGCTTTGAAACGCTGACCCGCTGGTGCTACGGCAACTCCGGAGAGGCCGGCGGCTGGTGTAACCGAGGGCTCTTTGCCCAGACCCTCTCCATCGCCGCCGGGGACTTGGAGAAGCGGTACACCGTGGAGCGTATCCCTGACCTGGAGCGGAACGAATCCAGCGAAGCCATCTACGGTCTATATGAGGCGGGTATCCTCAACGGCATGGACAAAACCGGCACCTTCTACGCCGACAAAAGTCTGACCCGGGCCGAGGCCGCCGTCATGGTAGCCCGTATTCTGGACGAGAGCCAGCGTCTGACCGAGGCTCCCACTGCCCCCAACGCTTACGACCTGGCGGTGGCCGAGCTGCGAACCAGCCTCACATATATCAGCGACAGTGAGCGCACCTTTGAGACCGACGATTGCACCATCTTCGTCTACGACCGGGGCGGCGCCATGTGGACAGGTCCCGGCAATATCACCATCATCTACAAGCCCGGCTCCCAGCCGGGGGCGGGTACCCGCATTGAGGCGGAACGTCCCTACCCCATGCGAACTTACGTCACGGGCGCCGATTCCGTTCAACTCAGTGAGGATAAAAAAAGCCTTATCTACACCTATCACCTGGACAGCTCTGTGGGCGATCCGGTGCAGGAGGCGGGCGTCTACACCTACACTGTGGACCTACCCACCGGGACCATCACCAGCAGCTATTCCCCCTTCTCCTACGAGAACTTGACCTACCTTCTGGCCAATAATACTTTGGAACAGAGACTGGAGGTCCCCACCTGCACCGTACTGCTGCGCTGGAAGCCCCTCCACTTGTACGATGACACCAGAGACTACGAGCTTTGGCTTTCCTACAAGGACCCAAGGGCCGAGGAAACAACTCAAAAACTACTCCTTCCCAGCACGGTCCTTCGGAATTCCGGTTACGGTTACTACAAACCCACTGACCGTGCCCCGGATTCCTTGGAGCTGAACGAGGACGGCTCTGTACTGACCTACATATATCACTTTGACGAGGCTCTGGAGGATTGCCATGATGCCGGGACCTACACCTACACGGTGGATTTGACAACCGGAGAATTAAGCGTCACCCACACGGCAGATTAAAGAAATATATCAAAAGCCGCCCGGCTGATATTTTGCCGGGTGGCTTTTTTGTATATCTTGCATTTCTTTTCCCTATCCGTTATAATGTGTGAGATATCTTTCCGCTACGCACAAATTCACAAGGAAAGCGTGATACCATGAAATACGATTTCGGTTCCATCGAACCCAAATGGCAAAAAATCTGGAAGGAGAAAAAGTCCTTCGCCGCCCAGGATCACTCGGACAAGCCCAAATTCTACGGACTGGTGGAGTTCCCCTACCCCTCGGGCCAGGGCCTTCACGTGGGCCACGCCCGGCCCTACACCGCCATGGACGTGGTGGCCCGGAAGAAGCGGATGGATGGGTACAATGTACTGTTCCCCATGGGCTACGACGCCTTCGGCCTGCCCACCGAGAACTACGCCATCAAGAACCACATCCACCCCGCCAAGGTGACCCACGACAACATCCAGAATTTTCGCTCCCAGCTCCAGATGCTGGGCTACTCCTTTGACTATGACCGGGAGGTCAACACCACCGATCCCGCTTACTACAAGTGGACCCAGTGGATCTTCCTCCAGCTCTTCAAAAAGGGTCTGGCCTACAAGACCACCATGCCGGTGAACTGGTGTACCTCCTGCAAGTGCGTGCTGGCCAACGAGGAGGTGGTGGAGGGCGTGTGTGAGCGGTGCGGCTCCCCCGTCATCCGCAAGGAGAAGAGCCAGTGGATGCTGAAGATCACCGAGTACGCCCAGCGGCTCATCGACGACCTGGACGATCTGGACTTCATCGAGCGGGTGAAGATCCAGCAGCGCAACTGGATCGGCCGCTCCACCGGCGCGGAGGTCACCTTCAAGAGCACCGCCGGGGACGACATCGTGGTGTTTACCACCCGGCCCGACACCCTCTTCGGCGCCACGTATATGGTGCTCTCCCCGGAGCACGAGCTGGTGAAGAGCTGGCTGGAGGCGGGCAGGCTGGCCAACGCGGACGAGGTGACGGCCTACCAGAAGGCCGCGGCCTCCAAGTCCGACCTGGAGCGCACCGAGCTGAACAAGGAAAAGACCGGCGTGCGCCTGGACGGCGTGAAGGGCATCGACCCGGTGAACGGCCGGGAGATCCCCATCTTCATCTCCGACTACGTGCTGTCCACCTACGGCACCGGGGCCATCATGGCCGTCCCCGCCCACGACGACCGGGACTGGGAGTTCGCCAAGAAGTTCGGCTGTGAGATCATCGAGGTGGTGTCCGGCGGCGAGGACGTGCAGAAGGAGGCCTTCACCGCCAAGGACGACACCGGCATCATGGTCAACTCCGAGTTCCTCAACGGCATGACGGTGAAGGATGCCATCCCCGCCATCACCAAATGGCTGGAGGAGAAGGGCATCGGCCACGAGCAGGTGAACTACAAGCTCCGGGACTGGGTGTTCTCCCGCCAGCGGTACTGGGGCGAGCCCATCCCCATGGTCTGGTGCGACAAGTGCGGCTGGGTCCCTCTCCCCGAGGACCAACTTCCCTTGCTCCTGCCTGAGGTAGCCAGCTACGAGCCCACCGATGACGGCGAGAGCCCCATCTCCAAGATGACCGACTGGGTCAATACCACCTGCCCCTGCTGCGGCGCCAGCGCCAGGCGGGAAACCGACACCATGCCCCAATGGGCAGGTTCTTCCTGGTATTTCCTGCGGTATATGGATCCCCACAACGACAAGGCTTTGGCCTCCAAGGAGGCACTGGAGCAGTGGTCCCCCGTGGACTGGTACAACGGCGGCATGGAGCATACCACCCTGCACCTTCTCTACTCCCGGTTCTGGCACAAATTCCTCTACGATATTGGAGTGGTGCCCACCAAGGAGCCCTACGCCAAGCGGACCAGCCACGGCATGATCCTGGGCGAGGGCGGGGAAAAGATGAGCAAGAGCCGGGGCAACGTCATCAATCCCAACGACGTCATCGCCGCCTACGGCGCGGACACCATGCGGACCTATATCATGTTTATCGGCGACTTTGAAAAGGCCGCCTCCTGGTCCGATAACGGCGTGAAGGGCTGCAAGCGGTTCCTGGACCGGGTGTGGAACCTCTCCGAGAAGGTCACGGGCGGCATGGAGCAATCTGAGGCCAACGCCGCCGCCCTCCACAAGGCCATCAAAAAGGTCAATGAGGACATCGACGCCATGAAGTTCAACACCGCCATCGCCACCCTCATGGCCCTGGTCAATGACTTCTATGCCAACGGCTGTACCAAGGGGGATTACGGCGCGCTGCTGCTGATGCTCTCCCCCTTTGCCCCCCATATGGCGGAGGAGCTGTGGGAGCAGATGGGCTATGCCAAGGACCACGGCGGCATGGCCTGCGAGCAGCCCTGGCCCGTCTACGACGAGAGCAAGACCGTGGCCCAGACCGTCACCATTGCCATTCAGGTCTCCGGCAAGCTCCGGGGCACCGTGGAGGTTCCCGCCGGCAGTGACAACGCCGCCATCGAACACGCCGCCAAAGAGGTCCCCACCGTAGCCAAGTTCCTGGAGCCTCTGGACATCGTCAAGGTCATCCATGTCCCCGGCAAGCTGGTGAACTTCATCGGCAAGCCCAAGGGCTGATAAGAGAACAAAACCGGGCCCCTCTCCTTTGAGAGGGGCCCGGTTTTTGAAGATAGATCAAGGTTTACCTCTTCCTCCCCCGGACCAGCATGGTCCCCAGGGCGGCCAGCAGGGCCAGGCGAAGCCCATCCTGAAACCATCCCATGAAGGTGACCAGGCCGCTGACCGGCAGCCCACCCGCCTGAAAGAGCCAGGTCCCGAGGGGCAGGCTCAGCAGTAGGAACAAAACGCACCCCGCGGCGAACAGGGTCCTATTTTTCTTCGTCCACTCCATCGTCCCGGCCCTGCCCAGTTTCAGCACCGTCCCCACCAGCAAAGTCATGGCACACAACAACTGGCACCAGGCGATGGCCAACCGGGTGTAATTCCAGGAGGGCTTCCACAGGAAGGTAAATCGCACCTGGACCCAGCTCAGCCCCGTACCATACCGCAGAAAACCGTCCACCATCAGGAACAGCGCCCAAGCGCACCACAAGCCCGGACGCCTTTCCACCAGCAGGCAAATCAGGCCGCAGATAAAAAACGGTGTTCCCAGCAAAACTCCCAGCCAGAAAACTCTCCCTGCCGTGCACACCAGCACCGTTAAAAAAGCCATGCCTAAAAGGACAAGGGCCGCCAGCTTCCGGCCCTCCACCCTCCGCCGCTCTACAACGACCGTCCGGGGACCTTCCTCCTTTTGCCCCGCTTTCCCCGCTACCAGTTCATCCAAGGTCACTCCGAACAGCTCAGACAGTCTCACCAGCTTATCCAGTTCGGGAACCGCGCCGTCGGTCTCCCACTTGGAGATAGACTGCCGGGATACCTCCATCGCTTCCGCCAGATCTCCCTGGCTCATATTTTTTGCTGTCCGCAGACGGTTGATGTTTTCTCCCAAGCTCATTTGGATCTCCTCCTCTTCTGAGGAAAGGATATCATTTTCAAGCTGAAATGTCCACCAAGCCGCCTTGGAATTTTAGCAACCGGCGGTTGCGGCCCGCCTTTCAGACCAATTTACAAAAGTTCAAGGAAAAAGTGCCTTGACATTCCTCGGCAAATCTCATATAATATCAATGTTAAAGCCATAGCTATGTGGCCCTTTCGCGGTGGACGAGTTCCCGCCGCTTTGGAGGGAGGGGAAATACAATGTCGGAGATCCATGTAAAAGAGGGCGAGTCCCTGGAAAACGCACTCAAGCGCTTCAAGCGCAGCTGCGCCAAATCTGGCGTGCTGGCCGAAGTCCGCAAGCGCGAGCATTACGAGAGCCCCAGCGTCAAGCGCCGCAAGAAGTCTGAGGCCGCCCGCAAGAACCGCAAAAAGTTCTATTGATCAAGTCAAAAGCCCTGTGCCGTAAGGCACAGGGCTTTTTTCCGTCCAAGGGTGCGGAGGACCTTCACGGCGGCTTACCCCAGCAGCTCCCCCAAAAGGTCTCCCGTGGTCTCGTAGGGCAAAAAGGCGGTCCGGATCCCCAGGTTGGCCGCCAACCGCAGCTTTTTTCGGATACTCCCGGCATCGTCAAAAAGGACGAAGTGGCCCTTCTCCCCCGCCATATAGGTAAAGTAATGGGCACACAGCTCACCGGAAAAAAACACATCCGCCCCGTGCTCCTCCCGACGGCGCTCCAGCTCCTCCACCGTCAGGGGTGCTCCCGTGCCGTTGGGAGAGGGCAGCAGGAAATCCTCCGCCGTGCGCTCGATCCATAGGGCCAGCCGCCCCGCGCCGAAGCTCTCCCCCGCCGCCTCCAGCCGCCCCTGGAGAGATCCGCCGGAAAGGGCGGTGGAAATCAGCACTCCGGCAGAGGGCGCGGCGGACCCGTAAGGCTCAGAGACATAGAATTTCAGTCCCCGGCTCCGGCACAGCTCCCCCAGCTTTCCCACCGCCTCGCTGAGGACCGGAGCGGGGCGGCCCAGAAAGCGGCAAACCACCCCGGTAAACTTCCGGGCGGCACACTCCCGCAGCACCTCGTTGCAAAAACCCCCGGCCTCCCCACCCCCGGAAAAGCCGGCGTCGTCAATGACCATCAACCCTCCCTGCGGCGTTACCGGGCCATTTGCCCGAAAGAGATGGGGCCCGCCCCCCACCCGGTAGGCCAAATGGGCCACCGGCTTTCCCCAGGTCCCAACGGCGGTCACTTCACCCGGCTTGGCCGCCAAAATCATTCCGATCTGCTCCATCTTCCATTTCCCCCTTGTCCAAAGGACCATAATGGTGGTATAATTATTTCATATTATGATGCTGGAACGGAAAACAGAAGTCCCAGTTGACAAGAGGTGATCCCTTGGCTTTTCCCCTGATCCCCCGACGGGTGGTGGACAGCATATACGACCTGCGGCCCCGGGACCTGTGGGATGCCGGGGTCCGGCTGGTACTGGCCGATCTGGACAATACCCTGACCCCCTATGAGCAAGCGCTCCCCTCCCCCGCCCTCCGGACCTGGAAGGAGGAATTGGACCGCGTCGGTATCCCCCTCTATGTGGTCTCCAACAGCCGCAAAAGCCGCCGTTGTCCCGATTTTTGCTCCGCCCTGGGCGTCCCCTGCGTGCGCCATGCCGGCAAGCCCAGCCGCAAGGGGTTTGCGCGGGCTTTAGCGGAAACGGGGATCCCCGCGGAACACGCCATTATGGTGGGAGATCAAATTTTCACCGATATCTGGGGCGCCAACCGGGCGGGGGTGACCTCCGTGTTGGTACGGCCCCTGGCATGGGGGAAAAACCCCCTGCGGCGAGTGCGCTATGCCGCTGAAGCTCCCTTCCGCCTGCTTGGAAAAAGGATGTGATCAGATGCCTGCCAAATTTGGACCCGCCGGCAATGCCGACGCCTTTCCCTACAGATCCTCGATAGACGCGCCCCGCTGGCTCAGGGAGTTGGGGCTGGACTGCTATGAATACCAATGCGGTAAGGGGGTCAACGTGGGAGAGGATACCGCCCGAAAGCTGGGCCAAGCGGCCCGGGAGGCGGGTATCTCCCTCTCCCTCCACGCCCCCTATTTCATCAACCTGGCCAACCCTGACCCGGAAAGCTTGAAAAAGACCACCGGCTACATTCTGGCCGCCTGTCAGGCCGCCGACTGGATGGGGGCCACCCGGGTGGTGGTCCACACCGGGGCCCTTATGAAGCGGACCCGGCGGGAGGCGCTGGATATCGCCCTGGATTCCATGAAGAGGGTACTGAAGGCCTGGGAGGGCGAGGGCTATAGCCACATCGCCCTATGCCCGGAGACCATGGGAAAGATCAATCAGCTCGGTGACCTGACCGAGGTCTTGGAATTGTGCCGGCTTGATGATCGGCTCATCCCCTGCGTGGATTTCGGACATCTGTACGCCCGGTCCCTGGGGGAGCTGACGGGGCCCGAGGCCTGCGGGGCCATACTGGATCAGATGGAGAGGGCCCTGGGTTCGGAGCGGGTCCGGACCTTCCACAGTCACTTCTCCCAGATCGAATTTACTCTCAACGGCGGAGAAAAATGCCACCGGACCTTTGCCGACAACGGGGGCTTCGGCCCCGACCCGGCCCCTCTCATGGCGGAGATCGCCCGCCGGGGATGGGAGCCCACCTTCATCTGCGAGAGCGCCGGGACCCAGGACAAGGACGCCCTGACCATGAAGGATCTCTACCTAAAGGCGCAGTAACTCTATCCCCAGCCGTATCCCATTGAGAAGATAGCGCCGACATTCTATTTCCATGTACTCCCAATGGGCATCCATAAATTTATCCATGAGTTCTGGACCTACTGCTTCTTCCACTCTATCTTCCAATTTATCCCGGAGTTTTTTATTTTCCAAATATTCCTCTGTTTTTGGGATCGGCTCCTGCCAAAGCAGGTCAAATAGCTCTTCCATAAAATTCATAAAATCACCTCTATTAGATATTTTCTATGTTTATTGTATAGCTTTTTTCTAAGTGCGTCAAGGGGGTATCCTTATGTTTGATGCAAAAATATTTGGGCAACGGCTCTTTTGCCTTAGAAAGCAGCTGGGCAAAACACAAGCCGATATTGCAAAATTATTAGGGGTCACTCCTACTCAAGTCAGCGATATGGAGGGGGGCAAAACTGGCACCACAATGCCCCGTCTCTGCCTCCTCTGCGACTACTTCAACGTCTCCGCCGATTATCTTCTGGGTCGTACAGATTCCAAGTAAGATGATTGCCAGCAAATTTATCACTGCGTGGTTGCGAAAGACCATTCTTTGACGGGCCAAAGAATGGCCTCTCGCGCTCTCCAAGAAAGCCCTAAGGTCAAGACCATGTGTTCTGAAGTCGGCTCTTGCGCCTTTTCGCTCCCTGGTTCTTCTTGCCCCGCACCCGTGCGTACGCAAGCGGAACACAGAAAGAAAGTTCGTTGAAATCACGCCGCCTCTATCCTACACAGCTTGATGCCTGGTTCTTCTCAGGGCGGGCCGATGAGGATATCGGCCCCTACGGGAGGGAGGGTCCTGCGGCCCTGCCGCCACCTCAAAGCCCACGGAGTTTGGGCGGATCAACGGTCAGCTCCACCAGAAAAAAGGCCATAACCAAAGGTTTGTGTCAAATCGCAGGGGGGCTTGACCCCCAACATGAAAGCCTGGGGTCCAGGGGGCCCGCAGGCCCCCTGGTGCTTTTCTGGGGGTCCGGGGGGCGTCTTTTTGCACAAAAAGATGTCCCCCGGGCTTCCCACCTATCAATGTTGCTCATCGGATGGGCTAAACGTGGTACCGCCTACATCAGACTGTCAGAACATCATTTTCCAGAAAGGAAGTCCTTACTATGAACCACCTGAAACAGATCGCCGCCAAGCTATCCGAGTTCCATATTGACGCCATGCTCTGCTCCTCCGAGCCCGGAGAGTTCTATGCCGTAGGTCTCCACGGGGAGGGCTACGCCATTGTAACGGCTGACGCCGCCCGGTATATCACCGACTCCCGGTACATCGAGGTCGCCAACGAGACCGTGAAGGACGCCGAGGTCATTATGGTGGACGGACAGAGGAACTACGCCGCCGCCCTCAACGAGTTTATTGACGCCCACGGCGTTAAGACTCTGGGCATTGAGGATGGGTATATGTCCCTGGGGCAATATAACGCCCTTACCAAGGACCTTCACGCCAAGCTGGTAAATGCCAACGGACTTATTACCGGCCTGCGCGCCAGCAAGGATGAGGAGGAGTTTGCCCGGATGGTGAGGGCCCAGGAGATCACCGACAGGGCCTTTGCCGAGATCCTGAACTTTATCAAGCCCGGCATGACCGAGGCGGAGATTGCCGCCAAGCTGGTCTACGACATGATGCGCTTTGGAGCCCAGCGGACCTCCTTCGATCCCATCGTGGCCTCCGGGCCCAACGGCAGCAAGCCCCACGCTATCCCCGGTCCCCGCCAGGTCCAAAAGGGAGAGTTCATCACCATGGACTTTGGCTGCGTCTATGAGGGCTACTGCTCTGACATGACCCGAACTGTGGCGCTGGGAGAGATCGACGGGGATAAGCGCCGGGTCTATGACACCGTGCTGGCCGCTCAGAAGGCGGGCATTGCCATGTCCAAGGCCGGTGTCCCCGGCGCGGACATCCACAAGGCCGCCGCCCAGGTCATCCAGGAGGCGGGCTACGGCCCCTATTTCGGCCACGGCTACGGTCACAGTGTGGGCATCGAGATCCACGAGTCCCCCAACGCCAACTCCCGGGACCACACCCCCATGCCTGTGGGGGCCATGGTGTCCGCCGAACCGGGCATCTATCTCCCCGGCCAGTTCGGTGTGCGCATCGAGGATGTGGTCCGGATGGACCAGGGTGGCTGCACCGACATCACCCACTCCCCCAAGGAGCTTATCATTCTGTAAGGAGGCCCTCATGGTTATTGAGATCATTCAGCGGGAGATCCCCGTGAAAGGCATTGGCTATCTGATCCTTCGGGACTGCCCGGAGGACCGGCTGGACGACGGACTGAAAAAGGGCATGGAGCGGCTGAAAAAGGCCGGGGCTAAGAAGGTCTGGGCCACCTCCCTGCCGGAGGGCGAGCCTTTTCACTCCGGCCCGGTCGGCATATGGCAGCTCACCCATGTCCACGATATAGTGCGTATGGAGCGCGCCCTGCCCGCCGAAAAGCCCGAGCGCAAGCTGAATCTCCGCTCCCCCAAAAAGGGACAGGAGGAGGGGCTTTATCTGTCCCTTGTGAACCGTGCCTTTGCCGATGTGCCCAACGCCGCCACCCAACGGCCCACCGATCTTCGGAAACAGAACCACCGCTATGCCGTCGCCTACCAGGGGGACAAGCCGGTGGGCGCCTTCGAGATGGATCTGACGGAAAAGACCCCTGAGCTGGTATCTCTGGCGGTGGAGCCGGAGATTTGGCGGCAGGGGTATGGGCGCGCTGTCCTCCGGGCGGCCCTTGACTCCCTGGGCAAGGCCCCGGCCTGTACTTTGATGGTATCCTCCGCCAACCCCGCCGCCCTGGCCCTTTACGAGGCCGAGGGCTTTGCCCAGACCGGGGTGGTCTCCAGCTGGTTCGAGGTGGTTTGATGTTCCCTCCCGCCTTTTCAAATCCCATCCCCCCCGCCCCCGACTTTGACTGGGATCGTATCCCCGCCCCTCAGGAGTGCGGGGAGCCTCTGGTAGACCCCACTCTGCTCTCCTCTAAAATCATCTACGGGGCGGCCTATCTCCAGCAGGGCCTGCCCAAGGCGGAAAAAACCTGCCTGTGCCGTCAAACCGTGGCCCAAAAGCTGGTCCAGGCGGCGGATAAGCTCCCCCAGAGGTACGGTATTTACATCTTTGACTCCCTGCGGTCTCTGGACGTGCAAAAGGCCCTCTACGACCAGTTCCGGGCTACCGCGGAGCGGGACCACCCGGGCCTCACCCCCAGCCAGTTGGATGAGATCATCGATGAGTTTGTAGCCCTCCCTGTCAAACGCTTGGACCGCCCCTCTCCCCATGCCACAGGCGGAGCGGTGGACCTGACCCTGTGCAGGAACGGCCATCCACTGAACATGGGCACGGATTTCGATGACTTCACCGACCTTGCCCATACGGACGCCCTGGAAAAAGCCTGTCCTTCGGAGATGGAGGAAGCCCGCCAAAACCGCCGTATCCTCTATCACCTCATGGATTCGGTGGGCCTTGTAAACTACTCCAGCGAGTGGTGGCACTTCGCCTACGGCGAACGCCAGTGGGCCGCCCGGACAGGCAAGGCCCCCATCTACGGCTTCTGTCCGGAATGTGATTTTTAGGTAATAAAAGAGAGCGGACCTTTTCAGGGTCCGCTCTCTTTTATTACCGGTTCTTCTCTCCCCACTCACACATCCCGTCCAGAATGGGCATAAGGGACCTTCCCCTCCCGGTCAGGCTGTATTCCACCTTGGGCGGGACCTGCGGGTATTCCTCCCGGTGGACCAGCCCGTCCGCCTCCAGCTCCTTCAAGGTGGCGCTGAGGGTTTTGAAGGATACCCCGCCGATATACCTCTTCAGCTCATTGAACCGAACCACCCCAAACTCGGCAAGGGCATAAAGGATGGTCATCTTATATTTTCCACTGATAAGGGAGAGGGTGTAGGCAAACCCCGTCTCCCCCAAGCTTTCTGCCGAAATGCAGCGCAGGGTCATCTTTTGCACTTCCCTTTTGGTTAGTATATTACTTTTATGTGCGTACTTGCTCTTTTGTCCTCGCCCTGCTATCATCATACCAGAGTTTTTCCCCCATTTCAAGCGAAAAAGGAGCTGTCTATTCCATGTCTAAAAAAATCGTCATCCTTCTGGGTTCTGCCCGGAAAAACGGCAACAGCGCCGCCATGGCCCATGCCTTTATGACCGCCGCCCAGGCCAAGGGCCACACCGTCATTGTCCATAACGCCGCCCTCATGAACGTGGGCGGCTGCCACGGCTGCGAGACCTGCTACTCCACCGGAAGGCCCTGCACCTTTGATGATGGCTTCAACTCCATTGCGAACGACCTCCTCACCGCCGACGGTATCGTCTTCGCCATGCCCCTCTACTGGTACTCCATGCCTGGTCAAATCAAAAACGTCATCGACAAGATGTTCTCCTTCGTCATCGGCGGTAAGGATATCTCCGGTAAGGAAACGGCTCTTATTGCCTGCTGCGAAGAGGAGGATCCCACCGTTCTGGACGGCATCCGCATTCCTTATGAACGTACCGCCGCCCTCAACAAGTGGCATGATATGGGCCAAGTTCTTGTCCCCGGAGTGCTGGAGGCCGGGGCCATCCATAAAACTGACGGCGAGGCCCGGGCCGCCATGCTGGCAGAACGGTTTTAAGGATGAGCTTCAAAAAAGGTCGGACCCTTCAAAAGGGTCCGACCTTTTTCCAGATCAATTTTCCGTCAGGATCCCGCTCAGGTCCACAGGAACGGCATCACTCCACAGGCGCTCCAGGTCATAGAACTCCCGGGCCTCCTCGTTGAAGATGTGGACCACCACCGCTGAGAAATCCAGCAGGATCCAGGTGCCCCCCCGGTGGCCCTCCACATGGTGGGGGTCCTCCCCCGCCTGCTCCTTCATAGCCTTTTCACAGGCGTCAGCCAGGGCCTTGATCTGTGTGGTGGAGGTGGCGGAGCAGAGAACAAAGTAATCGGCCAGAGTGGTCAGGTGACCGGTCTCTAAAACTTTAATATCCAGGCCCTTCTTGCTGTCCAAAGCCTGCGCCAACAGTAGGGCGGTCTCTTTTGGAGTCATATAAAAATCTCCTTTCCTTTCATCACATAGGCGGCAGCAGGGGCTCCTCGTCAGGCGTTGGGGCCGGCGGCGGAGCCGTATCTGCCGGCGGCGGGGTGGGCTCCGCCGTGGGGACCGGGGTGGACTCTCCCCCAACGGGAGTTCCACTGGGAAGCACCACACCGCCGGGGTTGGAGGCGCTGGGTTTGGGGCTGGGCGCCGCGCTGTCTGTGGGCCTTGGACTGCCACCGGGCGCCGCGCTCTCGCCGGGCCGTGGGCTGGCCGAGGGACGGGAGAAGGAACCGGGGGGCAGGACCACATCCTCACTCTCGGTAGGCCGGAAGCTCTCGCTGGGAGCCGGGCTGTCGTCAGTATCCGGCTCCTCCGTCTCCTTCGGCTCAGGGGTAGGGGTGACCAGCGGCGAGGCGTCCGCCAGCCGCAACTCACCCAGACGGATGGCCTCCTTATAGGGATTAAATCCATCATTGACGGTCTTTACGATCTGGCTGCCTACCGGCAGGAGATGGGCGCCGTCCCCGGCGTTCCGGTTGGGCAGGGTGACAAAGCTCACTTGATCCATATCCAGCCCGCCCAGAGCCGACTTGCCGAAGTAGGCCATGTTGGCCACCGACAGGTCGGTGGTCACATTCTTTTGGAAGATATTGATAAATTCTCCCAGGTTGCCCAGCAGCACATCCGTCTGGAGGCATTTTTTAATGACCTCCTTCAAAAATGCCTGCTGCGTCTTGATCCGGCCAATATCTCCCTCCGCGTAGCCGTAGGTTCTGGAGATATTTCCCCGGTCGTCGCTGTTGTGCCGCCAGCGGACAAGGCCCATGGCCCCCTCTCCATCCAAAAGCTGATAGCCCTTTTTCAGATCGATCTTAAAGTGCTGGGAGAGATCATTGTAGTACATATCAAAGGGGACCTCGTAATAGACCCCTCCAATGGCGTCCACCAGCTCTCCCAATGCCTCCCACTGGATGATGACATGAAAATCGGGATACACTCCCGTCAGGTCCTTTACCGCCTGCTTGAGTCCCGCGATACCCTTTCCGTCCCTGTCGCCGCCGGCAGCGTTATACACCCCGTTTATCATGATGGTCCGTCCGTTGTACCGCACCCAGGTGTCTCTGGGCAGACTCATCACGCTGAGCCTTTGGTTGGGCACATCATAGGCCGCCAGCATCATCGTGTCAGAGAGCTTTCCGCCGGTGTCCTGGCTCTGCCCCACCAAAAGGAAGGTATAAAATTCCTTCTTCCGGTCGGCGGGAAGACCGGGGATCTCGATCTCGATCTCCTCCCCTGTCTCCGGATCTATCGTAGTCGTGACCTGGGGACGCTCCACTTCCGTCACCCCGCCGGGGCCCGGCTTGATATCGGGGGGAGCGGCAAAGAGATTCACCCCGATGTAGGCCAGTACGATAATGGCGGAGATCACCGTCAGGGCCATATAGAGCCCTTTCAGGATCTTCTGCTGGCTGGTCAGCGGCGGCTTCTTCGATTGAGAGGCCGTCCTCGTTCCCCCGGTGCTCCGCCTGGGCCCCCGGCTCCCCTGGGTCCGTTTCCCCGTATTAGGTCCGGTAGGCTTCCTCTCCGGAGCCTTTCCCGCTTTTTTCTCTTTCGGATCGCTCATAGGTTATCCTTTCCGATGCTCCAGCACCCAATCCATGGCCGCCTGCGTATTTTTGTGGATAGGGACCCCCCGTTCGTTCAGGTCCTCAATGCTCATACGGACCCCCAGCAAAAGGGCCCCGTCCAGATCCTCACCGCACAGCCGCCGCAGGTCCTCGACCCCGTCAAACTTGCGGTTGGGCTCCATATAGTCGGCTAAGTAGATGATCTTTTCCAGTTTGGTCATATCCGCCTTTCCGGTGGTATGCCAGTAAATGGCCCGGCAGACCTCCTCCGGCTGACCGTAGAGATGCTTCGCCAGGGCGGCTCCCGTCTTGGCGTGAAGGAGCTTGGCGCTGCCCACCTCCATCTCGTCCAGGGCAAGACCATATCTCTCGCAGATGTCCAGATGCTCCTCCAGGGAGAGATATTTGGTACAGTCATGGAGGACGCCTGCCCGAAAGGCCAGCTCCTCGTCCGCTCCCCATCGTCTGGCCAGCTCCACCGCCGTCTGGGCCACCCCCAAAATATGGGCATGGCGCTTGGCGTAGACCATGGACAGGGAGCAAGCCGTCAAATCCTCATGGTCAAGACTCTTCAGATCCGCGCCGCTGCCATACAGTCCGCCGCGCAGAATATACCCGTAGACGCCGGGGACCAGATACTCCCGGCCCTCTCCCCTCTCCAATCGCTGCCGAAGCTGGGTGGAGGACACGGGGGTGATCTGGGGAAGCTGGAGGATCGTACAGCGAGCCCCGTAGGTCTCGCTAAGGTATTTTCCCTGCATCTCCAGCCTCTCCCCCGTATCTGCCTGAGTCCGGGCAAAGGCAGTCAGGTGGGCCAGCTCACAGATGACCTCCGGCTTTTTCCAATTTTGAAGGGTCAGGAACATATCGGTCCCCACCAAAAGAAACAGCTCATCCTGGGGGTACTGCTCATGAAGCTCGGACAGCGTATCGGCGGTATAGCTTTTTCCCTCCCGGCGCACCTCCATGTCAGAGACCTCCACCCGCCCAGGCAAAAGCATGGAGTCAGCGGCCAACTCCACCATGGCCAGCCGCTCCCGCGCCGTTGGAGAGCCCTGGGGCAGCTCTTTATGGGGCGGATCCCCCGCGGGCATAAAAATGAGCCGATCCAGACCCAGCGCCTCCATGGCAAACCGCGCCGAGATCAGGTGCCCCAGATGGGGCGGGTTAAAGGTACCGCCATATACACCGATCTTCATATTTAGGGTCCCCCCTTTTTATCTGCGCACCAGAACGATTTTATCCTTTTTTTCCTTTTTATGGCTTGGACGATATAAAATGAATTTTGTTCCAATGACCTGGACAACCTCGCTGCGGGTGGCCTTTCCCAGAGCCTCGGCCGCCTCTCTGGGGGTGTACTCCGAGGTCTCCAGCACCCGGCACTTGATGAGCTCCCGAGCCTCCAGGGCATCGTCGGCCTGTTTGACGAGGTTGTCGTTCAGATCTCCCTTGCCTATGTGGACAATGGGCTCCAGAGGATTCGCCAGAGCCCGGAGCTGAGCGCGCTGCTTGCTTGTCAGATCACCCATTGAGATACTTCTCCAATTCCACTTTAAATTTTTGCAGGGCCACGCCCCGATGGGAGATGGCGTTTTTCTCCTCCCCCTCCATCTCGGCAAAGGTCTTTTTCTTCTCCGGGACCAGGAAAATGGGGTCGTAGCCAAAGGTACCGCTGCCTCTGGGGGAGTATGTGATAAGGCCGGGGCACTCCCCCCTCGCCGTCACCACATCCCCGTTGGGAAAGGCGCAGCAAATGGCGGAGACAAACTTGGCGCCGCGGTCCAGCTGTCCGGAAAGGCCCTTGAGCACCAGCTCATAGCGATCCTTGTCGGTGAGACCCTCCCCGCCGTAGCGGGCGGAGTAAACCCCGGGGCCTCCCCCCAGGGCGTTGACACAGAGGCCGGAGTCGTCGGCGATGGCGGGAAGACCGCTGGCCTTCATCACCGCCGCAGCCTTGAGAGCGGCGTTTTCTTCAAAGGTGGTCCCCGTCTCCTCCACGTCTACATCCACACCCGCGTCGGATTCCAGGATCACCTCGATCCCCAATTGGGAGAGAATGGCAGACATCTCTGTGAGCTTGTGGGGATTTTTGCTGGCTAATACCATTTTCATGTGTTATCCCTCCAAAACCTTCATCTGAATGGCTTGGAGCTCTTGGATCCCCTTGGCACAGAGCTCCACCAAGGCCCGCTGCTCCGCGATGGTAAAGGCCCGGCCCTCCCCGGTGCCCTGAAGCTCCACCAGGCCGCCGGAACCGGTCATAACGCAATTCAGATCCACCTGGGCGGAGGAGTCCTCCTCGTAGCAGAGGTCCAAAAAAAGTTCATCGTTTACAATGCCCGCCGATACGGCGGCTACGCTGTCCAGAAGGGGGTTTTCCGTCAAGGTCCCCTCCTCCATCAGCTTTTTCACCGCCAGACGGAGGGCCACATAACCGCCCGTAACGCTGGCGGTGCGGGTGCCCCCATCCCCCTGCAATACGTCGCAGTCGATGGTGATGGTCCGCTCCCCCAGCTTGCCCATGTCCACACAGGCCCGAAGGGAGCGGCCCACCAGCCTTTGTATCTCAGCGGAACGGGGAGAAAGCTTCAGTTTGGCAATATCCCGCTTGCTCCGCTCCCGGTTGGCCCGGGGGAGCATGGAGTATTCCGCCGTGACCCAGCCCGTCCCCTCGGGGACATGGGGCGGGGTGCGCTCCTCCACGCTGGCACAGCAGAGCACGTGGGTGTTGCCGCAGCGGATGAGGCAGGAGCCTTCGGCAAATTTGTTGATACCGGGGATGATCTCGATGGGGCGGAGTTCATCGTTTTTTCTTTGGTCGATACGGGACATTGCTATGCTTCCTTTCTTACCGCAGGGGCGATCTTGGCTCGCCCGGTACGTTTATATCAGAAATTCCCTTCCCGGCAGAGAATGGGCAAGCTCAGCTCGCCCCTATGGGGAAAGGCAAAAGTAAGGATCAGAGCAGGGCTTCCACAAAGGCCTCTGGCTCGAAGGGCATCAGGTCGTCGACCCCCTCCCCTACGCCGATGAATTTGACGGGGATCCCCAACTCCCGGGCGATGGCCACCACGATGCCCCCCTTGGCAGTGCCGTCCAGCTTGGTGAGGACCACCCCGGTAAGGCCGGCGGACTCCATGAACTGCTTGGCCTGGATCAGGCCGTTCTGGCCCGTGGTGGCGTCCAGGACCAGAAGGGTCTCCCGGCTGGCTTCGGGGAGCTCCCGGTCGATGACCCGGCTGATCTTATTGAGCTCGTTCATCAGGTTCTGCTTGTTGTGGAGCCGCCCGGCGGTGTCCACCAATATCACATCCGCCTTTCGGGCCTTGGCGGCGGTACAGGCGTCAAAGACCACAGCGGCGGGGTCGGCCCCCTCATGCTGGCGGATGATGTCCACCCCCGCCCGCTCGGACCAGATCTCCAGCTGGTCGGCAGCGGCAGCCCGGAAGGTGTCCCCCGCGGCCAGAAGGACCCGCTTGCCCTCCCCCTTCATCCGGGAGGCCAGCTTGCCGATGGTGGTGGTCTTTCCCACCCCGTTCACCCCGATAAAAAGGCAGACGGCGGGACGGTTTTCCAGGTCCATCTCCGTGCCGCCGATATTCAACAGTCCCGTCAGGATATCCTTCAGGGTCTCCCGGGCCTCCTGCGCGCTTTTACACTTGCCCAGCTTGGCCCGGCGCTTCACTTCCCCACTGATCTCCAGGGCGGTGTCCACCCCCACGTCGGAGAGGATGAGGGTCTCCTCCAGCAGGTCGTAGAAGTCGTCGTCCAGCTCCCCGGCGAAGAGCTCCGCGAAGGAGTGGCCGATGTTTTCCTTGGTGCGGGTCAGGCCCTGCTTGATCTTATCAAAAAAGCCCATAGTCGTCCTCCCAGTTATTTCGCGTCGTAGTCGATCTCTTTTCCACACTCAGAACAGAAGGGACGAAACCCCCTGGCATAGAGGGGTCTACCACAGTGGGGACAGCGCATCCAGCGCATACCCAGTATCCCGCCGATGATAAGCGGTACAAAACCAAGGCCGAAGCCGACAGGCCAGTCTATTGCGGCGGAAAGCCATACAATCGGAATACTTGACAGCATAACTCCAAGAGAAAGATTGCTCTTCTGACGCAGGCTCAGCTTCATCGGTGACACCTCACTTGATATTCAGTTCCTTCTCCACATCGTTGAGGTTGATGGCCAGGACCCTCGTCACGCCCTGCTCCTGCATGGTCACGCCGTAGAGTGCGTCGGCCTCCTCCATGGTGCCCCGGCGGTGGGTGATGACGATGAACTGGGTGTTCTCCGACATCTGGCGCATATAGCGGGCAAAGCGGACGATGTTGGGGTCGTCCAGTGCGGCCTCGATCTCGTCCATGACCACGAAGGGGGTGGGGCGGACCTTCAGGATGGCAAAGTAGAGGGCAATGGCCACAAAGGCCTTCTCCCCGCCGGAGAGAAGGGTGATGATCTTCAGACTCTTTCCGGGGGGCTGGACCTTGATCTCAATGCCGCAGTTGAGAATATCCTCCGGGTCCTCCAGCTCCAAGTTGGCCTTGCCGCCGCCAAAGAGCTCCACAAAGGTCCCCTGAAACGCCTCGTTGATCTTGGAGAACTGATCGGCAAAGATACGCTCCATCTCCCCCGTCACATCGGCAATGACCTTCAAAAGCTCGGCCTTGGACTGGCGCACATCGTCCCGCTGGCTGGTGAAGTAAGTATACCGCTCGTTGACCCGCTGGAACTCATCGATGGCGTCCAGGTTGATATTGCCCAGGGAGGCGATGGAGCGCTTCAGCTCCCCCACCCTTCTCTGGGCCCTGGGGACGCTCTCCAGCTCCAGGCGCTGGGCCCGGGCGGCCTCGTGAGTCAGCTCATAGGTCTCCCACAGCCGGTCCAGGATCTGCCGCTCCTCCATCTCGGCGGTGGTCTTCTTCTGCTCCAGCACCGAGACCTCCCGCTCCATGGCGAGCAGCTCGTTGTTCTTGTCCCGGCTCCGCTTGTCGGCCTTTGTCCGCTCTCCCTCCAGATCCAGCCGCTCCTGGTTGAGCCGCTGAATGTCCCCCTGCTTGGCGGCGGTCTCGGCCTTGATGGCCTGGAGCTGCTCCTGATTCTCCTTGATCTGGGTCTCCAGCTCCTGGTTCTGGGCCTTCAATTCACAGATACGGCGGGAGCGGTCCTCCCGGTCTCCCACCATGTCCCGGCGCAGGTCCTCCAGTTCCCGAAGGGACTGGCGGGCCGCCAGGGTCTCAGCCTCCAGAGCCGCCTTCTGGGCGTTGAGGGCGGCGATCTCGCCGTTCACGGCCTCGCTCTTCTCCCGTGCCTCATTCTGGCCCTGGATCTTGCTCTCCGCCTCGGCCCGGAGGGCGGCGGCCGCCCCCTCCAGCTCCTCGATCCGCTTCCGGGCGCTCTCGGTATCCTTCTCGGTCCGCTCAGCCCTGTGAGCAAGCTGCTCCAGCTCCCGCTGCCACTCATCCCGCTGGCGGCGGATATCCTCCACGCCCTGGTCCAGGTGGCCCACCCGCTCCTCCAGCTTCAGGATGTCGTCCTCATGCTGGCGCTGCTGGGCCTGGGCCGTGTCCATCTCATACTGGGCGCCTGTGACCTCCCGCTTGGCCTCCTCCAGCGTCTTGGCAGCGGCGGCAAGCTTTTCACTCAGGCCCGCCTCCTGCTCCCGCAGCCGCTCCAGCTCTCCCTGGCGGCTGAGGATGCCCGCCGTACGGGAGGCCGAACCGCCCGTCATAGCGCCGCCGGGATTCAGCACCTGACCGTCCAGCGTCACGATCTTCAGTTTATGCTTATATTTCCGTGCCATGGCAATGGCGGCGTCCATATCCTCGGCGATCACCGTCCGGCCCAGCAAATAGGAAAAGACCTTCTCATACTTTTTCTCGCACTCAATGAGCTCGTCGCCCAGCCCCACAAAGCCGGGCTCGTCCACTACGTCGGTCTCCTTGAACTCGGCGGGCTCAATGGCCTTGAGGGGCAGGAAGGTGCAGCGCCCCCCGTCCCGACGCTTCAGATACTGGATGGCGCTCTTGCCATCCTCCTCCCGCTCCACCACCACGTTCTGCATGGCGGAGCCCAGGGCGGTCTCGATGGCCACGGTGTATTCTCCCGAGACCCGCAGAAGCCCCGCCACCGGCCCCAGGATCCCTTTGAGCTGGCCCCGCTCAGACTCCCCCATCACCATCTTCACCGCTTTGGAATACCCCTCATAGAGCTTTTCCATTTCAGCAAGCATGTGGATGCGGGACTGCAGGGCGCTGAGCTCCATCTGAAGCTTCACATGCTTCTCATCAGCCTCCTGAAGCTTTTTGGTCCGACTGGACAGCCGCAGGGCATAGCCGCTGATGATATTTTTAATGGAGTCCCGGTCCTCCCGGGCCTCAGCCAATTCCTTTTTGGCCTCCTTGGCCTCGGCCTGGGCGGCGGCAAGCCGCTCCTCACCCTGGGAGAGCTCCTGGCGGACTGTGGCGTCCCGGTCCAGCACCTCCTGGGCGGCGGCGGCAAGGGCGGAGAGAAGGGCCTTGGCCTCGGCGGCGGAGGCGGTCTCCACCGCCTCCTTCTCCCGCAGGGCCTCCATCTCGGCGGCAAGGCTGCCCGCGTTTCGGCCCAGCTCATCGGCCTCGGCCTGCTTCCCGGCGATTTGTTCCTCCAGTCCGGCGATCTCCCTCTGGATCTCATCCAGACGACCCTGGCGCTGGGCGATCTGTCCCTCAATGGAACCGGCCCGCCCCTCCTGGGTCTCCAGCTCCCGCTGGAGGCGGTCAGTGTTTTCAATGTTGTTCTGGATGTTGGCCTTCAGGACCTCGATGGCCTTCTCCCGCTCGTTGGCGTCGGCTTGGCGGCCCATCATCTCAAAGCGGATACCCTCGGCGTCCATCTCCTTCTGGCGCATCTGCTGACCAATGGCCTCGGCGGCGGCGTAGAGCCTCTCCACCTCCGCCTGGACCTCCCCCTTTTGGCGAACGGCGTTTTCATAGTCGGACTGGATCTTGATGCTTCCGGTGCGGATCCGGTCCAGCTGCTCCATCCAAAGGGAGATCTCCAAGCCCCGCAGCTCATCCCGAAGGACCAGAAATTTCTTGGCCTTCTCCGCCGAGATCCGCAGGGGCTCCACCTGGAGCTCCAGCTCATCGATCTTGTCGTTGATCCTCGTCAGGTTCTCCTCGGTCCGCTCCAGCTTCCGCTCGGCCTCCTCCTTCCGGTGGCGAAAACGGGAGATGCCCGCCGCCTCCTCAAAGACCTCCCGGCGGTCGGAGGACTTGATGGACAGGATCTCGTCGATCTTTCCCTGGCCGATGATGGAGTAACCCTCCCGGCCCAGGCCCGTGTCCATAAACAGCTCATTCACATCCCGCAGCCGTACCGACCGGCGGTTGATGTAGTATTCGCTCTCCCCTGAACGGTAGTAGCGCCGGGTGACCATGACCTCGCTTTCCTCCATGTGCGGGAAAAGATGCTCGGTATTGTCCAGCACAAGAGATACCTCGGCAAAGCCAAGCTGCTTCCGCTTGGCCGTTCCGCCGAAGATCACGTCCTCCATCTTCCCTCCCCGCAAGGCCCGGGTGGACTGCTCCCCCATGACCCAGCGGATGGCGTCGGAGATATTCGATTTTCCCGATCCGTTGGGGCCGACAATGGCGGTGATGTCCTCGTCAAAGGAGAGCACCGTCTTGTCGGGGAAGGATTTAAAGCCCTGGATCTCGAGCGCTTTAAGGTACATGCTTTCACTCATTTCTTATGGGTCGGCCCCAAAGGCCGGCCCTTCTTTGCGTTCTTCCTTCGGACATAGCGATAGATATTATATTATAGCAAAAAACTTCCCCCTTTGCAATCGTTTTTCATCGACTTTCACCATCCCCCCAGCCCTTGCAAACAAAGAGAGAACGTGCTATCCTTATGCAAAGAGAAAAGAGGTTTTATTCCTATGGATCCAAAACGTCATGAGCTCGATATGTGTAGCGGCCCCCTGGCCCCCAAGCTGCTGCTTTTTGCCCTCCCGCTGATGCTCTCCAGCATTCTGCAGCTTCTCTTCAACGCCGCCGATGTGATCGTGGTGGGGAAATTTGCCGGGGACGCCTCCCTGGCCGCAGTGACCTCCACAGGGGCCCTTATCAACCTGCTTATCAACCTGTTCATGGGCCTGTCCATCGGCGCCAACGTAACGGTGGCCCACGCCATCGGCCACGGGGATGAACAGCGCGCGGAAAAGGCGGTCCACACCTCGGTGGTCGTCAGCCTTGCCAGCGGCGTATTCCTCGCCGTCGTGGGCTTCTTTGCCGCCCGGCAGTTTTTGGAGTGGATGGACTCCCCTGAGAACGTCATCGGCCTTTCCGCCCTCTATCTGAAAATTTATTTTTTGGGCATGCCCGCCTCTCTGTTCTACAACTTTGGAAGCGCTCTTCTGCGGGCGGCGGGAGATACCAGGCGGCCCCTCAACTATCTGTCTGTGGCCGGGGTCATCAATGTGTGTTTGAACCTGCTGCTGGTCATTGTCTTCCACCTGGACGTGGCGGGGGTGGCCATTGCCACTATCATTTCCCAGTACATCTCTGCCCTGCTGGTCCTGCGGTGTCTTCTGCGGGAACCGGGTCCCCTTCATCTCGACCTGAAGCGGCTGCGGGTGGACAGAGAGGTCTTTCTGGGGATCGTCCGCATCGGTCTGCCCGCCGGATTCCAGGGGGTGGTGTTCTCCCTGTCCAATGTGGTCATCCAGTCCTCCATCAACTCCTTCGGAGACGTCGTCATGGCGGGCTCCGGAGCCAGCGCCAACATTGAGAGCTTTGTCTACATGGGGATGAACGCCTTTTATCAGACCTGTCTTACCTTCACCAGCCAAAACTATGGCGCAGGCAAATGCGACCGGGTGGATAAGGTACTTCTCTGGTGTCAACTCTATTCCCTGGTCACAGGGCTTTTGCTGGGCAATCTGGCCTATCTGTTCGGTCCCCAGCTCCTCAGCATCTATTCTCCCAGTCCCGACGTCATCGCCCAGGGTATGGTGCGGCTGCTCTATGTCTCGGTCCCCTATGCCCTGTGCGGCATTATGGATGTGATGGTTGGCTCCCTCCGGGGGCTGGGGTGGTCGGTGGCCCCCATGTTCGTATCGGTGGTCGGCGCCTGTGGGCTGCGGCTGGCCTGGATCGCCACTGTGTTCCAGCTCTACCGCACCCCTCAATGCCTCTACTTCTCCTACCCCGTCACCTGGGTCATCACCGGCGCCACCCATATCGTCTGCTTCCTCATTATCCGGCGCAAGGCTTACGCCAGAGTGGCCGATCTGGCCGAGACAACGGGCCGGCCGTAAAAAACGGAGAGAAGGCCGCCTCTCTTTGTCCGCCGCGATATCTCTATAGGGACCTGAGACCCAGAGCCTCACCCCGGCGCTCATCATCCTGTCTCAAGAACAAAAGGGGGATCCCGATGAAAAGACCGTCCAAGTTCTTCTCCATCCTCACCACAGTGGTCCTGACCCTGTTTCTCCTCACCGGGGCGGTGGCGGTCCCCATCCTCTGGCGGGGATTCTACTATGGTCAGATCGACGCCCTCTCCCTCCCCGCTCTGACGGGCTTCTCGCCCGAGGTCATCCGGGGGGCCTTTGACGAGGTGATGGACTACCTGGTAAAGGGCGCCCCCTTCGGTACGGGGGAGCTGATCTGGTCTGAGAGCGGCATGGCCCATTTTGCCGACTGCCGGGCCCTGTTCCAGCTGGATCTTCGGATCCTGGAGATCACCGCTGCCCTGCTGCTGGCCACTTTGCTGCTCACCGCCTCCAAAAAGCTGACGCTTCATCGCTTTTTCGGTCGGGGCCCCTGCTTCTGGGCCTTTGCGGCCATGGCCCTGGCTGTTTTGGCGTTTGGGCTTTGGGGGTTGTTGGACTTCCAGTCCCTTTTCACCACGTTTCACACTGTCTTCTTCCCCGGCAAGGACAACTGGGTCTTTGACCCCCGCTATGACCAGATCATCCTGATCCTGCCCGAGGCCTTCTGGGCTCGGGCAGGGGCCCTGGTAGCAGGGCTGGCCTTTGGCGCGGGGGCGCTTCTGACCGTTCTGGACGAGATCCTCCACCGGATCCGCCAGCCGAAGAGCGTATATGAGCAGCTGAGGGAAAAGGACTTTTAAGAGCAAGGGCACGGAAAGCCAAAAAGGCCGGGAACGTTTGACGTTCCCGGCCTTTTTTATCCTTCTATCGTCTCCATGGCCGCTTTGGCAGCCAACTGTTCGGCTTCCTTCTTGCTGTGGCCCCGACCCTCTCCTACGCTCCGCCCGTTGAGCTCCACCGCCACGGTGAACACCTTGGCGTGGTCGGGTCCCGACTCTCCGGTGAGACGGTAGGTCAGCACCTGTCCGCTCTCCCGCTGGACCCGCTCCTGAAGAGCGGTCTTATAGTCCTGGCTGGCGACCTTCTCGGCCTCCTTGTCCAGAATGAACCGCTGGACGATCCGCTTGGCCTCTGCCAGTCCCCCGTCCAGAAAGACGGCGGCCAGCACCGCCTCCACCGCATCAGCCCGGATGGAGGGCCGCTCCCGGCCCCCGCCCTGGTCCTCCCCCTTGCCAAGGCGCAGGTAAGCGCCCAGGTCCAGCCGGTCCGCCACCTCCACCAAGCTCTCCTCCCGTACCAGGGCCGCCCGTTTCCGGGTCAGGTCCCCCTCGGGAAGATCGGGGTGAGTCCGGTAGAGAAACTCCGCCGTCACCATCCCCAGGATGGAATCCCCCAAAAACTCCAGCCGCTCGTTGCTGCCGTCGGGAGAGTGATTCTCGTTGGCGAAGGAGGAGTGGGTCAGGGCATTCTCCAGCAGGGCGCGGTCATGAAACGTATAGCCCAGCTTGGTCTCCAGTGTCTCCATCACTCGCCCAGCTTCTTCTGGAGATAGTTCACAAGGTCGCCCACATTGTGGATGGAGGCGATATCCTCTTCCCCCATCTCCTCAATGTCAAACTCCTCCTCCAGGTTCATGGACAGCTCCACCAGGTCCACCGAGTCGGCCCCCAGCTCCTCAAAGCCGGTGTCCTCGGTGATGTCCTCCGCTTCCAGTCCGAACTGCTCAGAGAGCAGCTTTACCAACCGATCAAAGATCATAAAAGATCGCTCCTATCATATGGGGTTTCGCCCTGCGCTCAGGAGGGCTAAATCACTATGATAATAGGCAATATCTTCCGCCCTGTCAAGGGGGAAATGCAAAATTTTTCTTCTCCGCACCCGTTCGGCAGACTTCGCCCCTCCATAGCAAAGGACCCGGAAATTTTCTTTTCCGGGTCCTTTGCCGTATAAGGAGAGAGGATACGCTTATTTATTGTTGGCAGCGCTGGTGCCGGCGATGCGGCCATAGACCACAAAGTCAACGATAGCGTTACCACCCAGACGGTTACCACCATGGATATCACCGCAAACCTCACCAGCAGCATACAGGCCCTTGATGACCTGGCCGCTTTGGCTGATGACCTGGGCGTCCGTGTTGATGTGAATGCCGCCCATGGTGTGGTGGGCTGAGGGAGCCCGGGAGAAGGCATACCAGGGTCCTTCCTCAAACTTATAGGTCAGCAGGGTCCGGCCAAACGCCTCATCCACGCCGGAGTCCACGGCCTCGTTATACTGAGCGACGGAAGCCTTCAGGTTCTCGGCAGGAACCCCGATTTTCTCAGCCAGTTCCTCCAGAGTGTCGGCGCTGTAATACTCAGAGATGCCGTTCTCCACCATGAAGCTGACCGAACGGCCATCGGTGGTCAGGGTGGCGTCGGGATCAGGGATGGCGATGGAGTTCTCAATGACCCAGAACTTGCCCCGCTCATTCTGCTCCTTGGCAGCCAGGGAGAGGTCATCCCGGCGGCCATCCTCCCGCCAGAAACGGTTGCCGTCCTGGTTCACGAAGATGGCGCCCGAGGTACTCTTGGGCATGCAGGCGTCGCCGGTGGTGCCGATGAGGGGGTTGGTGGTATGCAGCAGCTGGATCTGGTCCATATCCACCAGGTCCGCACCGATGGCCTCAGCCATGCGGATACCATCACCGGTGACAGCAGGCATATTGGTAGAGATCAGGGAGGAGCCCAGATCAGGCCACTTGTCGCCCTCGCAATACTGCTGACGCATCTCCACGTTTCCGGCAAAACCGCCGGTGGCCAGGATCACGCCATTTTTTGCCGTGAAGGTAACGCTCCGGCCGTCCTTGGTGGTGGCCTGCACGCCGGTGACAACGCCATTGCTGGTCACCAGGCTCTCAGCGGTGGTGTTCATCACAAAGGTGACGTTGTCCCGCTCCGCCAGAGTCCGGGTGAAGGCGGAGATGATGCCGGTGGTATTGGGCATCTGGGCATTATAGGTATAGTGGGTCCGGTTATAGAGAGAACCCGCACCCTGTCCGATACGCTCCTGAACCACCAGACCCATTCCCTTCAGCCAATTCAGTCCCTCAAGGGCATGGCTGGTCATTCCATAGATCAAATCCAGATCGCCCAACCGATCTCCGCCGATCCAGGTCTGGAGGGCATGCCAGGTGGGGGAATCGAAGAGATAGGTTGCACCGGAGGCATTATACTCTTCATACTCCTTCTTCAGGGCAGCCTGGAGCTTGGCATGGGTATCGTTCACAGGCTTCTCCGCGATGGCCGCCTCGATCTCAGCCCGGTTGGCATCGGTGATCTCCAGGGTAGCCTGAAGCTCAGGGTCAGCGCTGTTGTAAATACCGCCGGCCACAATGGAGTTGCCCCCCAGGAAGCCGGTCTTCTCCACCACGATAACGTTGGCGCCGCTCTCAGAGGCAGCAGTGGCGGCGCTGAGGCCGGCTCCGCCGCCGCCAACGATGATCACGTCAGCGGTATAGCTGTCCTGCACGCTCTTCTCCTCGGGAGCCGCAGTGCCGAATACGCTCATATCAAGCCCAGCCTGGGTCAGGCAGTCCCGCACAGCCAGCTTTAAAGCCGCGCTGCTGACAGTGGCTCCGGTGACGCCGTCCACCCCTACGCTCTGCTTGTCCAGGATGCGCCCGGCAACCACCTCCAGGGCATACTTGCCCACACCGGCGGTTTCCATATTGTCAGAGTAGTCAATGTCGGTGATCTTACCATCGGCAACGGTGACCTTCACGGTGATCTTTCCGTTCATACCCTGAGCCTGGCTGGTATAGGTCATCTTGTTCATGACCAGCTTGGCCGTGTTGGGGTCGTCAGCGTCCCATTCCACCTTGAGCCCCAGCAGTTCGCTGAGGTAACGCAGAGGGACATAAGTAGCGCCGTCATAGGCGAACACCTCGGCGGCTTCCCCGTTGGACTTGGTGGGGGTAACGGTCTGGCCGTTGATGCTCATACCCATGGGGGTCACGGTGATACTCTTATCCGTGCCCGCCGCCACGGCAACGGTACCCAGAACCATGAGGAAGGCCAGTGTCAGGGCTGTGATCCTTTTTTTCATTGCTCTCTTCCTTTCTGTTTTTCCTGTTTGATATTTCCCAAACAGTTCACTTTCCTCATGTTAGCACAAAAAAATCCACACTGGAAATACCAATAAAGTATTCCAGCGTGGATAACTATAACCTGTTGTTATGGCTCCTCAAAAGCCTCCAATAACCGTTTCAGCTCCTCCAGTATTGGCGACTGATTTTTCCTTCGCCACACACAGACACTTCCAAACCGTTCCGGGCCGTCCACTATAGGGATTCCCCTGTAATCATTGATGTCTATCGCTCCAAAGAGGGCCGAGCCTATCCCAACCGCATTGTGAAGCCTGACCTGGGCCAGAACGTCTCCCAGCTTCTCCCCCTCCGCCACAATATTGGGAACGATCCCCGCCTCCACACACACATGGATCGCACCGGTTCTGAACAGGGTCTCCTTGAAGATGACAAGGGGCTGATCCCGCAGCTCCTCCAGATAAATTTCCGTCCTTTCGCTGAACGGGTGTGACGTATGGACGATCACATGAAGAGGTCCCTTTAACAGATACCTGTATTCCACATCCTCCAGTCCCACTATACAGGCCTCCGGCAGAATCGCCACATCCATCTCCCCGGATATCAGGCTCTGCCTGACATTGGCAACGATATCATAAACCGTCTCTATCCGGATAGATGGAACAGGGTCTGTTCCGCCAAACACCCTCTGCATAAAATCCTTCAGATAGTCACGCATGACATACCCCACCCGCAGGGGGGGCTGGTTTTTCCATCCCACCTCCCGAAGCTTTTGCTTCAATCCAGCGCACTGCTGAAGGACCTGCTTGACCTCAGCAAGGCACACCTCCCCCTCCGGTGTCAGGGTAGCCGTCCGCCCTGAGCGGATGAGCAGAGGGCAGCCCAGTTCCTCCTCCAAGCCCCGAATGGCCCGGCTCAAGGCGGGCTGGCTCACATGGCAGGCCTGCGCCGCCTTGGTGAAGTTCCGGTGTTGGGCCACGGCGATAAAATATTCCAGGATTTGCAGGGTCATGGAAACTCTCCTTTTTCGGGACGGGGATATGGTGCGCAGGGGCAAATTCACTATGATAATAGGCAACATTCTCCGCCCTGTCAAGGGAAAAATCAAAATTTTACTCCCTCTTCCCTTGACCGTTTTCCCCGGCACAGCAAAGGGCCCGGAAAATTTCTTTTCCAGGCCCTTTGCTGTATAAGGAGAGATGGTATATATCTTACTTATTGTTGGCCGCATTGGCTCCGGCGATCCGGCCGAAGACCACGGTGTCCACAGAGGCGTTGCCACCCACGCGGTTGCCGCCGTGGATGCCGCCGCAGACCTCACCCGCGGCATAGAGGCCGGGGATGATACCACCCTTGGCGGAGACCACCTTAGCATCGGCAGTGATCTCCACGCCGCCCATGGTGTGGTGTGCGGAGGCCACCCGCTTGCCGGCGAACCAGGGGCCCTCTTCCAGGCGCAGGGTGAACAGGGTCCGGCCCAGCTCATCGGCATAGGCACCGCCCTCCTGGGCCTTGTCATAGTCGGCATTGTAGCTGTCCACCGCGTTCTTCAGACGGTCAGCGGGCACATCAATGAGGGCGGCCAGCTCCTCCAAGGTGTCGGCCCGGTACATATAGCCGCCCAGGATCTTACCCTCGGTGTCGGCGGAGTAAGGATCGATACCCTGAGAGTCGTGGATCATCCAGTAGAAAGAACCGGGCTGCTTGATGATGGCGTTGCACATCACGTCCCGGCGCTGATCCTCGGCCACAAAACGGTCTCCCTCAGCGTTGACGAAAATCACATCGTTGGAGCTGCGTCCCTTGTAAGGTACGATGCCCTTGGTGGAGCCGGTGAAGGGGTTGCCCAGGTGGAGCAGCTGGAGCTGGTCCATGTCCACGAAAGAGGCGCCGATCTTCTCGGCCATGAGGATACCGTCACCGGTGACCGCCTTCAGGTTGGTGGTGCCCACACCGGGTCCCAGGTCCTCCCAGGTGGCGCCCTCGCAGTACTTCTGCCGAAGCTCCACGTTACCCGCAAAGCCGCCGGTAGCCAGGATGACGCCATTGTTAGCCTTGATGGTGTAGGTGTTGCCGTTGGTATCGGTGGCAGAGACGCCCACCACCTTGTCGCCCTCCATGATGAGCTCGGTGGCCTGGGTATTCATCAGGATCTCACACTTGTCCGGGTTCTTAGCCAAGGTGGAGGTATAGGCGTTGATGAAGCTGGAGCCGTTGTCCACAAAGCACCCGTGGGTCCGCTGATAGAGGGAGCCGGCGCCCTGGGTGATCTTGCTCTCGTCAAACTCCACGCCCAGGCTCTTGACCCAGTTGTAGCCGTCCAGAGCGTTGCTGCACATGATGTCCACCAGGGACTTGTTGGCCACCTTGTCGCCGGAGTTCCAGGTCTGGAGCGCGAACCAGGCGGGGGAATCGAACAGGCCCTTGGAGCCCGCCTTCTGCCATGCCTCATAGTCAGCCTTGACATCGGCCATGGCTTTCCTGTGCTCCTCGTTGACAGGCTCTTCGGAGATGGCCGCCTCGATGGATGCCTTCACAGCGGCGGACATCTCTACGGAAGACTGAAGGGCCTCATCAGGAGTGTTATAGATGCCGCCGAAGACCAGCAGATTGCCGCCCAGGTAGGGGGCCTTCTCCAACACGATGACGTTGGCGCCCTCCTGCACAGCAGTGACAGCGGAGGCAAGGCCCGCGCCGCCGCCGCCCACCACCACCACGTCAGCACTCTTGGTGATCTGGGTGGGGGGCACAGTCTCCCGGGTGCGGGGGGCCTTCAGGGCAGTCAGGTCGCTGGCGGCCAGGCTCACCGCGTTCTCCACGGCGCTCAGGATACCCCTGCTGCTGGTAGTGGCGCCGCTGACGGTGTCCACGTCCAGAGACTGATACTTCATGATATCACCCGTCACATTGTCCCAGGCGGTATCGAAGATGATGGGTGTCTCGCCCTGGGAGACCAGCTCGATGCCGGTGATGGCATCGGCAGAAGTGGTCACCTTCACACGGATCATACTCACGTTGCCGTAGGCCTCCCCATCGTAGGTGCCGGGGGTGTAGGTCATGCTGCCGGCAGCCACCGCGCCCTTGGCGGTATTGAGGGCGGCCTTGACAGCCTCCTTGACGCCGTTGCTGGTATAGGTGGCGCCGGACACACCGTCAATGTCAGCACTGCCCGCGGCGATGATCTGAGCCTGCAAGGTCTCCAGAGCGGCTCCGCCGATGGCAGGGGTCTCCTCAGCACCCTCCAGGGTGCAGGCGGTGATCTTGCCGCCCACCACGGTGACGGTGGCGGTGACAACGCCGCCGAAGCCGGTAGCGGTACCGGTGTAGGTCCCGTCCCCACCGGCGGTGGGCAGGGTAATATTACCTATCAGCTTGGCGGTGTTGGGGTCATTCTTGTCCCACTCCACGGAGATACCCAGCAGCTCGCTGAGATAGCGGAGAGGCACGTAGGTGGCGCCATCATAGGCGAACACCTCAGCGGCATCCCCATTGGACTTGGTGGGGGTGACCACCTGGCCATTGATGCTCAGGCTCATGGGGGTGACGGTGATGCTCTTCTCCGTCCCGGCTGCCACGGCAACCGTACCCAGAACCATGACAAAGGCCAGCACAAGGGCTGTGACTCTTTTTTTCATCGCTCTTCTCTTCCTTTCTTTTGGCTGCTTGTTATTTTACAAACAGCTTGCTGGCACTATATTAGCATAAAAAAATCCACACCGGAAATGCCAATAAGGTATTCCGGCGCGGATAACCATAAATTATTTTCATAGTTTTATGGATCGGCAACAAGGATCTCCTTCAACATCGCAAGCTGGGGTGTTTGGTCCTTCTTCCTCCATACGCAGGCTACGCCAAACTGTTCCGGGCTGTCCTCGATCCGGATAAAGCGACAGTCGCCCGGGTAAGCCTGTTCCGAGGTCTTAGCTCCCATACCCACCGCGTTGTGAAGGGTCACTTGAGCCAGCACATCTCCCATCTTCTCCCCCTCGCCAACGATTTTGGGGGTAAACCCGGCCTTCTGGATGGTGCGGATATGTTCCTTCCGCAGGACCGACAAATTCTCCTCCGTCCACATAATAAAAGACTGGTCCCTCAAATCAGCCATTTGCAGGGTCTCTCTGTCATAGAGAGGATTTGCCCTGTGGACGATCGCATAAAGCTGGCTCCTTGTAATATGGACCCACTCCACATCCTCCAAGCCCTCCACACAAAGCTCCGGCAGGAGGATCACATCCGCCTGCCCGGCCTTGAGGCGCTGCTTTGTCTCCGCATTGGTGCCGTACAGCGTCTCCAAATTGAAGGGGATCTCCCCCTTTTTTCCCAGGCTCTTCATGAAGGCATTTAAATGGCTCACGATGAGATACCCCACCCGCAGGGGCCGCTGGTTTTTCCGGCCTGCCTCCCGGACCCGCAGGGTCAGTTCCTCACACTGCTGGAGGACCCGTCTGGCCTCGGTAAGGCACACCTCCCCCTCCGGGGTCAGGGTGGCCGTCCTCCCCGAACGGATCAGCAGGGGGCAACCCAGCTCCTCCTCCAGGCTCCGGATGGCCCGGCTCAGGGCGGGCTGGGTCATGTGGCATGCCTGGGCCGCCTTGGTAAAATTCCGGTGTTGAGCCACGGTGATGAAATATTCCAGGGTTTGCAGGGTCATGGCGGACAGTTCCTCCCTTTCCGGGTATGGGGGATCTACTCTTCAGTGGCCTTCGCCCCCGTGGGCAGGCGCATATACTCCACGTTGGCCGTAATACTCTCAATGATACCCGAGGAGGCAAACTTTGCCGCCTGGGCGATGGCGTTTTTGATGGCGTAGCCGTCGGAGGAGCCGTGGGCCTTGATGACAGGCTTGGAAATGCCAATGAGGGGGGTCCCCCCCACCTCCCGGGAGTCCATCAGCTTCTTGAAATCCCGAATTCCCCCCGAGACCATCACCGCCGACAGCTTGGTCAGGATGTTCTTCTTGAACATCCCCTTCATCTCCCCAGAGAGGAACATGGCCGTTCCCTCCAGTGTCTTAAGAAAGATATTGCCCGCATAGCCGTCGCTGACGATGACGTCCACCGCCCCCAGCACGGCCTCCCGGGCCTCCACGTTGCCCGTGAAGTGAATGCGTCCCTCCTCACCCGCCTTTTTCAGCAAAGCGTAGGTCTCCCGTTGGAGGTCGGTGCCCTTGCTCTCCTCCGAGCCGATGTTGAGAAGCCCCACCCGGGGCTCGGGCCGCCCCAGGATATGCTCAGCGTAGTAGGAGCCCATAAAGGCAAATTGCAGCAGATATTCCGGGGTGCACTCGGCGGTGGCGCCGCAGTCGATGAGGATCGAGCCCCCGTTGGGACCGGGAATGATGGGCGCCATAGCCGCCCGGCGAATCCCACGGATGCGCTTGGTGACCAGGGTAGCCCCGGAGAGCAAAGCCCCCGTGGACCCGGCGGAGACAAAGGCGTCCCCCTTCCCATCTTTCACCAGATTAAGCCCCACAGTGAGGGAGGAATCCTTCTTCTCCTTAAAGGCGGTAGCGGCATTGTCCTCCATGTCCACCACCTCAGAGGCGTGGACGATCTCCAGCCCCGGAGGGGGCTCGTCCATGCCCATATCCCGGAGGACGGCAAGGATCTCATCCCCCCGGCCCACCAGGACTACCTCCAGCCCCAGCTCCCGGACAGCCTCCACGGTCCCCTCCACATTGGAGCGGGGAGCGTTGTCGCCGCCCATGGCGTCTACGATGATTTTCACGCTGATTCCTCCTTGATGGAGTGATATGTTTGTAGCTCTATAATAGCATATAACGTTTGTTTGATGGGTGTATGGAAACATACACCTGCGCAGAGTGAGGGACCATTCTTTGCAGGGCCAAAGAATGGTCCCCAGATCACTCACCTATCGTCAGAAAGCCCCAGGAGATAGTCAGCAGAGACGTTGTAATGACGGCAGAGAATAACCAACCGTTCCAGGGTTGTTCCCTTTTTCCCATTTTCCATTTCACTGATTTGGCTTATTCTAACTCCAATGGCCTTTCCCAAATCCTCTCGACTTTCTCCGCTCTCTTTGCGAACTTCCCGAAGCCGCTCCCCAAAAATTTTCATTTTTTCCGCCTCTCTATTGACGTTCGCACTTTTAGTGTTATAATACAAATAACGTTAAAAGTGTCGAGGTGATTTTATGGATATTCTTTCCAAACTCTCCACTCTGCTCTTTCAAGACATCTCAAACCTAAATGACAAAGCTCCAGAATATGTAGTTCTTCACCGAAAATCCGCAAAAATTCTGGATACGCTTTCCGAAACAGCCGGGGAAGACCTTGCGGGAAATCTGCTGGAGGTCCAGACTGAAATCGACCACCAGGACCTGCTCCGCTGTTTTCTCTATGGCCTTCAAGTAGGCTTCACCGCATCAAAGCTGGGGCAAGGCAGCTAAGGCCCGGTTGGCAATCAGGGTATTCTTCTCCCTCTTGCCGCCCTTCACCCGCTCGGGCCAGGGGGGCATGATGCCGAAGTTGATATTCATGGGCTGGAAATCGGTGACGCTCTCATTGGACACATAAAGAGCCAGCGCCCCAATGGCCGTCTCGGCGGGAAAGTCCGCCGGAACCTGTCCCAAAAGCCGCCGGGCCAGCTCGATCCCCACCAGGCACCCGCTGGCGGCGGACTCCACATAGCCCTCTACCCCGGTGATCTGCCCGGCGAAGGAGATACGGGGGCAGTCCTTCACCCGGTAATACCGATCCAAAAAGCCGGGGGATTTTAAGTAGGTATTTCGGTGCATGACTCCGTAGCGCAAAAATTCAGCATGGCGGAGGGCAGGGATCATGGAGAACACCCGCCTCTGCTCCGGCCATTTCAAATGGGTCTGAAAGCCCACCAGATTGTAAACGCTCCCCTGAGCGTTATCCTTGCGGAGCTGGACCACGGCGTAGGGCTCCCGCTCTGTCCTCGGATCCTTCAGCCCCTTGGGCTTCAGCGGCCCGTACCGAAGCGTGTCCTCCCCTCGCCGGGCCATGACCTCCACGGGCATACAGCCCTCAAAGACCTGCTTGTCCTCAAAGCCGTGGACCTCCGCCTCCTCCGCTGTGCGGAGGGCCTGCCAAAAGGCCAGATACTCCTCCTGAGACAGGGCGCAGTTGATATAATCCGCCGTCCCCTTATCATACCGGGAGGCAAACCAGGCGTGCTCCATATCAACGGACTCAAAGGAGACCAGGGGGGCGGCAGCGTCAAAGAAGTTCAGAGTGCCGCTGCCGGGAAAGGCTCTGGCAATGGCGGCGGTGAGTCCGTCGGAGGCCAGGGGGCCCGCAGCGATGACCACTTCCCCTTCGGGGAGCTCGGTCACCTCCCCCTCCACGACTGTGATAAGGGGATGGCCCTTGACCTTTTCGGTGACCGCGGCGGAGAATGCCTCCCGGTCCACCGCCAGGGCTCCTCCCGCCTCTACCCGGTGGGCGTCGGCGCAGGAGAGGATCAGGCTTCCCAGGCGGCGCAGCTCTTCTTTGAGAAGCCCCACCGCGTTCTCTATCTGGTCAGAGCGCAGGGAATTGGAACAGACAAGCTCGGCAAAGCCCGGGCTGTGGTGGGCGGGGGTGGCCTTTTCCGGTTTCATCTCCCGCAGGGTCACAGGGACGCCCCGCCGGGCAAGCTGCCAGGCGCACTCACACCCGGCAAGGCCCGCGCCGATAACGGTGACTGGTTCCATAAAAGCGTCCCCTCTCTTTTTAGGATTTTTTCTTGGCGGTCTTTTTCGCCGGGGTCTTCTTTTTGGTCTCCTCTTCCTTCTTCTTGTAGTACCCCCGCTTGTCCTCCGGGAGGAAGTTGGGGCACTTGTCGTTGATACAGAAAGGCTTCCTGGCCCCCTTGCCCGAAAGCTTGAACATGGTCTGGCCGCACTGGGGGCAGTTGTCGGCCACGGGCACGTCAAAGGTCATAAAGTCGCAC
>CANPTT010000007.1 GCA_947577065.1 uncultured Pseudoflavonifractor sp.
GGAGGCGGGCGTCCACTTTGGACACCAGACCCGCCGCTGGAACCCCAAGATGGCCAGCTACATTTACACCGAGCGCAATGGAATCTATATTATTGATCTTCAGAAGACGGTGAAAAAGCTGGAAGAGGCATACAGCTTTGTCCGTGACGTGTCCGCCGAGGGCGGCACCCTTCTCTTCGTGGGCACCAAGAAGCAGGCCCAGGAGGCCATCAAGGAAGAGGCGCTCCGCTGCGGCATGTATTTTGTCAACGCCCGTTGGCTGGGCGGCATGCTTACCAACTTTAAGACCATGCGAGGCCGGGTAGACCGTTTGAACCAGCTTAAGAAGATGCAGGAGGATGGTACCTTTGACATGCTTCCCAAGAAGGAAGTCATGCACCACTTGGGCGAGATCGCCAAGTTGGAGAAGTACCTGGGCGGCGTGGTCGAAATGAAGAAGCTGCCCTCTGCACTGTTCGTAGTCGATCCCCGGAAGGAGCGCAATGCGATCAACGAGGCTCGCAAGCTCCACATTCCGATCGTGGCTATCGTGGATACCAACTGCGACCCCGATGAGATCGATTATGTGATCCCTGGAAATGACGATGCCATCCGCGCCATCAAGTTGATTTCCAGTGTGATGGCCAATGCCATTCAGGAGGGCCGCCAGGGCGTGGACGCTGCTGCCGCCCCTGCTGCTGAGGAAGAGGCTCCTGTGGAGGTGTGAAGCGAAGGCTTGAACTTTGGGCAGCGCCCGCCCCTGCGGGCGGGCGCTGCTTTTATAATAAACTTTATTGGAGGTAATTCGATATGGCAATTTCCGCAAAAGAGGTGCAGGCCCTGCGGGAGAAGACCGGTGTGGGCATGATGGAGTGTAAGAAGGCTCTGGTGGAGACCAACGGCGACATGGATAAGGCTGTGGAGTATCTGCGGGAGAAGGGATTGGCTGCCTCCATCAAAAAGGGCGACCGTATTGCCGCCGAGGGTGCCGCCTATGCCGCTGTTATCGATGGGATCGGCGTGGTGGTCGAGGTCAATGCCGAGACCGACTTTGTGGGCAAAAACGAGAAATTTGTGGAGTTTGTCCACGGTGTGGCCTCTGCTGTCGCGAAGTCTGATTCCGCCGACCTGGAGGCTCTGATGAACGCTCCCTATGGCAATGGTCGCAGTGTTCAGGAGGAGCAGCAGGAGATGGTGCTCGTTATCGGAGAAAACATCAAGGTCCGTCGTTTTGCCCGGTTCAGCACCGGAGTCAGTGTGGCCTATGTCCACGCCGGCGGCAAGATCGGCGTGCTGGTAAACTTTGACACGGATCTCTCTTCCGACAAGGTGGAGAGCATCGGCAAGGATGTGGCCATGCAGATTGCCGCTATGAATCCTCGTTTCTGGGATAAGAGCCAGGTGGATGATACCACTTTGGAAGAGGAGAAGAAGATCATGCTGGTGCAGATGGCCAACGATCCCAAGATGGCTGCTAAGCCCGATAAGGTCAAGGAAGGCATTGTCGCCGGCAAGCTGCGCAAGTTCTATGAGGAGAACTGCCTGTTGCAGCAGGCTTTTGTAAAGGACGGCTCCATGAGTGTGGAGCAGTATGTGGCTGCCCAGGCCAAGGCTGCCGGCGGAACGATCACCTTTAAGGATGCGGTTCGCTTTGAGAAGGGCGAGGGCATCGAGAAGCGCCAGGAGAACTTTGCTGAGGAGATCGCCAAGCAGCTTCAGAAGTGAGAAGGGACCAACTAAAAATAGGGAAGAGGCTCCGCTCCTTTGAGTGGAGCCTCTTTTTGTATTTTATAAAGAATCAGTAGGGCATATGGGCGAGAAAATCGTGTAAAAAGGCCATAGCCAGCTTGAGGCGAGACGGCTATAATAGGGCAAAGACTTATGAGGGGGAGACACTGTGACCAAGGATCTGACTACGGGGAATCCCATGGGGCTGATCGTGGGGTTCGCGCTGCCAACACTGTTTGGAATGCTGTTTCAACAGCTGTACAATTTGGTAGATACCATGATTGTAGGTAAGCTGCTGGGATCCGCCGCACTGGCGGCTGTGGGCTCTACGGGGGCGATCAATTTCTGCATCATCGGCTTTTGCATGGGCGTCTGCAACGGCTTTGCCATTCCGGTGGCACAGAGAATGGGAGCAAACGAACCGGAAAAGATGCGCCGTTTTGTAGCGAATGCGGCCTATCTATCCGTTCTCTTTTCTGTGGTCATCACTGTGGCTACGGGCTTTCTGTGCCGGACTATTCTGACGATGATGCTTACCCCAGATGATATTTTTGAAAATGCCTATCTCTACATTTTTATTCTTTTTATGGGCATTCCGGCCACCTTTCTCTATAACCTGCTGGCGGGGATCATTCGGTCCTTGGGGGACAGCAAGACCCCGGTATATTTTCTGGCTCTCTCTTCCGCATTGAACATTCTTTTGGATCTGGCATTTATTCTGTGGTTCCGGTCCGGGGTTGCGGGTGCTGCGGTGGCCACAGTGGTCGCCCAGGGAGTATCCGGAGTGGCGTGCCTGTTCTATATGGTGAGAAAATATCCGGTCCTTCACATGAGTGCGCAGGAGCGCAGGTTGGACCTTCACTCCTGCGGGGTGCTCTGCGCTATGGGGATCCCCATGGGGTTGCAATACTCAATTACCGCCATTGGCTCCATCGTTTTGCAGTCTGCGGTCAACTCTCTGGGCAGTCTCTATGTGGCGGCAGTGGCGGCGGGTGCGAAGATGTTCCATTTGCTGGCGTGTCCTTTTGACGCCATGGGAGCTACCATGGCGACTTATTGCGGGCAGAATGTGGGTGCCTGTAAGCTGGATAGACTGGGGCGGGGCGTCCGGGATTGTACCCTGCTGGGACTGGGTTGTTCTGCGGTAATTCTGGGGATGATGTTCCTTTTCGCACCGCAATGCGCCATGCTGTTTTTGGATCCCGGGGAGACGGAGGTTGCGCGCTTAATAGAACTGACCAGTCAATATATTCTTATCACGACGGCCTTTTTCTTTCCGCTGGCGCTGGTGAATATCCTGCGTTTTTCGATTCAGGGGATGGGTTACAGTGTATTTGCCATTTTGGCCGGAGTTCTGGAAATGATCGCTCGCACGGGGGTGGGTCTGTGGCTGGTGCCACGGCTGGGCTACACGGCGGCTTGCTTTGCTTCGCCTGCGGCCTGGGTATGTGCAGACCTGTTTCTGATCCCGGCTTGTGTGGGGTGCATCACCCGGCTGAAAAAGCGGTATACCAACGTGCCGTCCACCGGCGTTGAAAAGAGCGATGAGAAAGCTTGGGACCCGATGAAAGCCGCCGCGCAACACTGACCAGGGCGAAACACCCGGCAAGCACTGCTTGCCGGGTGTTTTTGAGGAAAATGCGTCTTAGCGGGAGAGGGACTTGACTTTTGAGCGAGATGTGTTATAATAGCATTCGCTTCAGCGCTTTTAATCGATAAAGTGATGAAGGAGAATGGAGGAGACCTATGGAGGAAAAGAGGGACGTTGTCCATCAGGATCAGGAGGCGGTTAACGCCAGGGCGCAGCAGCTGTTGGAGGAGAAGGAAGCGGAATCTCGGACCCGGACCTATACCGGGAGGTCTGGGACTGTGCTGACCGTTTTTTTGTGTCTGTGGGCGGTATTTCAGCTCTACTATACTACGGTGGGAGTTATCAGCGCCATTGATTTGCGGGCCTTTCACTGTATTTTTCTGATGACCTTTACCTTTCTGCTTTATCCCACATATAAGAAGGAGCGGCGGGTCCGCAGAATGCCTCCGGTGTGGGATGTTCTTTTGATTTTATTGACTGTGTTGACCTTTGGGTATCTGATCCTGAATTATACCCGTATTGCCCAGAGCGGTGGACGGCTTACCGATCTGGAGCTGCTTATCGCCGGGATTGCTCTGCTCCTGGCCTTTGAAGCGGCCCGGCGGGCCTCCGGTAATCTGGCGGTCCTGGCGCTGATTTTTTTGGCGTATAACTGGTTTGGAAAGTTCATTCCCGGCAGACTGGGCCATAATGGATTTACCCTAAAGCGGGTCCTGTCTACTCAATTTTGGGGGACGCAAGGCCTGTTGGGCACAGGAGTTGGCGTATCTGCTACGTATATTTTTCTGTTCGTGCTTTTTGGAGCATTTTTGAAATATAGCGGCTTTTCTAAATTTATCAACGACTTTTCTCTGACCCTGGTGGGGCAGACCCCCGGTGGCCCTGCCAAGGTGGCGGTGCTGGCCTCCGCCCTCATGGGGATGATCAACGGGTCCGCTATCGCCAATGTGGCTACGACAGGGACCATTACCATCCCTTTAATGAAGCAGACGGGCTATAAAAAGGAGTTTGCCGGGGCAGTGGAGGCAGTGGCCTCTACGGGAGGACAGTTCTGTCCCCCTATCATGGGGGCGGTGGGCTTTGTTATGGCGGAATTTCTGGGTATGAGTTATACCATGGTCATGTTGGCGGCTATCGTCCCCGCACTGCTTTACTACCTTGGCCTTTTATTCGCCGTACACTTTGAGGCCAAGCGTTTGGGTCTTTCCGGACTGTCCAAAGAGAATATCCCCGACGCGATGAAGGTCCTTAAGGAGCAGGGACATCTTGTCATCCCATTGGTGGTGTTGATCGCCCTCATGGCTTTTGGCTATACGCCGCTCTATGCCGCTGTTATCGCGATTTTTGCCACTGTGGCGGCCAGTTGGCTGCGGAAGGATACCCGGATGACCTGGGATAAGATCGTGGCCGCTACGGTAGAGGGTGCCCGTGGAGCGGTTTCAGTGGGAATTTGCTGCGTCATTATTGGCGTTATCATCGGCACAGTCACATTGACCAGTCTGGGTCTTAACATGGGATATCTTATCTTGTCCATCGTGGACAACAGCAGTATTTACCTCACCGGATTCCTGGTGATGATTATGTCTACTATCTTAGGTATGGGCGTCCCCGGTGTGGCGGCCTACGTGATCGTTCAGGCGGTGGCAGTACCGGTTTTGATCCGGGTGGGGGTGCTGGATATTTCCGCCCATCTGTTCTGCCTGATATATGCCTGCCTTTCCAATATTACGCCTCCGGTGGCTATGAGCAGCTATGTGGCTTCCGGTATTGCGGGCTCTGATCAGACGAAGACCGGCCTTTTGTCGGTGCGGCTGGGGCTTATTGGCTTTCTGATCCCGTTCTTTTTTCTGGATAATCCGGTCCTCCTTGTTGGGGCGGATCCCACCGCCACCTTGCTGGAAAGCTTGTGGGCGGTATTTACCGCTTGCATAGGTACGGTGGCTCTGGTGGGGGGACTGGAGGGCTGGTTTCTTCGGAAGACACCCTGGATCGAGCGGATGGTCCTGATCGTGGTCGCTCCGCTGATGCTTTATCCTGGACATCTTACCGATGTTATCGGTTTTGCTCTTTTGACCGGCGTTATCCTGCTCCAGTATTTTACCCGTCGTCCGGCGGCTCCGACTGCGGAAGTCGCTTGACATATAAACCATGGAAATAAAGGAGTTAAATAAAATGAAAAAGACCCTGTCTCTTGTTCTGGCTGCCACTATACTGGCGAGCGCCTTGGCCGGCTGCGGAGGAAAGAGCGGCGGCGACCATGATACTGTGCCGTCCAACGCACCTGCGGTGGAGAGCAGCTCCGTTGCACAGCCCCATGCGCCTGTAACCATCAATTTTCCCACCGCCACCGCCACTGGCGCCCTGTATGCCGTGGGAGCCGCTATTACCAACCTGTGGGATTCCAAGATCGATTATGTAAGTGCATCCAGCCAGGCGTCCAATGGTGGGATCGACAACCTGAACCAGATCTCCGAAGGGGAATCTCAGGTGTCTATTGCCATCAGCTCCAACTGCTATCAGTGCCTTAATGGTACCGACAGCTTTGAGGGGCACGCCTATGAGGATCTGAAGGTCATCGCCGGCCTTTACTTCAACCCCAACCAAGTGGTGGCCACAGAGAAGTCCGGTATTAACGCCTTGGCTGATGTGAAGGGAAAACACTTTGCGGTGGCTGCCGCCGGCTCCAGTGTGGAAGGGGAGTGTAGTAACCACTTTACCGCCGCCGGTCTGAACTATCCCGATGATATCAACTGTGAGTATATTGCTTTTGGCGATGCCGCCGATATGCTTCAGAATGGTACGATTGACGGCGCTTGGATCATGTCCGGCGCACCGGCAGGGGCGGTTTCCCAGGCTATGTCTTCCGGCTGCAAGCTGTTGGATATCAGCGATGACATCATTGCGGCCCTGCAAGAGGATTACCCTTGGTATGCTCCCTTTACCATTCCCGCAGGCACCTACCCCAATCAGGATAAGGACGTACAGACTTCAGCCATTAAGATGGTCATGTTCTGCCGGGGAGACTTGGACGAAGAGGCGGTCTATGACCTGACCAAGACTCTGTGGGAGAACATTGATGAGTTGGGTGAGGCCCAGGCCAATTTGAAGGGTTTGACTGCGGAAGAGGCGGTAAAGGATATCGCCGATTTGCCCCTGCACCCGGGCGCGGAGAAGTATTATAAGGAAATCGGTGCGCTGTAATTGCGAACAAGAAAAGCCCTCCGGAGCTATGGCTCCGGGGGGCTTTATAAAAAGAGAGCCGACTTCCAAAGAAGTCGACTCTCTTGGTGCGGATGGCGGGACTTGAACCCGCACGTCCAGTGGACACCAGCACCTCAAGCTGGCCAGTCTACCAATTCCAGCACATCCGCATTTGCGCCCCATCTGGGGCACTTGAACATTATAGCGGGATGTGGGAGGTTTGTCAAGTATTCAGCTCTATTTCTTGGGAAATACCACAGTGAAAGTAGTTCCGTCCGCGGGGGTACTGGACACAGAGATCTTGCCTCCGTGTCCCTCCACAATACTCTGGGCAATCGCAAGGCCTAACCCGTATCCGCCTTGGTTTCGATCTCGTGCGGGATCGGAGCGATAAAAGCGTTCGAACAGATGGGGAAGATGCTCCGAAGGGATGGCAGGACCGGTGTTGTGGACCGTAAGGCGGGGGTGCTCCTGTGCTCTATCCAGCCTGACAAGTACAGACCCTTGTCCTCCTGCATATTTTATTGCGTTATCCAGAAGAATGACTATGAGGCGGCGAAGCTGCGCCTCGTCTCCCTGAATAGTGATACCGGCCGCCACCTCCTCGGTAAGAGCTACATTGGCTTCAAAGGCTACCGATTCAAAGGGAAGAAGAGAGCCGGTCACCAGTTGATCCAGCTGCACGGAAGTGAGGTGGGAAGGAAGCCGGGCGGCGTCACTTTTTGCCAAAAAGAGCATATCATCCACCAAGGCTTTCATTCGGATCGCCTCGTCTTGAATGTAATCAATCCATTTAGACTGCTTATTTACCGGATCGTCAGGGTGGGCCAGGACGATGCCGGTATTGGCCAGAATGACGGTAATGGGAGTTTTCAATTCGTGAGAGGCGTCTGCCACAAATTGCCGCTGTCGCTCCCAGGCTTGCTCTGCCGGGCGCAGAGCAAGGCGCGCCAAAAAGCGGGAGATCAGATAGAAACCCGTTAAAGCCAGAGCATAAATAAGCGTGGAGGAGAGAAGCTGGTTTCGGATGGAGGACGCAATGCTCCGATCATCGGCAAAGGCGATGAATTGACGAGTTTCCTCCTCTTGAAAAAGATAGCTAAGGTTCTCTTGTGAAAGGTTGCCGCGCATGCCGGAATGGGAAAGCGCCGCGTCAACAAGCTGCTGAGCGGTTTCCTTGTCCACGGTGGCTCCGGGCCCCTCTTGGATGGCGATGATCTGTCCATCTGAATCAATTTCCACGGCAAAAACAGGAACGGTGGGAAAGTCCCCGTCAGGCCGCTGTCTATTATCCCGTGGGGGTTTGCCAAAGACAAAGCCGGGGCGAAATTCCTGTGAGAGCCATCTGAGGGCCATTATTTGCGTTTGATAGATCTGCTCCCGGGCATGCTGATAGGAACTGAAGGTCTGAATAGAAAAGACCGCCAGAAGCACAAGGCTGACAAGCAGCATATTGGTCGCGATAAATTTTTGACGTAACTGCCCGATCATAGAATAGGTACCTCCAAAAAGTAACCGACTTTCCGAACAGTTCCGATGGTGATGCCGGAGCGGAGAAAGAGAAGCTTTTTGCGCAGGAAGGAGATGTAGACTTCCACATTATTGTCCTCTGCCTCTGATTCCAGGCCCCAAACTTTAGAGATAAAGTCTTCCTTGGGAACTACTGCGCGACAGTTGGTCATAAGCAGTCGCATGACCTCAAATTCCTTAAATCCCAGGCGCACCATATCATCTCCACATACAAGGCAGCGCACATCCAGCCGCAAGGTCAGATCGCCCACAGTGACCGTATTACCGATGATCTCTCCCTGACGGCGGGTAAGAGCGCGGACCCGGGCCAGCAGCTCACCGGGGTCAAAGGGCTTGGTCATATAATCATCGGCTCCGCAATCCAAACCAGATATCTTATCACTTATTTCATCCCGGGCGGTAAGCATGAGGATGGGTGTGGACACATGGGCGGCTCGAAGTCGTCGGGCGATTTCAAAACCGTCTATCTTTGGCAGCATTACGTCCAAAAGGATGGCGTCATATTGTTCGGTAAGCGCATAGTCCAGACCGTCGGCGCCATCATGGACTATATCCACCAAATACTTTCGCTCAGCCATGATCTGGCCCAGGGCCTCCGCCAAATGGATCTCATCCTCCACGATCAAAATACGCATTCAGATTCCGCCTTTCCCTGATGGTAGCTTTCAGTATAGGTCAAAATCCTTAAATTTGTCTGAAAGCTTTGGCAGGTCCATAATACCAGATGGAGGGGATAAAAACTATTGAATGAGTTCACAAATTTTCCGGAAAGACTGTGATTTAAAAAAACAGACTGAGAATAAATGCTTTGGCACAAAATATCCTGTCAGCCGTTTTTCATAAAAATTTCATAAATAGCCATAATAATTTCAAATTTTCCTTGCCTTTTCCGGTCATCTGCTTTATAATCATCATGTTAAGCTATGTAAGTCAGTTTTTGGGGCTTACATGGGAGGGAGAGTCAGATGAAAACCTTAAGCGTTGAGTTCTATAAAAAGCTCATCCTTGTTCTTCTAGCTCTCTTGATCATTATCCCTACGGTGTGCGCCGTGGTGTTTGGAGTGCAGAATTCACTGCTTCGCAGACAGCTGGCAGCTATAGCCACGGAGGGAGGTCAAAACGGTTCGCAAGCGTCAGGCAAGCCACTAGATTTTTTTGCGGAGCCTATCGATTATCAAAAACTCTACCCGGATCTATACAGTACGGGTGAGATCGGCACGGAGCGTCTCTACGAAGAAAACACGGTCTACCTGACTTTCAACAGTACGCCGGGGGATAATACAGGAAGCATTCTGAATATTCTGGATGACTATGATGTTAAGGCCACCTTTTTTCTCTCCGGCAGTGCGGATTCCGTCTCGTTGGATCAGATGAAGGCGATCGTTGCCCGGGGACACAACGTTGGGCTGAACGGATATAGTGATTCTTACCAGCAGATCTATGGCTCCGTAGGAGATTACCTGGCGGATTTCAAGGCTATCTATGATCTTGTCTATGAGACCACTGGAGTCCGGGCGGAGATTTTCCGTTATCCAGGTGGAGGTATCAACGCCTATAACAGCGGCTTTTATCAGGAGCTGAATGCCGAGATGCTTCGCCGTGGCTTTGTCTTTTTTGATTGGGACGTGACAGGCGGAGATACCTTGTTGGAAGGTGCTTCTGCAGATCAGATACAGAGCACTGTGCTCACGGGAATGGAAGGAAAGGACCGGGGGATCGTACTTTTGCGGGATGCGGTTGGAAAAGAAGCCGTGCCGGAGGCTCTGCCCGGGATCATCTCCTCGCTGCGGGAGCAAGGATATCAGTTTAAAAGCCTGACGGCTGAAATTGTTCCGGTGGTATACAGTTACAAAGGTGCGCCCTAAAGGAAAGATAGGATCGGGCGTTATGAGATTGGAATGGGAAGGTGCAGCATATGGGCGGCAATAAAGACAATATGAGACAAGCGATGAAAGAGCTTCTCGGCTTGGTGGGCTTTGGCCCTGAGGAGACGGAGGAGGCCAAGCCTGTTGAGCGGAAGCCAGAGCCTAAACCCGTGGCCCCTGAACGTCCCAGGGTTTCTGAGCCGCCAGTGGCCCAGGAACAGCCGAAGGCTCCTGAGCGCCCTGTCGTCTCCGAGCAGCCTAAGGTTCAGAAGCAGCCTGTGGCACAGGAGCGCCCTGTAGTTCAACAACCCAGGATCGAGCGTGAGCCTGCGGTAGAGCGCAGAGAGCCTGTCCGTCCGGCAGCTCCGGTCTATAAGGCTCCTGAGGCAGAGCCTGCCGAGGTAAAGCTGGAGGAGACCCAGCGCAAGGTGGCATCTACTGTGGAGCGTAGCTTCTTCCCCTTTGGAAAGCCCAAGGCAAAAGAGCCTGTCTATGAAGAGCCCTATACGCCTCCTGTTGTGGAGCGTTCTCCGGTAGAGGAGTATACCCCCATAGAGGAAGAGCCGATCCGTCCGCCCTTTATCCGCCCCGGCGCTACCGTCATTGCGGCCGGCGCCACCTTCTTCGGTGATATTCGTGCCGAGGGAGATGTAGAGGTTCTGGGCAAGGTGAAAGGGAATCTGGAGGCAACCGGTAACATTCGGGTGATCGGTAAGGTCCTGGGCGATGTGAAGGGCGAGGCTGTGGTGCTGGAAGGGTGCACCGTACAAGGCAACATTACATCTACCTCCTATGTGACATTGGATGCGGGTGCCATGGTGGTAGGTGATGTGTTGGCTACTGATTTTGACTCTGATGGAAAGGTGAAGGGCAACCTGCAGATCGCCCGTGCCGCCACCTTCTCCTCCTGTGCACTGCTTGCCGGTAACGTGATCGCTGCCACCATTATGATGGCACAAGGCGCCAAGGTCCAGGGCGCAGTCCGCATTGCGGAGGATCCGGAGGCAAACGCACTCTTCGGAGAGCTGGAGATTTGATCATAAAAAAAGAGGGCCGAACTTTGTTCGGCCCTCTTTTTACGCTGTTTTAATGATGCCGCACGCGATTCGGGCCCCGCTGTTTCCGGCGGGCTGTGACTGTAAGTCGTCAGGTTTACTGTGTATGACCACGGACCGTCCGATCACCTCCGTGGGCTGAAAGCGGTCTGTATAGACCGCCATCAAAGCGACTCCGTCTGATAGAGCCAGAAGAGGGGGGAGATCCCCAGCATGCCATGGATGGGGAACTCCGTGGGGATCATAGTGACTTCCGGCTTGAGCGAATGGTACATCTCCCCCGGTGGAGCAGTCCCCCTTTTCATGGATATGAAACCCGAGGAATCCCGGTGCGGGAAGACCCAGCAGCCGCGCCACGACCAGGGTCCCACGGCCATAGGAGTAGAACAGTACCTCTCCCATAAGCTGAGGATGGGTAGGATCGCCTTGCAGCAGAGCGCGGGCCTGAGGAGGCGCCGCAGGGGTAGAAAGGACAGACTCTTCCATATCAAAACCTCCTTTTATTATCATCTCTATGCAGATAGAAAAGAAAGGTGACGGTGGACGAAGAGAGGGAAGCGTGATATAATGAAGCTTACCAATATCAATCTAACATGCTGAGGTGACAAAAATGGCAAAAGCGGCGTTTATTGGGGTCGGAAACATGGGAGGCGCTTTGGCAAAGGCGGCCTGTAAAAGCCTAGGAGCGGATGAGGTGGTAGTGGCTAACCGTACCTATTCCAAGGCGGAAGCGCTGTCAAGTGAAACTGGCTGTCGGGCATATGCGAACAACTGCGAAGCCGCTCGGGAGGCGGAATATATTTTCCTGTGCGTGAAGCCCAAGCAGATCCAGGCCCTGATCGCGGAATTGCGCCCGGTCATTAAGGGGAAAACACTGATTTCCGTAGCAGCCGGTGTGACCCTGTCAGAACTTCAGGAATGGGTTGGGGAGGATACTCCCGTACTCAGAATTATGCCAAACACTCCCTGTGAGATCGGGAAGGGATTGACGGCCTTGTCGGGGGGGAAGTCAGCCGGCGAAGAGCACTTTGCGGCGGTAGAGTGTATTTTGTCCTGTTCCGGTTTGGTGGAGCGGATGGAAGAGGAGAGGATCGAGCCCTATAATGCAGTGGCTGGCTGTGGGCCCGCCTTTGTTTATCCTTATATTGAGGCATTGGCCGACGGTGGCGTGCTGGTGGGATTGCACCGGGATGAAGCCATACGCTATGCGGCTCAAATGGTCATGGGGGCGGCAGCCATGGTGTTAGAGAGCGGGAAGCACCCGGGTGCATTGAAGGACGCAGTCTGCTCCCCGGGCGGCCTTACGATCGAAGGGGTGGCGGAGCTGGAGCGGCATGGCCTTCGGGCGGCGGCCATTGACGCAGTGGTGGCTGCCTGGAAAAAGGGAAAGACTGTTGACAAGTGAAAAAGCCGTACAGTGACGTTCAACTTTGGCCCTACCGAACAGAGGACGGGGAGTCCCTTGCCGCTCTTTTCTACGATACGGTTCATCACATAAACGCTGGGGACTATACCTGGGAGCAACTGGACGCTTGGGCCACGGGGCGGGTGGACCTGGAGGAATGGGACCGCCGGTTCCTTCGGCACAACTCGGTGGTGGCTTGGCTGGCGGGGAGCCGGTAGGGTTTGCGGATATGGATGAGACCGGATACCTGGACCGCCTTTTTATCCATAAGGATCATCAAAGACACGGAATCGCTGCTCTGCTTTGTGATTGGCTGGAGAGGGAAGCGGCGGTAAGTCGCTTCACCACTCACGCCTCTATTACAGCCGGTCCCTTCTTTGAAAAGAGGGGATACCGGGTCGTTAGAGAACAATTGGTAGAGGTGCGGGGCATCCTGCTGAAAAATTATATGATGGAAAAATTTTTACCCTTCTGTTGACAGAAGGGTAAAAACATAGTAATATAACACTACACCCCGGTGGGGTATAGTGAAAGGGGGCGGCTGCCATGATGGCGGATGAAAAAAAGATAGGCCGTATGCTGAAAACAGCCCGTGGGCAGTTGGATGGTATCCTGAAGATGGTGGAGGAGGACCGATACTGTGTGGAGATATCTCAGCAGGTGATGGCTACAGAGGCGCTATTGAACCGGGTGAACCGTGAGATCCTGGCGGCTCATCTTCGTGGCTGCGTCCAACAGGCGGTGACCATGGAGGATCGGGAGGAAAAGATGGAGGAATTGATCTCCACCTTGGATAAGATACTGAAATAGGGGTATGAGGTATGGATTTTCGGGCAGTGACAGAGCAAGAGAGAATCTTTCTCTATAATCTCCTACAAAAATATCTCTATGAGATGACAAACTACTATGGGGATGACTTAGACGGGGAAGGGAACTACCCCTATCCCTATTTTGAAGCATACTTTACTGACCCGACCCGCCAAGCCCTCTTTATCTTGGAGGATGGAAGGATCGTGGGCTTTACCCTTCTCAATCGTTACTCGGTGATGGACAGGGACATCGACCATTCGGTGGCGGAGTTTTGCGTTCTGCCAAAGGAACGGGGGAGAAACGTGGGCCTACGCGCGGCCCAATCTCTTTTTGAGAGATATCCAGGTCGCTGGGAGATCAAATATGCGGCAAACAATCTTAGGGCGGCCCATCTGTGGGAGCGGGCGGCTGAAGCATATAGTCCGGAGAAATATACTCTTCCCGAGGGGGAAGAAGTTTTGTGTTTTCGCTCCGGACAGGAAGGCGGTTAGACATGAAACAGAAATTTACGGTTACCGGTATGACATGCTCCGCCTGCTCAGCCCATGTGGAGAAGGCGGTGTGCAAGCTGGAAGGGGTATCCTCGGTGAATGTCAATTTGCTGGGAGGTTCCATGCAGGTGGATTTTGACCCGGCGCAGCAGAATAATGACAGCATCATTTCCGCGGTTATCGCCTCGGGGTACGGGGCTCAGCTTCCCGGAGGGGAGAAGGCTGGGGCGAAAAAAGCTGCCGCCACAGGGGTTCCTGATATGCAGGAGGAGCTGAAAGGGATGAAACGGCGGCTCATCTTTTCTTTCTGCTTCTTCATTCCGCTTTTTTACCTGACCATGGGGCACATGGTAGGATTGCCCATCCCTCACTTTTTTCATGGGCCGGAAAACGCTTTGAGCTATGGCTTGACCCAGTTTTTGCTTCTGTTACCTATCATGTATGTCAATGACAGGTATTATAAAGTGGGATTCAAGACCCTGTTCCACCGCTCCCCCAATATGGATTCGCTGATCGCTCTGGGTTCCGCGGCCGCTGTGGTCTACGGTCTTGCGGGAGTCTATCAGATCGGGTGGGGGTTAGGGCATGGGGATATGGCCCGGGTGGAGCAGTGGTCTATGGACCTCTATTTTGAGTCGGCAGGTACTATTCTGACCCTTATCACCTTGGGAAAGTATATGGAGACCCGCTCCAAAGGCAAGACAGGGGAGGCCATCGCCCGGCTCATGGACTTGGCCCCCAAGACAGCTACGGTCCTCCGGTATGGCAAAGAGGTGGAGGTCCCGGTGGAGGAGGTGGCGGTGGGCGACCTGATCCTGGTCCGCCCTGGGCAGTCCATCCCGGTGGATGGGGAGATCACAGAGGGGACCTCCTCCATTGATGAGTCTGCTCTGACTGGAGAATCTCTTCCTGTGGATAAGGGACCGGGAGACAAGGTGGCGGCGGCGTCCATCAACAAGTCTGGCTCCTTTACTTTTCGGGCAACAAGGGTGGGGGATGATACCACCTTGGCCCAAATGATCGCCTTAGTAGATGAAGCGGCATCTTCAAAGGCTCCCATTGCCAAGCTGGCAGATAAAGTGGCAGGGGTATTTGTGCCGGTAGTGATCGGTATTGCCTTAGTTACTGCTGCGGTGTGGCTGATCGTGACCGGAAACATTGCCCAAGCCTTGACCTCCGGTGTGGCGGTGCTGGTCATCTCCTGCCCCTGCGCTCTCGGGCTGGCTACCCCGGTAGCTATCATGGTGGGAACGGGAAAAGGAGCGGAAAACGGTATCCTCTTTAAATCGGCGGAAGCCTTGGAGGAGCTGCGCTCCATTCAAACAGTGGTGTTGGATAAGACGGGGACCGTGACCCAGGGAAATCCTGTGGTGACAGACCTCAAGACCTTTGGGGTGGAGGAGGTGGAGCTTCTCTGTGTGGCCGCCTCCCTGGAGAAACCTTCGGAGCATCCTCTGGCTCAAGCGGTGGTTGCGCGGGCGGAGGAGAGAGGGATCCCCCTGGTTTCCGTGGAGAGGTTTGAGGCGGTCCATGGCCGGGGTGTTTCCGCAGTCATTCAGGGAGGGGTATTCCTGGCTGGCAACCGGGCCATGATGGAGGAGAATCAGGTGGATATCACCGCCGCCGGGACTCTGCCCGAAACCCTGTCCGGGGAGGGAAAAACGCCCCTCTATTTTGCCCAGGACGGCAAGTTGATCGGTATTTTAGCGGTGGCGGATACGGTAAAGCCCACCAGCGCCGCGGCTATCAAAGCCCTGCGGGAGTTGGGGCTGGATGTGGTCATGCTCACTGGTGATAACCGCCGCACCGCCCAAGCTATTGCCAGGGAACTGGAGCTGACAGAGGTGGTGGCGGAGGTTCTGCCCCAGGATAAGGAGAAGGTTATCGCTGACCTTCAGGCCAAAGGGCAAAAGGTGGCTATGGTGGGGGATGGGATCAACGACGCCCCTGCCCTGGCCCGTTCCGACGTGGGTCTGGCCATCGGGGCAGGTACAGATGTAGCCATCGAGTCTGCCGATGTGGTGCTGATGAAGAGCGATCTGTTGGATGCGGTGACGGCGGTAGAGCTTTCCAGAGCTACGATCCGCAATATCAAGCAAAATCTTTTCTGGGCCTTTTTCTACAATGCAGTCTGCATCCCGGTCGCAGCAGGAGTTTTGGCTATTTGGGGCGGACCGCAGCTTAACCCCATGCTGGCAGCGGCAGCGATGTCCATGAGCTCTGTGTGTGTGGTATCCAACGCTCTGCGGCTCAAACTTTTCAAACCCCACCATAACGGACCGACCGTGGTGGAGAATAATAAGGAAATAAAAGGAGAAGAACGCACGATGGAAAAAAAGGTTATGATCGAGGGCATGATGTGCCAAAACTGTGTCAAACACGTAACCAATGCCTTGAACGCCCTGCCCGGCGTCACTGCCACAGTGGACTTGGAGAGCAAGACAGCCACAGTCATTGGAGACGTGAGCGATGAGGCCATCAAGCAGGCCATTGCCGACGCGGGATACGAAGTGACCAGCATTAGCTGAATGGTGCAAAACAATAAGAGGAGGGCTTTGCCCTCCTCTTATTGTTTTTAGAGATGGAAAGTGATACACTGGAAAAAGGAGGGGATCAGATGAAACGAATCGCTTTACCACTGCTGATACTGCTGTTAGGTTTGGCTGGCTGTCAGACGGAAAATACGATAGAGACCTCTGCTTTGCCAAATCAAGCCGTTGCTCCGACAGCTACTGCCGGGGTAATAGAGGCAATTCTTACCCCAGAAAGCGATGAAATACGGCGGGAAAGAGAGTGGTGGGCATTAAAAAATGGAGAGGATGTATACATATATTTGAACGGTGAGGATGATATCCTTAACAACTATACCAGCTATGATCTTTTGACGACCCCGCCGAAACAGATAAAGCGGTATGTGAGATGCAGCTTAGGTGATTTGAAAATGGAACTGTTTTGCGGAGAGATGACTTCTATTTTGATTTTGGATGGAGAGAAGGCGCCACAGGAATTTTCGGAGGATATTGAATATGAGATGGCGGGAATCGGCAGCCTTACGGAGGAAGATCTGAACTTTGACGGCTATGACGATCTGCGGTTTTTTATTGGGGGGAATAGAGGCGGACAGGCGTATTATGCCGCCCTTTTGAAAGACACGGAGACACAGAAATATACATACGCTTCTTCTTTTTCTCATATTTCAAGTCCTTGCTTTGACCGCGAGCATCAGGTCATCTGGGGCGGAAGTGAGTTTTTGTTTGGCTACTACTATGACGCCTATGAGTTTATTGAGGGGGAGTTTGTCAATACTCATGGCCTGATTGGAGATTACCCCGGCGCATGGGAAAATGGCGCTCAATGTACGGAGTATATGTGGAAAGACGGAGAAAAGATCATTGTGGGCCAGACGCATTTCCCAGAGCAGGGTGTGACCGGCGCGGTAAAAGAATATATAGAAGCCAGTCCGGTTTGGGAAGGGTGGCGTTGGTGTGACCCTGACCTTTTTGTGATGAAAGGATGACGTATCATGGAATGGCTGACCCCTCGATTTGGTTTTTCCTATATTGGGTGTCTGTTTCTGCTTTTACTCTTTATTCCCAATCTTCTTTGGACGAAAAACCGGCCTCAGGGGTATAGCCCCAGCGGAGAAATCAAAGTGCTGTCAGCCTTGGAGGGGACCGGTCAAGTTCTGGTGACCTCTATGGCCCTGTGTTTTGCGGATTTAGACCTTTATCCCTGCAATTGAAAAATTGCAGGGAATTACAGGGAAAATAGTACTTGACAAGAGTGGGGAAGACTGCTATACTAATCAAGCACAATAAAGAAGGAACGGTTTCGTCCTCACCTCCAGCCAAAAGGCAAAGAGGTCAACATGGAAAATTTCACCGCGCAAGCGGTGTGTTTGTGTCGTGTTGCGGAGCCGTTTTCGGCTCCGTTTTTTGTGTCGTGTGTGTTTGAAGGAGGTGCGTTTGTATCAGCGGGAAAGAGAAGGGTCACCAGATCAACGAGGACATCCGGGATAAGGAAGTCCGCTTGGTTTCTGCCGACGGTGAACAGCTGGGTATCATGTCTGCTCAGGAGGCGCTGGAGAAGGCTGAGGAAGCAAATCTTGACTTGGTGAAAATTTCGCCCAACGCGGTCCCCCCAGTGTGCAAGCTCATGGACTATGGGAAGTTCAAGTTTGAGCAGACTAAGCGGGAGAAGGAAGCAAAGAAGAACCAGAAGGTCGTGGAGATCAAAGAAGTGCGTATGTCCCCCAGTATCGACAGCAACGACTTTAATGTAAAGCTCCGTAATGCCCAGAAGTTCCTTGCCGACGGCGACAGGGTAAAGGTAACGGTTCGCTTCCGGGGCCGTGAGATGGCTCATACAGAGATCGGCAGGGACCTGCTGTTGAAGTTTGCTGAGCAGTGCGCCGAAATTGCTACTATGGACAAAGAACCCAAGCTGGACGGACGGCATATGTCCATCTTTTTGGCGGCCAAAGCCGCCAAAGACAGTAAAAAGTAAGTATTCTACGATAAAGGAGAAATCATCATGCCGAAACTCAAGACCCATACCGGGGCAAAAAAGAGATTCAATCTGACCAAGACCGGCAAGGTCAAGCGGGCCCACGCCTACAAGTCCCACCTGCTCAACGGTCACGGCAAGGACACCAAGCGGAAGAGAGGCCTCCGCAAGGGCGCGTACGCTGATGTGACCAACGCGGACACCATCAAGCGCATGATCCCCTACAAATAATTTGATCATTACTCAGATATAGGAGGTTTCGAATACTATGGCAAGAGTGAAAGGCGCGATGATGACGCGCAAGCGCAGAAATAAGGTCCTGAAGCTGGCCAAGGGCTATTGGGGCGCCAAGAGTAAGCACTTCAAGATGGCCAACGAGCAGGTGATGAAGTCCCTGAAGTATGCTTACGTAGGCCGCCGGCTGAAGAAGCGTGATTTCCGCTCCCTGTGGATCACCCGTATCTCTGCCGGGTGCAAGATGAACGGGATGAACTATTCCACCTTTATGAACGGCTTGAAGAAGGCCGGTGTGTCCATCAACCGGAAGATGCTCGCCGAGCTTGCCGTCAATGATAAGGCGGCTTTTGCCCAGCTGGTGGAGCTGGCCAAGAAGGCCCGCGGTTAAGAGGGATAAAAAAGAGACAGGCGATGCCTGTCTCTTTTTTATCTACGGAAGAAAAACCTCATTTTGAACCTGAAATTCCGAGCCGAGCTCCCGGACAAGTTGGTCATAGGCGGCCTCTGCACGGCGAAGGAAATCGGCCCTCCGAGAGTTGGACCAGGGGGAGGGAGCCGCAGGATCGTCCCAATTTAAGCCGGTTTGAAATTCGGAACAAAGTCTTTCCAATTCCGAGACAAAAGCGGGAGAGAGGGGAAGATCCGAGAGAAGGATGGGATAGCCATATTTTTCCCGGGTCATATCGTTGTCGGCCCACAGGCAGGTATCAAGCCCCCACTCAAAGAAATACCGTATTTGATACTGAGCCATGGGATATCCCCCTTTACACTAAAAACAATTTATACTATATCAAATAAAAAGTCAAGAAAAGCCTTGACCTTATCGTAACGTTATAGATTATACTCCCTTTATCAGGAGGGAAGAAATATGGAATATACCGTCAAGGGACTTTCTGAGCTGTCAGGTGTTACCCCACGTACTCTGCGATGGTATGATAAGCTGGAACTCTTAAAACCGGCAGGGACTACCCAGGCGGGGTATCGCCTTTATGGCCCGGAAGAGGTGGACCGACTCCAACAGATATTATTTTATCGGGAGCTGGGGCTACCGCTGGTGGAGATTAAGGTTATTTTGGACGCGCCGGATTTTGACCGGCAGGAGGCGCTGCAGAGTCACCTGTCGGTACTGCGGAAGCGGCAGAGGGAAGTTGAGACCTTGATCAGGACGGTGGAGCGAACCCTTCTGAATATGAAAGGAGAGCTGGCAATGCGGGATAAAGAAAAATTTGAAGGGCTTAAACGGCTCAAGGTGGAAGAGAATGACCGACGCTATGGAAAAGAGGCTCGAGGGAAGTATAGCGCCGGACCGGTGGAGGCCGCTAATAGGACCCTGATGGGACTTTCTGAGGAGGAATATCAGCGCTGGGAAAACCTTGACAGGGAGCTGCGGAAAGGACTTCCTGCTGCTATTCAGGCCGGAGAAAGTCCGGAGGGGGAGGAAGGCGCCCGGCTAGCTCGACTACACCGGGAATGGCTGTTGATCCTGATGCCGGACTGCGACGACGCCCGACAAGTAGAGATTGCGGAACTTTATGTGGTGGACGAACGATTTGCCGCTTATTATGACGGGGAGATCTCCGGCTGCGCCCGGTTCCTTCGGGACGCGGTAAAGGTCCATATGGGCTGCAGGAAATAAAAGGAGCCACCCTCCCGCGGGAGGGTGGCTCCTTTTTCGACAAGGACTTGCCCCGAAGGGAAAAATGGGCTATACTTCTATCTTGAAAACAGGAGGAATGGAGGTGGGCCCGTGGCTCAGAATGATTTTTCAAAAGGAAAGGTTTCTCAAAATATTCTCTCTATGGCCCTTCCTATGACGTTGGCTCAGCTGATCAATATTCTCTACAATATCGTGGACCGGGTCTATCTGGGCCATTTGGAGGGGGTCGGGAGGCTCTCTATCACCGGATTGGGCCTGTGCCTGCCAGTGATATCCATACTTCTGGGATTTGCGAATCTTTGCGGTATGGGAGGGGGGCCGCTGTGCTCCATCCACCGAGGCAAGGGGGAGAATGAGAGGGCAGAGTGCGTGATGGGAAATTCCTTTACACTACTTCTCCTCTTTGGCGGAATATTGACTGTTGGGGGACTTTTGTTCCGTCGTCCTATCCTGTATCTATTCGGCGCCAGCGACGCCACCTTCCCCTATGCTGACGACTATCTGTCCATCTATCTCTGCGGGACTCTTTTTGTAATGATCGGGCTGGGTATGAATCCCTTTATCAATGCGCAGGGCTTTGGGCGGACCGGAATGATGACGGTGGCCTTGGGAGCGGTCGTAAATCTGGTGTTGGACCCCATTTTCATCTTCCTGTTTCACATGGGGGTACGGGGGGCAGCCCTGGCTACGGTGATCTCCCAGGGGTGCTCGGCTGTCTGGGTGCTGCGGTTTTTGACCGGCCCAAGGGCTATCCTCCGGCTACGGCGGGAGGCCATGGCCTTGCGGTGGGAACGGGTAAAACGCATCTTAGCCTTAGGGAGCTCCGGCTTCGTCATGGCTCTGACCAACTCTCTGGTACAGATCTTATGCAACGCCACTCTTCAGCAGACGGGGGGTGACCTCTATGTGGGCGTCATGACAGTCATCAACTCCGTGCGGGAGGTCATCACTATGCCGGTCAGCGGGATCACCAACGGCTGCCAGCCGGTATTGGGATACAATTACGGGGCGGGGCTACATAAGCGCGTCCGGGAGGGGATCCGTTTTACAACGGCGGTGACCATGGCTTATTCGATAGGGGTATGGGCGCTGGTCATGGCGATCCCCCACCTATTTATCCACATTTTTAACAGTGAAGAAGAATTGCTTTTGGCGGGAGTGCCAGCATTCCGCGTCTATTTTTCCGCCTTTTTCTGTATGGCTTTCCAGTTCATCGGACAGTCGGTATTCGTGGGGCTTAACCGCTCCAAGAGTGCGGTGTTCTTTTCTTTGCTCCGCAAGGCCTTCATAGTGGCGCCGCTGACCATCCTTCTGCCTATGCTGGGGTGGGGGGTGGACGGCGTATTCTGGGCGGAGCCCATCTCCAATGTGGTGGGCGGACTGGCCTGCTTTATTACCATGATAGCGACGGTCTATTTTCCTCTGGGGCACAGACCGGATGAGGCATAAAGAGAGAGAAGGACCGCCGGGGTTGGCGGCCCTTTTTTCAAAAGTTTTTTCTTTTTTGAGATTTTTTCCCCTTCTGCGGGATATTCTCTGTGAAAGCGCTTTCCAAGACCCGAGAAAGGGGGTTCCCCATGACCGACAAAGTATTTGAGCAGGCAGTTCGGGAGCACGCCAACACCGTTTTCCGGGTGGCCTATCACGCGGTGAAGGACCGCCCAGAAGCGGAAGATGTGACCCAGACTGTCCTGCTTCGGCTCTACCAATATCACGGTGATTTTCAGAGTGGGGATCACTTGAAGCACTGGCTGCTCCGGGTGACGGTGAATGAGAGCCGGAAGGTCCTCCGCTCCCCCTGGAGAAAGAGGAGGGTCCCGCTGGAAGACTGGGATGGGGCAGCGGCGGAAGAGCCGGAAGACTTAGGAGTATTGGAGGCCGTGATGGCCCTGGATACCAAATATCGTCTGCCTGTCTATCTCTACTATTATGAGGATTGCTCTGTACAGGAGATCGCCGCTGCCCTGGGAGCCAATCCATCCACCATTCAGACCTGGCTCCAGAGGGCCAGAGAGAAGCTGAGGACCGCCCTGACGGAGGAAAAGAAGGAGGGAACGCCCTATGTTCGACCCCAGATCGTACCGTGAAGCCTGCGACAGAATGACTCTGGACGCAGAAAAAATTGAGGAGATGATCGCTATGACTGAAAATACAAGTAAGAAGACTGTCCGCCGCCCCGCCCGGGTGGCACTGCTGGCCGCCGCGGTAGTAGCGGCCCTGGGCATCACTGCCAGTGCCGCAGAGCTCCCGGCGGTGCAGGAGTTTTTCGCCACCATCTTTGTGACCGTTGCCAGTGACGGAGCCGGCCTGAACCTCCCCAGCGTGGCCGTGGAGGAGCGGGAAGGCCGTTCCATCCTCCTGGTGGACGGCGAGGAGACGGATATCACTGACGCTCTGGCCCAGGAGGGGGGATACCTCTATGAGGGCGACGGCTTTGAGGTAGCGGTGAATGAAAACGGCGTGGCCATGGTTACCGCTTATGGCGATAACGGAATGTCGGTAAGCTATTCCACCGAACAAGAGAATGTTCAGGGCGGTACAGTATACAATGTTACGACCGACGGCGATGGGCAGGACCTTCATAACTACAATATTATCACCGATGTGAAGGGAGCGGAGGTACTCACAGAGGGCGAAGGGATGTCCACCTATGAGGTCACCGCCGGCGACAGCGGCACTGTCATTGTGAAGAGCGCCACAGAGAAATAAGGAAAAATTGAGAGGCCGCCCCGGAAACGGGGCGGTTTTTCTTGCCCTCATAGGGGAAAGCTGGTATACTGTATTTTGAAATTTTATGTCCCTTTCAAGGAGGGCTTTATATGAAGCTCATGGTTATTGACGGCAACTCGATCCTGAACCGGGCTTTTTATGGAGTTCGGCCCCTGTCCACCCAGGACGGTACGCCCACCAATGCTATCTTTGGTTTTCTCAACATTCTGCTCAAGCTTGTGGAGGAGGAGGCCCCGGAGGCGCTGTGCTGTACGTTTGATTTGAAGGCACCCACCTTTCGGCATCTGGCCTATGAGGGCTATAAGGCTCAGCGCAAACCTATGCCGGAGGAACTGGTCAAACAGATACCTCTTCTCAAAGAAGTGCTTGACGCCATGTCCATTCCCCGCTATGAGCTCTCGGGCTGGGAGGCTGACGATCTCATTGGCACGATCTCCCGGCTGGACGAGGCTGCGGGATGGGAGACAGTGGTGGTAACAGGAGACAAGGATTCTCTCCAACTCATCACAGATCATGTTACCGTGAAGCTGGTGACGTCCCGTATGGGACAGACTACGACCAAGGATATGACCCCGGCAGTTTTCCGGGAGGTTTATGGTTTTGACCCCATCCACATTATTGATTTGAAGGCGCTTATGGGGGACAGCAGCGATAATATTCCCGGGGTGAGGGGCATTGGAGAGAAGACCGCCATGGGACTCATTCAGCTCTATGGCTCTATTGACCACCTCTATGACCACATGCCAGACATCTGTCAGGCGCCGGAGACGCCCGCGAAGCCCGGAGTAGTAAAAAAGCTGGCGGAGGGGAAGGCCGATGCCTACATGTCCTACGACCTTGCCACCATTCACACAGACGCCCCTCTGAGCTTTGCACCCCAGGATGCTGCCCGGAAGTCCGCAAAGCCGGAGCTCTATGACCTCCTTCTCAAGCTGGAGTTTGCCAAGCTTATTGAACGGCTGGGGTTGAGCGGTGCACAGGCTCCGAATATGAATGAAAACGCCTTTACAGGAAATGTGTCCACAGAGGTGGTGGATAGCGACCAGCGGGTCGCCGAATTGACGGTGCTGTATCAGCGGGCACCCTGGGTGGGTGTGGCGTCCGCTCCCGGTTTTTCCGCGGTGGCGGTGGGATGTCGGGAAGGGGAGGACGCTTTCCGTACAGCTATTTTTTATCCGGACAAACTGAAGGATTTCAACGGATTTTTACAGACTCTTTTTTCTGACCGGGTGCAGAAGGTGGCTCACGGCGTGAAGGATCTGATGAACGCGCTATTGGGGGAAGGGCTATCCAATGAGGGCTTTGTTTTTGATACCGAGTTGGCAGCCTATCTTTTGGCTCCAACAGACGGGAGCTATGACGTGGATAAGCTCGGTATGGCTCGCTTCCATCAGGAGTATCCCAAGACCAAGGCTTATCGTGATCCCGACGCTTTCACCCCCTTGGCTGACCGCACTCCGGCAGAGCAGGCTTTGGCTGCCCACTGTACTCTGATATGTGCTCTTTGGGAGGAGATGGACGCTCAACTTAAAGAGCTGGGGCTGGATAAGATCTATTATGCGGTGGAGCTTCCCCTGTGCCCGGTACTGGCCGAGATGGAGCGGACGGGGGTACTGGTGGACCGAAAGGCGCTCTCCATGTTTGGCGAGATGCTGGATAAGCGGCTCAAGGAGGATGAGAGAGCCATTTATGAACTGGCGGGGGAGATTTTTAACATTAACTCCACTCAGCAGCTGGGACATATCCTCTTTGATAAGCTGGGTCTTCCCCCGATAAAAAAGACAAAAACGGGCTATTCCACCAATGTTGAGGTGTTGGAAAAGCTTCGGGGCCAGCATGATATCATCGACTGCATCCTGGAATACCGTCAGTACGCTAAACTGAGATCCACCTATGTGGACGGGCTGATCAAGGTCATCGATAGGGATGGCCGTATCCACACATCCTTCCAGAATACCGTTACCGCCACCGGACGGCTCTCTTCCACGGAACCCAACCTGCAAAATATTCCGGTCCGGACTGAACTGGGGGCAAAGCTGCGGTATATGTTTGTGGCGGCTCCCGGGCATATGTTGGTGGATGCAGACTATTCCCAGATCGAATTGCGGCTACTGGCCCACATTGCGGAGGACAAGGCCATGCAGGATGCCTTTCTCAGCGGAGAGGATATCCACACCGCCACCGCCTCTCAGGTCTTCGGTGTGCCGGCGGGGGAGGTGACCCACGAGATGCGGCGGCGGGCCAAGGCGGTGAATTTCGGCATTGTCTACGGCATCTCTGATTTCTCTCTCTCCCAGGACATTGGGGTGACTCGGTGGGAGGCAAAGGAGTATATGGACCGCTACTTTGCCACCTTCCATGGGGTCCGGGGATATATGGATCGGGTGGTGGATCAGGCCAAGGAAAACGGCTATGTGACCACTCTTATGGGCCGCCGCCGATGGCTGCCGGAATTGAAGTCGGCCAACCACAATCTGCGCGCTTTCGGAGAGCGGGTGGCCCTCAATATGCCCATTCAGGGGACCGCCGCCGATGTGATCAAGTTGGCTATGATCCGTGTGTGGAGGGCGCTGAGGGAGGAGGGGCTGAGGGCAAAACTGATCCTCCAGGTCCACGATGAGTTGATCGTGGAGTGCCCAGAGGAGGAGATGGAGCAAGTCAAACGGTTGCTCACCCGGGAGATGGAGGGAGCGGTAAGCTATGCGGTTCCCATGAAGGCAGATTCCGCTGCCGGCAGGAGCTGGGGGGAGGCAAAGGGATGAAAAACTATAAGCTGGTCCCTATGGACCGCTCTCATATCAAAGAGATCGCCCAGATAGAGCGGGAATGCTTTTCCGCCCCTTGGTCAGAGGCCATGTTGGAGGAAGAGCTTTATAACCCGCTGGCCTCCTTTATCGTAGCCCAACGGCCTGACGGAGCGGTCTTGGGCTATGCGGGACTTCATGTAGTGGTGGATGAGGGGTACATTGACAATGTGGCGGTCCGGGAGGACTATCGGGGCAATGGGATCGCCGATGATTTGGTGGATGTGTTTGTTCGCTTTGGTAGGGAGCATCTGGCCTTTCTCACCCTAGAGGTGCGCCCCTCCAATGAGCCCGCTATCCAGCTCTATTATAAGCATGGTTTTGCCCAGGTGGGACGCCGGAGGGATTACTATCAGGATCCGAAAGAGGACGCTATCATTATGACACTGGAGTTTGAACATGGAACTGAAGCTGCTGAATAGGGAGGAATTGACAAAGCTCTACCAGACAGAAATGATTTTTGACTTTCCCAGGTCGGAGCTGAAGCCTCTTCTTGGAATGCTTCGTTTGGTGGATATGGGGCGGTATGAGCCTCTGCTGGTGGTGGAGGATGGGCAGCCGGTGGGTTATGCCATGATGTGGCTTGCCCAGAATGAAAAAGGCGCCCTGTTGGAATATCTGGGTGTTCTGCGGGGAAAACGGAACGGTGGAAGAGGTACAAAGATTTTGACCCTGCTGAAAAGGCGGTATAGTCATCTGTTTGGAGAGGTGGAATCTCAGGATTCTCCTGATCCGGCGGAGAATGAGCTCCGTTGCCGCAGAGTCGGCTTTTATCTCCGCAGCGGCTTTCGGGTACTGGACTATGAGTGCGCCCTGTTCGGTGTCCATTTCAACTGTATCTACTGTGGGCCGGAGACCGATGACGGAAAGGTCCAGGCTATGCATCGGGATGTGTATGCCAGCTACTTTTCCCCTGGTCACATGGAGCGGTTTATCCAACTCCCCCTGGCCCCTGAAGAGGTCATCCATCCCGCCCCGGAGTGGGTGGAGGAGAGATAAATTCTTACCGGAAGAGGTGAGAGCATGAATATTTTAGCCTTTGAATCCACTTGTGATGAGACTGCCGCGGCGGTGGTCCGGGACGGCAGAGAGGTCCTGTCTGACGCCATTGCCTCCCAGGTGGACATGCACACCCTGTATGGAGGCGTAGTGCCGGAGATCGCTTCCCGAAAGCATGTGGAAGCTATCGCGGGACTGGCGGATAAGGCGCTGACAGACGCGAAGCTGAGGAAAAAGGATATTGACGCTGTCGCAGTCAGCTATGCTCCCGGACTGATCGGAGCTGTGCTGGTGGGGGTGAATTTTGCCAAGTCGGTAGCCCTGGCCTTGAGGGTACCCCTCATCCCGGTCCACCATATTCGGGGTCATATTGCAGCCAACTACATTGCCCATCCCGATCTGGAGCCCCCATTTGTCTGCCTGTGTGTCTCAGGAGGAAATACCCTGATCGCCGATGTGCGGGAATACACAGACATGGAGGTGCTGGGAGCCACTCGGGACGACGCAGCGGGGGAGTGCTTTGATAAGGCTGCACGGGTGCTGGGGATCGGCTATCCCGGCGGCGGACCCATGGATCGGCTGGCCCAGGGGGGGGACGACGGGAAATATGGTTTGCCCCGTTCTCATGTGGAGGGGCATCCGTTGGACATGTCCTTCTCCGGCCTAAAAACGGCAGTTCTGAACCTTCTCCACAACGCGGAACAAAAGGGGGAGGAGCTGGACGGTCCGGGATTGGCGGCCTCCTTCCAGGCGGCGGTCAGCGATATATTGATCCCCCGAGTTATGGAGGCGGCCAAAATGAAAGGCTACGGCAAGGTAGCAGTAGCAGGGGGAGTAGGGGCCAACTCCCGGATCCGGGCCGACCTGGAGAAGGCCTGTAAGGCGTCGGGGGACAAGTTGTTTCTGCCCCCCATGAAGCTCTGCGGCGACAATGGGGCCATGATCGGCAGCCAGGGCTACTACGAGTATCTGGCAGGCCATGCCGCAGGCGCCGACCTAAATGCGTATGCCACCAGGGACTTGGGACTTGGCTGAACCGAATGGATACGCTTTGAAGGATGGGCAGGAGACGTTTGTTTCCCAGCCCATTCGGAGTTTGGCAAAGCGATACAAGGAACGGCGGCAGGGAGGATTTTCTCCCTGCCGCCGTTTTTCGTTAAGTGTGAATCAAATGGATCCTATTTCAGAGATAAAGCTGGGGAAGCTCAACAAGAGAGCCGTATTTCAATTTGGGAAGGGCCAGCAGCCTGCTATAAATAGCCTTTACCTCCTTGCGGGGGGAAAGCCAAAGGGCCTCCATATCCTCCAACTTCAGCAGAGGTGTATAGTCCTTGCTGGCAACTCGCGCTGTCATCAATGAGAAGGCCCGTAGCCCCTTCATGCCGTGAAGAAACTCCAGCGAGTCAATATGGATATACTGGGGGGACAGACCATCTCCCTCTATGGAGAGCAGCTCCAGATCCTGAAGCGCGGTAAGGGGGCTATAGTCTCTGATCTTCTGAAAGTTTTCTACGGACAGCGCCACTAGACTACTTAATCCTGCCAGAGGTTCGATGCAAAGCACTCCGGCCCCAGAGCCGAGGTGCAGATACTCCAGCTTCCGCAGGTCTGTGATGGCGGAAATGTCGGGATACACGCCCCATTTTATATAGAGACTTTTTAAATTTTTCTGCTGGCAAACGGCGTTGAAGAGCTCCTGCGGCATTCTTGTTCCAAAGGCCAGCGAGGTAAAGGCCTCCGGATTTTCGGTAAGAAACGCGCACCATTCGGACAGTACACGCCGCTTTTCCGTCCCGCTGGTATACCTCGGATCGGTACGACCATCAAGCTGGGTACAGTTTATGCACAGCTCCTTTTCTCCTGAATACTCCGCAGTCTCCACCACGTATTGATACCGGGGATATAGAGCTTTTACTCCATCCTTCAGCTGCTGCTGTGTCAACTTTGGCATATTTGTTCCCCTTGCCTTAGCGGATACCGGACCCGCTGCGGCCTGCGGACATTCCGTAAAGTCAGGCGCGATGCCTTGCCGTCCAGGCCCGGTTGATGGCGGACAGGATCCCACGCAGAGGGGCCAGGTTGATGTTGTGGTCCACACCTACGCCAAAGACGTCCTTGCCATCCTTGTCCCGAAGGTGGATATAGGCAACCGCCATGGAGTCGGAGCCATCGGAGATGGCGTGCTCCTTGTAGTCGATGAAGGTGAACCGGTCCATCTTTTGGCCGTGGATGGCGTTGAAGAAGGCGTCGATGGGACCATTGCCCTCCCCGGTGACCTCAAAGGTGGTGTCGGTATGCCGAAGGGTCCCGGTAAAGCGGACGTGGGACGTTCCATCCTCGTCCACCGTCTCCTGAAAGGCGTGTTTCAGCAGCTGATAGGGGGAGAAGGCGGCAATATAGTTCTCCTGGAACAGCTCCAGGATCCGCTGGGGCTTCAGTTCGGTGCCCACCCGCTCGGTCTCCAACTGAACAATATGACCAAACTCGGGATGCATGGCCTTGGGCAGGTCATAGCCGAAATTCTGTTGCATGACGAAGGCGGCGCCCCCCTTGCCTGACTGGCTGTTGATACGGACGATGGGTTCGTATTCCCGGCCTACGTCGGCGGGGTCGATGGGGAGGTAGGGGATCTCCCAGTATTCCGTATCGCTTTCCCGCATATACTGGGTCCCCTTATTGATGGCGTCTTGATGAGAGCCGGAGAAGGCGGTAAAGACCAGCTCTCCCGCATAGGGCTGCCGGGGACCCACCTTCATTTTGGTGCAGCGCTCATAGACCTCCCGAATGGCGTTGATGTGAGAGAAGTCCAGTTCCGGATCCACCCCCTGAGTAAAGAGGTTGAGGGCCAGGGTCACCATATCCACATTGCCGGTGCGCTCGCCGTTTCCAAAGAGGGTGGCCTCCACCCGCTCGGCTCCGGCCAACAGACCCAGTTCGGCGGTGGCTACCCCCTCGCCCCGGTCATTGTGGGGGTGGAGAGAGATAACAGCCCGCTCCCGACCGGGGAGGGTCTCGATAAAGTATTCGATCTCATCGGCGAAATAGTTGGGAAGACAGTTTTCTACCGTGGTGGGCAGATTCAAAATGACCCGGTGATCCCCATCGGCGTGAAGGGCGTCCATCACGGCGGCGCAGATTTCCGTGGCCACATCCATCTCAGTGCCCATAAAGGATTCGGGGGAGTACTCATACCGCAGATCCATGCCGGAGGCAATGACCGGCTGGGCCATCTCGTAAATGAGCTCCGCCGCATCCACCGCGATTTTTTTTACCCCCGCCACATCGGCGTGGAACACCACCTTCCGCTGGAGAGTGGAGGTGGAGTTGTAGAAATGGAAGATCACATGCTTTGCCCCCTCAATGGCCTCAAAGGTCTTTTTGATGAGGTGGGGCCGAGCCTGGACCAGGACCTGAAGGGTCACGTCGTCGGGAACGTGACCGCCCTCAATGAGGGTGCGGAGGAACTCGTATTCCACCTCGGAAGCGGAGGGGAAGCCTACCTCGATCTCCTTGACGCCAATGTCCACCAGCGTGTGGAACAGCTCCAGCTTTTCCGCCACATTCATGGGGTCGATAAGAGCCTGATTCCCGTCCCGGAGGTCTACCGAGCACCAGACAGGCGCCTTTTTCAGCTCCCTATCCGGCCAGGAACGGCGCTCCCGCTTCAGGGGGACAAAGGGAATGTACTTCTCGCAGCCTTTTTTCATCATGTTGCTTCCTCCTTATATGCCGGGGGATACAAAAGCGCCCCCGACCATCTCTGGTCAGGGGCGTAAGCTACGCGGTACCACCCTGATTCGGCTGCCGGTTCTCCCAAGCAGCCCTCATGGCCTCCAACAAGGCCGGGACCTGTAACGGGGCCCGCTCCGTTTCGGCCTACTTCCATAGGGGGTTCCGCCGAACCACTCAGGGATCAGTATGCGTCGAGGGATGTTCCCACTGGCTTGCACCATCCGCCAGCTCTCTGAGGGGATCCCGAGACCTTCTTCCCATCATTGTGTTTTCATCATTATAGATTTTTTCCCCGCTTTTGTCAAGGGCAAGTCACTGTTCCACATAGGCCATGCCCACCGCGCCGGGACCGATGTGGGTGCCGATGGTGGGGCCGATGGAGCAAAAACGGAGATCTTGGGGCAGGGCCTCGACCTCCTGAAGCTTGGGCAGAAATTCATCGACCCGGCTCTTGTCGTCGGAATAGAGGGCAAAAGCCGGAAAGCTGTTGTCAATGGGGTGTTCAGAGAGAAATTTCAAAAGCTGCTTCGTGGCAGCCGCAGTACCAAATGCCTTTCCCACCACCATTACGGCTCCCTCTCGCACGGAGATGACCGGCTTGAGCTTGGTGACAGTACCAAGCCCGGCTTGGAGGGAGGACAGCCGTCCGCCTCGACGCAGATATTCCAGGGTGTCGATGACAGCGAAGATACGGATGCGGTCTTTGAGAGCGGCCACCCTTTCCGAGATCTCTTGGGCGGTAATGCCTTGCTCACGAAGTTTGCAAGCGTATTCCACCATGATCTGGACTCCGGCTGTGGCGCTGAGACTGTCTACCACATAGACTGGTCCGTAGGCACACATATCCTTGGCGATAAGGGCGCTTTGATAAGTGCCGCTGAGGACGCTGGAGAGGGTGATGACAACAGCCTCATCCCCGGTGGAACGGACAGCCTCCATGGGCTTCAGAAAATCAGCAGGGGTGGGCTGAGCGGTGGAGGGGCTGTCCTTTCCCTCGGCCAGCAGCTGATAGAACTGGGCTTTATCCAGGTCGACACCGTCCAGATAGGAGCGGTCCCCAAATTGTATGGACATAGAGACTACCTCGATTCCCAGGCGCTGAGCGTCGGCAGGGGTGAGGTCGGCGGAAGAATCGGTAATAATACGAATAGACATAGATCAAACCTCCTTTAAAATACGATCAAAGCTATCAGCCACTTGAAGAAGCAGGGGGACAAGAGTTTCAATGGCTTCCTGACCCAGCGAGGCAATGAGCCGGTCAACCAAGGCAAGCGTCTGGCGGTGGGATTTCTGATAGTGCTCTATCCCGCCCGGAAGCAAAGAAAGCTCCATCCGGCGCAGATCGGACTGGGAGCGTCGGCGCTGGAGAAATCCCTTTCGTTCCAAAGAATTGAGAATGGCATTCATCTGGGATTTCAGGATGCGTGTCTGGGCACAGAGATCACTGGCGGTGAGGGCTCTGTCCTGTTCCTGGGCCCGCAGAAGCAAGCCGCAGACCATAGCTTCATTGAAGGGAAGATCGCTGACCAGCCGCTGGTTATCAATGACGGCGCCAAGCTGCAGCCAGGCGGAGAGCAACTCTTCGCTCAGCATAGGATCACCTCGCAATAAGTTCATAAAATGAACTATATACCGTGAGCAATGGAGTGTCAAGGGGAAAATATACAAAACTTTTTGTAAAAAAGGGGTTGACAACTGGTAAAACCGTGTTTATAATACAAGGCAACAAACCGATGAGCGAGAGAAGTACCTGTAGAAAGGTCGTCTTTTAGAGAGTCGTGGGTGGTGGGATCACGGCGGCGGACGCTTCAGGGAATGGACTCGGGAGGGCGAAGTGAACGGCAGATACAAAATGCCAAGTATTCTTCGACGGGGGACGCACCCGTTATCAGGGCGACACATATGGTTTGTATGTGAAGAAAAGCGGGCGCATATGCGTCAACTTGGGTGGTACCGCAGGATGAAAGTCTTGTCCCAATAATGGGATGGGGCTTTTTTATTTTACCCAGGATCCTGAGAGGAGAGAGGAACATGCGGCTTTTCACAAAGCGATGGCGGGGCGAGAAGAGGACCTGAACCGTTTGGCCGATAAAACTATTTTTTAATAAGGGGAGAAATCATGATGAAACACAATATCCTCCATAAGACCGCTTCCATAGCCCTGGCCCTTTCTATGACGATGACCCTGGCTGCCTGCGGGGGTGGGAGCAAACCGGGAGACGACGTCGACGGCGAAGTCTATAAAATTGGCATCTGTAATTATGTGGACGACGCTTCCTTGAACCAAATCGTGGACCATATCCAGATCCGGCTGGCTGAGATCGGCAAGGAGAAGAGCGTGACCTTTGAGATCGACTATGACAACTGCAATGCCGATGATGCGGTGATGGAACAGATCATTGCCAACTTCAAGGCGAACAAGGTGGATCTGATGATCGGAGTGGCCACCCCGGTAGCCATGAAGATGCAGGCCGCCACCGAGGATAACAGAACCCCAGTGGTTTTTGCCGCTGTCTCTGACCCGGTGAGCGTAGGTTTGGTAGACAGCTTGGAGGCTCCCGGCGCCAACATTACCGGCACCTCCGATTACCTGGACACCAATGCCATTATGAACCTGATATTTGCTGCCACCCCGGAAACCAAGAAAATCGGCTTTCTCTATGATCAGGGTCAGGATTCCTCCGCCACCCCTATCGCCCACGCCAAGGAGTATCTGGACGCTAAGGGTATCGCCTATGTGGAGCGCACCGGCACTACCAATAACGAGGTCTTGCTGGCGGCCCAAGCTCTGATCAGTGATGGGGTAGACGCCATTTTTACCCCTACCGACAACACCATCATGACGGCGGAACTTGCCATCTATGAGGACCTGATCACTGCGGGGATCCCCCACTATACCGGAGCCGATTCCTTTGCCCTCAACGGCGCTTTCCTGGGCTACGGTGTGGACTATGCTAACCTGGGAGTGGAGACGGCCGATATGGTGGCCGACATTCTCCTGAATGGGGCCGATCCGGCCACCACCGCCGTTAAGACCTTTGACAACGGTACTGCCACCGTGAATACCGAGACCTGTGAGGGTCTGGGGCTGGATTTTGAGACCGTCAAGGCTGCTTTTGCCCCCCTGTGTACCCAGGTAAACGCCATCACCACCGCTGAAAGTTTTGACGATCTGAAGTAAGAAAGGCAAGCTGCCATCTTGCTTATGGGCAGGCATTTCGCCCGCCCATAAGCACTGAAAAAGGGGAGAATTCCATGTCCTTATCACTGATCCAAACCGCTCTGGAGTTGGGCCTCATCTGTTCCCTGACCACCCTGGCCCTTTTTTTGAGCTACTCCATGCTTAACGTCTGCGACCTGTCTACCGACGGCTGCTTCACCTTTGGGGCCGCGGTGGGAGCGGTGGTGGTCCTCTCAGGCCACCCGCTACTCTCCATTCCGGCGGCCATGCTGGCAGGGGCCTGCTCCGGCTTTGTCACCGCCCTTCTGCAGACCCGCATGGGCATCAACAGCCTGTTGGCCGGTATCATTGTCAACCGGGCCCTCTATTCAGTGAATATCGGGGTCATGGGGGGCAAGGCCCAGCTGAATATGTATAAAACTACCACCATATTTACCATGGTTCGGGACCTTCTGAAAAACACCCCGCTGGCGGGGATGAATGAGCTTGTGATCGCCCTCATGGCAGTGGTGTTGGTCATTACCATCCTTGCCCTGTTCCTTCGGACCCGGCTGGGAATGGCGATCCGGGCCACGGGGGATAATCCGGACATGGTCCGATCCTCCTCCATCAATCCGGTGTTTACGACCACAGTGGGGCTGTGCGTGGCCAACGCCATTACCGGCCTCTCCGGCTGCCTTTTGGCCCAGTCCCAGAGCTCGGTGAACAGCGACCTGGGATCCGGCATGGTGACCATCGCCCTTGCCTCCCTCCTCATTGGCAACACTCTGATGGGGAAGGGGAGCATCCTCTTTCGGGCGGTGGGAATGGCGGTGGGCTCTTTCCTGTTCCAAATGGTCTACTCCGTCGCCCTACGGCTCAATATGCCCGCCTTTATGCTGAATCTGATGTCCTCGGTGATCGTGACCCTGGCCATCTTTGTACCCTACCTGAAGGAGCAGCTTCCCATCCTTCGCCGCCGTCTGACAGGCAGAGGGGGGGAGATCGCATGCTGAACGTCTCTCACATCTCCAAAACCTTTAATCCGGGTACCGTTAATGAGAAGCGGATCTTCACCGATTTCTCCCTTCACCTGGACCCGGGAGATTTTGTCACCATCATCGGTTCCAACGGGGCGGGGAAGTCCACCCTCTTTAACGCCATCGCCGGAGACTTCTTCACCGACTCCGGTTCCATTGAGGTAAACGGCCGGGACGTGACCTTCACACCCTCCTACCAGCGGGCCAAGCATATCGGCCGTCTGTTTCAGGACCCCATGCGAGGGACCGCACCTCACATGACCATTGAGGAGAACTTGGCCATGGCGGCGGGCAGCGGCGGTTGGTTTTCCCACATGAGCCGTTCAGACCGGGAGCGGTTCCGGGAGAAGCTCTCCCAACTGAACATGGGCCTGGAGGATCGGATGCGTCAGCCGGTGGGCCTTCTCTCAGGTGGCCAGCGACAGGCCCTGTCCCTGCTCATGTCCACTATGAATCCCCCCTGGCTCCTCCTTCTGGACGAGCATACCGCCGCTCTGGACCCCGCCACGGCAGAGAAGGTGCTGGAGCTCACCCAAAAGGTGGTGGCCGAGGGAAAGATCACCACCCTGATGGTCACCCACAATATGCGTCAGGCCCTGGACCTGGGCAACCGCACCCTGATGATGGACAATGGCGGGATCGTCCTGGATGTGAAGGGGGAGGAGAGGCGCCGAATGACAGTGGATGACCTGCTGGACCAATTTAAGATGGGGGCGGGGAAGGATCTGGATAACGATAGAATGCTGCTTTCGGAGTAAAATCAGAACACCATCCGAGGTGATCTCCTCGGATGGTGTTTTTTAGCGGAGCTCATTCAGAAAAACAGCCTGAGCGTCAACAGAAGACCCGTCTTGGCGGGGCGGGAGCTGGATCCAAGAGCCATCAGCCTGAAGGTAACGGGACTTCTTGTTGTCATGGCACAGTATCTCCACGTAGTGGGCAATCTGGCGGCGAAGGTCCGGTGCCAGCACCGGGCAGGCCAGTTCTACCCGGTGCTGGGTGTTGCGGGTCATAAGATCTGCGGAGGAGAGATAGATCTGAGCATCATTTTCCTTTCCGAAAATATAGATCCTGGCATGCTCCAAAAAGCGGCCTACCACAGAAAAGATCTGAATATGGTCGGTAAGGCCTGGGATACCGGGGCGAAGGCAGGTGATGCCGCGGATGTTCATCAGGATATGGACTCCGGCTTTGCTTGCTTGGACCAGTTTGTCGATCACCACACGGTCTGTAAGAGAATTGCATTTAAAAAAGAGAAACCCCCGGTCTCCTTTTGCGATCTCCCGGTCTATAAGGGTCAAAAAGCTGTTCCGAAGACAGGCTGGGGCGGGGAGAAGACGCTGGCAGCACCTGCCTGATCCCCCTGTAGCCAGATCCTGAAAAAAGGCGGCGGCGTCTGCGCCTATGGTCGAATCGGCAGTAAAAAGGCAAAGGTCAGAATAGAGACGAACCGTTTTTTCATTGTAGTTTCCGGTTCCAAGCTGAGTGATGGTCTGCAGTTTCCCGTGTTCCCGGCGGGTGATAAGACATATTTTCGCATGGACCTTGTAGTGTTCCAGGCCGTAAAGCAGGGTACAGCCCGCCTCCTCAAGGCGCTCTGCCCAATGGATGTTGTTTTGCTCATCAAACCGGGCACGCAGCTCCAAAAGGACTGTGACCTCTTTTCCGTTTTCCGCAGCAGCGGCAAGGTACTCCATCAGTTTTCCCTGAGCACAGAGGCGGTAGATGGTGATCTTGATCGAGAGCACTGCCGGATCGCTGGCAGCCTCCCGAATCAGAAGAAGAAAGGGAGCCATGGAATGATAGGGATAGCATAGCAATAGGTCCCGACAAAGAAGTTGGGGGATCAGTTTTTTTCTTGGGGAGAGGGCTTGGGGCCATCGAGGAGAAAAGGGCGGGTAGAAGAGGTCTGGTCTTTGAGGGAAGAGGATCTTTTCCAGAAGATAAGCATATCCCAAGGATAAAGGTCCCTTCATTCGGAACGTCTGACCCTCCTCCAAATCCAAACGAGCCTGAAGCCGGGCCAGGGTGGTCTTGTTTAGATTTCCCCAAATCTCCAATCGGACAGGGCAAAGTCGGGGGCGCTTTTTTAGTATCCGTTTTACACGCTGCCGAAAATCTTCCTCAATTTCACCATCCTCATCCTCAAAGGACAGGTCGGCACTGCGGGTCACGGTAATGACGGCCTGAGAAGTCACAGTATAATGAGAAAAAATAGACTGTGCGTGGGCAAGAATGATCTGCTCGGAGAGGACGTAGCGGCGGTGGATCCCATCGAGGCAGAGAAAAGGGGGCAGAGCTTTCGGGATGGGGACTAGCCCCAAATAATTTTCTCCTTCCCGGCGAAGGGAAAGAGCGAGAAACAGTTGTTTATTGGGCAGATGCGGAAATGGATGGTGACTGTTGACCACCAACGGGGAAAGAAGAGGGGCAACACAGTCTTGAAACCATTGCTCCGCTTGCCGCCGCTCTCTGCCAGTCAGTTCCTGAGGGGTAAGACGAACGATCCCATGGCCTTGAAGCTCTTCTTCCAGAGCCGATAGGACCCTGTCCCGCTTTCGGCAAAGTTGGGCGACCGCTTGAAAGATCCGCCCTAACCTCTGACGGGGCGAGGCGCCGCGTGCATCGTCTGCCGGAGGCTGCTTGAGAAGAGACAGCGCTTCCAGGCGTCCTACCCGGACCATAAAGAATTCATCCAAGTTTCTGGTAAAGATCGCAATAAATTTCAAGCGCTCAAAAAGAGGGACCGTTGGGTCCTGGGCCTCCTCCAAAATGCGGGCGTTAAATTTCAGCCAAGAGAGCTCCCGGTCCTGCGTATAAGAAAGCTCAACGTCATTTTCCCTGGACACGGGGGTCACCCTCTCCTATGACATAGGTCAGCAGATAGCCCTCCCGAACTCCCTGGGTACTGACATCCACGGTCTCTATGCCGTAACGTTTCAAAATAACGTTAAGGATGATCAGCCCTGGGAGGATCGTGTGCACCCGCTCTGGAGAGCCCTGGAGGATCCGGCGCAGAGTAGTCTGGTCGCCCTTTTTCAGCTGGCGGTATAGGTCTCTCAGCTTTTCGGAGGAGAGGATCTGACCCGGAGTGTGCCCGCAGAGTTTGGCAGCGGCCCGTATCGTGCCGCCCACACCGCGGAGATGGGAGCAGGAAAGATCCTCCGCCTTATCCAGAGCCTTCTGCACGTGGCGCCGGATAGATTTTGCCTCATCCCCGGTGGGAAAAAGACCGGAAACATGTTGCGTAAATAGAGATAGGGAACCCAGGGGAAGGCTGACTCCGGTATGGATATGCTCTCCCTCATAGGCCACCAACTCGGTAGAGCCGCCCCCAATATCCACCAGGAGGCCCCGCTCCAAAGGAACAGGACGCCCGAAAAGGGCGCCGCGGAAGGAGAGGATGGCCTCCTCAGAACCGGTGATGATGTGGACAGGGACTCCTGCGGCGGCTTGAATGGCGTCCACGGCCTCATCTGTGTTGGAAATATTCCGAAGAGAGGCTGTGGCAAATACATAAAATGGGCGGATATCCAGATTGTCCGCCAGAGCGCGAAAGCGACCCAGGATCCCGGCGGCAAGCTGGATCCCCTCGGAGGAGAGGATCCCGTCATCCACATAACCGGCCAATCCGGCGGTCTCCTTTTTCCCCAAAAGAAGCTTAAAGCCTGTCCTGTCATATTGATAGATGGACAGGCGAATGGTATTGGAGCCAACATCCACGATACCGCAGTTTGACATGTGCTCCCTCCTGAATAGTCAGATTTACTCCCTATTGTGTGCGGTTTTATTAAAATAATAAGAAAGAAACGCCCAGCGGTGCGGCCAGGCGTTTTCCCTCGTTTCAGGCGGGCAGAGCCCCTGTATAAGAGAGCAGACGGTAGAGTGTGTAAGCCGCCTCGTCCCGGGTGGAGACGGCAGTGGGATCAATTTCATCGGCTCTGTCCCAGAGAAGGGAGATGGGATTGCCAAAATAGCCTTTCTGACTAAAGGAGAGGAGCCAGACAGAGCTTTTAGCCCAATCGGCGTAATTTGCCAGATTGGCAGAGTCCAATGTACCCGCCGGGATCTCATGAGCGCTGTCGTAAAGATACAGATTGAGCCATTGCCCCAATCGACCCATGATGGTGATAAGCTGCTGGTGATCCACGGGCTCCTCCGGATGAAATTCCCCTTTACCGGCTCCGTTCACAATGCCCATGTTGGTCATGGCGATGACAGCGGGGGCATACCAGGCGTCGTCGCTCACATCGGAGTAAGGGCTTTCGTTGACAGGGTATGTACAATTGAGTGCGCCGGCCAGCATTTGGCATAGTTCAGCTCTTGAGAGGGTATCTTGCGGATGAAACAGGCCGTCTTCTTTTCCATGGAGCAGACCGTATGTTTTGAGAATGCTGATGGCTGAACGGTAGCTTGAGGCGTCCTGATCGGGAAAAACAGGGGCGTGATAATCCAGCCCCGCGCTCTCTGCAATCTGGGCAATGTCTTTTCTCTCCCAGCCATCAGGCCCTCCTGTACCCTGCCAGAGATTTTTGGTGGAGGGAATGGCCTCTAAAAGGACCTGGAAAACCTCTGGATAATCCTGGGCAACACTCAAATCTACGTACCACTGCCAGCCCAGATCGATCCGCAGAGTGTTGGATGTGTCGGAGATGGGGCGCGTCCCGGCCAGCAGATAGGCGATATCCGCCGCCCACCCCTCCCCAACCAGCAGATCAGGGATCACCCCCAACTGGTCAGTGCTGTTGCCGGCGGGAGTAAAAAAGCGGTGAGAGGTGATCTTGATGGCGTCTCCATCCGGGAAATATTCCGGCAGAACGTCCTCATTCAGTACAGTCTGGGCCACGCCCTTTCCAAAGGAGCGGGTCCCGACCACGATCCCCGCTCCCTGGTCACGGATGGCGGCGGCAAAGAGTTCGGAAGAACTGGCGGAGTATTCGTCCATGAGGACGATAACAGGATAAATCGTCAGACAGTCTTCGCTGTGATAGTAGCCGCTGTATTCATCCTCTCCATCGCGGAGATAGGCGTGGGTTCCCGCCCCGGTAAAGCAGCCCGCGGCGTCCACGGCGGCCTGCGTGATCCCTCCGGTATTGGAGCGGAGATCTACGATCCATACGGTGGCTTGGTTACCATATTTTTCGATCCCCTCCCGAAAGTGCCGGGCCGTATCCTCGCCAAAGGTGGTGCAGCTGATGTATCCGATGTGATCGTCAATAAGCTCGGTAGTGGTCGCAGCGACCACTACCAACGCGCGGGTGAGAAGGACTGTCACATCCTCTCCATCTCTATGATAGGTCACCTCCACCGAAGTCCCTTCCTCACCGCGGATACGCCCAATGGCGGTATCCGAATCCTCGCCAACAATGCTGTGGCCGTCCACCGCGATGATAATGTCTCCGGCCTGCATACCGCCTTTTTCCGCCGGGGAGTCCTCCAGGACAGTGTCGATATGGAGACCGTCTTCCATCTGGCGGGAAATCACGCCGATCCCCACCAGAGAGGTATCCGACATGGAGGCGTTAAAGGCGGCGTATTCCTCTGGGGTAAAATACTCGGTATAGGGATCACCCAAAGCTTCCAGCATCTTTTCGACAGTGGGTTGTTCCAGCACCAACTGGGGGAGCTCATCCACATAGATCATGTCCAGAAGCTCTGCGGCTTGCTCTACTGTGAGAGCTTGGGACGCGGGCGCCATCAAAAGCGAGAGGATAAGAACTGCCGCCAGACGGGAAACGTATTTTTTCTTCATAGGTAGTCTGCCTTTCCAAAGGATTTCATCCTATTGTAACGCAAAATGCCGCCAGAGACAATGCCTGGCGGCATTTTTTACAGAAAGGTCATCTTTCAGGGCTTGATTTCCAATGAAACAGGACAGTGGTCGCTGCCGTAAATATCAGGATGGATAGCGGCAGAGACGATCTGCTCCTGAAGGCGGTCGGAGACCAGAAAATAGTCGATCCGCCAGCCGGCATTGTTTTCCCTGGCATGAAAACGGTAGCTCCACCAGGAATACGCTCCGGAAAGTGCGGGATGTAAGAAACGGAAGGTATCGGTAAATCCAGAGGACAAAAGCAGCGAAAATTTTTCCCGCTCCTCATCAGAAAAGCCTGGATTTTCGTGGTTGGACTTTGGGTTTTTCAGATCGATCTCCTCATGCGCCACGTTCATATCTCCACAGACGATCACCGGCTTTCTGGCGTCCAGCTCCATGAGATAGGCGCGAAATGCGTCCTCCCAAGCCATACGGTAAGGAAGCCGGCGCAGTTCGCTTTGGGCGTTGGGAGTGTATACGGTGACAAGATAAAACCTCTCAAATTCCAAAGTGATGGAGCGTCCCTCCCCAACATGGGCCTCATCACCGATGTCATAAGAGACTGAGAGGGGAGGGACTCGGGTAAAGATGGCCGTGCCGGAGTACCCTTTTTTCTCCGCAGAGTTCCAAAAAAGCTGATATCCGGGCAGGGTCAACTCCGCCTGCTCCGGCTGCATTTTCGTCTCCTGAAGGCAGAAAGCATCGGCGTCCAGTGCGGTGAAGCTCGCTATAAAATCTTTTTTCAAGCAGGCTCGAAGTCCATTGACATTCCAAGAGACAAATTTCATTATGTCATTCTCCTTTTATGCTGAAGGTGACCGTACCCATCCGGTCGGTGAGGTAGATGTCGCACCCCGCGGCGCCAAGACGCTCTATGGTTTCAGGGGCTGGATGGCCATAGCTGTTGTAGCCGGAGGAGATCACCGCCATTTCCGGGGTGGTGGCCAGGAGAAGCTCCGCGGAAGTGGAGTTTTTGGAGCCGTGATGTCCGACAACAAGCAGCTCGATATCCGGCAAGCTCTTCTGCTTTACAAGACGCTTTTCCACAATATCATTCATATCCCCGGTGACGAGGACATCAAAGTCTCCTGCGCTGCAGAGAACGGAAAGCCCCTCCTCATTTGCCCCGCCGTCTCCCAGCGGGGCAAAGAGGGTGAGAGCGGCCGAACCAAAACCAAGACTTAGATCTTCTGAAAGGAATATCACTTCACAGCCCAACTCCTCGGCCGTGCGAAGGATCTCCCGGCGAAGGTCATCCTCCGGGGTTACATCCGGAAGGATAAGCTGAGAGACCTGGATCCGGGAGAGAAGTTCCGGCACTCCGCAGGCGTGGTCGGTGTGGTAATGGGTGAGGATAAGAGCGTCCAAATGGGAGGAGCCCAGAGATTGTAAATAGTCGGCGGCTATATCGCCGGGATCATCCCCGCCACTGCCGCCACAATCCACCAGAATGGAACGCCCTTTGGAATAGAAAAGGGTGGAGGAACCCTGTCCCACATCCAGGACCGTTGCGGTAAGCACCCCGGTTCGAACCGTCCAAGTGCTGACGATAAGGCAGACGCAGAGAGTGGAGATCAGAGCGGAAAGAGGAATGGAAGGGCGGATCTGTCGATATCCGACCAGCCAGAGAAGCAGGATGATATAGGCGATAACAAACCACAGGACCGTATAGCCGGATAAAAGGGAAAGTGAGGCAAAGGGCAACCGGGCGATCTCCTTTGCCGCGAACATGATCCAGCGGGCAGGCCAGGCGGTGAGCCAGGCCGGAATGGTTCCCAGGGGGACCGAGAAAAGGCCCAGCACGGCAGAGATCAGCCCTCCCGCAAAAGAGAGAGATACTGCCCACAAAGTCAAAAGATTGCTCACAGGGCCTGCCAGGGAGACCGAATGAAAATAGAGGGCCGCCAGCGGCGTTGTGAAGAGCAGGGCTCCCATTGTGACAGCCAGACAGGGAATAAAAAAGGCCAGCACCCTTCCGGCGGCTTTCCCGCAAGGGGTGTCCCATTTAGGAATGGATTTCAGCCATCGGGAGGATAGGGTACCTGAGACCAAGTAGATCCCGGCTACCGCACCGAAAGAAAGCTGAAGGCTGATGCTGGCGGCGGCGTAAGGACAGGGGAGGAGGAGAACCATCAGGGTCACTGACAAGGTGGTGGGCTTGTCCGGTTCCCGGCCAACCAACGGAGCGATAAGCAAAAGAGACGCCATAAACGCGGCCCGCAGAGCGGAAGGGGTGTTCCCAGCCATCGCCGCGAAAAAGAACATCAACGGAGGCCCTATGAGAGCGGAGAGACGGGAACGCTTTCCGAACAAAGCGGCCAGCAGCCCGGCCAGAAAGCTGATGTGCAGTCCGGAAACAGCGATCACGTGGGATAATCCCGAACGCTGAAAGGCGGCGTATATACCGGGGGACAGAGCACCTTTGTCCCCGGTGAGGAGGGCGGTAAGAAAGCCGGATAGATCCGCGGGAAAAATACGGGCAATAGAATGCTTTATCGCTTGAGCGGCATACTGGGGGAAAAACCGTATTGGAGTTGTATCCGGTCGCCGCATCAAAAACAGTGGCCCCTGTGCGTATCCGATCAAAAATATGCCTTTAGCCTGATAATAGTCTACAGACTCCCCCCGGAGAAAGTCAGAGCCAATGAGCCGGATGGGCGCGTGGACTACATCTCCGGGGCGAAGGGCCAAAGCTTCGTCATCGGCATACAGTTGTATTTTAAACCGGGGCCTGTCCGCCTCACAAAGGGAGACGGACAGGGTGGCGCCGCGGCTGGTCGCTTTGGGAAAGTCTGTGATCATCAGTGTGCGCTCCTGAACCGGCTCGTCAATAAGAGCTCTGGCCGGGGCTCGGAACAGGAGGCCGTAGCAGCTTGTCCAGAAAAAGCCTATGGCAAGCCCCAGCGCGGCAAGAAAAACTCTTCGCCGCTTATTTCCTCGGAGCGGGAGAGAACCCAGACAGACAAGGGTGCACAGCCCTGCCGCCGGGAGCGAAGAAGACTCCGGCAGGATATAAACAGACAGAAAAATTGCCAGCGAAACGGCCGTGGCTCCCCAGCATAGCTTACGCATATGGATGGAAAATGGAAAAAAGCTCCCTGAAGATCAAAGAATAATACAAACAAATCACCTGGTTTCTCTCTATGGTGTTTGGAGGGATGATGTAGGCCGCCCCAAGGGGCGGCAAAGGCCATATGGCTAAGTTAAGGAAATCGTGCGGTTACCGCCGGGTAAACAGGGCAATGTTGGCGTTGTTCAGAGCGCTGTCACTGGCAAAGAACGCGGGATAGGATACATAGACCGGGAAGCGCGGATTCCAGCTGGGGGAAATGGGGGTATCGGAAGGCAGGGTGGTAATCCCGTTGTCCGCGTCGTTACAGTGGCAGCAGCAACAGCAGCATCTGCAAGAAGAGCACATAAGAATCCCTCCAAGGAAAATTTGGTGACACATGGGTCACACAGCATTCTATGCCTCTGGGGAAAAAGGGGTGCGGTTCAGTGCTGTACCCAGCCTAGTCCGCGCTCGATCGCTCTGTGCCAGCCTGCCAGTAGGTCCTCCCGTGGAGCAGGGGCCATGGAGGGGAGAAAGGCGGCGTCTTCCCGCCAGAGCTGCCGCAGCTCCTCGGTGTCCCGCCAGAAATCCACGGCCAACCCGGCCAGATAAGCCGCCCCCAAGGCGGTAGTCTCCCGAACCACGGGGCGGCGGACGGGTCTTCCCAGGATGTCGGCCTGAAATTGGAGAAGAAATCTGTCCCGACTGGCCCCGCCATCCGCGTTAAGGCTGGTGAGAGCTAATCCGGTATCCTTCTCCATGGAGTTTACCAGATCCCAAACCTGATAGGCAATGGATTCCTGAGCGGCCCGTACGATATGGGCACGGCCTGTCCCTCGGGTAAGGCCAACCAAACAGCCGCGCGCATACATATCCCAGTAGGGAGCCCCAAGCCCGGTAAAGGCGGGCACCAGATAGACTCCGCCGGTGTCGGAGATTGAGGAAGCGATCGCCTCCGCCTGGGCACTGTCACTTAAAATACCCAATTCATCCCGGAGCCATTGGATCACCGCTCCTCCGGTAAAGGCGGAGCCCTCCAGGGCATATTGGACCTGACCGTTTCGGGCCATGGCGATGGTGGTCAGAAGGCCGTTTTTGCTCTCGCAGGGGGTAGTGCCTGTATTCATCAGTAAAAAGCAGCCTGTGCCGTATGTATTTTTGGCTTCACCAGGCGCAAAGCAGGTTTGACCAAAGAGGGCGGCCTGCTGGTCTCCCGCCATGCCGGCAATGGGAACATGGACGTTTCCAATCTGGACATGTCCAACTGCTCCGCTGCTCTCCACCACCTGCGGGAGCATGGCAGAGGGGATATCCAGCGCGCGGAGCAGGGTATCATCCCACTGACCACGGTGGATGTCATAGAGCATGGTTCGGGAGGCGTTGGTGGCGTCAGTGACATGGGCGGCGCCACCCGTCAGCTTCCAAATCAGCCAGCAGTCCACAGTGCCAAAGAGAAGCTCTCCTCTTTTGGCCTTTTCCCTATGGGGATCTACCCGGTCCAGGATCCATTTGAGCTTGGTGGCGGAAAAATAAGCGTCTGGTATAAGGCCGGTCGTTTTGCGGATGTGCACGTCCAACCCCTCTTTCCGAAGGCGGTCCACGATATCCGCTGTTCGGCGGCACTGCCAGCAGATGGCGTTGTATACCGGAAGCCCGGAGGCCCTGTCCCAGACAACGGTGGTCTCCCGCTGATTGGCAAGCCCGATGGCGGCGATCTCCTCTGGAGCGGCGCCGGATTGGGCAATGACCTCCATCATTACGGCATATTGAGAGGACCAGATCTCCACGGGATCGTGTTCTACCCAACCCTCCCGGGGATAGATCTGTTTCAATTCCTTTTGCGCCAGTGCCAGAATGTTTTGTTCATGGTCAAAAAGAACGGCTCTGGAACTGGTGGTGCCCTGATCCAGAGTCAGTATGTACTTTCCCATGACATCCCCTCCCTTTTAGCTCTGATGGAAAAAGCGATACCGAGATCGACCGAAGCCGGGTAAGACTATTATCGTGGATTTTTCCGGGAAAAGCAAGAGGGAGTTGCCCGGGGTATGAAAAATGGCCGCCTTGTCAAAACTGGGGAGAGATGGAAGGGAGAGAAATCTATGGACCTTCGAGCACTGGGGCGGGAGATCGGGAAAAAGGCGGTTCTGAGCGGAGCGTCTTCTGGGCGATGGGAGGCGGCCAAACTGCGTCGAGCGGTAAAACGGATCGATTTGGCCCGGCGAAGGCTGGGAGAAAAAAGCTGGGACCGGCTGCCGGCAGCTGTGGAGTGGTTGCTGGATAACGCTTACCTTGCCCGAAGAGAGGGAATGTCCGCGCAAGAGGAGCTAAAGCGGGCAAAGCGTTTGCGACGGGGAGAAAATGAAAGCTATCTTCTCTGTGTGGCCCGAGCCTTTTCTGAGGCGGTCCCCATGGTAGAAAAACCGGCGCTTACCCTGTATCTGGAAGGCATTCAGGGGGAACGGCCCCTGACGGAGGAGGAGCTGTCCCTGTTCCTTTCTGCCCTAAGAGGAGCGCTGTGTCTTCGCCTGGCGGAGCTCTGTCCCCAGTTGGAGACGGCCTCAGAGCAGGGGGGGCTGGCCCAGACATTGGAGGGTATCTTTACCAGCCTCCGGATCCTTTCCACGGCCAACTGGGGCCCCTTGCTGGAACGGTCCAGTCCGGTGGAGCAGATCCTGAGGGCGGACCCGGCCGGAGCGTATTCTCGGATGGATGAGGCCACTCGGGCCCGGTATCGTCAGCAGGTGTGTCTGCTGGCCAAACGGAGGGGAATGGAGGAGAGAGACGCGGCCCGGAAAGCACTGGCACTGGCCCGTGCGGGACAGGGGCAGGAGCGGCACATAGGCTGGTTTCTCTTTCGGCATCCTTTGGGGGAGAAAGAAAGGCGTTCATCCGGAGCCGTTTATGTGGCTGCGATCCTTTTGCCTACGCTTTTCCTGGCGCTGCTATTGGGCTTCCTGCTGGAAAGCTGGGCGCTGTTTCTGCTCCTATTATTGCCTGCCTCTGATCTGATGAAAAATCTTGTCGACTTTTTTGCCGTTCGCTTGGTGCGGCCAAGACCCGTGCCGCGGATGGAGCTAAAAGATGGGATCCCCAACGAAGGCAGGACGCTCTGCGTTATTGCGGGACTTCTTACGGGGGAAAAAAGCGGAGACAGCTATAGCGCCCTGCTGGAACGGTACTGTCTGGCTAACCGGGACAGTGGAAAGGAACTTCGTTTTGGGCTGCTGGCGGATCTGCCGGACCGCGCCGCCCCACTGGGAGAGGAGCAGCGGGGGTGGGTCAAACGGGCAAAAGACGCTGTCTCCGCTCTCAATGAGAAGTATGGGGGCGGCTTTTACCTTTTCTTCCGTCAGCCGACCTTTCAAAAAAGGGATGAGCGGTATGTGGGATGGGAGAGAAAACGGGGAGCCATTTTGGAGCTGAGCAGGCTCCTGCGGGGGAGAACCACTTCCCTCCGTGTTCTGGCCGGAAATGGAGATGAACTGAAGGGGACCCGATATGTCATTACTTTGGATTCCGACACCGCCCTTAATGTAGGCGCGGCGCGGGAGTTGGTGGGGGCTATGCTCCATCCTTTAAACCGCCCCCAGATAGACCGCAGACGCCGGATCGTAACGGCGGGGTACGGCCTTTTGCAGCCACGGGTAGGAGTGGAGCTGAGCGCCGCCAACCGTTCCCCCTTTTCCCGCATCTTTGCGGGGCAGGGAGGGATCGACCCCTATGGTGGAGCTTGCAGCGACGTATACCACGATCTTTTTGACCGGGGGACCTACACGGGAAAAGGGATTTTTGATGTGGAGGCATTTTCTGAATGTCTGGATGGGCGATTCCCACAGGGGCGTATTTTGTCCCATGATCTTTTGGAGGGAGCCTACCTTCATGCGGGGCTTTTAGAGGACGTAGAGCTTACCGACGGTTATCCTTATAAAATTACCAGCTATTTTTCCAGGCTCCACCGCTGGGTGCGGGGGGATTGGCAGCTTTTGCCCTGGTTGGGACGGTGGGTCCAAGATGAAAAGGGAGAGCGGGCGGAAAACCCCATTTCCTCTGTGGACAAATGGAAGCTTTTTGATAATTTGCGCCGAAGCATGTCGCCGGTATCCACCTTGGTCGCGATCCTTCTGGGTATGTGTCTGTCTGCTCCTGCGTTTGGAGCGGCAGCCGCCCTTGCTGTCATCTCCGCATGGTCCAATCTGCTGCTTACCGGAGCAGACCTGGCCTTTCGGGGCGGCACAGGACTCCGGCGCCGTTACCACGCCACCGTTATCGCAGGTCCGGGCGGGATGATCCTGCAGACATTGGTGCAGCTTTTATTCCTGCCGTATCATGCCTGGATCTGCGCTTCGGCTATCTGTACCTCTCTGTGGCGGAGTTTTTTCAGCCATAAAAAAATGCTGGAATGGGTAACGGCGGCAGACGCGGAGAGAAAGCGGGAGGGGATATGGATCAATTTTCGGAGCCAGTGGCCCGCTGTGGCGGTGGGAGCCTTTGCCATGTGCTTTGCCCGCTTTCCGGCAGGGGCGGCCATTGGGCTTGTGTGGGCGCTCTCCCCCGCGTTTTCATGGGCAATGTCCCGTCCGACAAAGAGCGGACATGGGGCAAACGAGGACGACAGCCCCTTCTTGCTCCACCAGGCGGGCCTTATCTGGGGATATTTCCATGATTGGCTCCGGGCGGAGGACCACTGGCTGCCTCCGGACAATGTGCAGGAAAAGCCCTGGCTGGGGCCGGCGCGCAGAACGTCTCCCACCAATATTGGTATGGCACTTTTGAGCTGTGTCGCCGCGGTCGATCTGGAGCTTGCCGGACGGCAGGAGGGACTGTCGCTTATCAGCCACATGCTGGATACCCTTGAAGGGCTGCCAAAATGGAAGGGACACCTGTATAACTGGTATGATACTTCAGATTGTTCTCCACTGAGGCCTCGGTATGTTTCCACTGTGGACAGCGGTAACCTGCGGGGGTGCCTGATCGCTCTTCGGGAGGCTCTCTATGAGTGGGGGGAGGACGCTTTGGCCCGCCGGGTGGAGAGCTTATCCGACCATATGGATCTGAGTGTTCTCTATGACAGAGAGCGCAAGCTTTTCACCATCGGCTATGACATTGAAAGAGAAGAGTTTACCTCCGGTTGGTATGACCTGATGGCAAGCGAAGCCCGCCTGTCCAGCTACCTGGCTATCGCCTTGGGTGAGGTAGACCCACGTCACTGGCGGCGGTTGGGACGGGGACTGGTGGGGGACAACGACTATTGTGGTATGGCCTCCTGGACGGGAACCATGTTTGAATATTTCATGCCCAATCTGCTTTTGCCCTGTGAGCAGGGCAGCCTTATGTATGAGTCCCTCGCCTTCTGTGTATATGCGCAAAAGCGCCGGGGAAATCGGACAGGAAGACCTTGGGGCATTTCGGAATCGGGATTTTATGCTTTTGATCCCGGGATGGCCTATCAATATAAGGCCAACGGCGTTCAGACCTTGGGGCTTAAGCGGGAGCTGGACAAAGAGCTGGTAGTCGCCCCCTATGCCTCCTTTCTGGCGCTGCTGCTGGCACCCAGAAGCGCGGTCCGAAATTTACGAAGACTGCGGGACATGGGGCTGGAGGGAACTTACGGACTTTACGAAGCGGTGGATTTTACCCCGGGGCGGCTGCCTGAGGGAGAGAGCTGGGCGGCGGTTTGCTCGTTCATGTCTCACCATCTGGGAATGAGTCTTGTAGCCGCGGATAATGCGCTAAAGGATCATGTGATGCAGAGGCGTTTTTTGCGGGATTGTTCCATGGGAGCGTTTCGGGAGCTGCTTCAGGAGAAGGTCCCGGTGGGGGCTGCTGTGATGAAGCCGGACCGCCAGGGAGGCCTGGACCGCTCCCGCCCTCTTCGGCAAAGTCAATTCTGTCGCAGGGGAGAGGGCTGTGATCCGGCAAGCCCCGCTTGCCACCTGCTCTCAAACGGCTTGGTCTCCGCTCTATGTACCGATGGAGGGGCGGTGTCTCTCACCGACGACCAGGGGGAGGCTCCGATCTCCTCCTACCTTCGGACACGGTATGCCCCCTCTGGCGTCAGCTTCTTTTTTCGGAATGAAAATGGGGAGCTTTGGCCGCTGACTGCGGTCCCGCTGTTGAGGGAGGGGAGGTTTTCGTGGAGCTTTGACGGGGGAGGGGCAAGCTGGAGCAGAAACGAGGATCGATTTTCGGCAAAAATCCGGCTGACGCTGCCGCGGGGAGAGCGGGGAGCGTTGTGGACTGTTGCTTTGGAAGGGGTCGACGGAGGAGAGCTGATCTGTTATTTGGAGCCTGTGCTGGCCAAAAGAGAGGATCATAGGGCGCACCCCGCCTACTCGAAGCTGTCAATCGAAAGCGCAGCTCTGGATCGGGGCGTATGCTTTATCCGTCGTCCCCGAACGGGTGGGAGAAGAGCCGCTCTGGCAGTCCTTTGGGACCGAGAGGAGGCTTATTGGGATACCAGCAGGGAAAAGGCTTTGGGGCGCGGTGGCCTCCGTGGGTTGGACCAAGCTCTGACAATGCCGGCCAAAGAGACTGTGGGGGCGGTAGTGGATCCCTGCCTTATGGTTCGTTTCCCTCTATCCGGAAAGGGAAGCCGGCACTGTCTGCGGTTGGCTCTGGGCTTTGAGGAAGGAGAGGAGCAGGCGCGAAAAACCGCACTCTCCGTTTTGGCGGCCTCCGATCAGACAACAGGACGGCTGGACGGTCTTCTTCGGGGACTTCAGCTGTCCGCCGGGGAGGGACAGAGGGCCGTGGAGCTGCTGGCTGCGTTGGTGTTTTCGGCGGCTGAGCGTGGAGATGTTCCGCAGTCGGCACTGTGGGCGTTTGGGGTGTCCGGGGATCTGCCCATCGCAACGGCGCTGCCCCCGGAGACCGAGGAGATATTGGATCCTTTTCCGCTCAAGGCGTATCTGTTGTTGACCAGGTGCGGCTTTGCATTTGACTTGGTCTACCTTCTCTCCGATGGAGGGAATTATCTTCGCCCTCAAAAAAACGGAATATTAGAGGCAGTCAAAGCCCTCGGCCTGGAGGAACGGCTGGGGAAGAAGGGGGGGATCCACTTAGTGGAGCGGCCGGATGCAGGGGGCTCCACCCCTTGGAAAAACTGGGCGGCAGTGGCAATCGGCTCCGACGGTCATTGGGAGCAAAAAGGGGTCCCGCCTGTCCAGCCTCCGGATATGCCGTTCTTCCGCGGAGAAAACGCTCCTCAATGGCGCTTCCAGACATCGGGAGAATTTTGTTTGCAGATAAATGACCGGCTCCCGGATTTGGGCTGGAACCAGCTCTTGGTCAACCCTCGCTTTGGATGGATCACGGATGAAACGGGATGTGGGCATCTGTGGGCGGATAATTCCAGAGAAAGTCCCATCACCCAATGGAATAACGATCCTTTGGCTATAGGAGGGCCCGAGTGGTTTTTGCTTACCCTTCAGGGAGAGACCCACAGCCTTTTTGCAGATGGGGACGGGCTCTCTACCACCGTGACCTATGGCTTTGGATGGGCAAGGTGGGAAAGGCTGTGGCCGGGCGGGATGGTGAGGACCACAGCCCTCGTCCCCTGGGACAGTGATCGGAGGCTGCTTTTCATCGAGAGCCCCCAAAAAGGCGGAAAATTGAGACACATCGTCTGCAAAAGCCGGACCGAGACCTATGATCTCTTGGAAAAAATCTGTCTGTCCACAGGAAGAGATGGTACTGTCTCAGTTGAAGTGAAGGATTTTGAACGGATTTTCCGAGAGACAGAGCATCAGTGGCGAAATATGGTCTGTCCGCTCACCATAGAGACCCCGGATCAAACGCTGGATCAGTATTTGAATGGCTGGAGCCTCTATCAGGTGACAGCCTGCCGCCTGCTGGGCCGGACCTCGCGATATCAAAATGGCGGTGCTTACGGCTTTCGGGATCAGCTTCAGGATACCTTAGCTCTCCTGCCCTTTGACCCTGCCTGGACCAGAGAACAGCTTCTGCGCTGCTGCGGACATCAATTCCTTGAAGGAGATGTACAGCATTGGTGGCATGAGACAAGGGAGGAGCGAAACCGGGGCGTCCGCACCCGCATATCGGATGACTTGTTGTGGCTGCCCTACTGCCTGGAACGTTATATTGAGTCTTGGAGCGATTGGGATATATTATCTATAAAGGAGAATTACCTGCAAGGAGATCAGCTGAGCCCCGGAGAGCGGGAACGCTATTTTATTCCGAATGTCGCCCAAGAGGTGGGGGATGTCTACGACCATGCCCTTCGGGCTATCCACTGTGTTCTGGAACGGGGCGTAGGCTCTCACGGGCTTTTAAAAATGGGGACCGGAGATTGGAATGACGGAATGAATGAGGTTGGGGCAGAGGGAAAAGGGGAGAGCGTTTGGCTGACCTGGTTTGCGGTCATTGTCTTGGAGGGATTTGCCCCTTTGGCTATCCACCGGAGAGACCGGGAGGCGGAAACCCTGTGCAGGGAATGGGCGGATCGGCTGCGACAGGCGGCAGAAAACGCTTGGGACGGAGAGTGGTACCTCCGGGGATGGTATGACAATGGAGCGCCACTGGGAAGCCGGGGATCCCAGGAATGCCAATTGGATTCCCTTCCCCAAAGCTGGGCGGTCCTGGCGGGAGGCGACCGGACAAAATCAGAGAGGGCCCTCCGCTCTGCGTTGAATAGACTTTATGAGCGGGATGCCGGGCTTGTAAAGCTGTTCACCCCCGCCTTCGATAAAGGTGTCGCTCGGCCCGGTTATATCCGCGGCTATCTTCCGGGCATCCGGGAAAATGGTGGACAGTACACGCATGCCGCCGTATGGTTGGCGCTGGCCTGCCTTTGCCTGGGGTGGACAACAGAAGGTCTTGAGCTCCTCCACGGTCTCTTGCCTTCCTCTCATCCCAATGAACTATATCTGGCCGAGCCCTATGTGCTGGCCGGGGATGTGTATGCCAACCCTGATCAGTTGGGGAGAGGGGGATGGAGTTGGTATACCGGAGCCGCCGGTTGGTACCACCAGACGGTCGTGAGCGGACTTTTGGGAATATCCGTAAAGGAAAAAAGCCTGACGGTAGACCCCCGATTCCCCTCCGGATGGTCCGGTTGGTCGGCCTGCTGGCACGGGGAAAAGGGACTTCTCCACATTGTGGCCCGAAAGGAGAAAAGGGCCAGATGCCTTTTGGATGGAAAAGCGGTGGAATCCGTGCCCTTGGAAGGACTCCAGGGTGAGCACTGGTTGGAAGTTACGGGAGGCGAAGGAAAATAAAAGACTTTTTTCATCTGGATGGGTGCCAAAAGGAAAATTTTGTTGTATAATATCTTTTACTCGTTTGCGCATATGCGGCGGATACCGGTACTTCTGACCACCGCAGAGATAGGGATCCCAGAAAGTGAAGAAAGGAAGGTGGCGCCATGAGCGTTGTCACCCGAAACCAACTTTTACCAGGTGTGTTTCTTACGTCGGTCCACACAAAAAAATTTAAGTCTTCTACTCTTTCCATGACACTCCTGACGCCGCTGCGGGCTGAGACGGCAACGGTCAACGCATTGATCCCCCATCTGCTTCGACGGGGAAGCGCGGCTCATCCGGATATGCAGTCCTTGGCTACCGCTCTGGACCAGCTTTACGGCGGCTCTATTGAGCCGGCGGTGCGAAAAAGGGGAGAGACACAGTGCGTGGGTTTTGTAGGCAGCTTTCTGGACGATGCCTATACCCTGGACAACAGTACCGTGCTGGATCGGGCCGCCGCGCTTATGGGGGAGCTGCTGCTTCGCCCCTATACCGTTGAGGGGATCTTTTGTCCGGATTATACCCGCCAGGAAAAGGCCAATCTGACAGATCGGATCCGCGCGGAGATCAATGATAAGCGCCAATATGCCGTCAGCCGCCTGGTGGAGGAGATGTGTGCCGGAGAGCCCTTCGGAGTGGGGCGCATGGGCCGTGAAGCTGACGTTGAGAAGATCACCCCTCAAATGGCCTGGGAGCGATATCAAGCGCTGCTGGCTCACTCCCGTTTGGAGCTTTATTACTGTGGTTCGGCGGAGCCGGATATGGTGTGCCGGATCCTGGAAAACGCTTTGCGGGGACTTCCCCGTCAGGGTGGATATACAGTTTCTGAGACCTTGGTCGCCGCGCAAGCCTCTTCTGTGCGTCAGGTTTCTGAAAATTTGGATGTGGCGCAGGGCAAGCTGACCATGGGATTTCGTACGGGAGGCATCACGGCCGCTTCGCCCCAGTATCCCGCGCTGGTACTGTGCAACGCACTTTTTGGTGGAACCACCACGGCAAAGCTGTTTTTGAACGTGCGGGAAAAGCTGTCCCTGTGCTATTATGCCAGCTCCTCCATCGACCGTTATAAAGGAGTCATGCTGGTGTCCTCCGGGGTGGAGTTTGCCGACAAGCAGCGGGCGGAAAATGAGATCCTGGCCCAGTTGGACGCCTGCCGGCGGGGAGAATTTGAAGCTTGGGAGATCGACGGAGCGAGACGGTATACGGTCAGCTCTCTGCTGACCATACTGGATAGCCAGAGCCGTCAGGAGGACTGGTGGATGTCTCAGGCGGTGGCCGGGCTTGCGTACAGTCCGCAGGATCTGGCCCGTTCGGTGGAAGCGGCTTCTGTGGAGGCGGCAGTCGAGACGGCAAAAGCACTCAGTCTGGATACCGTCTATTTTTTGAAAGGTAAGGAGGGATGAGCATGGAGGAAAAACGCTACGAGCGTGTGGGGGAAACTTTTTTTCACACGGTCCTGGAAAATGGCCTGCACATCTATGTGGCCCCAAAGCCTGGATTTCAGAAGAGCTACGCCTTTTTTGCCACCAATTACGGTGGAATGGACATGCGCTTTCAATTGGATGGAAAATGGTGGGATACCCCTGCCGGAGTGGCCCACTTCTTAGAGCACAAGACCTTTGATACTGAAGATGGAAACGCCCTTCAGGATCTGGCGGCCAATGGGGCGTCCCCCAATGCTTTTACCTCCACATCCATGACAGGATATTATTTTGAGAGCACGGAAAAATTTGAGGAAAATCTAAAGATCCTGCTCTCCTTTGTGTCAATTCCCTATTACACGCAGGAGAGTGTGGATAAGGAACAGGGGATCATCGGCCAGGAGATCCGCATGGGGGATGATGAGCCGGATACCCAGGTGTTTTATGGAATGCTGGAGGGATTGTATGCCCACAATCCCATCCAGGTAAATATTGCCGGAACGGTAGAGTCGATTGCCCAAATCACTGCCGACACCCTGAACCTGTGCCATCGGGCGTTCTATGATCCCGGGAACATGGTGCTGTGTGTGGCGGGAGATGTGGACCCGGAGCAAATTGCCGCCATTGCCAGACAGGTCTTGCCGTCGCAAGGACATCTGCCGGTAGAGCGAGATCACGGGGAGGCAGAGGCTCCTGAAGCACATAAAAGCAAATGGGTAAAGACAATGGCGGTCTCTACTCCTATTTTTCAGCTTGGATTTAAGGATACTCCGCCCCAAAGGGGAGAGGATTGGCTTCGGTGGGAATTGACAGGCAATCTGGCCAGCGAGGTCTTGCTTGGCACCTCCAGCCCCCTGTATGCGCGGCTTTACAGTGAGGGGCTGATCAATGAGAGCTTTGGCTATGGCTGTGAGGCATATCCCGGCGCCGCGTTTCTCTGTGCGGGAGGGGAGAGCCGGGACCCTGAGGCGGTCCGTGAGGCCGTGCTGACAGAGGCGGTGCGGATCTGCCGCGAGGGTGTAGATGAAAGCCTGTTCCAGCAGCTGAAAAAGGCGGCTTATGGCTATATGGTGCGGAATCTGAACTCCTTCGAGAATATCTGTGTAAGTCAAAGCATGGCACATTTTAACGGCTACGAATATTTGACCTTTCCGCAGTGCTTCGAAACGATCGCCAAAGCGGATGTGGAAGCGTGCATCCGCAGGGCGGTGACCAGCGAGAAAGCCGCTCTTGCGGTAGTTCAGCCAAAGGAGGAGAAGCAATGAGTACGGTATCATTTCCCGGCCTTGGGCTTTCCATCCCTGTAAAGGATATTGCCTTTCGAGCCTTTGGCTGGCCTATTCACTGGTATGGCATTATCATTGCCGCGGGCTTTTTGCTGGCGGTCTTGTATTGTAGCCGGAAAGCGGAAACCTATGGCATTGAGCAGGACGATATCGTAGATCTGCTTCTCTATGCCGTGCCCCTGTGTATCATTGGGGCGCGGCTCTATTACATCATTTTTTATCTTGATCTTTACCGTGACGCGGATGGGAAGCTGATGTTTTCAAAAATGGTCCGGATCTGGGATGGTGGGCTGGCCATTTATGGCGCGATCATTATGGCTATCATCGTGGCTTGGAGCTTCTGCAAAAAGCGCGGTATTCGATTTATGTCCCTGGCGGATCTTGGCGTTTTGGGACTTCTCATCGGTCAGTCGGTGGGCCGGTGGGGTAACTTTGTCAATGTAGAGGCGTATGGCGCCCTCACCGAGCTTCCTTGGCGAATGGGTATCTATGATACGGTGGATGGAGTGTATCAGTATATGGAAGTCCACCCCACCTTTCTCTACGAATCTCTATGGAATCTGATCGGTTTTCTTCTATTGGCTGTTGTGGTGGCAAAACACAGAAAGTTTGATGGACAGCTTTTTTGGAGCTATGTTGCCTGGTATGGGCTAGGGCGAGCTTGGATCGAGGGGCTGCGGACCGACAGCCTGTACTTTTTCTCCACTGGACTTCGGGTGTCCCAGGTGCTGGCGATCCTGTCTGCCGTGGCGGGTTTGGTGGTGCTGGCCGTTCAGCTCTCCCGCCCCCACGATCCCAGAGCGCTTTGGGGGCGGCAGATGGCAGCCCGAAAAGCCGCTGGGGCGGCGCCTGTTTCCGACAGGAAGGACAGCCCGATACCTTCCGCGGAGAGAGCCAAAGAGAGCGGGGAGGAGCTGGACCTGGAGAGCATCCTGAGGGAAGCGAGGGAGGACGGACATGACAACACTTGACGGAAAGGCCTTGGCGGCAAAGATCAAGGCACGGGTCCGGGAGGAGGCGGTAAAGCTTCCCAGACGCCCCGGCTTGGCGGTGGTGCTTGTAGGGAACGACCCGGCCTCTCGGGTCTATGTGACCAGTAAACGGAAGGACTGCGAGGAGTGCGGCTTTTACAGTGAGGAATATGCCCTTCTGGAGAGTGCGACCCAGGAGGAGCTTTTGGAGCTGGTGGAGACGCTGAATGGCCGGGAGGATATCGATGGTATCCTGGTCCAGCTGCCCCTGCCCGCCCAGCTGGATGAGGAGACAGTCATTCAGGCCATTGACCCGGAAAAGGATGTGGATGGTTTTCATCCCATGAATGCGGGGGCTCTCCTGATCGGTCGGCCGGGGTTTCTGCCCTGTACTCCCGCCGGCGTGATGGACCTTCTGGATGAATACGGTGTGGACCCCGCCGGGAAGCGGGCGGTGGTGGTGGGCCGGTCCAATATCGTGGGTAAGCCCATGGCGCTGCTGCTGCTCCGGCGGAATGCCACCGTTACGGTATGCCACTCCCGCACGCCTGATTTGGCAGAGCATTGCCGCCAGGCGGATATTCTGGTGGCGGCGGTGGGACGTCAGGGCCTGATCACCGGGGATATGGTGAAGCAGGGCGCCGTAGTGGTGGATGTAGCCATGAACCGGGACGACAACGGCAAGCTGTGCGGCGACGTGGACTTTGCCGCCGCGGCAGAGAGGGCTGCCTATTTGACTCCCGTTCCCGGAGGCGTAGGGCCCATGACCCGGGCGGCGCTGATGGAAAATACGCTTCTGGCGGCGAAGCGGCGGCAAAATTTGGCATAGGGGCTGGTCAAACAAAAAACTTTGTGATAAAATAAGACTTAAAGCGGCCCCAATCCTACATAATTAGGAGCGTGCAGAGATATGAAATGTCCTTTTTGCGGTTATTTGGACAGTAAGGTGGTGGATTCCCGTCCAGCTGAGGATGGCGCCAGCATCCGCCGCCGCAGGGAGTGTCTTTCCTGCCGCAAACGATTCACCACCTTTGAGGTGATGGAGACTCTTCCCGTGGTGGTGATCAAAAAGGACGGCAGCAGGCAGAGCTTTGATCGCAGCAAGCTGCTCAACGGCATGATCCGCGCCTGTGAGAAACGGCCGGTATCCTTTGAGACTCTGGAAAAGATCGTAGACGAGATCGAGCAGATCCTTCAAAATGAGATGAACCGAGAGGTCCCCTCTGAGAAGATCGGAGAGATGGTTATGGATCGGCTGAAAGATGTGGACGAGGTCGCCTATGTGCGGTTTGCCTCAGTTTACCGGCAGTTTAAGGATATCAGCACTTTTATGAGCGAGCTGAACAAGCTGCTGCAGGAGAAATAAAAAAGAGCCCCGCCTGGACTCAGGCGGAGCTCTTTTTTATCGTCCGGTATACTGCAGGGCAATGCGGTCCTCCGGTTTGGGATCGAAGGTATAGAGACACAGGAGGAACACCCACTCCAGGGGCTTCATCAGAAGATAGGTCACATCGGCCCGAAGGGGAGTGGTCAGCTTTTGAGAGAGTGGGTAGCCGTGGGTGTCATAGAACCGGCGAATGGCCCTGTGGAGCCGGGGGGCACGCTCCATGAGGAGCTGCTCGAAGGCGTTTGCCACGCAGAGTTGGCGGTTCACTACGATACGTTTGCCGTGGCGGAGGCCGTAGCGGGTAGGCTTCACCAGTCTGGGATGACCTCCCACCGCAACGGTGCAGAGATAGTGGGCGTTATACTCAATGGGGGGAGGGGAGATCTTTTGGGACAGAGTCCAGTCACTGGTTTCGGTGAAAGCCCGGATAGCGGCGTCGGGAGCCTGGCCGAAAAGAACCAGGACTGCCAGGAGAAGGGCCAACAGGGGGAGGGCTAGGAGAAAGCCGGCCAGAATCCATCCCAGACTGCGGGAGAGAAGGGAACGGCAGAGGAGGAGAAAGGACCTGTCGGGGTCGGGTGGGGCCTGCTCCAGCCGGGAGAGTTGGCAGCGGATGGCCCGGCGTAGGAGGCGGGGGAGGGTCAAAAGATAGTTGAGGGGGAACAGGGACATATAGATACAGTCCGGCGTGCCCAGGACCCCTTCGCCTATGAGGTGAGGGGAGAGCTGGATGAGAAACAGGACAGACAGGACTGCGCCGACCTCCAGTCCTGAGATGCACAGGACTGTGGGGATCGGGGGGAGATGCTCCCAGAGAAAGTGAAGGACCCAGAAGCTGAGGAGGGTCCAGGCGGCCAGGGCCAGGACGGTGGGCAGATGCCAGGAGGCCAGGGGAGCGTGGAGATAGGGCTCCCGATTTATGTAGACGGGTTGGTCCCAGTCGGGGGCGGACCAGAACCACCAGAGAAGGACCATAAAGAGGGGGCCCAGCAGGAAGGTGAGACGGTCGATAAGGGTTTCCTGCCAGGGGGTCTTTTGAAAAAGGTTGAGGAGGTTGCACAGGGTCAGGATCGGAGGGAGGAGCAGAAAGAGGAAAACTAAGATGCTGGAAAAATGGCTTCCATGGCGGACCTCCTTTCATGGAAATTATTATACGGCAGGGGGTGGGAAAAGTCAAAAGTCTTGAAAGGAATGGAAAAATGGGATAAAATTAGAGCGGCGGCACAAGGTTGCCAAGTGTCTGGACAGGCTGCCGAAGGGAGCCCAGGCCCTTGAGTTTCCGTCTTTATTACAGATTACAGAATATTTTTCAGGGTGAGCTGTTCCGCCTCGGAGAGGAGCTCCAGTTCGGCGATCAAACGGGCGTTGGCGGCGGAGTATTCCCCCCCCTCCTGACATTGAATAAATTCCACTACCTCCCGAAAGCCGGTATAGATAGCATCGGTCTCGCTGTGGCGGAGAAGTATGTGCAAATAAGCATCGGCAGAGTTCCAGTGCTCCTGAGCGCTTTGAGTCAGTTCCCGGGCGGCATCCCATTGCTCCTTTTCGGCGTTTGCTTCGGCGGCCTCCAAAAGCGTGGATATCTCTCCGGTGAAGGCGGTAATATAAAAGCTGTGTCCCAGGGTGGCTGCGAAAGTGACCAGCAAAATGGCCCCTGCAATAACGATCCGCTTCATTCTTTTTCCTCCATAGGCGCAAAATAGACCCGCCCCAACTCATCGGCGGTGAGAAGATAGACCTGTTCCGGCCGCTTGACGCCGTGTGCCTTGAGTTGCTTTTCCAACCAGTTTTCCTCATATCCCCGAAGCCGCAGATTATGCTCCAAGACCCGTCCGTCATTGATGATGACCAGCGGAAGGCCCGCTTCCTCGGGAGAGACCCCCAAGTCTTTGGCGGCAGGGGGTTTTTGATCGCCGAAGGGGAGAACAGAAATTTGTCCGTTTGTCTCTAAAATGGCGTATTTTACAGTGGAGATATCGGTGACTCCTTTCATGCGCAGCTCTTCCATCAGCTCATCCACCGTAAAACGGTTTTTTTTCATTTCACCTTGCTTTAGCTTTCCGTTTTCCACAATGATAGAGGGCCGCCCGCAGATGAGCGCCCGGAATTTTACACTCTTCATGGATAGGACAGAGATGATCATAGTGATGGACAAAAGGGTGAGGATCGGGATAATACCTGAGAGCAAGGGGATCCCAAAATCCTGCATCGGAACTGCCGCCAGGTCGGCAATAATAAGGGCCAGAACCAGTTCGGAGGGCTCCAGCTCACCTACCTGTCGCTTTCCCATTAGACGGATACCGGCAATGATAAGCAGATAGAGGATGATGGTGCGGACAAAGGCAATGACCATGGATAGACCTCCCCAAAATGTCTCTTGTTCAGTATGACCTGCCATCAGAGGAATATGAGGGCGGCAGCCGGAAATTTTAGACATCGGGGTCTATGCCGTAAGGAGGTGGACGGATGAGCAAAATGAGCAAAAGAAGAAAAAAGAAGAAGCTGGGTGTGATTTTGTTAACGGCGGCCCTGGTTTTCTTTGCCTTGGGATTGGACCCTCGTCTTGTGGTGCGGCGGTATACGGTAAAAAGCGACAAATTGACCGCACCGGTACGGGTGCTGTTTCTATCGGATCTTCACTCCTGCGATCATGGGAGGGAGCAGAGGACGCTATTGGAGCTCGCCCTGGCTCAAGAGCCCGATCTGATACTGCTGGGCGGGGATTGGGTAGATGACGACTTCGGACGCCGACCGCCGGAACGAGCCTATCAGGCAGCACGGGCGTTGGCAAAGTACGCGCCAACCTTTTATGTGATTGGGAATCATGAGATATGGAGCGGCTACGGGGATGAGATCAAAGAGCAGCTTTCCGTCTGCGGAGTGAGGGTCCTGGCGGGAGAAGCCATTATCTTGGAAATAAACGGACAGACCATTCGGCTTTGTGGAATCGACGATCCGATGGTGGGGGAAGAGAAATGGGGCATGCAGCTGGAGGCGATAAAGAGAGCTGAGGGGGATGATTTTTCCCTCTTGCTCTCCCACCGGCCGGAGCGGGTGGAGCAGTATGGCGGATTTGACCTTGTATTGGCCGGCCACGCCCATGGGGGACAGTGGCGGATTCCAGGGCTGGTCAACGGTCTGTTCGCTCCGGATCAGGGATGGTTTCCCGCCTATGCCGGCGGGAAATACCGGTTGGAGGACGGGGGTGTGATGATCGTGGGGCGGGGATTGTCCAAAGAGAGTACCCGGGTACCCCGCTTTTTTGACCGGCCGGAGGTAGTGGTCGTGGATCTGGCTCCGGAGGGATAGGTCTCGTGAGAAATTGAGGTCTTGCCAACCCCCAAATAATTTTGTATAATAAAATGCCGTGTCCGGCTGATGAGGGGAGGAGTTCCTTTGAGACGAAGATATCTGCTGCGATTTGACATCTGGTTTTGCCTGCTTCTGGCCTATGGACTCAGCCTGGGGACCTCCAAACTGACCACCATGCTCCTGCCTCCCGCCTATGAGAGTTATGTGGAGGAGCACACGGTGGCCGACGGGGAGATCGGCGGTAAGGCGGGGACGGATATTCCCCGGATCCAGAGTGTAGATGAGCTGCTCCAAGAGGAGAAGTTCACCATTGTATCCCCAGGGATCGAGTACCGGAACCGGGGCGCGGGATATCATGACGGGGTTTATACATACGCGGTGACCTTGCCTTCCGGCGAGGTGATCGCCGCGGTGATCAATATGGAGAATGTCCAGCAGGAGGGGGACTATTACACCAGTGACCATACCCTCCCGGTGGGACAGGTAGTGTATGACGACCTGACCAAGGACGAATATTTCATGAAGCAGATCCAGTATGGCGAAGAGCTGAGCCGTACGGATTTTTATGTGGATATGCGGGGGAATGGGGGTACGGTCAGCCAGGAGGACTATACCGGTCACTATGCCAGTATCGTGCAGGTAGCCACCATTTTTATCAGCTTTCCGTTGTTCCACTCCTTTGGCGCTCATCTGGGGATCTTCCCATTCTTTATACCCCCCAAAAGAAAAGAGGGGGAACCGAAAAGTGAATGGGACTGAGAACCTGATTGGGTGATATATCAAGAAAGAAGGAATGAGAGATGAGTACCAAGCCCGTTAAAAAAGTAAATGCTGTCTACCTGCTGGCCACCATTTTTCTCCCCATCGCCGTCATTGTGCTGGGTGGCTTTGTTGGCTATCAGTTCTTCCGTGACGGAGGAACCGGTGCGGTGATCTGCTTTATGTGTCCAACGGTGCTGGCCGTGATCTGGTGGGTCTTCGGCACTACCTCCATCTGGAGGATGCGGAAGAAAAACATGGCGAAGGTTCTGGACGAGCAAGGCTTTGAGCGGAATCAGACCTTCTTCGGCGGCAATCAGACTGTGGCGGTGGATATGAAGCAGGGCGCCGTGGCGCTGCTGTTCTTCTGGAATCCCTTTGAGCTGTATGTTCTGCCGGCCAGCCGTATTGGCAAGACCTGGAGCGAGGACGGCGCAGGCGGCGCAGGCTTCCTGAGAGGTACCAGTCGGGTGAGCTTTCTGTTTCTGGTGGACAGCGTAAAGATCCGGGTGGATACCTTTACCTCCAACCAACGGTGGAAGATGGAGGATCCCAAGGTGCTGGAGGGAATATCCAAGGCAGACCGCTGGGTCCAGGTGCTGGAGGCTGCTCGGCAGCAAAGCTTGGGTGTGTAAAAATGAGCTTTTTTGAGAAACTTTTTGCGAAATATCAGGACGATTGGTGCCGGGAGTGCAATTGCGCCATGGAGAAGCTCCACAAGCAGCTTTACGCCCTTCCCAGCGTGATCGTAGGCCACTATACGGAGCACAAGGAGCCTGAGTTCTACATAAAAAACCTGCACAAGGTGGAGAAAAAAGCGGACATTCCTTCCGGGATGTATGCCTGCGGCGCTATTCAATACCGCTGCCCTTCCTGCGGCAAGCGGGTGACCCTTCTGGATCCCTTCCTGCCGGTGCGGGATGAGGAAAAGCATGAGGGAAATGTGCTGTTCTGTAGCGGTGAGTTGGATCAGTTCCTGTGGTGGTAAGCGGCGATACACCTTTAAGGGTGGCCGGGGAAGAGGTAAATATATGAACCATCAGCTTGTGATCGTATTGGATTTCGGCGGACAATACAACCAGCTTATCGCCCGCCGGGTGCGGGAGTGCGGGGTATACTGTGAGGTAAAGCCCTGTACCACGCCCTTGGAGCAGTTAAAGGCCATGGAACCCATCGGGATCATTTTTACCGGCGGCCCCAGCAGTGTGTATGCCCCCGGCTCTCCCCAGGTGGACCCGGCCATCTTTGGCTGGGGGATCCCTGTTTTGGGGATTTGCTACGGATGCCAGCTTATGGCCCACAGCTTGGGAGGCAGGGTGACAGCGGCTCAGAGTGACAGCGCCAGGGAGTACGGAAAGACAGAGACCTTCTACGATACCACCTGCAAGCTGTTTCAGGGCCTGCCGGAAAAGGGAGTTTCCTGGATGAGCCATGGGGACTATATGGAAAAGGTGCCGGAAGGGTTTTCCCTTGCGGCCCGTTCCGAGGCTTGTCCTAACGTGGCTATCTGCGATGAAAACAGGGGGTTCTATGGGGTTCAGTTCCATCCGGAGGTAAACCATACGCAGATGGGTACCGCCATGATCCGCAATTTTCTCTATGAGGTCTGCGGAGCTGTGGGCGATTGGAGTATGGGGGGCTACAAGGATACCGCTGTTCGCCGGATTCGGGAAAAGGTAGGCGCCGGAAAGGTGTTGTTGGCCTTGTCAGGGGGGGTGGATTCCTCCGTAGCCGCCGCTCTGGTGGCGGAGGCGGTGGGGAATCAGCTTACCTGCGTGTTTGTGGATCATGGCCTGATGCGCCTCCATGAAGGGGACGAGGTGGAGCGCGCCTTTGCCAAATGGGATATCAATTTTGTTCGGGCCAACGCGGAGGAGCTTTTTCTGTCCAAGCTGTCCGGCGTCTCTGAACCGGAGGCCAAGCGGAAGATCATTGGAGAGGAGTTCATCCGGGTCTTTGAGCAGGAGGCCAGGCGGATCGGGCAGGTGGACTACCTGGTTCAGGGCACCATCTATCCCGACGTCATTGAGTCCGGAGCGGGGGACGCCGCCGTTATCAAAAGCCACCATAATGTAGGCGGGCTTCCCGACTATGTGGATTTTAAGGAGATCGTAGAGCCCCTGCGGATGTTGTTTAAGGACGAGGTGCGCCAACTGGGGCGGGAGCTGGGGCTGCCGGAGTATCTGGTTTCCCGCCAGCCCTTCCCGGGACCGGGTTTGGCTATTCGGATCATTGGGGATATCACCAGGGAAAAGTTGGATCTGCTGCGGCTGGCCGATTTTATCTTCCGGGATGAGGTGGCTAAGGCCCACTTGGAGGGCAGTATGGATCAGTATTTTGCCGTGCTGACCAATCTGCGGTCAGTGGGGGTCATGGGGGACGGGCGAACCTACGATTACGCCATCGCCCTTCGAAGCGTGACCACCAGCGACTTTATGACGGCGGACTGGACACGGATCCCCTATGAGGTGCTGGATCGGGTCAGCGTTCGGATCGTCAACGAGGTCCCTCACATCAACCGGGTGCTCTATGATATTACCAGTAAGCCCCCCGCAACTGTGGAATTTGAGTGAAAAGAAAGCCGTCGACGACTCTTGCGTCGACGGCTTTCTTGGTGTATAATCAGAAAAACCTAAGACAGGGAGGATGGAATATGCAGAACAATGTACGGCCCGCGGACATGAAGCGGATCAACACCCCGGAGCTGGCGGAGGCATTTATCGCAGAGCAGGTGAAGGAAATCCGGGGACAGGTGGAGGATCGGAAGGTGCTGCTGGCCCTCTCCGGCGGCGTAGACTCCTCTGTGGTGGCGGCGCTTCTCATTAAGGCCATCGGCAAGCAGTTGGTGTGCGTCCATGTAAACCACGGGCTGATGCGCAAGGGGGAGAGCGAGCAGGTCATCGAGGTATTCCGGAACCAGTTGGACGCCAACCTCATCTATGTGGACGCCACCGACCGGTTTCTGGATCTGCTTGCCGGGGTGGATGAGCCGGAGCGGAAACGGAAGATCATTGGCGGAGAGTTTATCAAAGTCTTTGACGAGGAGGCCCGAAAGCTCGAAGGCATCGACTTTCTGGCCCAGGGAACCATCTATCCCGACATTTTGGAGAGCGACGGTGTAAAGGCCCACCACAATGTGGGAGGACTGCCGGAAGATATGCAGTTTGAGTTGGTGGAGCCGGTGCGGCTGCTCTTTAAGGATGAGGTCCGTGTGGTGGGTAAGGCTTTGGGTCTGCCTGTCTCCATGGTGGAGCGACAGCCTTTCCCCGGGCCCGGTCTGGGGGTCCGCTGCCTGGGCGCCATCACCCGGGATCGGCTGGCGGCCCTTCGGGAGTCCGACGCCATCCTGCGGGAGGAATTTGCCAAGGCCGGCCTTGCCGAGCAGGTGTGGCAGTTTTTTACCGTGGTTCCCGATATGCGGGCCACCGGAGTCCGGGATGGCAAGCGGGCCTATGACTGGCCTGTCATCATCCGGGCGGTGAACACCGTGGATGCAATGACCGCCACTGTACCCGAGATCGCCTGGCCGGTGCTGAAGACTATCACAGACCGGATCCTGAAGGAGGTTCCCAGTGTGTGCCGGGTGCTCTACGATCTGACGCCAAAGCCGGTGGGGACGATCGAGTGGGAATGACCGTTAAAACGGCGCAAACCCGCATGAATACAGGGTTTTTGACCTGTCACTTTGCCTTGTGATACTGGATTGATACTATTCGTTTCAACCCGGTCACACAAGAGAATGATTGCAAAGGGCAAGCGAACCGCCCTGCTGAACGACAAATTCAGCAGGGCGGTTTTGCTTGCCCTATTTTTCTTTTCTCCAGGGTACATAGTATTTCGATTCTTTCCCGTCATCGCAGGTACTCGGCCAGTTGATTTTCCATTCAAAGTATTCTTCCCTGGTAATCTCCCCGGCGTGTAGCTCCTGCTGGCGCAAGAGCCATTCCCTCATAAACTCGTCCACAAGGCCATAGTTGAAGTAGATACCCACAGGAGGTTGAGCGGGCCAGTCGTCCGTGTCATTGTAGCGGACGGCGGTATCATCGGAGGCCCCCGTCTTGCCGGGGTTGCGGACAAGCTGAAACAGACGGATGGAGCCGGGGCTGTCCTCGTCCAGCCAGAAGAACGTCCGCATGAAGTCCTCGGCACAGCCGGGTTGAACCGTATAGAAGTTCTGACGGTCTACCCGCAGGGCCTGGGCAATCTTGTCCAGCAGCTCCCTCTTTGGCACACGGTAATTCGTTTCGTACTGGGCAATACGGTTATCCGCTCCCTTTTCCTCAAAGCCGATAGCCAGCCCCAATTCCTTTTGCGTCATACCCCGAAATGTGCGGATTTTCTTGATTTTTTCTCCTACTGTCATATGTTCCACCGCCTTTGAAAATAGTATAGCGCAAATAAGCGAAATATGCAAGAAGAAAATTAACAAAATTGCGAAATAAACTCTTGACATTAACAACTATGCGAATGTATAATAAGGATGTCGGCATTAACAATTTTGCGAACCATCAATAAGGAGGTGTTGTATTTGAGCAAAGAGCTGTTTGTACGAGCCGAGGAAGTGGCCGGGGCGCTGGGTATCTCCAAGCCCTACGCCTACAAGCTGGTGCGGGAGATGAACGAGGAGCTGAAGCAGAAAGGTTTCCTCACCATCCCCGGACGGGTGAGCAGGCGCTACTTCGAGGAAAAGTTCTATGGACTGCGGGAAAATCAGTAAGGAGGGAAGAAAATGCCAGCGTACAAAGACAAGGCCAAGGGAACATGGTATGCGTCCTTTTACTTTGAGAACTGGACAGGGAAAAAGGAAAAGAAGATGAAGCGGGGCTTCAAGACCAAGCGGGAGGCGCTGGAGTGGGAACGGACGTTCCTGCAACAGCAGACCGCCGACCTGGATATGACCTTTGAGAGCTTCGTGGCGCTCTACGCCGCAGACATGAAAGGCCGTATCAAGGAGAACACCTGGGGGACGAAAGAGCATATCCTCTACAAGAAGCTGGTGCCCTACTTCGGAAAGCGGAAAATGAGCGAAATCCACTCTAAAGAGGTCATGGCGTGGCAGAGCGAAATGCTGAACTACCGGGACAAGAACGGCAAGCCCTATTCCCCCGTGTACCTGAAAACGCTCCACAATCAGTTGAGCGCCGTTTTCAATCATGCGGTGAAGCACTACAATCTGAAAGCCAACCCCGCCGCCCAGGTGGGCAACATGGGCAAGGCCAAGGGCCGGGAAATGCTGTTCTGGACGAAAGCGGAGTATCTGAAATTCGCTGACGCTATGATGGACAAGCCCCTCTCCTACTATGCCTTTGAAATGCTCTACTGGTGCGGTATCCGGGAGGGGGAGCTGCTGGCCCTCACCCCTGGGGACTTCGACTTTGAGAAGCAGACGGTTTCCATCTCGAAATCCTACCAGCGTATCAAGGGCCAGGACGTTATCACCGACCCCAAGACGGCCAAGAGCAACCGGGTCATTCAAATGCCCGCTTTCCTCTGTGAAGAAATGGAGGACTACATCAAGAGCCTATACGCCGTGGAGCCGACAGACCGCATTTTCGCGGTGACGAAATCCTATCTTCACCGGGAGATGGACAGGGGAGCGAAAGAGGCGGGGGTCAAGCGGATCAGGATTCACGACCTCCGACACAGCCACATTTCCCTGCTGATTGACATGGGCTTTACGGCCCTGGCAATCGCTGACCGGGTGGGGCACGAAAGCATTGACATCACCTACCGCTACGCTCACCTGTTCCCCACCCGGCAGGCGGAGATGGCGGACAAGCTGAACATGGAGCGAAAGGGGGCTTAAATCATGTCTGCGAAAAATCTCGACAACCACAACCGATGGAGAAGCAAGACCATAGCGTTCCGGGTGTCCCCGGAGGAAAACGAACAGATTGAGATTGCCGTCCGCCTGTCCGGGCTGACCAAACAGGACTACATCACCCGGCGGCTGCTGAACCGGGACATTGTGGTGCAGGGCAATC